>CBDAFS010000013.1:0-22110 GCA_965195285.1 uncultured Aminicenantes bacterium | reverse complement strand
TGTCGATGCAAAGGAATTGGTCGATCACTTATTCGGGAACTTGTACATGAAGCCTTAATTCAAGGAATCGAACATATTAGCCTGAGTGTTGAAAAAGATAATCCGGTACATCATCTATATATTTCAGAGGGATTCATAAAGTACGATGTAGTTGGTAATGCTTGGACAATGATCTTAGATGTCAATGCATAACAAATCAATGCACCGGACGCGTAAACGAGTCGGTGATTTCAAATGTTATGCCCCGAAAAAAATGAGTAGGTAATATGATAGTATGTTTGGGACTTTTATCGCATGGATAGGAATTAATGATGTTAATCAGAAATATGAATCATTCTGACATCGAATTTGCTTATCACTGCACCAGTAAGGAAGGGTGGGCAAGTGAAACCAGAGAAGTATTCAAAAGTTTTCTTTCCTTTAATCCCAACGGTTGTTTTGTTGCTGAGAAAGATTCAAAGAAAATTGGAATTTGTGTAGCGATACCGTATCAAACCAATGGTTTTATTGGTGAATTGGTTATTATTAAAGAAATGCGTGGTCGTGGATATGGAAGTAAACTATTTGAGCATACAATCCAATATCTCCAATCTAATGGTATCCAAAATATATACCTGGACGCTGACCTGGATGCGGTTCCAATTTACACAAAATATGGATTCAGAAAAATCACAAAATCTCTACGGTTTGAGGGAAAGATAAAAGGCAGAAATAGTCCTTTGGTTCAGAAGGCTACACCAGATGATTTAATTAAAATTTGCGACCTTGATACCCAGGCCTTTGGGGATGATCGTGGTTTTTTTCTTAGACGTCGATATGAATTGTTTCCCAATTTATGTTTTGTGTCAAAAATTGAAAATTCAATCACCGGTTATATATTTGGGCGTCCTGGTATTGATGTTATTTCTGTAGTTCCTTTAGCAGTTTTATCAGACCGTATTACTCCTAATGAACTAATTGAAACCTTTGCAATTGAATTGCACAATCATAATATGAGAATTGGAGTGCTTGAGAGTAATATGAAGGCAGTTGAATTTTTCAAGGCTATTCAATCTTTAGAGGAAGAAGTGCCTTGCTGGCGAATGGTGCTGGGTCCATCTGAAAAACTTGGATCAGATAAAAAACTTTATTCCATAGGATCCGGTGCAAAGGGTTAATAAATTCTTGGGGTTAAGTACCCTTCTTCAGGCGGAATTGTTGAATATTTGGTTCATGGGTACGGTAGTGGCTACATCACTGGTGTTCTTTCAATCCTTCTTTACTTTTCGATTACCGTGGTTATGGCTATGGTTGCCAAGGCTTTTGGCAGCTATGCAGTAACTTTATTTACATCTCACCCTTCAGGACTTCTGATCAATATTTTCGCTTCAGTCATAATTATAATACTAACATTTATCAATTTTGTTGGTGCAGATGTGGTCGGCAAAGTAGAGAAATTTATTGTTATTTCAAAAATATTCATCTTAGCGATATTCATTATTGGTGGTTCGCTGTTAATCAAACCAGAACTCCTTTCCATGCAAGGTAGCAATGTTTCTATTGTCAGCATTTTAAGTACAGTGGCGATTTGTCTACTTGCTTATCATGGTTTTGGTGTTATTACCAATACGGTTGAAGATATGCCCAACCCATCGCATACCCTGCCTCGAGCTATCTACGGTGCTATCGGGATTGTTATATTTATCTATGTTGGAGCCTCATTTGCAGTATTTGGTAATCTCGAATTGTCTGATATCATTCGAGCAAAAGATTATGCAATGGCAGAAGCTGCAAAACCAATTTTTGGACAGATAGGCTTTACCATTATTTCCCTTACTGCACTAATGTCTGCTGCATCGAGTATTAATGCCAATCTATATAGCACGGCAAACATGACGCTACTTCTGGCTAAAGATGGCGAGCTACCCAACTTCACAGGACGTAAGTTATGGCATGCTGGCACTGCTGGCCTGTTAACAACATCGATTCTTATCCTGCTTGTTGCAAACTTTCTTGATCTCTCTAGAATCGCTATCCTTGGAAGTATCGTCTACCTTATTGTCTACTCGGTTGTACATCTGGGGCACCTAAAAAGTTTGACCTTAGAGACTAATGCTTCAAAAATCATAGTCGGTTTAGCTTTTTTATCAAATTTCACTGTTCTGGTTATTTTTAGCATTCAAACGATAAAACAAGATCCAATAGTTTTTTTCGTGATTATAGCACTTTTATTAATTTCCATCATTATCGAAATCTATATGCAGAATGTAAATAAGCGCATTATCAAAGCAATGAGATAATATTGCAATAAAGTTCAATTGCGACCAGCTGTTTAATAGATTTTCGGTTTCAAGAAAATTTAAGTGCTGTAATAATACTAAGGGAAAATAATATGAAAATTCTTACTGTTAAACTAATACCAATTATGATATTAATAGGTAGTGACAATCTATTGTATACAAAAAGACATACTAAATAAATTAATTGCCTAACAAATCGTTGCACCTGACATTTTTCCGCTTCGATCCAAAATGCAGGTGAACTCAATCGTTGGCGAAAGGAAATAAGATGATCGACTTTTTTCAACAATATAGTCCCATCATGCAGGCGCTTATGGCTACGCTCTTTACCTGGGGCGTGACTGCGGCAGGAGCGGCACTCGTTTTCTTTACAAAGACGGTAAAACCAAAACTCATGGATTCTATGCTCGGTTTCGCTGCCGGTGTCATGATTGCTGCAAGCTTCTGGTCTCTGCTAGCTCCTGGCATAGAAATGGCCCAACAGATGGGCCACATCCCATGGCTGACAGCCGTAATTGGCTTCATGGGTGGTGGGCTTTTCATGAGACTGGCTGATCGTTTACTGCCGCATCTTCATTCAAGATTGGCTATAGAGCAAAGTGAGGGAATAAAGACATCCTGGCAGCGTAGCACGCTGCTGGTACTTGCAATCACACTGCATAATATCCCCGAAGGTCTTGCTGTCGGCGTTGCTTTCGGGGCTGTGGCAGCCCATCTTCCTTCTGCTACGCTTGGCGGCGCCATTGCGTTGGCAATCGGAATCGGTCTCCAGAATTTCCCGGAAGGAGCTGCGGTATCGTTACCATTGAGGAGAGAAGGAATGGGGCGGACGAAGAGCTTCATTATGGGGCAGGCATCCGGTCTGGTTGAACCCATTGCCGGGGTGCTCGGAGCAGTATTTGTTCTTAATATACAGAGCATCCTGCCCTATGCACTTTGCTTTGCTGCCGGAGCAATGATTTTTGTAGTGGTGGAAGAACTGATTCCGGAATCTCAGCGGAACGATGCAAATATTGATATAGTAACCATGGCAACCATGATAGGTTTTACGGTGATGATGATCCTCGATGTGGCACTGGGCTGAAGAGTCGCCTGTCAAGCTGGCCCCGAGACATATTCCGATAATTGACTTTAATAGCCTGATTATCTATAATTTTTTTATCAGCCCCGATAACAGGAGGAACCATAATGTCTGCAAGACCGACTTTGAAATTCTTATCCAATGATCTAATTGAGAGAATCATTTCGGAATCCAGAGATATCCTGTGTAAACTCGGTACCAGGATTCATAACAAACAGATTTTGGCTCTTTTATCCGATCATGGTGCAATCGTGGATATGGAAAATTTTCAGGTAATATATACCAATGAAATTATTGACGATGCTCTGAAATCCGTTCCCTCTGCCTTTAAATTGTATGATGTTTTGGGAAATGAAACCCATGATTTCTCAGATTACAATGTGTATTTCACTCCCGGTTCGGCAGCCCTGCATATATTGGATGGCCAGACCGATCAAATCCGTAAACCCACTACTCATGATTATATCCGGTATGCCAAGCTGGTGGAAGGTCTGGAACATATTACTTCCCAGAGTACGGCATTTATTCCCTCTGATGTTGTGGAAAAGATATCAGACAGTTATCGCCTTTACCTCAGCCTGTTATATTGTAAAAAACCTGTGGTTACCGGTACGTTTACAGTAGATGCCTTTAATGTGATGAGGGATTTACAGTTAATCGTAAGGGGAAGTGAAAATGCATTGAGAGAAAAACCCCTGACGGTTTTTTCCTGTTGCCCCACTTCTCCTCTGAAATGGAGTGATGTAACTTCACAAAATGTGGTGGATTGCGCCCAGTGGGGCATCCCGGTTGAGTTTATTTCCATGCCACTTTCCGGTTTTATGGCACCGGTTACCCTGGTTGGAACTCTGGTAGAGCATACTGCAGAAACCCTCAGTGGAATTGTTATAAGTCAGCTTTCAAATCCCGGGGCTCCGTTACTGTATGGTGGTTCTCCTGCTTTTTTTGATATCAGATATGAAACCACCCCAATGGGGGCGGTGGAAACCCAGATGATTGATTGTGCCTACAATGAAATCGGTAAGTACCTGGGAATCCCGACTCAGGCCTATATCTCATTGAGTGATGCCAAAAATCTGGATGCCCAGGCAGGATTAGAATCATCCATGGGAGCCACTTTGGCAGCCCTGAGCGGGATCAACAATATTTCTGGTCCTGGTATGCTGGATTTCGAGAATTGCCAGAGCCTTGAAAAACTGGTTCTTGATAATGAGATATGCGGAATGGTTCTTCGAATGATTCGGGGGATTGAACCCAAGGAAGACTTCCCGGCTCTTCCTATTTTTAAGGAATTACTGCAGGAAAAACATCTGCTCATTTCAACTCATACCCGTCGTTATCTGAAGGAGGAGCATTATTTCCCGGGCAAGGTGATTGATCGAGCCAATCTTTCCCGATGGAGAGAAGAAGGAGCCTTAACGCTTAAAGAGCGTGCTACTCAGGAGGTGACACGGTTAATAGACTCCTATCAACCCTCACCCTTACCTGAGGGTATGAAATCTGAACTGACCCGCCGTATGGAAGAAGAAGCCCGAAGATATGGTATGAAAAATCTTCCTCAATAAACCTTCATGAGACAGTTTTTAATTCCCCGGATTGAAAAAATCGAACCGTCCCAGGAGGGTGTGTTCTTATCCCAGGGGATCGCCAGAGGTGTAAAACCATCGAAAAAAATAGTCGAGCTTTATTCCAAAGCACTGCTTCTGTACCGGGAACTGGCTGAACCCAAAGGGGTAATCGAAACGATTTCAATTAAGGATTTCAGTCAAGTTTATTCGGGAATGGGGATGAATGAGAAAAAGACTCCATTGGGGATCATTTATCCTCAGTCTCAACACCTGGCAATCTTAGCCTTCACCCTGGGAGAAACAATCAGTCAAGAGATTACCCGGTTGTTTAATAATAATGATTTTGCACTGGGATCAATGCTGGATTCTGTTGCCTCTGAGGGAGCCGATATGGCCACCCGCATCGGGGAGCAGGAGTTTTACCAATTTTTAATGGAAAAAAATCAATGCGAGCCATCTACAACCGTTCTGATATACAGCCCAGGATACTGTGGGTGGCACCTCAGCGCCCAAAAAAGACTCTTTGAATACCTTGAACCAGAGGAGATCGGTATCACCCTAAATCAGCAGTTTTTGATGGTCCCTTTAAAATCAATAACCGGTGTCCTGGTGGCCGGGAAGAGAGATATTCATATTTTCAAAAACAATTTTTCATTTTGCAGACTTTGTTCACACAAATCCTGTCTGCAGAGGATAAAACCAATAATTCAGGAAGACAAGGAGATAAAACATGGAAATATTAAATCAAATCTCACAGCATCTGCAGATGGGAGATGATACCAAGGTAGCCGAACTTACCCAAAGCGCCCTGGATCAGCACAAATCTCCCCTGGAAATTCTCAATGATGGATTAATTGCCGGAATGAATATTATCGGGGATCAGTTTAGAATCCATGAAATTTTTTTGCCGGATGTTCTGTTAGCCGCCAAGGCCATGTATGCAGGAATGGACTTGCTGAAGCCTATGCTCATTGAAGAGGGTATTCCCTCCCGGGGAAAGGTTGTTATCGGATCGGTTCAGGGTGATTTGCATGATATCGGGAAAAACCTGGTGGGAATTATGCTTAAAGGGGCAGGTTATGAAGTCATTGACCTGGGAAATGATGTAGCCCCGGAAAAATTTGTGGATACGGCTAAAGGCAATAATGCCAGGATTATTGGTATGTCCGCACTTTTAACTACCACCATGGCTGTGATGAAACAGGTTGTGGATATTATCAAAAGAGAAGAATTATCAGGTCAAATAAAAACCATTATCGGAGGGGCTCCGGTATCCAAGGCCTTTGCCGATGAAATCGGGGCTGATGAGTATGGATATGATGTCGGTCATGCAGTGGAACGCATCAAGGCCATGACCGGTCATAATTAGCATGGAATCGATTTTAAAACGGTTGAATAGAGGGGAAATTTTTATTGCCGATGGGGCCATGGGCTCTCTGTTGATGCAAAGGGGGCTTCCGGCCGGAATGCCTCCGGAAACGTTTAATTTATCACATCCGGAAATTCTTGAAGAAATTGCTCGCCTTTATTATAATGCCGGAGCTGAGATTTTACAGACCAATACATTTGGGGCATCACCCTTGAAATTGGCCGATTATTCCCTGGAGGAAAAAACAGAAGAGATCAATAGGAATGCCCTGAAAGCCGTAATAAATGCGATAGATGGAAGTGTTTTTATTTCGGCTTCCTGTGGCCCCAGTGGAAAACTGTTAAAACCCTATGGGGATATCGAATCCGAAGTAATGTATGATAATTTTTACCGCCAGCTTAACGCATTGATAGATGATGGAATCGATGTTGTTTGTGTTGAGACCATGACCGATGTTCAGGAGGCTGTTCTGGCAGTAAAAGCCGCCAAATCTATTGCGCCGGATATTCCGGTTATGGCCACCATGACATTTGATTCCACTCCCAGGGGGTTTTTTACTATTATGGGAGTGGATATTCCCACAGCAGTGCAGCAATTAACGGCGGCAGGAGCGGATATTGTTGGCTCAAATTGTGGGAACGGAATCGAGAAGATGATTTTGATAGCCCGGGAATTTAATCAATTGACCCCGGTTCCACTCATCATTCAGTCCAATGCCGGGCTCCCCGAGCTGAGAAATAATCTTCCCTATTACCCGGAAACCCCCGGCTTTATGGCAGAGAAGAGTAAAGATTTAGTCCAAGCGGGTGTCTCAATTATCGGGGGATGCTGTGGAACAACACCCGAACATATTCATGAAATCCGCAAGGCCTTAAAACCCCTATAAGATCAGGTAATATCTAACCGTGAGCATAAAAAGAATATTTGTTGAAAAAAAGAAAGGTTTTGATATAGAAGCACAGAGTCTTTTTCAGGATCTAAAATTTAACCTTGGCATTGAAAATTTGGAGAACCTTCGCCTGCTGAATCGGTATGATATTTCTGAAATTTCACAGCCAGAATTTAACCGGGTGAAAAATTCAATTCTTTCCGAACCGCCACTGGATAATATTTATGAGGAAAGAATTCAGCTACAAGGAAATGAAAAAATCGTTGCTATTGAATATTTACCCGGCCAGTATGATCAGAGAGCGGACTCAGCAGCCCAATGTATTCAGATTATTAGTCGACAAAATAAACCTCTGGTGGTAACAGCCAGATTCATTATTTTAAAGGGTAAAATATCCTCCGAGGATATGGATAGAATCAAAAAATATCTCATTAATCCTGTGGATTCCAGAGAGGCAAAGCTGGATAAGCCTGAGGATTTGAGGATGCAGTTCCTGGTTCCGGAAGATATAAAATCCATATATGGTTTCAGGGGTTTTTCTCAGGGTGAACTTCAAAAATTTATTGATTCCCGGGGATTGGCCATGGGTCTCGAGGATATTTCGTTTTGTCAACAGTATTTTCGGGAGCAGGAAAAGAGGGATCCCACCATAACCGAGATCAAAATGCTGGATACATATTGGTCGGATCACTGCCGACATACTACCTTTAATACCCGTATTCATAATGTTAAAATAGTTGAGGGTCCGTATGCAAAACCCATAAAAGAAACCCTGGAAAAATATATTAAAACAGCTGAGTGGCTTCAATATAAAAAAAAATCTGCTGAATGTCAGGATGTTGACCTGAGTTTGATGAATTTGGCAACCTTGAGTATGAAGGAACTGCGAGAGAAAGGAAAACTCCAGGATATGGAGATGTCCGGTGAAATAAATGCCTGCAGTATCATCAGAACAATCAAGCGAAATAATAAGGAAGAAGAATGGTTAATTTTGTTTAAAAACGAAACCCACAACCATCCCACTGAGATTGAACCATTCGGGGGCGCGGCTACCTGTCTGGGCGGTGCCATTCGGGATCCCCTTTCCGGGAGGGCATTTGTATACCAGGCCATGCGGGTTAGTGGTTCTGGAGATCCCAGGGCCAGTATTTCGGAAACACTTCCAGGCAAATTGCCCCAGAAAAAGATTACCACCGAGGCTGCCTTGGGATACAGTTCTTATGGGAATCAAATCGGTTTGGCCACTGGTCTGGTTACGGAAATTTACCATGATAAGTATGTCAGCAAACGAATGGAAGTAGGTGCTGTTGTCGGTGCTGTTTCAAGAAAAAATATAAAGAGAGAGGAGCCCATCCCTGGGGATGTGGTTATTCTGGTGGGTGGAAGAACCGGTAGAGATGGAATTGGCGGAGCTACCGGATCGTCCAAGAAACATACGGAAAAATCGATTTTCACGGCAGGGGCGGAAGTTCAAAAGGGGAATCCGCCAGAGGAGCGAAAACTTCAACGGCTTTTCCGGAATCCTGAAGTCACCCGTTTGATCAAGAGGAGCAATGATTTTGGAGCGGGCGGGGTCTCGGTAGCAATCGGAGAACTGGCTGATGGGTTGGATATAAATCTGGATAAAATCCCCAAAAAATATGAGGGGCTTGATGGGACGGAACTGGCCCTATCAGAATCCCAGGAGAGAATGGCAGTTGTTATCTCTCCCGGAGATGTAAATCGATTCAAGCGGTATTCTGAAGCGGAAAATCTCGAGGCAACAGAAGTTGCCCGCGTAACTTCCTCTGATCGTTTGAGAATGTATTGGAGAGATGAGGCCATCGTTGATATCAGCAGGAAATTTATAGATACCAATGGAGTAAGAAAGCATATTGATGTGGTTGTCTCTGCACCAGAGAGCAGAGACAATTTTTTTATCGAATCCGTTGAAAAAATCACGAATCGACCTGATGATTTGAAAACCATCTGGTTGGAAAATTTGAGAGATCTTAATAATTGTGGGCAAATTGGGCTGGTAGAAAGATTTGACAGCACTATTGGAGCGGGCACTGTATTGCTTCCTTTCGGAGGTCAATATCAATTGACTCCGATTGAAGCAATGGTTGCCAAGATCCCGGTATTGACATCAGATACTTTAACCGGAACCGTTATGACATTTGGTTTCAATCCCGAACTGGCAGTCTGGAGTCCTTTTCATACAGGAATATATTCTATTATCGAAGCAGTGTCCAAAGTGGTTGCAACCGGAGGAGATTATCGATCCATCCGATTTTCTCTCCAGGAGTATTTTGAAAAACTTGGTGACAATCCCAGTAAGTGGGGAAAACCCTTTGCCGCATTACTGGGGGCATATTATGCTTTAACCGAATTTGAGTTGGCTTCAATCGGAGGGAAGGACAGTATGTCAGGGTCTTTTGAAGATTTACATGTTCCCCCCACCCTAATTGCATTTGCAGTAGATGTCGTGGATTTAGAAACAGTTATTTCCCCTGAATTAAAGCAGAGCAACACCCTGATTGTCTACCTTAAAGCGGAAAGAGATCTGAATGAGTGCCCCAGATTCGATGTGTTGAAGCCAATGTTTTCTGCTGTTACCGAGAATATACAAAAAAAGAAAATTCTCTCGGCTCATACGGTACGGGGCGGAGGACTGGCCGCAGCATTAAGCAAGATGTGTTTGGGCAACAAAATAGGATTATTTTTGAAAAATCCCATGAAAATCAGTGATTTGTTGTCTCCAGATTTTGGTTCTATTGTTTTAGAGGTTGAAAAAAATGTAAATTTAAACAGCATGTTCAAAGGAGTTCAATACCAAATTCTGGGTCATACCATGGACAAACCTGTTCTGTCCGTTAATGGAACAGAGATTGGGATTGAAGAATTGATGTTAAATTGGAAAAAACCCTTGGAAAGGGTATTCCCAACCCTGTTAACACCAAAAGAAAACACATGCGAGTCGTTCATTTATACTGAGCGAAATGAGAAAAAGCCCAAAGTGAAAATTGCCAAGCCAAGAATTTTAATAACCGTTTTTCCCGGGACCAATTGTGAATATGATACCCAGAAAGCCTTTGAAACAGCGGGTGGTATTGTCGAGACGGTTGTTTTCAGAAACCTGAAACCCTCTGACATTATTCAATCTTTGAATAGCATGAAGAAAAAGATTGAAAATTCTCAGATTATTGTTATTCCAGGGGGATTCAGTTCCGGTGATGAACCCGATGGTTCGGGCAAGTTTATTACCGCCGTATTCAGAAATCCGGAGATTCAAAATGCGGTAATGAAATTCTTACACAAAAGAGACGGACTCATGCTGGGAATCTGCAATGGTTTTCAGGCATTGATTAAATTGGGCTTGGTTATCTACGGTGAGATCAGAGAATTGGATGAATCCAGCCCTACCCTGACTTTCAATACAATTGGGCGTCATGTGTCTCGCATGATCAGAACCAAAGTGGTTTCAGTTCTTTCTCCCTGGTTTTTGCATTCCCGGTCGGGCGATATACATGTAATACCGGTATCTCATGGCGAGGGAAGATTCGTGGCGAAGCAGGAAAAATTTAAAAAATTATTATCAGCCGGTCAAATCACCACTCAATATGTTGATATGCAAGGTGATCCCTCCATGGATTTTGAATTCAATCCCAATGGCTCGATGAATGCAGTAGAGGGTATTACCAGTCCGGATGGCCGGATTCTGGGGAAGATGGCTCATTCGGAGAGGAAAGGCAATCATGTTGCCATCAATATTCCCGGAAACAAAGATCAGAAATTATTCGAATCCGGTATCGATTACTTCGGTTAAAGGCAAACAACATTGAAAAATTCATTTTTTCCGCTGGCAGAAAAACTTCGGCCTCAGAAGCTCGATGAATGTGAAGGGCAGGACCATTTAATCGGAAAGGGAAAAATATTATATTCATTCATTGAGAATAAGAAATTGAGTTCCCTGATATTCTGGGGACCTCCCGGGAGTGGAAAAACAACCATTTCCAGAATTTTGGTTCAATCACTCGGAGTGCCCTCTATCGAGTTTTCCGCAACCATATCCAGCATTGGCGAAGTCCGTGATATCATGGCCAAAGCCATGCAGGTAAAAAAGCTGGAAGGTCAACCACTGGTGGTATTTGTTGATGAGATCCATCATTTCAACAAACATTCTCAGGATGCGTTTCTTCCCTTTGTAGAGAGGGGGGATATCATCCTTATCGGTACAACCATAGAAAACCCGGCCTATAAAATAAACCGGGCTTTACTCTCGCGAATTAAAGTCCTGGAATTCTATGCTCTGGATCAGAGCCATTTGGAAAAGGTTTTAAAAAAGGCTGTTTCATTTCTCGAAAAAAATACGGGTGTGAAGATAAAGCTGACTCAGGAGATAAACCATTTGATTCTGAGTTACAGCAGTGGCGATGCCAGACGCCTTTTGAACCTCATTGAGATTATTGTACATATCAGAAATAAAAACCGGAAAATTGACAGGGAATTTATCCAGGATATCATTCAAAAAAAAATAGGAGCCTATGATCGAACTGGAGATAACCGTTATCAATTGATCTCAGCATTTCATAAAAGCATCAGAAATTCTGATTGTGATGCCTCTCTTTTCTGGTTGTATCGTATGCTGGAGGGTGGAGAAGATCCCATATATATTATCCGGCGAATGATCAGAATTGCAGTGGAAGATATCGGGTTTGCCGACTCCGGGGCATTGGAGCTGTGTCTTCGGGTAAAAGATGCCTATGAATATTTGGGGTCTCCTGAAGGGGATCTGTTTTTAACCCAGGGATGTATTTATTTGGCTTCAGCACCCAAAAGCAATTCAATATATAAAACCGAGGCCACCATGAAAAAAATCATTGATAAATACGGAACCCTGTCTGTACCCCTTCATCTCATCAATCCGGCAGATTTCATTTCAGCCCGTAAGGGTGCGGGCAGGGGATATTTGTATGCCCATGATTTCGGGGAAAAGACTACTGATATGAGTACACTTCCCGAAGAAATAAAAGAAGAAGGTTTTTTTATTCCCCAGGAAATGGGGTTTGAAAAAAAAATAAAGGAGCGAATTAAATATTGGGAAAAAATAAAATCAAATTTAAAGAAGAAAAAATAAGGAGTTATATTGGTCAGATATTATTTGATTCGAATTTTAAAAAAAATTTTATTGTTGTTAAGTGATAAAAAAAAGGCAGCTAAATTCTGGGATGAAACAGAAACTGCTGCTTCAATTAAATACTGGTGGAATAATAAAATTATTAGGAAAATTATTCAGAAAGAAATTACCGGGGATGCATCTCTTAGCTGGTATACAAAAAAAATACAGAATAGAGCAACTCCTTTTGGGAGAGTTCTTTGCTTTGGAGATGGTTATGGAATGGCAGCAGAAGCTTTTCTAACCAAAAGAGATACAACCGAAATTGTTTACCTGAATATTTCAAAAGGGGAAGGAGAACGGTTTTACCACAACATGAAAGAATTGAATATTGATATTCCTTATTCATTTGTTAAATCTGATGCCAATTCTTATGATTACGCTTCCCTGGGTTTGTTTAATACCATTATTGATGTTGGTGCTTTTCACCACTTTAAAAATTTCGAATACATTTTCCCTCAACTGAATAATCAGTTATCCCGTGATGGTATTATGTATGTTGATGAATATGTCGGCCTTTCGGAATTTGGATTTGAACAATCGATTATTGATATCATTAATGAATGGCTTGATTCTCTACCAGATCAATTAATTGCCTGTCGAAAACCTGTTAATCAGAAAGATTTTAAAAAAATGTGGAGGCGTTCCGATGATCCTTCAGAATGTATTCGATCAGGTGATTTAGATCAAATGTTACGGGACAATTTTGGCTTGGTTGAGGTCATATCTTTTGGCGGAACCTTGTTGTTTCCATTTTTTCTCACCTCATATTTGAAACCTCGCCGTTTGAATATAAACAACTGGCATCAAACAGAAGTAGGTAAATCAGAAACCGGTCGTTTGGTTCAACTCGAAAAAAAAATGATTGGAACTGGAAAAATACCTCAAAATTATCTGTATTATGAATTAAAAAAAAAGTAATCATTTATTCAGCATTTTTTTTGGTAATCTGTCCTTTTGTTTTTAGAATGAATTTGCCCAAGATGAATTTTTATACTATAATTCTAACCATAATATTTCAACATATTCCCATGGAGAAATTATTAAATAATTTGGTTATTGTATTGGTTGAACCAAAAAATCCCGGAAACATCGGTTCTGTTGCCCGGGCAATGAAAAATATGGGTGTTTCCCACTTAAGATTGGTAAACCCTGTTGGATACCGTGATGCCGAAGAACAGAGAAAATTGGGCTACAGATCTCAAGAAATTATAAAAAACAGTCGTGAATTTGATACGTTAATGGCTGCACTGGATGATATGTCCACGGTTTTCCTGGCCACTACCAGAAAGGGGAAGTGGAAGAAAGATTTTTTACCTCCTTCCAGAGCTGCTGAATTAATAACAGGCAGAATTCGAAAAGAAAAAATTGCCGTGGTGTTTGGACGGGAGGATTCCGGGGTTACCATTGATGAGAGTCAATTTGCCAATTATTATATTCAGATTCCTTCGGCAGTGTCTTACCCTTCATTGAATCTTGCCCAGTCGGTCATGGTAATTGTGTATGAAATATTTAAACTGGTAGGACAGGGCAGAGATGAAATGGTTTTTCCCAAGAGGGCGGAGCAGAAAAATTATAAAAGATTGTATGATAACATATGGTCTTTAATGAAATCTCTGGAATTTAAGGAGGAAGACAAGGGATTATTTCATCGTTCCTTGAAAAGAGCCTTGAATAGAACCCACTGGACCAATGCGGATATCGCCGTTTTTGATAGGGCCTGCAAGCAGGTTCGCTGGTATATTGATTCACGGTTAAATGATGGTGACCAATTCAAATAATTCAGGAGTTAAAATGGATATCCGTTTCTATAATACCCTAAGCAATCAGTTGGAAACCTTTAATTCCATTGAAAAAGGGAAGATGGGAGTTTATACCTGCGGTCCCACGGTTTATGATTTTGCTCATATTGGAAATTTCAGGTCATATGTGTTTGAAGACCTGGTTAAAAGATATTTTATCTATTCCGGGTATGATGTCAAACACGTAATGAATATTACCGATATTGATGATAAGACAATAAAAAAGGCCAACGAGTTGAATTCCAGTTTGGAAGCGATTACCCAGCAGTTCGTTGATGCATTTTTTAATGATATCGCTAAGCTGAATATCATTAAAGCGGATGTTTATCCCCGTGCCACTCAACATATTGATGAAATGATTTCTATCATTGAGATTCTGGAAAAAAAGGGATACGCTTACCAAAAGGGCGATTCTGTTTACTTCAGTATTGAGAAATTTCCTCAATATGGCAGGCTGGCCAATGTGTCGCGGGATAAATTGAATACGGGATTGAGAAGTGATGCCGATGAATATGAGAAAGATAATATTCAGGATTTTGTATTATGGAAAGGCAAGAAAGAGGGTGAACCCTTCTGGACTACTCCATTTGGAGACGGAAGGCCAGGCTGGCATATTGAATGTTCGGCCATGAGCATGAAATATCTGGGTGAGCATTTTGATATTCACATGGGAGGAGTAGATAACATTTTTCCCCATCATGAAAATGAAATCGCTCAATCCCAATGTTCAACCGGAAAACCGTATGTGAATTACTGGATTCACTGCCAGCATTTGATTGTCGAAGACCAGAAAATGTCCAAATCCCTTGGCAATCAGTATACGTTGACAGACCTGATCGATAGAGGATATGATGAGATGGTTATCCGTTATTTGTTATTGTCTACCCATTACCGAAAATTGCTTAATTTCACTTTCAGGGGGCTTGATCAAGCTAAAAAGTCCTTGATGCGGATAACGGATTTCATTTTTTCACTCAAGGGTTTAAAGCCTGTTGAAGGAGAATCGGAAACTTTTTCTGATTTTATAAAAGAAAACGAAATTGGCTTTAAAAAAAGCATGAATGATGATTTTAATATTTCTGGTGCCCTGGGTGTTTTTTTTGAATTTATTCATTATATCAATTTGCATATGAATAATCTGAAAAAAGGTGATGTAGAAAACATTTTGGCATATATTGATCGGGTAAATTCTGTACTGGGTGTGATTAAGCAAAGTTCATCCGATACTCTGGATAAACAGATCCTGGAAAAAATTACACTCCGGGAAAGGGCCCGCCAGGAAAAGAATTTTCAACTGGCCGATTCCATTAGAGATGAACTCAAATCAAAAGGCATTCTCTTGATTGATACTCCTGACGGGGTTCGCTGGAAACCAGAGAAGAAATAAGATAGTTACGGGCAGAATCATGATAGAGGGTTTCCATAACCGGATATTGTGGGCTTCATGAAAAGGAAAGCCGGAATCTATATCCATATCCCCTTTTGTAAGCGTAAATGTTTCTATTGTCATTTTGCCACTGTCCCATTTGATTCACAACTTGTGAATGAATATTTGAATTCAGTGACAAATGAACTTCGCATGAAATCGAATTCCGGGTATGTGATTGATTCGATTTATGTTGGTGGCGGATCACCATCCCTGCTGGAAGGGGCACATTATTTTTCCTTGATGGAGTCGATTTCAAAATATTACAAGGTGGCATCAAATCCTGAAATCAGTATTGAGTGTAATCCTGAAGATATTTCAAATGAGAAGTTAAAGATTTTTAAAAAGGCCGGTTTCAACCGGTTGAGTATTGGCATCCAGTCTTTCATTGAAGAAGATCTCAACTACTTGCAGCGGGGTCATTCGGTGAACCAGTCTCTTAAAGCTGTTTCGATCGCTCTGAAGCACTTATTTTCAAACCTGAATGTTGATCTCATTATCGGGCTTCCCACTCAGAATGAGAAATCGCTGGATTTGAATTATTCTCATGTTGAACGCTTTAATCTTCCCCATGTGTCCTGTTATTTACTGGAAAATGTTTTACCAGCTCACTCTTCAGAAGAGTGTCAATATAAACTCTATAATTATACACGGAAAAGGTTGGGCGCCTTTGACCATTATGAAGTTTCTAATTTTTGCAAACCGGGATTCGAGTGCCGACACAATCTGAAATACTGGAAAAATCAGGAATATATTGGAATCGGTTTATCTGCCTCCGGATTTCAAGACCACAAGGATTATAAAAATGATGATGATTTCGCTGATTATTTAAAAAAAACAAGACAGAATATCCTGCCGGTTAAGGAAATCAATTCAATCAATCCGGTGTCGAGAAAAATTGTCATGGGGTTGCGCCGATTAAAGGGATTGCCAATTTCAAGCTTTCATTCCTATTCAAAGGAATTGGCATTTCTAAGCGACGAGAATCTATTGATAAAGGTAGGGGATAATATGGCGGTTAATCCTGATAAAATACTCTTGCTAAATGAAATTTTGGCTTATTTTGTATAATTCTTCTACGGTTTTGATTAGAATGGTCCCCAGTTGGATAAAACCGGAGGGATTAACAGCAAGAAACTTAGAATGATCAGAACCAGCATCATGGGCAAAAACCACTTGGCCCATTTTTCCCACGGTATTTTGGCGATCCCCAGCACTCCCATCGTCACCGCGGATGTGGGCAGTATGGGAATGACAAATTCACACAATTGAAAAGCCAGAACAGTGGTTTGGCGGGTAATGCCAACCAGGTCACTCAGGGGGGCCATAATGGGCATGGTTAAGGCAGCCTGAGCAGTTCCAGAATGTATGAAGAAATTAATAACCGATTGGGTCATGAACATCATCTGGGCGGCAATAATCTTTGGGAAAAAAGCGATAAACTGGGAGGCATAAAAAAGAAGTGTATCCAATATTTTTCCTTCTTCTGCGATGATCAAAATGGCCCTTGCACAGGAGATAATAAAGGCCACATTCATCATATCCTTTGCGCCTTGGACAAAATGCCTGGCCATGTCAGAGGTAGGCATTCGAGAAACGAGTCCAGAAAAAATGCCCATTCCCAGGAAAACAGCAGCAATGGATTTTATATACCAGTTCTGGAATAGTATCCCTGCAATCAGGATAATTATTCCTCCGGCAAACACTTCCAGTACGGCCCGGTTTCTCC
Source organism: uncultured Aminicenantes bacterium (assembly GCA_965195285.1). GTDB lineage: Bacteria > Acidobacteriota > Aminicenantia > UBA2199 > UBA2199 > CAZOWT01. The sequence continues at coordinate 4,809 of CBDAFS010000013.1, read as the reverse complement.
AGTTCCATTTCGATATATCAATATGATCCTGGTTGCTCTGATGGAGGCGTTCTTGATCAATATCATAGACAGGGCTCAGTTTGGGATTTGCCTTCACTTTTTTGGCGTAAATCATCACCATGGTAATGACGACTGCGGTACTGATTATCCAGACAAAAAATCGGTAGGGTAATCCCGAATATAGTGGAAGCTCCGCTAATCCCTGGGCGATTCCCACGGTAAAGGGATTGAAGAATGCAGCGGCAAATCCGGCCGCAGCTCCCAGGAATGGAATTGAAACTCCTACAATGGAATCATATCCCAGTGATAATGCCAGTGGAATGAAAACCAGAATAAAGGGAATGGTCTCTTCTGACATCCCGAAGATGGAACCGGCCAGGGAAAACACCACCATGAGTACGGGAATGATAAATTTTTGATATTTTGGATGATTTGAGAATGCCAGGGCCATTTTTTTTATGGCCATATCAATGGTTCCCGTTTTCTGAATGACTGCAAAGGCGCCTCCGATGACAAAAAGAAAGGCTATGATTAACACACCTTCCTTGAAACCTTCAATCGGAGCAATGAGTAGAGATTCCGGATTCACCCTTTCTTTGGCAATATAGTGGAAAGTACCCGGTTCGGTTACCGTTCTGATCTTGCCTTCTACTGTTTTTTCGATTCTGTTAAATTCTCCCGAAGGGATTATCCAGGTAAGGGCATACATGAGTATCACCAAAATAAAAATTAAAACCAGGGTATGGGGCAGTCTGAATCCTTTTTTTGCTTTCTTACTTTTTTTCATTTTCCTTTTTTCTGGATAAGCTGAATTGCTAAGGACTCATAATATTTAATTTTATTATCATTTGTCAATGCCCCGCCTGATTTTGATTTTTGCATTGACTTTTTTTGGCATGAGTTATAAAATTTTTTTAATGTGGATGTTATATTTGTTCCTAAGGAGGTAACCCTCTATGCCTAAGGATCTTTATGCTCAATCGGGTGTGGATATTAACAAAGGGAATCAAGCGGTCAAGAAGATTAAGGAAATGGTTAAAAAACTGGGTATTCAGGAAATCGGAAAATTCAGTGGATTTTTCCCTCTGAAACAAAAAACTCGAAATCCGATACTGGTTTCCTCTGCAGACGGCGTGGGAACTAAATTAAAAATTGCCTTCTTAATGGATAAACATGATACCATTGGAAAAGATCTGGTCAATCATTGTATTAATGACATACTGGTATACGGGGCAAAACCATTGTTTTTCCTGGATTATATTTCCACCGGAAAACTGGAACCGGAAATTGTTTCCTCGGTTGTTTCTGGAATCTTGGAAGGATGTGTTGAAAATGAATTCGTTCTACTGGGAGGAGAAACCGCAGAAATGCCCGGATTTTATAGCCCTGGCGAATATGATCTTGCCGGTTTTATTGTTGGGTTGGTGGAAAAAAAGAAGGTTATCGATGGATTGAAAATCAAGAAAGGGGATCTGGTTATCGGATTGCCTTCATCAGGGCTTCATACCAATGGATACTCTCTGGCCAGAAATATTGTTTTTGAAAAATTAAAGTTAAAAGTTGATAGTCCGGTGGAAGGGTTGGAAAAAACCATTGGGGAAGAATTGCTGGAAGTCCACAGATCCTATTTAAGGCCCGTACAAACCCTGATTGCCAAAGATTTGATAAAAGGAATGGCTCACATTACCGGAGGGGGATTCATTGAAAATATTCCCCGTATTTTACCGGATGATCTGGGAGCGCAGATCGAAAGACTCTGGCCAGTCCCCCCAATTTTTGAGTTTCTGGTTAAAGCCGGGAAAATCAGTAAACGCGAGCAGTTTCGAGTTTTTAATATGGGGATAGGCATTGTTTTGATTATTGATAAAAATAATTTATCAAAGGTTGAAAAGGCATTAAGCTCAAATAAAGAAAAATACTTTTTAATAGGACAAATAAAGGAAACAAAGGGAAAAACCAGAATAAGCATTAATTAATTAACTGCATTCCCCTCTTTTTCAAATTAATAAAAAGTTGGTTTTTGGAGAGAATAGTTGGCAAAGCATATCGGAATCGTAGCCTGCAGTGCCGAGGGCGCTGCCCTGTGCTACCGCACATTGTGCTCTGAGGCTCCAGCGCTCATGGGAGAGCATATGCACCCCGAAATAAGCATGCATACTCATCCACTTGGGGAATACATGGTTCATATACGTTCCGGAAACTGGGGTGAAGTAGCGAATCTAATGCTGTCTTCCTCGCGCAAACTTGCGGCCATCGGGGCACAATTCGCAATCTGTCCGGATAACACGATTCACCAGGCATTCAATCTTGTCGCTGCAGACTCGGTCATTCCATGGCTTCACATTGCCGAGCCGGTTGCACGCGAGGCACAGACGAGAGGATTCAGGATTCTAGCCGTCACCGGGACGAAATACCTGATGACCGGTCCGGTGTATCCGGACACGTTGCTCAAGTTCGGAATCGCCTGTCGAATTCCGGACGAGTCGGATCGGGAATGCATCAACACGATCATTTTCAAAGAACTCGTCAACGGTGTGCTTACCGAGGATTCCAGGGCCTATTTAAACACGGTGATCCAGAAGATGAAGAATCAGGGATGCGAGGGTGTGGTTCTGGGGTGTACCGAGATCCCTCTGCTCGTCGATCCGAATGACTGTCCCTTGCCGATACTCGATTCCACGCGTTTACTCGCGAGAGCGGCGTTAAAAGAAGCACTGAGAGAAGATCAACATACGGATTAAACGTGACTCCGGTAGAGCTGAGGATATTCCCACCGGAGCGGTCAATCCGTAAGCTTTGGACAGTCTCGAATCTTGAAAGTAATGGAGGAGAAAATGAGCTATAAACATGTTGTCATTATCGAGGAAGCTACTGTGTCAGAGCCAAAACCAGGCGAGGCCAGCGCATTCTGGTACACGGGGCAGGGGAAGAAAGTTATGCTACGCCTGCTTTTAACTCATCAGTATAACATTCGGGCTTTAAATAAATCTTAAATTAACATAAGGAGATTAATCATGAACACGAAAATATTTTGGATTTTCGGAACACTTCAGAGTCTGTCTTTAGGAGTCATCATATTTCTCTTATTCAGGTCTTTGAATCTGATAAATGGAGATAGCGTTATTGGGTTGGATACCCAGATACTTTTAAGCGTCGTTTTCCCATTGTTCTTATTGCTTGTAGAATATATCATATATACGAAGAAATAGTTTGGTGGTTAGATTGATTGAGGAGGTTTCAATTTGAATATTATTTTCTTATACTCTGGTGCTGTATTGGTGATTGCAGGAATCCTTGTTTAGATTCAGAGATTGTATCTAACCAGTGGTTGCACCTGACATTTTTTCGCTGTGCTTCATAGCGACCGGTGAGTCTGGTCATTAGATGTCAATAAGAAAATAGAGATTTGGCTTGACAATCGGACTGAATATAGTATCATAAAAAGACTGAGAGGTGAAAAAAATGAACATTACAGAAGATATTAAATCTATCACTTATCTTAAAACAAAGGCAGCAGATCTACTTAAACAAATAAATAAAACTCAACGTCCCATAATAATAACTCAGAATGGTGAACCAAAAGCAGTCATACAAGATCCCAAGAGCTATGAAAATATGCGAAATGCTCTTGGCATTTTAAAGCTTATCTCTCAAGGTGAGCAGGAAATTAAAGATAATAAAGCCATATCACAGCATGAAGTATTTGAGAAACTTGAAAAGAATTTAAAAAATGGATAAAAAATACCAAGTTATTTGGACGAAAGTTGCAGAAAATGACTTAATCAATATCATTGAGTATATTGCTGATGACAGTACATCGAATGCATTGAAGATATTAAAGAAAATCAAAAAAAAAACCTCAAATCTGTATCATTCTCCCAAACGAGGTAGGGTAATACCTGAATTGGGAGATTTTGGAATATTTCAATACCGTGAATTGATTGTGCCTCCCTGGCGAATGATCTATCGGATAGCTGAAGAAAAAGTATTTGTTTTATCTATACTGGATTCTCGACAAAATATTGAAGATATTCTCTTAAAGAGATTTTTAAATTTATGAAAAAAATGATGCCAAATTTAATGGTATTGGTTCTGGTGCAGATATGAATGATCCACACAACAAGGCATTGCACCTGACTGCTATTCCGCTGCTGCCTTAGCACGTGTTAAGGCGATAAAGTAATACCGGGCAGCGGATGCGGTAAACCGCACCGCTGAGCTCAATCGTTATGATCATGAATGATGTCTTTAATATGAGCTTGAATAATATTTTGAATAAGTTGACAAATATGATATCATATCGTATAATTGTGGTATGAAAATAACAGCAATAATACCTGACAAAATAGTTTCGGATGTAAAAGACCTTACTCAATCTAAAAATTTGACTGAATCTCTAATTAAAGCTTTATCTGAGTGGATATCTTTTCAAAAGATAAAAAGAATGAATTTAGAAATCAAGAAAAGGCCACTTGGATTCAATGATAGCTTTTCCGCAAATTCCGTTCGCGATTTGAATCGAAGATGATCATTGTTGATACCTCTATTTGGATTGAATTTTTCAAGGCCAATGAACCATACTATACAAAATTGAAGGATTTATTGGATACCAATCAAGTGCTTGCTGTTGAATGTATTTTTGCCGAGCTATTACAGGGTGCACGAACCGAAAGGGAACGAAATGTTATAAAAGATTACTGGATTAATTTACCAAAACATCTTGAAACCAACCTGTTAATTGATGCAGGTATTCTTTCAAGTGAAAAAAAATGGATTTCAAAAGGAATCGGTTTAATAGACAGTGTAATT
>CBDAFS010000012.1:0-140055 GCA_965195285.1 uncultured Aminicenantes bacterium | reverse complement strand
GGTTCCTACACTGATGCCTATGTCCGCCAATCGGGGAAACTGGAACTCACTCAGAACGGTACTTTTTTTCTGGATGAAATCGGCGATCTACCCTTCAACCTGCAGGGAAAAATTCTGAGAGTCATCGAGGACAAAAAAGTCAGCCGAATCGGCAGTAACCTGCAACAGGATCTGGATATCCGGTTTATTTTCGCTACCAATAAACCCATTGAGCAGGAAGTGGCCAATGGCCGTTTCCGCAAGGACCTCTATTTCAGGATCAATGTATTTCCCCTGAGACTGCCCCCCCTGAGGGAAAGAGAAAGTGACATTTCACTTCTGGCCGATTATTTCATCAAGAAATTTGTCATTGAATTAAATAAACATGAACTCCCCCTGACCCAAAAAGCCCGGAACAAACTGATGAATTACCACTGGCCCGGTAATGTCCGGGAATTGCAGAATACCATTGAAAGGGCAATCATCATTGCCGAAACCGATAAAATCACCGAGACCGACATCATACTTCCGGAAAAATCGTTGCAGCTCAATGAGGATTTCGATTTCCATGGCAGCCTTAAACAGGTCAGTTCCAGAGCAGTTAAACTGGTTGAAAAAATTAAACTCAAGAAGGTATTGCAGGAAGTCAATTTCAACAAAACCCGGGCCGCGGATATTCTTCAAATCAGCTATAAAACATTGCTGGATAAAATAAAAGAATATGAGATCACACCCGAGTCCTAAATATTTTTTTCTGAGAAAAGCTGCAAAATTCCTGATCAATGCCATTATAAAAACCTGCCGGATTCATATAGCCAATCAAGCCCGTATCCGGACTTTAAAAGAAAACAATATCCCCATTATATTCACCTTCTGGCACCGCCATATATTCTTTGTTATTTTCCGATTTAAAAACAGCGGGGCCAGACCACTGATTTCCCATTCCAGAGACGGAGAGATCGTGTCCCAGATTGCCGAAGAATTCGGCATGAATCCGGTCCGGGGTTCATCCTCCAGTGGCGGGGCAAGGGCATTTCTAAAATTACTGGAATTCCTCAAAACCGAAAAATCAGATATTTTGATTACTGCAGACGGACCCAAGGGCCCGATAAGGGAGATAAAGGACGGTACCATTCTGCTGGCTCTCAAGACCCATTCCGCCATTGTACCCATCAGCTGGCATTCCAGCCGGGTGAAAGTTTTCAACAAAACCTGGGACCGGTTCATGATTCCCCTGCCCTTCAGCCATATTACCTTTTCATACGGAGAACCATTTATGCTTCCTCGACAGGAAAAGGGGAAAAAGCCCGTGGAAAACATTGAAACACTGAAAAAAATCCTGAAGCGGAGAATGAATCAATTGGAGCAAGAAACGCAGGACATCTACAAAAAAAAACTCAGAATAAAAGAAAATAAAATCAAATAATAAACAATTTTTATTGATTTTTTTTTTTGGTTGTGAAATCATTAGGTATAATTAAAGAGGGAGAAAAAAATAAGGAGAAAAAATGGCCAAGAGCAAAACCATTACCTTTACCAAAAATGTGAAGTACTGTCTGGACACCTTGAAAAAGGCAGTGACTGCACTGCCCCCCGGGGATCAGAAAAAAGAAGCCCAGAATGCCATCAAATATATGATGGAAACCGCCGAGGGCAAAGCCCAGATCCGACGTGGCGGAGATTGCAACTGGGGAAAGATAATCCCAACCTGGGAATTGCCTAAAACCAATAAATTTTATAAGTCTAAATCATAACATATATACTCTTCAGCCATATCCATTATATACATCACAGGAAAGTGTGAAATCAATTTTCATGAACTATTTTCCGATGCATGACAACCGGTAAATAGAATGGTCTTTTCCAAACTGGTGTTGATGGTCAGCGAAGACTGCAATTTTTCCTGCAAATACTGTTACCACACAAAAGAAAAAAAAGAGATGAGCCGGGAAACCGTGGAAAAAGCCTTGCGCTTTTTTCTGCCCCGGATGCCAAAATCCTGTGACCTCTATTTTTTAGGGGGAGAGCCCCTGCTGAATATCGATCTGATCCGGTACACAGTGGGATATGTTGAAAAGGAGAAGGGGCAACATAAAAAAAAATGTCAATACAACATCAGCACCAACGGCAGTTTAATCACACCCGAAATCCTGGATTTTTTTAATCAATACCATTTTACCGTGGAACTGAGTTTTGACGGTCTGGCCCAGGAAAAAGCACGGGAAAAGGGAAGTTTCGAACAGCTTATTCCAATCATAAAAAAATTATTGAAACAGCCCGATATTAAACTGCTGGTTAACAGTGTTTTTTCCCCTCCCACAGTCAAATACCTGTCCGAGTCCATCCGTTTTATTCTGGAACTGGGAATTCCCCATGTCTCCCTGGGACTGGCCATTGACAAGCGCTGGAACAGTCCCTCCATTGAAAAACTTGAAAAGGAATTTAAACAATTAATGAAACTTCTTTTGAGCCACTTTCAAAAAACCGGAAACCAGCCCCTGCATTTTTTCCCGGATCTGACCTCCAAGGGGATCTGGTGTTGTTCGGCCGGACAATCTCAGCTAACGGTTTCAACGGACGGAGAGATTTGGGGCTGCGCCCTGTTTTACGAATATTTTAAAAATCGAAAGAATTCCGATATATTCCAGGACTATTATTTCGGAACCATTGATGAATTTATCAAAAACCATAAAAAAAAATATCAGGATCTAACCGAAAATTACCAGCAGCTGAGAATGGATAATTTCTATACCCCAAACTCCCGCTGCTTTTTATGCCCACACATCGAATCCTGTGGGGTGTGCCCCATCTCATCGGCCCTGTACTGGGATCGGTTGGATGAAGTGCCTGATTATATCTGCCGGATCAATCGAATTGCCATAGAAGAAAAACAGAAATTCCAACAATGGTTAAGTGAGATAGATCGAATCAACAATCAGTGAGACTTCTGCCTGAGCAGAGTTAACTGCTTTCGGGCATTCTTCAGTTCCGGCAGGTCCGGATCGGCCCGGTTCCATATGGTCAGAAATTTCTTATAATGATCCAGGGCCTTGCCTTCCCAGCCCTTTTGCTGAAAAATTTTGCCCAGATAATAAAAACTCCGGGCGTAAATATCCCCGAACCAGAACCGGCCGGTGGTGAGCCGGGTGATCTTCTCCAGGTATTCCCGCGCTTTTTCCAGTTCCCCGGTCTTCATATGGACCCGGGCCAGGGCATCATAAAAAACCACATGCATATCACGTCCAAAAAGAAAACTTCTTTGATTGGACTGAAAAGAAATTGCTTTCTCAAAATAATTGATGGCTTTTTTATATTGCTGCATTTTAAGTGCTTTGACTCCTATGAGATGATAATAAAACTTCAACTGATGTTGATGGCAAGATTTTTGTATTGAGTTTTTCAATTTTTCAATAATCTCCGATGCTCTTTTCCACTGGTTTAAATCCAGCTGAGCCATCGCTTTTAGATAAAGAGCCAGTCTTTCATGGGTATGATACCTGTAACCACTGGTTTTATGAATGTTAATGGCTTCTTCTCCAAATTTAAGTGTTTCCATAGGTTTGTTTTGCTTTAAGTAATAATACGATCGTCTGATTAAACTCATCACCAGTTGCAGGCTTTTTAAATTTTTCAGCTCAAATTCACTGCCACTCTCACATAATACATTAAATTCTTTGTATCTGCCCTGTAGAAAATATAAACTTCCAATCCTGCCAAGTGAATCTGAATATGTATTAACATCATTTTTATTCAGGTTTTCCCGGTAAACTTTTTCTGCTTTATCAAAATCATCTTTAAAAAAATAGATATCCCCAATGGCCAACTTATACCTGTAATCCCGGGGATCCAATTCCACTGCTTTTTCCATTTCAGCCAGGGCCAGATCAAATCTGTTTTGTACAAGATATATAATGCTCTTGTATTTTCTGATCAGGGCATTGTCACAGAAGGGGCTGGATGATTCATCCAGAACCGCTAATGCATTCTCGAATTCTCCCCGGGCCAGATAGGAATAGGAAAGGACGATACAGCCTTCAGATGACAAGCAATTGTTTTTCCGGTTCGTCTCCAGACTCTGGATGGCCTCATCCCAGCGTCCTATGAACTGGTAGTTCAATCCGAGTTTATCGTTACCTTCACAATCATCCGGATATATCTCGACCAGTTTTTTTAAAGAATCCAAAGCAAGCTGGAAGGTGTTTTCCGATTCCCCGTAAAAAGTACCCTGGATCAAATACTTTTCCCGTTCCGATACATGATCCAGCATTTCCATGGTTTTATTGAAACTTTTAGCCCGGTTTTCCCAGTCAAAAATCCAGGCATAAGCCCAGCCCATGGCCCAGTAGGCCATGGCAAATTCCGGGTCCACTTCTATGGCATTTTTAAATGACTCGATGCTCTTCTGATATTGAGTCAGATTGGCATAGTGTTTGCCTTCAATGTAGTACTGAAATGCCTGTGAGGAAGAGGTGGTGATCTGCTTCACCTCCCGGTCAATATCCGCCATGATCCGGGGCTGGGGAATATCAAAACGGGTTTTGACCTTGGTGGTCAAACGGTCCACCATGGAAAAAAAACTCGCCACACCCTGACCATCCACATAACCGCTGTCAATAAATTCACCCTTTACCGGGTCCAGGATCTTGATACTCACCCGGAACATATCGCCGGCCCGGGCAAAACTTCCGGTAATAATATGATCCACGTTTCCCCGCGATGCCACTTTTTTCATCATCTCGGGCAAAATCTGTCCTTCTTTTTCCAGACCCAGTTCTGTTAAAATCTGAAATAGTCGATTCTCGGGCAACACCCGAAAATACCGGGACTGGGCCAGGTCAGTGATCATCAGATCAGCCAGTGCAATGCTCCAACGGTCCAGCTCCTTATCACCGGTGTGGTTCTCAAAATACATTATTGCCACCGATTGTTTGCTTTCAAGCAGAGAGGGAAAAACATCAACGACTCGTTTTCCCTTGATCAGGTAGACCCCGAAGGCGACCAATCCAATCAGAAGCACCAGCCCGGAAATCCTCGCCACTTTCCTCACCAGCGGGCGCTTGAAAAACGGACCACTGGCTACTTCCTCAATACTAAAATCCCTCAACAGCAACCCCACATGCTCATACCGCTTTTCCGGGTTCTTTTCCAGGCATCTCATGATGATACGACTAAAAAAAAGGGGAATAAGCGGATTTGATATCGAGGGTGAAACCGGCTTCTGGTTGATATGCTTGGTGATATAACCCAGTACGGTCTCTGAAATAAAGGGGAGTTTCCCGGTGGCCATTTCATACATGATGACCCCCAGCGAGTAAAGATCCGAGCGCCCATCCACCTTTTCTCCCTTTGCCTGCTCCGGAGAAATATATTCCGGGGTTCCCACCACCATGTCCGGCAGACTGATACCCTCACCTTCAATCGATTTGGCCAGCCCGAAATCCATGATAAACACATTTCCCTTCCGGTCAATCATGATATTATGAGGTTTCAGATCACGGTGCACAATGCCCTTCCGGTGGGCTGCCTGCAAACCGGCGCAGATCTGACGAGATATCTCAATGGTCTTCTTCAAACCCAGCAAGCCCTTTTTCCGAATCAGCTCTTTCAGGTTAACGCCTTCAATGAAGGGCATTGATATGAATTTGATCCCCTTTTCCTCGCCAAAGTCATGGATCCGAATGACATTTTCATGCGAAATTTCCCGGGCCAGCAGGATCTCCTTCTTGAATCGTTCGACTGCATGCTTGTCGTTTAGGTAATGGGGATGAATGATTTTCAAGGCCACCACGATCTTCAACTCCCGGTCTTCGGCTTTATATACCCGGCCCATGCCTCCCCGGTCAATCTCTTCCAGTATCTGATACCGATTGCCAAAACGATCGCCCGGAGAAAGAGAAAATTCGGAATCATCGAAAAAGGTCCGGGGAATTTTCTCGGTCCTGGGCTTGCCGCGTCTGGCCATGGGCGAGCCGCATTGACTGCAAAAACTGCAGCCATTGGCATTATTGAATCCACAGCTTGGACACTTCATCTGATTTTTATTTCCTTAAGTTATACTCAAAGTATAAAATATCAATTTTCAAAAAAAATCGCAATACCCCTGAGTTGGATCAGCTATCCTCACTTTTCGGTGATTCCGGTTCTGTTTTATCTAACAGCTGGGAAAATTCCTTCTCTAATTTCTTGAATTCCCCCCGCTGTCTTTTCAATATATCCATGCAGGTCCGGGCAGCTTCCAGGGCTTCTCGGGTTTTGACCACCAGATCATCAATGCCGATTTCATCCTTGTTCAAAGATTCCGTAATCCGTTCCAAAACGCCAAAACTCTCTTCATATGTCCTGGATTTATCAGTCATTTTTCCTCCTTCCTTATTATCTTAGAAATTCCATCCTTAAATTTTAACCGGGCGCTCCTGACCTTTTCAAACTTTTTCAAAGATGAAATTATCCGGTTTTTATCATCTAAAGTCAGGGTGAATCCTTTATTTAATATTCTGCCGGGATCACTTGCCAGAACCAGTTCCTGACGGGCATTCAGATGATCTCCACTTAGATCCATCAATTTTTTGCCTGTTGCAAAAATATTTCTCGTTCTGTTTAAAACCTCATCAATACTATTCCGATTTTCATTCAACCGTTTTTCAAAATCCAGTTTATCCATGATTTTTCTGGCCTGTTTTGTTTCCTGCTGGTTTCTGCTCATCATTCTCATTATTATAAAGTCTGTAATTTGCCTGATGTTCTTCCGGGAATCATCATGAATGATTTTTTTTTTATTCAAAACTAAGGTCAATAGGTTATTAATCTCTCTCTCCTGATCCCTGACCTTGAAGGATGCTGATTGTTCAAATTGGCGGACCAGAGAAAAATATCTTTCATTTTGAAATTTGATTAACTGATAAATCCGGGATGGTATCTGCTGGACAGCGGCAGTCAGCTTTTCGGTTTCCCGGTTATTGATAAGTTGGAAAAATTGAATTAATTGACTGATTTTATCGGATAACTGTGATTGAAGGCCCGCAAACCGGTCCTGCAGATACTTGCCTATACCGGAAGGAGTGGAGGGTGTAGGGGTATAAAAGGAACAGACTTCGGCCGCAGACAGATCCTTTTCATGCCCGATGGCGGTTAAAACCGGAATGGAAGCCTGGCAGATCCGCTGGCAGATCCGGTAATCGTTAAAAACAGCCAGGGACTGCTCACTCCCTCCCCCCCGGGCAATGATAATGGCATCCAGAAAACCATCTCTCCATTTGTCCAAAAGCTCAATCGAATAAAGAATGCTGTCAACTGCTTGGACACCTTCCATCCGGGTGTCCAAAAAAAAGAATAAATAACGGTTCTGAAATGGTTCCAATCCGGCCATGATATCTTTTATGGAGGTCCCCTGCTCGGAAGTGATCAGACCGATTCGGGAGACCAGTAAGGGAAGTTCCAGCGCTTTCTGATTGTTCAGAATTCCCTCGGATTTCAATTTTTCCAGTGTGACGTCTCGCTGACTGCGCAGTTTTGCCTGGGTATATTCCGGAAATATATCCCGGACCGTTAACCGGATATCCACCACATTTCTCAGGGATACATGGACTTCCACCTGACAAAAAACCGGTAAATCCTTTTCCAGACCCTCGGCAACTCTCATCTCCTTCAGTTTTGAGTTTACCCGTTCAAGCTGACCGCTCTTGATTTCCATCCGAAAGAAAACGTCACTGTTTTCCTGTTCATCTTTCAGATCAAAATAGGAAACCCATTTATAGTTTTTCACTTCAGAGGCAATGACCCCCCGGATCCAGATATTTCCCCGTATTCCCTCTTTGATCAAGCGATCAATCCGGCTACGGAGTTCAATGACCGAAACTGAATGGGGAAAAGGGGATAAATCCGTTGTCCGGTCAGGAATACTCCGGGCAAGGATCGGGGTCAGATTGTTTTTGAGCACCTCCAGTTCCCCGGCCAGGTCATCCGGTGCAACAAACCAGCTCTTGTCGCCCGGATTCCAGCGATACCCCCTCATTTTCAGATCATCCTTGATGGGAAAAGCATCGTAAATGTGGATACTGTTTTCATCAAACCCCACATTCACTTCCTGGCCTTTGATCACCAATTTAATCCAGTTCATGGGCATTCGGAGTTACCATACCACCAAGACCTTACAAAATCAATTCGAATTGCTGAAAACCAGGTATAACCGGAAATAAATATTTGAAGTTTTATCAAATCTATGGTAAGATTAAATATGAAACAGCCCGCACTGGAAAGACTTCTGAGGTATACCAAGCAATTCATTAAACTCAGAACCCTGGGACACCTCTGGAATGCCCTGAAAAAAACCCACTATGCCGATGTGGCCACCCTGGTTGAACATTTGAGTCCCCAAGAAAGACAAATTATTCTCAAATTGTTCTTTGACCGGAAAATGGAAATGGGCCAGATGGCCGAAATCATCAGTGAGATCAAACCTGAAATTGCGGTTGAGATTCTGTCCAACCTGGATACGGACCAGACCACCTCGATACTGGAAGAACTGTCTTCGGATGATGCAGCCTCCCTCATTTCCTTTTTTGATGAGGATCTCCAGCTGGAAATCCTCAAGAAAATGAAAAAGGAAGAATCTGCCGACATCCAGGAACAATTGGCCTATCCCGAGGAATCCGCCGGCAGAATCATGTCTTCGGATTTCCTGGCTTTGGACTCTTCTACCACAGCCGGGGATGCCATTTCAGCCATTCAACTGGCTGGAGAAGATGTTGAAGTTCCTTTCTACCTTTACGTTACCGATGAGGAACAGATATTGAAGGGTGTCGTCTCCCTGAAACAGGTCATTCTGGTCAACCCCAGGCTGCAACTCAAGGAAATCATGAACCCGGAAGTCTATAAAGTGGATGTCTATACTGATCAGGAAGAGGTGGCATCCGTGGTAGCCAATTACAACCTCATTGCCATTCCGGTTGTGGACGAACAGGACAAGCTGGTGGGCGTGGTCACGGTGGATGACATCATCGATATTATTCAAGATGAAGCCACCGAGGACATCTATAAACTGGCCGGAATGGCCCAGGATTACAACATTGACCTGGGTATATTTCAGCGTTTAAAAAAGAGAATCCCCTGGTTGCTGATGAGCCTGATTACCACCTCGCTTTCAGGGATAGTGGTGGCCCTCTTCAAGGGAACCATCGAACAATTCGTCACCCTGGCCATTCTCATGCATATTGTGCCGGCAATCGGTGGGGTTCTGGGCAATCAAACCGTGGCTATCATGGTTCGTGAAATCGTTATGGAACGCATGGATTGGGAACATTCCCGTAAAATCCTGTTCAAAGAAATGGTAGTGGGTTTGGGCACGGGGATTGTTATCGGAGCCATATCTTCTCTCTTCTCAGCACTCATTTTCAAAAACTGGCTGGTGGGCGTCGTGTTCGGGGGTGCCATTGCCTTTAATTTTTTCAACGCAGCCCTGTCGGGCACCCTGATCCCCCTGATACTGAGGCGGTTTAAACTGGATCCGGCCCTGGCTTCCGGAATGATTGTGACCATGCTGACTGATGTCTTCGGACTCTTTTGTTTTCTGGGTCTGGCCACCCTGGTTCTGATATAACCCTCACCATGCCTTTGGCTTCAACCCAGGCCCTGGTTCTGGGCAGTTTTCCCATCAATGAACATGACAAATTAACCCAGTTACTGACCATTGACCGGGGAATACTTAAAGCGGTTGCCCCCGGCGCCCTGAAATCCAATAACCGTTTCGGATCATTACTGGAATTGTTCACCGAGGGAAATTTCATATATTACTGGAATGAGGAAAAAGAAATGGTAACCATTTCCAAGGGTGATATCCTGACCAGTTTCTTCAACCTGATTTCGAAACCCGAGAATATATTTCATTTCTATTTGATGGCTGAAATGATTTTAAAGGTCATCCCCTACAATCAGAAAGATAAACGAATTTTTCGGTTGATGCGATCCGTCCTGGCAGCCCGGGACAAAAATACCGATATCGACTGGCTTTTTCTCTATTTTCAGATCTGGATACTGAGAATCGAGGGAATGATGTTCAATCCCGATATTTGCTACAGCTGTTTTTCCACTGATTTAAAAGAGGCCTGGCACAAAGCCGATTTCAAGGGGATACTGTGCCGGAAGTGTAAAACTGATGAAAAAAATCACTTCAGTGAAAATGAACTCCAGGCCATCAAGTGGACCCAACACCATCCACCCGACCAAAAATCTCCCGGGATCGTAGCCAACCACATCCGGAACCTGAACCAGATATTCCTGCAAAAACTGGAACACCACGGAGAATGTTCATTCAAATCCAAACAATACCTTCCTGACTTCCATTGACTTGAAAAGCATTCCCGGAAGTACCACCAACCACCGGGACCCAACCCGATCAGGACGTCATGGCATCCTCAAATGCAGCCATCATCTTGGGTAAAGCTACATTCAGGAGCAGACCCAACTGGATTTTGGTCCGGTCAATCAGCATCCCCCATTCATAATCTCCCAGGATGATCACGATAACCATTTTATCATCGGCCAGATCCAGGATATAATACCGATTCAACCGGGGAAACCCGGCACCATCCAGGGCCTCAATCATGTACTTGGTGATCCGGTTGAACAGAGCGCTGGCCTGGGGGTTGGAATTCCATCCTACCAACGTCTGTCCATCGTCAGCACCGTAAATATCAGTGGCCATCAGGCCGTCTCCAATATTCTCTTTCTGGATTTCGATGGCTTGATTGAGTTTTTTTACATTCATGTTACCCTCCTTTTTATTTTTTTGTATTTCATCAAGTTCCAAATTGACAACCTGATCCTCTTCATCGGCTTCCTTCATGGAATCCATCAACAGCGCCATGAAGGGAATGTTGATGGTTTTATCTACATTTTTCTTGAATTTTTCAACTGAAAAACGTCCTTTTTTGGTTTTAAGCATTTCATGAATAGCTTTCACCCCGGAGAAGCCATCCCATTCGGCATGAATGATTTCGCCCCGGTAAAAATTGATATGCCCGGTCTTTTTATTGATTACGATTTTAACCGCCAGTGATTTCTTTTCCAGATTGATCATCTGTAAAAAAGAGGTGAGATCAATGGAATCTACAGTACCCGACATACCTTCTTCCTCAATAAAAAAATCCATGATTTTTTTCTTAAACCAGTCAAAATTGAACGGTTTTAAAATGATATCCAGTCCGCCCAATTTTTTTATTTCATTTAAAATTTCTTCGGTACCGTAAGCGGTCATAACAATAAAGCCACCATTATATTTTTGCTTTTTCAAATGAACAAACAGATCCAATCCGTTCTTTTTGGGCATTCTAATATCGGATATGATCAGGTCATAATCATTTTTGTTGCTCAGTTTAATGGCTTCATCAACCGAAAAGCAGATATCGGTACTGAAAACATCCCGGTACTCGGAAAGTCCCTCTTTCAGCCCTTCCAGAAAAAATATCTCATCATCTACAAGCAGTATTTTTTTTGCCATTTTTACCTTTGGGTTTATCATGGCAATTTTGATACCAAAACCGGAGTCCTCCCCAACCGATTTGGAAACATTTATCAACCGGAATTATTCCAAGTTAAAAACCATATTCGATAAAATCAATATCGGCTTTCTTTTCATTAATTTTAAAAAAAGAAACCTGCTCTTTGCCAATCAATTTTTTCACTCCCTGGTTGAAAACAAAGAATCATTGGTTCTGGAACATATATGCAATTATGCCGAGTTCAATATTGACCGGAAACCGAAACTTAATCTCAGTCAGGATCTGCAAATCAAGAGCAACGGCCAGACTTTTTTACTCGGGTTTTCCATCTACCGGATTTCCGGAGAGCTCATCGCGGTATTGTTGAGTGAAATTGCCTCCAAATCCATTTACATCCAGTCCAAACAGGAAAACCTGTTTTACAATAAATTTTCAGAACTGGTGGCAGAAATTTCCCATGAAATCGGCAATCCTCTGGCCGGGATCAGCATGAGCCTACAGGTATTGCAGCTCAACATGGCCAGCTGGCCCCAGGAAAAAATCAATACGTATATCGAAAGAACCATCAATGAAATCAACCGACTGTCCGTTTTTTTGAAACGCATCCGGGATATCTCCAATGAGAGCAAACTGGAATTGAAGACCATCGATTTAAAATCCATCATCGATGATCTGTATCATCAAAACCAGGAAATTCTAAAACAGAAAAGTATCCGATTCAGAAACCTGGTTAAGGATGACATTTTCGCCTCCATTGATGAAGTGGCTTTCTTTCAAATCATCCTGAATCTGTTGAAAAACTCAATTCAAATTCTTGAAAGTGGTGGAGAAATCAAGCTCTATATAGAAAGCATAGATGAATACTATATCAAGCTGGTATACCGGAATAATGGGCCCCCGATCCCGGAAGAAGTGATGGAAAAAATATTTTCCCCCTTCTACACCACCAAGGATCGGGGGGGCGGTATCGGACTTTCCATTTCTCTGAAACTGATGACCCGCATGGGAGGCACCATCAGGGCCGAGCAACCGGAGAGCGGAAAGGGAGCCAAGTTCGGAATATATATTCCCAATAAAACAATAAAATGAATTCAATCTCAAATAAAGAACTGATCCCCTTGCTGCTGGCCGAAGATGATAAACTGCTGGCTTCTTCATTGAAGGATTTTCTGGAATCCAAAGGCTATCGGGTATATGCAGCCGAGCGATGCGATGAGGCCATCCGGTATCTGGAGCACCACACCATTCATGTGGCCCTGGTAGACAAGAAATTGCCGGATGGAGAGGGTACCTCCATTTCCGAGCACATAATGAAGAAAAATATAAAGACCAAGATGATCCTGATGACCGCTTACGGATCAGATCAACGGATAAACGAATATATCCGCAAAGGGGCATTTGATTTTCTTGAAAAGCCCATAGACCTGGAAAAACTATTGAAAAGAATCCAGAACGCCAACCGTCTGTTTCAACTGGAATATTCCCAGCAGGTACTGGGATCATATCAAAAGACAGCCTATAAAATAATCGGACAAAGTCCGGAAATGGTTAAAATCAGAAAAATGATCAGTCTGATTAGCCAGTCTGACAGTCCGGTTTTGATTGAAGGTGAGACCGGAACCGGCAAAGAACTCATAGCCAGGAATATTTTTTTGGAGAGCAGCCGAAGTGACAAACAATTTATCAGCGTCAACTGCGCTTCCATTCCTGAAAACCTGTTTGAATCGGAATTTTTCGGATATGAAAAAGGAGCTTTTACCGGGGCCTATAAAGAAAAACCCGGATTCTTTGAAATGGCCAATTTCGGTATCTTACACCTGGATGAAATCGGGGAAATGCCCATTGAATTCCAGGCCAAATTGTTACGGGTCCTGGAAGAGGGTTCTTATATCAAACTGGGAGGAATCAAAGAAGTCAACGTCGATGTTCGCATCCTGGCTTCAACCAATAAACACTTGAAAACCGAAGTCGATGCCAAACGTTTCCGGGAGGATCTATACTTCAGGATAGCCGTATTTAATATTGTCATTCCCCCTTTGAGAGAAAGAAAGGAGGACATTCCCCTTATTGCCAAACATCTATGGAATAAACTTATATTGAAAATGGGCAAGAAGAAGTTGACCCCTCCTTTGTCTTTCGAAAACCTGAAAAACTTCCACTGGAAAGGAAATGTCCGGGAATTGAGAAATCGCCTGGAGAAAAAACTGATTTACCATAGTTTAGGCGATGAAATCGAACCGGCCATTGGGGAATCCCCGGAAACCCTGATCCTGGAAAAAAAGATCATCCCCCTGGACCTTTACATCCGTGACTATGTTCTGGATGTGCTCAAGCGTTCTCAATACAACAAGACGCGGACTGCCGAAGCTCTGGGTTTAAGCCTATCCACCCTGAAACGAAAACTGAAACAATGGGATATCCTGGTTGAGAAAAGTATAAAAAAATGATCATTCGACGGTTCCAGTCGGTTCAATTTTCAATCTCACCAAACCCCGGCTCCTTTCAATCAATTCTCTCTTCACTTCCTCCAGTCGAACCAGGGGGATTTCCAGAAGCATCCGGACCCCATCTGAAGTGTATTCCTGCTCGACAATTTCCAGGGAAAATTGCTGGATCAACTGTCGCATCTCACCGGTGAATCCAAAGGGAAATAAAACCGAGACCTTCTGTCTGACATACTGGACCATGGGCTGAGAAACAGCCAGAACCTCCCGGGCTGCCCGGGCATAAGCCTTGGCCAGACCGCCGGTTCCCAGCTTTACTCCCCCAAAATAGCGGATCACCACCAACAGGACATTAAAATATTCCCGGCCCTTGATTTCATAATATATCGGCATCCCGGCAGTCCCGCTGGGTTCACCGTCATCACCATAACGGAATCTCTCCGCATCCGGGTCAAATATCCGGTAGGACCAGCAGATATGGGTGGAATCATGATGTTTTTTCCAAAGGTCCCTCCTAATTTTGGAAGCCTGGAAATCACCCTTGACCGGATATAAAAAAGCGATAAATCGGGATCCCTTTTCCCTGATCTCCCGGGGTCCGGTATTTTTGTTCACAGTGAAATACATTCCCGGATCCGCAGTCATGGATTCAGTATTTGCCCCAGGTTTTCAGAAATTTTTCGTAACGGATCAGAAAAACCGTTTCAAAAGCCTCGGGGAAATCGCTTCCCTTACCCAGGGCTTCCAGCAATTCCCGGATCCGGTACATGCCGAATTTTGAAATTAAAAAAGAGATAGCCGAATAACTCTCCAGGTAGGCCAGGGCCACCATTCTCGAATCCCGGAATGAAAATCCCTTTGCCAATTGAGTCAGGGGGATCACCTGGCCAATGACTTTCGGATACCGGGCGGAAAAATATTCAGCCAGACCTTCATTGATCCATAACGGACAGCTGGGAGTCAGATCATGAACCAGGGCATGGGTATATTCGTGAAAGAGCACCCTCTTGAGTAATTCTTCCCGGCCCCTGATTCCCTTGATCGGGATTCTGATTTTCCCATCAAACAAACCACCCGCCCAGGCCGGGGCCCGGGTGATATCAAAAAAAAGCCGTTCATTATAAAGTACAACCGAGATGGTTTTCTCCGGAAAATGTCCCAATTTTTTCCCGATGGTGCGGTAGGCATTATTCAGAATATCAATGACCGTGTGTTTGATATCACCATGTTCACTGCGGCTGAAAATGATTTTAAAATTGGGTGTTTGTTTATCCGCATACCCCTTCATCAGGTCCACTTCTCTGCCAAGCCTGGATATGAAAGCCTGAAGTTCTTTGTCCGGGCTTATGACAAGGGCTTCCCGGGCAAATTGCAGGCTGGTTTCAAGCTGATCCAGGTGATAGCAGGTAAAAGCCATAAATTTCTTAGCCGCGAAATCATCCGGCTGACTCAGCAATGCCCTCTGAAAATACAGCCGGGCATTCTTAAAATCTTCCAGGAAATAATGGCACTGGCCCATTTCAACCCAGTAATTTTCAGCTGATCCTTCAATGGATTCAAAAAGTTCGAGCGCTTTTCGATATTGTCGGTGCCGGAAGTAAGAACGGGCCTGGAGAAGCTGGTTCCCGATTTGCGCATTGAAACCAGCCTCCTCCTGCTGACCATCAGCCGGATGGCCGTCAGTCATCCCGTCAGATTTCCGGAAAGATTCCGCTTCTTTCCCATCAGGTCCGGATAGCCGGGAGTGGTACTGAATAAGGTTTTTATCTTCTGGGCCTGGTTCGGAAATCAGGCTCTGTTCATTTTTAATTTTAGCCCTTTCCGGGGTATTCGACCGGGCTGTCTTTGCCACGAATAATCTCAAAAATAAAATGGCCGCCAGTAACACTGTGAATACCAGTACGGGAATCATGCGGTTTTTTCTTTTTCTATAAATTTTACTACCGTATCCGGTTGACATTACTTGTCATTATATTACGGAATCAGCGAAAAAGAAAGAACTTGCCTCAACCAACCCTGAAATCAATAATACCGGAATCAGCTGAATCCGATTGAACCCGATATCAATCAATGATAAAATATAAATCACCGACTTCCGCAATGATTGCGTGAATATCAGAAAATAAGGAGCGATCAGTAGACACGATGAATATCGAAGAATTCAAAAAATATGCCCATGAAATGGTGGACTGGATGGCAGAATATCTTGAGAATATTGAACAATATCCGGTAAAATCCCGGCTGAAACCCGGTGAGGTTATCCGGAACCTTCCGGAACACCCCCCCCTGCAGGGTGAATCCATGGACACAATTTTAAACGATTTCAAGACCATCATCCTGCCCGGAATGACGCACTGGCAACATCCCGGGTTTTTTGCCTATTTTAACGCCAACAACAGCTGCCCCTCCATTTTGGCTGAGATGTTGACCGCCACCATGGGCGCCCAGTGTATGAGCTGGGTGACCTCCCCGGCTGCTGCCGAGCTGGAAGAGAGGTTAATGCAATGGCTGGGGGGGATGATCGGAATCCCGGAATATTTTTCCGGGGTCATTCAAGACACGGCTTCAACCGCTACCCTGTGTGCATTATTAACGGCACGGGAACAGCATTCTGATTTCAAAACCAATGAGCAGGGACTGTTCGGGAAGAAAACATTCAGGGTATACTGTTCCCGGGAGAGTCACTCTTCAATTGAAAAAGATGTGAAAATCGCCGGAATCGGCAAGAACAACCTCCGGAAAATCAGGGTGGATGAGCAACAGGCCATGATTCCCCAGGCCCTGGAGCAAGCCATCACCGAGGATCTGGACCACGGCCACAACCCGCTGGCCATAGTGGCAGCCATCGGCACCACCGGCTCCACTGCTATCGACCCCCTTAAACCCATCGCCCGCATCGCCCGCAAGTATAATATCTGGCTCCATGTAGATGCTGCCTATGCCGGTACCGCACTCCTGCTCCCGGAGAATCGCTGGATGATCGAGGGTATGGAGCAGGTGGACAGCTTTGTATTCAATCCCCACAAATGGATGTTCACCAATTTTGATTGTTCGGCTTATTTTGTAAAGAGCTCTGAATCCCTGATCCGGACCTTTGAAATTTCACCGGAATATTTAAAAACCCCGGAAGACCAGCGGGTCAACAACTACCGGGACTGGGGAATTCAGCTGGGTAGAAGATTCCGGGCCCTGAAACTGTGGTTTGTCATCCGTCATTTCGGGGTTACGGGGCTTCAGGAAAAGATCAGGGACCATATCCGCTGGGCCCGGGAGCTGGAAGTGGAAATCAGCAAATCGGAAAATTTTGAAATGTTGGCCCCGGTACCCCTGGCCACCCTCTGTTTCAGATACCATCCCCGGGGAATAGATGATGAGGAAATTCTGAACCGGATAAATACGACCCTGTTGGAAAGCATCAACAAATCAAATAAAATATACCTGACCCATACCAAGCTCAATGGGAAATACACCCTGCGTCTGGTTATCGGTCAGACCCGGATTGAAAAAAAACATGTTGACCGGGCCTGGGAGATTATCCGAAACATGGCCGAGAAGCTGAACCGCTGAAACCCATGGTCACCAACCAGAAAAAAAGTTATTTTTATGCCTTCCTTTCCATACTATTCTGGTCTACGGTGGCCTCGGTATTTAAAATCACTCTGCGATATCTGAGTTATATTGAGCTACTAATGATATCTACCCTGGTTTCAACCCTATTGCTTTATTTTATTTTGATCGCCCAGAAAAAAACCGGATTGTTAAAGGCCCTGAACCGTCATGATCTGGGTCTATCCATCTTAATGGGGTTTTTGAGCCCGTTTCTGTATTACCTTTTTGTGTTCAAGGCCTATTCACTACTCCCGGCCCAGCAGGCCCAACCTCTGAACCTGATCTGGGGGATTGTCATGGTTATTCTGGCCATCCCCATCCTGAAACAAAAGGTAAAAGTCCGTACATTGGTTGCCATTTTTATCAGCTTTGCCGGGGTCATTGTGATCTCCACCGAAGGGCAACTGGCTCTACTGCAAATCAAAAATCCCCTGGGCATATCCCTGGCCCTGGGCAGTTCGGTCCTGTGGTCCCTCTACTGGTTAATCACCACACGGGATCACAGAGATCCCCTGATCCGCCTGTTTTTGAACTTTTGCTTCGGTACTCTTTTTGTTTTTATTTACTTCATCCTATTCCATCCGATCCGGATTCCTGAAATAGAGGGGATAGCCGGTGCCATCTATACCGGACTTTTTGAAATGGGCATCACCTTCTACTTCTGGTTAAAAGCCCTGAAATTATCAGAAACCACAGCCAAAATCAGCATCCTGATATATATCATGCCCTTCATTTCTCTGATTTTCATTCATCAACTGGTGGGAGAAAAAATTCTATTCTCCTCATTTGTCGGTCTATTATTGATCGTGGGGGGAATCCTGCTGGAAAAATATGATACCCTCAAGGGCATTTTTAAGAACAAATCCGGATTAAAGGGTTAACTGGCGCAGGTGCTGTTTCATCTTATTCAATCTTTGCTTTGACGGTGACCGGGTTCCATACCTCATGGCAATATACAGATAAATGATGGCTTCAACAGTCTCCCGGCTTTCAGGGAATTTCCGGATGATGCGGTTTTTAAAATCCAGGGGGCCTTCCCACCGGCGGCGTTTCAATCCCTTTCTCTCCATTTTTTGACAGAACCGATAATAGATTTTCATCAGGGGTTCCGGTCTGAAAGAACGGCGTTTGAAAATTTGAGAAACCAGGCTTAAGAGAACCCCGGCCAAAAAAACCACCAAAAAGACCATGGTGAAACCGCTTAAATCCACCAAGCCAATATCTTCCAGAAAACTTTTCTGCTGGTCCTGGTCAAAACTGATCACCCAGTAATTCCAATTGCTATTCAGGTTATCCCAGATATTTTCAATGGTTTCCCAGACCTTGCTCAGAAAATTCTTGTTCAGTCTCCGCCGAATCATTTCCGACCGCTCGGCATCGGAAACCAAGCCCAGAGATGAAATAGAGTTGGTGATTTCCGCCCCGTATTCGATCCGCTCCGGTGATACCACAGCCGTGGGATCGATACGTTGCCAACCTCTTGTTTCAATCCACACTTCAGCCCAAGCATGGGCATCGGCCCGGCGCAGTTCCAGGTATTTCCCGATGGGATTATACTTCCCACCGTGGAAACCCACCACTACCCGGGCGGGAACACCGGCAATCCTCATCAACAGGGCAAAAGCCGAGGCAAAATGTTCACAGAATCCCTTACGGCTTCTGAACAGAAAATCTCCGATCGGATCATCGCGATTTAAAAAACCGGGATTCAGGGTATACTCAAAGGCAGGATCACTGAAATAATGCAAAACCGCATTTAAAATTTTCCGGTCATTGGCTGAAGTCAGTCGGAAATTTCTGCCCAGTTGTATGATCCGCGGGTTCAATTTTTTAGGAAGCTGAAGGGCCCATTTTCTGGTTGCCGGATGCAGGGTTGAAGGCGAGTTGACAGGCAGAACCGAATAAACCGAATACCGCAAATGCCTTTCAACCGGTTTCTTGGTTCGAAAACTCCATCCCGGTAACTGACCTGCCCAGGAAGGGAAAACCACCGGCCTGTCCAGAGCAAACAGATACCGGCTGTAATGGGGTTCCAGAAGGATTTCCTGGTGAATGGCATTTCCGGGAACCGGTATTCGGGAGGGATTCCGATAGGGGAAAAACCCGTGAAACCAGGCTTGCCCATCGGTAAACCAGAGTACCAGCCCCCGAAAGTAAAGATCTGAATAAGGGGGCATATTGTTATCGGGAAAAGTCACCCTGAAAGCGGTCTCGTCGGACTGAGCCAGCCAGGCAATATAACCCGGGCGGATAACCTCACTGAATCCCGACCGTCCGAATCCGGTTCCTCCCTGGGGGAGGTCCCATAACGGCCCCGAACTTCTGGGAAATAATAAAAAAAGAACGACCACCAGGGGAAGCGATAACAGGACCAGTTTGAACGATTGTTTCAAACTACCGAAAGCCTTTCGCTGCTCCGCTAGGACCGGATGATTGACCCCCAGAACAATGGACGTCAATCCCACAGCCATCACCAACATCAATGCCATGGATAACATCGATTGATTATATAGACAAACACCCAGAACCAGAAAATAACATAAAAAAATCACCACCAGAAAATCGCGAATGGATTTAAGTTCAATAAGCTTCAGGGCCGAAAGCAACACCAGGGCGGTAATACCCGGATCCCGGCCCAGAAAAGAGCGGTAGTGAATGTAAATGGCTATAAAAGCCGCAATAGTCAAAACCAGACGTAAGCTGCGGGGGGGGAGCGGTTTTTCCCGGACCATCAGATAGTACCTCCACAGAACCACCAGGAAACAACCCGCGATGGCCCAGAGCGGAGTATTGGAAATTAAAAACAAAACCACAACCAGAAGACAAAAAATCAGACGGCCCAGATCCCTTCGGGAAATCGGAAGCTCAGGGGAGAGCAGTATATTCGCCAGTTTCATCGTTTGTCATCAAAAATAGCCAATTCTTTCAGGCATCTCAGGGTATGGAGGCTGGAAGAATCCGGTTCTATCTCCATTCCCGGCAGCCTGAGTCCGAATTCCTTGCCATGCTGGTCTGCCTCCAGCACCCAGCGTGTCAACTGGGATAAGCGGTCTTCGGTCGACATCTGAGATAACACCGACCATTCGAACCACTGTTGAAACGAACCTCCACCGGAAAACTCCTTGATGCTGAGAGGGCGCCCGCGGGCATAGGCCTTCCAATCAATATGGTGCTGGGGCTCACCCGGCCGGTAGGACCGGAGACCGGTAAAGTCATCTCCTCCGCTGAAGTGAAATCCCTCCACATTTTCAAACCACATGGTCAGAGGAGGTGGCCATGATCGGAGTCCTGCTGGTCTGGGGAAAACCAGATATTCTTGGTTGACCGGAATCAGCCCCCATTTTCGAAACAGACCCAGTGGATAAACGGTCTCCATGGTAATTGAGTACAGGGTATGCAATCCCCTCCGGGGAGCGGGCATGGAGAAATCAATTGAAGTGATCATACGGGGTGGAAAAGAAAAAGGACCCACATAATCACCAGGATTGTGGCAGTCCGGTGAGGCCATGAATACCGCTACCCGTTCCATACTGGATCCATTTCGAATGTCGATCCTGAAAAGAACGTTACCGCCGGCAAACACCGGCTGGGCTTGAATTGATTTAATCTGCAATCCGGATAAATTATATTGCGTATAAACAGAAGAAACCGTCA
Organism: uncultured Aminicenantes bacterium; assembly: GCA_965195285.1. Lineage (GTDB taxonomy): Bacteria > Acidobacteriota > Aminicenantia > UBA2199 > UBA2199 > CAZOWT01. The sequence goes on along the minus strand of CBDAFS010000012.1, from coordinate 118,874 downwards.
TTACACTCAGAATAAAAAAACAGAGCACATAAGCCAGGGTATTGCCATAGTTCATACTGGCAATGAACATGGCCACGAGTATGACCAGTCCGATCAATCCCGAGCGAGTGGGGAACAACCGCCAGCGTTCTCTCTGCTGCATCACCACCCCCCGCATCTCTTGATGTATTGCATCCACCTTCATCTGTTATCAAACAGTTCAGGAAACCGGGTCAACCGACAATGAAGATATCAAATTTTCCGAAGCACTGAATCCACTCCCTTTGACCTTGCTTCCCTCCGGGTTCAAGCGGTGTTCCAGCACACTTCCGGCTACTTGCTGAACATCCTCGGGTAAAACCAGATCTCTGCCTTGGGTAAGGGCATAGCCCTGGGCGGCATGGAGCAGGGCAATACCAGCCCGGGGAGAGAGCCCCAGATATTGCTGGGTGTGGCGGCTGGCAGTAATGATATTTTGAACATAATCCAGGATAGCCGGCGAAGTATGGACCTGAATCACTTTTTCCTGAAGTTCAAGCAATCTGGACACCAATATGACCGGGCTCATTTTTTTCAACATGGCCTGCCGGTTTTCGCCAGTCAGGAGCTGTCGTTCAGCCGCATGGTCCGGGTAACCCAGTCGGATCCTCATGAAAAAGCGGTCCAGTTGAGACTCGGGCAGGGGAAAGGTCCCCACATGGTAGCGCTGATTCTGGGTAGCAATGACAAAAAACGGTTCGGGAAGCGGATAGGTAATGGAATCAATTGAAACCTGGCGTTCTTCCATGGCCTCAAGCAGTGCACTCTGGGTTCGGGGAGTGGCCCGATTCAACTCATCCACCAACACCATCTGACCGAACAGCGGGCCAGGATGGAATTTGAATTTTTGGGTTTCCCGATTAAAAACAGAAACACCCACCACATCGGCAGGTAGCAGGTCACTGGTAAACTGGATGCGATTGTACTGAAGCCCCAGGGTTCTGGCCAGTGCCTGGGCCATGGTGGTTTTCCCTACCCCGGGTATGTCCTCGATCAACAAATGCCCCCGGGCCAGCAAACAGGCCATCACCAATTTGATTTCCTTCTGCTTGCCCAGTATGATCCGGCCAACCTGATTGACAACTGCATCAATTTCATCTTTCATTTAGCCCTCGCTGTTAAAAATACACATGTCACCCATCATTGCTGATACTTAAAATGGTAGCCCAAACGATCCGGGTTGTCAAACCTCAATTATTTCCAATAAATAAATTTCATTGGGTTAAAATACTTGAGAATGATCTGTTTTTTTCTTATAATTTGTATATAATAGATTTTAAAATTATTTTTGTACTTCAATACTCAGCTGCAGCGGTATGGGGTGCTGACATTAGATAAGGAGCAAACATGAAAATTTTAGTAATCGGTTCGGGCGGCCGGGAACATGCTCTGGTCTGGAAAATTTCCCAATCAAAAAAAGTGAAAAAAATTTATGCCATTCCCGGAAATGCAGGCATGGAGGAGCTCGCCCAGACAATTGATATAAAAGCCTCCAATATCATTGAAATCGCAGACTTCGCTCAGGAGGAAAAAATTGATTTAACCATTGTTGGCCCCGAACTCCCCCTGTCGCTGGGTATTGCCGATGAATTTAACAAAAGAAACCTGAAGATATTCGGCCCTACCCAGATGGCGGCTATGATTGAGAGCTCAAAGATCTTTGCCAAAGAATTTATGGAGAAAAATAAAATCCCGACCGCTGAATTTGCTACCTATGGCTACCCCAGTGATGCCAAAAAACATCTGAAAAAAGCAAACTTTCCGGTGGTGGTGAAAGCCGATGGGCTGGCCGGTGGCAAAGGGGTCTTTATTTGCAACAATCCCGAACAGGCCGAAGCCATTGTGGATTCGATTATGGTGGAAAAAAAGTTCGGAAAGGCTGGAGAACGCATTATCATCGAGGAACTTTTAAGAGGACAGGAGATGTCTTTTCTGGTCATTTCGGATGGAAAGCGGGCCATTCCTCTGGTTTCGGCCATGGATTATAAAAAAATATTTGATTATGACCGGGGACCCAATACCGGAGGCATGGGTGCCATATCCCCTTCTCCAAAAAGTGATAAAAACCTCTATACGATTATTATGAAAACAGTCATCATACCGACGATTGAAGGCCTGCGCCGGGAAGGCAGGGAATTCAGGGGAGTCCTCTATGCTGGCCTGATGATAACTCCCGAGGGCCCCAAGGTGCTGGAATTTAATGTGAGATTCGGGGATCCGGAAACCCAGGCCATCATACTGAGACTGAAGAGTGATATCGTGGACTTGATGGAAGGGGCTGCCGAGGGCAGTCTGTTTGATATTCCGGTTGAATGGGATGAAAAGGTGGCCGGATGTGTGGTGCTGTCTTCCAAGGGATACCCTTCAAAACACGAAACCGGCATGAAAATCGAAGGCCTGGAGCGAGCCAAATCTCTGGGGGTTGAAATTTTCCATGCCGGAACCACTGCCAAAGATAAAAATTATTATACCTCGGGCGGCCGGGTACTGAATATCTGTACCCTGAGTTCCAATTTGAAGGATGCCATGAAAAAAATATATGATGCCATATCTTTTATCACCTTCGATAATATATATTATCGGACCGATATAGGGAAGGTAAAAAAATGAATCCAAAAATCGGTATAATCATGGGAAGCGATTCCGACTTTCCCTACCTGGAAAAAGGAATCTCCCTTTTAAAAAAATTCAATGTCACCTTTGAAATTGAGGTCAGTTCTGCTCACCGGACACCGGACAGGACCCTGGAGCTGATCAAAAAATATGAAAACGCAGGCATTGAGGTTATCATTGCTGCAGCCGGAGGCGCGGCTCACCTCCCCGGTGTTATCGCCGCCCATACCCTGCTTCCGGTTCTGGGGGTTCCCATTGATTCAAAATTATCCGGAATGGATTCCCTCTATTCCATTGTTCAAATGCCGGGAGGAATCCCGGTGGCAACCTTTGGAATTGGAAACTCTGGCGGGGTAAATGCTATCCTGTTTGCCGTCCATATTCTATCCTTAGCCAATCCTGCCCTGAAACAGCAACTGGCCGATTTCAGGGAGGAACAGAAGCAGCAGGTCGTTGATAAAAGCCGGAAACTCAAAAAAAAGTTAAAAACTGAATGAAGTTTTATGTCAAATACTTTGGTTGCCGAACCAATCAAGCAGAAGTTCAGGAATGGATCATCGTATTGGAAAATTCAGGCTACCAGCTGGTCAGTTCCCTCCAGGAAGCCGATTTCGGCATTATCAATACCTGCAGTGTAACCCAGAGGGCCGAACGGGATGTCTTGCGGTTTATCAATAAAATCTATAAAAACACCCACAAAAAATGGATTGTTACCGGCTGTACCGTCACCAAGGAAACTGCCCGGCTGGCCGAACGATTCAAGGATTATATATTCATTGACAACCAGCAAAAACAGGGCCTGACCGAAACCATCAGGCAGTTATTTCCGGTAAAAAATGAAAATATCATTTTTCACTCTTCATTCAGGTCCAGGATTTTTTTAAAAATCCAGGACGGATGCAACCACAGGTGCTCTTTCTGCATTGTCCCCTATTTAAGGGGTAAATCAACCAGTTCTCCCCTGGAAGAAATACTGGACAGGGCCAGGTATTTTGCCTTGCTGGGATACCGGGAAATCGTACTGACCGGAATCAACCTCTCTTCCTATGGCTATGATCTGTTTCCCCGCCAAAACTTACTGAACCTGGTCAAGAAAATCAGTGAAATAAAAAACCTTGAGTTTATCCGGCTCAGTTCTCTGGATCCCCGCTACATCAAGTATGGTTTTATCAAGGAACTTAGCTATATAAACAATCTGGCCCGGAGTTTTCACCTTTCCCTGCAGAGCGGCAGCAACACGATTTTAAGAAAAATGAAACGGGGGTTGAAGTCAGATGATTTTAAAAAGATGATGAATGTCTTTTCCAAGTTTTTCCCGGATGCCAATTTCGGTGCCGATATCATTGTGGGTTTCCCCGAGGAGAGTGAAAACAATTTTCAGGAAAGCCTGGACCTGATCAATCAAACCCCCCTGAATTACCTGCATGTTTTCCCATTTTCACCCCGTGAGGGAACCGCTGCTTATAATCTTGAACCTGTTGCCCAGAACATTATTAAAAAACGGGTGAAGATTCTCAAGGAAATCAATACCGAGCTTCGCCTGCGTTACCGGGAAAAGTTCCTGGGAAAAATCCTGGAAGGTATCCTGATCGAGGAAAACGACAACTATTCCCTCATCGTCACCGACAACTTTCTGACCGTTCGAGTCCCACCCTTAACGGGATTCAAAAAGAAGAAAGTCAAACTCAAAATCAAACACCTCATCAATGAAAATATCTGTGAAGGCGAGGTCCTGTCTCCATGAATCCTACACCCCTGGGCCAGCATTTCCTGATCAATCAGAATATTGCCAGTAAGATGATCTTAAATCTGTTTCCAGCCCAAGGACCCATTCTGGAAATCGGACCGGGCAGGGGAATTTTATCCGATCTATTGATCCGACACCGGGGAAATAACAAGTTGATACTGGTGGAGAAGGACAGGTCTCTGGCCGAGGAAATCCAGAAAAAGTACCGGGAGAATTGCCTGATAATCAATGCCGATATACTGGACATTGAACTGGACAAATTATTGTTCAGAGAAAAATTAAATTTGATTGGAAATATCCCATTTTATATTTCAAAAGAATTGATCGACTGGATAATCCGCCAGAGCCGATTTATCCGCAGGGGAATCCTCATGATGCAGAGGGAATTTGTGGTCAAAACCATTCGAATTTCCAATTCGAAGTCCAATAATGCCCGGTCCCTGATGTTCCGGACACTATTTCAATCCAAAAAAATCTGCGATGTCAAACCGGGTTCATTCTCTCCGCCTCCGGATGTCATCTCAACTGTATTCAACTTTCAACCCAGACCCGGTCAGGACAAAATCCCGAGCCAGGGAGAATTTTATCAATTCCTGCAACAGGCTTTCAAATCCAGACGAAAAACCCTGTTCAACAATCTCAGCGGGGTCTACGGAAAGGATAAACTGAATGCGACCTTTTGCAGCGGAAAAATCAAGAATAACCTCCGGGCCGAACAACTGGGATTACCGGACTTTCTGAAAATCTATTCCGGACTACAATAATAGAATAATATGGGTCAAGTCTTTGAGGCTGTCTCAAAAATTCGATTCATTTTACCCTTCAAAAGCAATATGTCAGCAAGGGGTGACGGTGCTTGACATTTTGACAATAGGAACAGGCGGGTAAATTCTTCGGATATTCAAATATAAAACCACCAACAATAAAAAATTGGGGATGGATTGTTAATTTATTAATTTTTTGAATATTGAAATTAGGGAAAGGGGAAAAAATGAGAAAAAAATATTTTTTTGTTGACACCGCAACATTTTTATATTATTGTGGTTAGTGAATATTAACTAACATGAGGAAAACTAAAAATGAAACTTTTTACAGAAAGACAGGAAGAAATTATAAAAGCCTCGATCGATATTATTTCGGAAAAAGGAATACAGAACCTTACAATAAAGAACCTCTCAAGATCAATAGGAATTTCGGAACCGGCCATATATAGGCACTTTGAGAGTAAAATGGATATCCTTATTGCTATTTTAACGCAATTTGAAAAGTTCATTCCAATTGAGAATGACTTTATTCAGAATGAAGAAGTCTCCTCGATTGATAAACTCAGGGAAATTGTTGACACCCATTTTTCTCACTTTGCAAAAAACCCTGCTTTTGCAGCTGTGATCTTTTCCGAGGAAATATTCAGGGATGATAAAAAACTGGCAAAAAAGATATTTTCAATAATGAGATCAAATTTTGATAGAATACTGGTAATAATCCGGGATGGACAGAAAAAATCAGAGATCAGGAGTGATATTCATGAGGAGCAGATTACCAATATTATAATGGGTGGATTAAGGCTGATAGTTAAAAAATGGAGGTTATCAAATCACTCTTTTAATATTGAAAAACAGGGGATAAAATTTTGGAATACCATAAAGATATTAATAACAGAAAATCGCAGATAAGATTTTTATTACCGCAAATGGTAATTGGTATTAACTGCATAAAGGAGTAAAAATAATGAAAATATTAAAACTGATTACAAAATTCAATAAGATCGTATTGCTGGCGATATTAATCATAATTGTCGGATTTTTTATGGCAATGAGATCAAATACCCGGATGGAGACCGACCTGGATGAATATATGCCGCAGGAACATCCTGCATTCATCTATAGTAGCCAAGCCGAAGAGTGGTTCAACATAAAAGACGGGATAATTATTGCCATTGAAAATAAGCAGGGGATATATAATCCCGGTACAATTAAAAAGATAAAAGACCTCACAAAAGAACTGCAGAAAATGAAAGAGATAGAAAAAAGCGATGTGACATCGCTATTCACTGCAGACAATATCACAGGGACAGAAGACGGAATGGATGTTAAGCCCTTTTTTAAGAGTGTTCCGAAAAGTACCGGGCAATTGGAAAAAATGGCTTCCGCAGTACGTGGTAATGATATGATCTTTGGGCGCCTTGTATCGGTAGATGAAAGCGTAACACTTGTAATTGCAGAGATCAAAGATGATGTTTTTTCACAGGAATTTTATCACCGGATACTGGAACTTTCTAAAAAATATGAGGGGCCGGAAAGGATTTATGTTGCCGGAACCCCGATAGTTGAGGGAACCCTGGCATACCTGGGCCCGAAAGACATGCGGAAGATGGTACCGATCGTTATACTTTTAATCAGCATTGTACTCCTGCTGTTATTAAGAAGTATCAAGGCAACCATTCTCACGCTGCTTGTAGTTTTATTCAGTACTGTTCTTACATTCGGATTAATGGCAATATTAAATATCCCGATATATTCAGTTTCGACAATGATCCCGGTAATGCTGATTGCGATCGGTGTTGCAGACGGGATACATCTTTTCAGTCATTTACATCTGTTCATGAAAAAAAACCCCTCTGCTTCAAAAATTGATGCGATAGCAGACATGTTCCACGGGATGTGGAAACCGGTTGTCATGACCTCTGTTACTACAGCAGTCGGTTTTATTTCTTTAATTACTTCCCAGGTTTACCCGATAAAATATTTCGGATTATTTACCGCATTCGGAGTTGTGATGGCCATGTTCTTCTCACTGTTACTGATCCCTGCGGGATTAATGGCAGTCGGGCTTCCCGGGTGGAAATATAAAAATAAGACAAAGGATAGATCAATCAAAAATAGTTTTGGTACCGTATTTTCAAAATGGATAATAAAATATAAATACCTGACTATTTTTATCACATTGACGATCATTATCCTGTCTTTCATAGGGATCGGAAAGGTCTGGATCAATTCAAGTTTCCTTGATAAGTTTGAAAAGGATAGTGATATTGTTCAAACTGATAAATTTATAAATTCCCATTTCGGTGGCACATCGACTTTAAATGTTATTCTCGATTCCCGGGAAAAAGATGCCTTCAAAAACCCGGCTATTCTCAGGGTTATTGACGATATACAGAAAGATGTTGAAAAACAGGAGATGGTGGGTAATTCTTTCTCTCTTACCGATTACCTGAAAAGAATGAATAAGGTGATGCATGCGGATAAAGAAGAGTTCAATTCTATTCCTGATTCAAAAAATCTGGTTGCTCAATATCTGCTTCTATACGAAATGTCAGGAGATCCTGAGAATCTCTGGAAGGTTGTAAATTATGATTATAAAAAAATGAATGTTATTCTCCAGCTGAAAAGTGATGACTCAAAAGTGATGAAGAGTGCAATAGGAGTTATTGAGAGGTATATGACGAAGCTAAATGAACTTGGAGTTAAGATCAACTATGCAGGTTCCGGATACAAGGGGCTTGTTTTTACCGACCTGATACTATTGGGGCAGATATTGAGCCTGTTGATATCACTTGTAATGATCATAATTCTCCTCTCGATAATGTTTAAAAAAGTTCTTGCAGGATTTATCGGGTCTGTCCCTATCGTTATCACTGCATTGATAAGTTTCGGGGTAATGGGATTATTCAATATTCCCCTGAGCACAACTACAGCGTTGTTATCCAGTATTGCAGTCGGAATAGGGATTGATTATGCGGTTCATTTTATTGAAAGATATAAGATATATTCTATTGAAACAGGGGATAAGATTATTGCAAGAGAACTTACTATGCAGCACTCCGGTAGGGCCATAGTGTTTAATGCCCTTGTTGTAATTACAGGATTTTTAGTACTTTTATTCTCCGCTTTCCCGCCTAACCGGTCACTCGGAGCACTTGTATCCATGAATATGTTCACAAGTTTTGTCGGCACTGTTTCAATAATGTATCTGCTTCTTTACATGTCAAATCTATATTTTAAAAAAGATAAAAACAAAACAAACAGAAAACAGGAGGTTTGAAATGTCAGTAAAAAGAATTCAGATTTTGGTTTTAAGTTTTATTCTTCTGCCGGTACTCACGGTAACCGGAGCGGAACATACAGGATTACAGATCATGGAAAAAGTTTATAACCGGGATGATGGGAATGACAGCAGGGGTAATCTTACCATGACCCTTATCAATTCTCATGGAAATAAACGGGTTAGAAAGATAAAACAGTTTACCAAGGATTTCGGAAAAGTAGAGAAGAGTATTATGTTCTTTATTTCACCAGCTGATGTAAGAAATACATCATTTATGAACTGGAGTTATGTTGAAGAGGGGAAAGATGATGACCAGTGGATTTATCTGCCAGCTCTTAAAAGGGTAAAAAGAATTTCCAGTGACAGTAAAAGTGATTATTTTATGGGTTCGGATTTTACTTATGATGATCTTGGTGATAGGCATCCCAATGAGGATAACCACAGGTTATTAAGGGAAGAGAACTTCAAAGGTGAAGACTGTTATGTTGTTGAGAGTAAAACAAAAGATGAGGAATATATGTATTCGCGGACAATAACCTGGATTATTAAAGATAAATGGATAGGGTTACAAAGGGAATTCTATGATGAAGACGGAGAATTGTTAAAGATTCTGAAAATCAGGAAACATGAAAAAATCAGCGGATTCTGGACGATCCTCGATTCTGAGATGTACAATGTTCAGAAAAAACACTCAACACTGATGGAACTTTCAGATATGATGATTAATACAGGTATTCCGGCCAGACAGTTTACCGAAAGGATGATGAAGAGAGGCCTGTGATGCGGAACCGAACATTTATAACAGTAGGGATATTGGTATTCCTGCTGACTCCTTTGGTTGGATTAAATGCAGGCTCACTTAACCTTACCGGTTATGTAAGGAATTATTCCGGGATACTGTTATCAGCCGGAAACGATTTTGCCATAATCCAGAACACATTTAATTTAAACCTGGATCATTCAAAAGAGAAAATAGCATTTAAAGTCAATCCTTACATTTACCAGTATCCGGATCAGGACCTGGAGATAGGGCTGCGCCAGGCCTATATTGATATTTTTTTTAATTCGATGGATATCCGGATCGGAAAGCAGCAGATCATTTGGGGAAAAGCAGACGGGGTTTTTATCACTGATGTTATCTCACCTAAAGACCTCAGGGAATTTTTGCTTCCCGAATTTGATGAGATCCGGATTGGGATAACATCCCTAAAAGCTGATTACTATATAGGTGATAGTACTATTGAGTTTGTCTGGGTACCGGTTTTTACACCCACCAGGTTCCCGGATGAGGATTCAATATGGAATCCCGGGTTTGATCTTCCGCTTCAACCTGAGTTTGATTATTCCAGGGAGGAGGTATCCAAAAGCGTTAAGAACAGTGAAGTATTCCTCAAATATTCCGCTGTGACCTCTGCACTGGACTTCGACATTATGGGTGGATATATGTGGGATGATGACCCTACAATGCATACAGTAAAGAATATTGATCCGGTAACATTGCAGCCCGACTCGATAACAGTTATTCCGGAGCACCACCGTTTAGGGCTTGTCGGGGGGAGTTTTGGTACAACACTCGGAAGCTTCGTAATAAAAGGAGAAGGGGCTTGGTATTTTGGAAAATATTTTTTATCAGAGGATCCCATGCTTGAAGAAGGGGTAGTTGAAAAAAATTATTTACATTACCTGCTCGGAGTTGATTTTACACTGTTGGATATTAAAATGAGCATTCAGTTCATTCAGCAGCTGATACTGGATTATGAAGATCCGATTTTAAATGACCGTGCGGAAAATATGATGACTTTTCTCGCTTCCAAAGATTTGTTAAGGGAAACATTGTTCCTTGAATTGTTCACTTATGTAGGCCTGAATAATGGAGATGCGCTTATACGCGGAAAAGTGACCTATAAACTTTTTGACGGTTTTGATGTGTTGCTCGGAGCAAATATTTTTACCGGCGACAAAGGCATGTTCGGACAGTTCAATAAAAACGACATGGTATATGTAAAGATTAAATACAGTTTTTAATTATTCATATTCTGGGTCAGGTCTTTTAATTAACAATGCAAAATCCAAGATCTGACCCCTTTTTGGACCCCTCTTTGAAAATCCATAAGGCGTTTAAATCCGGTTATCGTTGTGTTATACTGTTATAAAAATCAGATCTAAAAGTGGTAGAATTTTTAAATAATTTACGAGGTAATAATGATTGGCAAAACCATTTCTAATTATAAAATTCTCGACATAATTGGTTCCGGTGGTATGGGAGTGGTTTACAAAGCTGAGGACACCAACCTAAAACGCAATGTAGCGTTAAAGTTTTTACCACCGGAATTGACCAGAGACAAAGAAACCGAGGAACGTTTCATTCGTGAGGCCCAATCTGCATCATCACTCCAACACAATAACATTTGCACTATTCATGAAATAAATAAAACTGATGATGGGCGCTTTTTCATATGTATGGATTATTATGAAGGCGAAACACTAAAGGAAAAAATTAGCCGGAGAACATTAAATTTTGATGAAACGGTTGATATATCGATCCAAATATCAGAAGGTTTGGAAAAAGCACATAAAAAAGGAATCATCCATAGAGATATAAAACCTGCTAATATTTTTATCACAACTGAGGGCGTAGTAAAAATTCTTGACTTTGGTTTAGCCAAGTTGTCCGGACGAACTAAATTGACCAAAACACAATCTACACTTGGAACCGTAGCCTATATGTCTCCGGAGCAAGCGAGTGGAGACGAAGTGGATTATAAAACAGATATCTGGTCTTTTGGAGTGATTTTATACGAAATGATTGCAGAACAATTACCTTTTAAGGGAGAATATGAACAGGCGGTGGTGTATTCGATTATGAATGAGGACCCGAAACATCCAAGAGAATTTCAAAATAATCTACCGGAAGATTTTGAACGAATCATTCTTCGGTCGCTCGAAAAAGATCCGAAATCACGCTATTCTACCATAACCGAACTCTTAAAGGACCTGATGAATTTTCAACCCACGTCTAAAACACCACCCATTCGGTTTAAAAAGATAAAGAACATATTAAAATTATTCAAAAAGCCAAAACTTGCTATTCCATTTACTCTTATTATTCTCGCAATTTCTTTTCTCCTGATACGGTTTACTCATCGTCTTACTGAAATCCGTGAGGCAAAAAATGAAGTTATACCTGAAATCGAACGGCTTGCCGAAGAGGGTCATTATAGTACTGCTTTTAAATTGGCCACAAAGGCAAAGCAACATATCCCTGACGATCCCATGCTGGTCAAACTCTGGCCGCGCTTCTCGAGGTATCTTACTATTCGTTCAGAACCAAACAATGCAAATATATTCTGGAAAGAATATAACGCAAAAGACGGGGAAGATTGGCAATATGCCGGAGTAACACCACTGGATAACATCAGATTTCCGATTGGTTTTTCCAGAATAAAAATTGAGAAAAAAGGATTCCGAACCATTTATGACGCAACGAGTTCGGATCAACTTAATCAAAGGCGTTACCTGCTTGATGAGAATGGAAATATTCCTGAGTCCATGGTGCGTATACCCAGTGTGAGAATTCAGGTAACCCTTCAAAATCGTGAAGATATCCATGAAGTGCAAATCAAAGACTATCTAATTGATAAATATGAGGTTACTAATAGTGAATATAAGAGGTTTGTAGATAGTGGTGGATATAGAAATAAGCAGTACTGGAAACAATCTTTCATGAAAGATGAACAAACCCTTTCCTGGAACGAAGCCGTTGCTCTATTCATTGATCAGACCGGTCGGCCCGGCCCGGCCACATGGCAAGCCGGGGATTATCCGGAGGGCGAGGGTGATTATCCGGTAACGGGTGTGTGTTGGTATGAAGCGGAAGCCTATGCTGATTTTATGGGAAAGTCACTGCCAACCTATTACCACTGGAGAAGGGCTGCGGGACTAGATACTCGTCAGCGTCTTCCAAAAATGCTCGGGGAATTCGACATGTCCCATGGTAATTCATTTGTAATTCTGGCAAGCAATTTCAACAATTCCGGTTCCCTTCCGAAGGGCACCAATCATGCGATGAGTTCCTTCGGAACTCATGATATGGCCGGCAATGCACGGGAATGGTGCTGGAATAAAAGCAGCCTGAGTGGGCAACGTCTTACCTTAGGGGGTGGTTGGAGCGACCCGCCTTATATGTTCACTGATAAGCATTATTCGCAGCCGTCGTTTGATCGGTCTCCAATGAATGGATTTCGTTGTGTTACTTATCATGAAACCGATGAAAACCTGACGATTCTCAAAAGTCCGATAAAATCAAAAGTTCCCAGAGATTTTATGAGTGAACAGCCGGTATCTGATCAAGAATTTGAGATTTTTAAGAGGATGTACGCTTATGATAAGACAGATTTGAATGCAGTAATCGAATCTGAAGACCATAGTAAAGAAATCTGGATAAAACAAAAGATTTCATTTGATGCCGCCTATGGTAATGAGCGTGTTATTGCCTACCTTTTTCTTCCCAACAATATTAAACCACCCTATCAGGTTGTCGTGTATTTTCCAGGTGCTTCCGCCCTCCGTATGTTGTCCAGTACATCGTTGTTGACTCTCAATAATATAGATTTTATTGTAAGAGATGGACGTGCGGTGATCTATCCTGTTTTCAAGGGTACTTATGAGCGCCGTTATAAGGAAAGATCAACTTCCCAAAGTGAAATTGCCTACAAAGAACATGTGATTCAATGGTACAAAGATTTAGCGCGGTCTATTGATTATCTGGAAACCCGCATCGATATCGATACGGCCAAACTCGCCTATTACGGTTTCAGTTGGGGAGGCCGATTGGGCCCCTTAATGGTCGCTATTGAAAAACGTATTAAGGTATGTGTCCTATATGTTGCCGGGCTGAGTTCCAAAAAGCATCTTCCGGAAGTTGATCCCTTTACTTTTCTTCCTCGCATGAAGATTCCGGTACTCATGTTAAATGGAAAATATGATGCCAGTTTTATATACAAAACATCTCAAAGACCAATGTTTGAACTACTCGGAACATCACAGAAACTTAAACGAAAAATCACCTATGATTCAGGACATTTTGTGCCTCGAAATCAACTTATTAAAGAAGTACTTAATTGGCTAGACCAACATTTGGAACCTGTCCAAAGGTAATGACAGATTGAAGCAATTAAATTGTCCCTGTTTTTTAAGGGGTTTCTGAAACAAAAGGGGTCACAACACACTGGCCCTACCCCTCTATGCAGGATTGGAAAAGGTAGACAGAAAGATAAATAGAATGGGTTCCGCCTTCTTTTTTGACAATGAACAATAATTTCCCTAATATTTCATTAAGATGAAAAAAAGATTTTCCTACGACGTTAATTTCCAAAAGAGATAAAAAACAAGGAGGAATAAAAAATGAAAATAAAATTAACATTAATCACATTACTCTTCTTATTTATGGCATTTGAGCTAAATGCTCAATCTTATGACAAATCAAAAATGGATAACTTGATCAAAAACAGTGTTATGACGAACGCTTAATAACAGTGCTGGAAAAGGGGCATATAACAGGAGCGCTGGCTTTTGAAAAGTTGCGCCGGCATATTCTTGAAAACATAGAAGAATAAGAAAATAAAAGAATTGTGTTTTTAAACGTCAAACGAAGATCTGACCCCTTATCTTATTTTTATTTTTTAAATTTGCGCCTGATAATAATGGCTATACCAATAACAATTATAAAAACAAACAGGTATATAATTCCGGTTTTTAACCACTGGCTGAAATAAGAAAACCGTAAAGAAAATTTCTCGTTTTTATCAACAATTTTTTTAGAAAATACAAACCGTATACCGGACAAGGGAAGATAAACCTTTATTGAGCTGAGGCCTGCAGGTCCGGTAACAATTCCGGATCTTGGTTTTCTCTGAACTTTTCCTGATGGAGGCGGAGTTAATTCCCCTGCAACCACTCCACCCGATACGCCCCCTTCTTTAGTTTCTTTTACTGTCTCATCTGTTTTTTTACTCAAAGGTGCTTTACTATCAACTGTAATTGCTTTTTCAATTTGTTTGTATCTATCGGTTTTTTCTTCAAAAGATGAAATTCTTGATATATCTTCTTTTCTTTTTTGCCTGGAATCTGGTGGTTTCTCTTCCTCCCATCCGGTTTTATCAAAATTATAACCATATCCCTGGGGTATGTGCAGTGAAACTCTCATTTTATTTATAAAAATATCACAGGAAGGAATAAAACACTCTCCTTTACCGAATATTCTGAATTTATCTATGGGTAAGGTATAAATCAACTCAACATTAAAAGGCCTTATGTTTTCCCCATTGCCAGAAGAACGTATCAAAGGGATCAACACTTTTCCTTTCTTATTGCTGGATGCTTTTCCCCTTTTATTATCTACATAAACAGTCCAGATAATTGAATCTTTTGGCAGTTCCAGTTCCATGAACTGTTTATAGGTATTCAGTACCCTATACATAATATGATAGATCATTTTACCTTCCTTTAAAAAAAGTGAGGTTATATCAGCAGACTCAATTACTGTGGAAATACCCTCTACCCGGTCATGTTTGGTTATACGAACAAGGAGCTTGAAAGGGTGTTTGATATATTTAAAGGCAGACAGGATCGGACGTGATGATATATGTAGAAAACCTTTCGGCAGTTTATGAAATTCTATTTTTTCCAGTCCGGAATTATCTTTCTCATCTATGTTAACCTGTACCGAACTTTCGGAAACAATCCCTAAATCCCCGGTCTCTCTTCTGGCTTTAATCACCTTAAAACCGGTAAAATCAGCAGCAATAGTTTCTGCAGTCATCATTCGTTCTGCATATACGGTAAACCCGATAGTACGGTCAACATCATACCTGAAATGGATCTCCAGAACCCTTCCAATAGCGGTTTTCCTTACCCACCACTCGCTGTCTGCCACGCCATCGATTTTTATCACTTCATAATTCTCCGGCACCACCAGGGAAACCCTGTCGAGTGTACTCTGAATAATATCCAGATTAACACGGGTTTTAACCCGCAGAATATCAGCCTCCGCTGAAATTAACGAACGGGTATTGGCATAAAAGAATGGGGGCTGTTTTTCCCTCTTCTCTGTCCTTCTGGTCCAGTTAATCAGGAGCTTGCTTGTCGGGGGGAAATTAGTATGGATTTGAGTCTTGTTACTTGTGTTTTTTCTTTTTACATTTATGGACGGATCAACATTTATCTCCAGATTATTATTTAATACGGTGAAATCCAAACGGTTGATATTTGAACGAATAACGGGAAGATAAAGGCTTTGTTTATTGTTTCCAATTGAAAAAACAGCTTTAACCCGATATAAGCCTTTCCGGTTCAGGATGAGATTATGCCAGGCCCCTCTGGTGTGAATTAGCGCAGGCTTTTTATTAACGCGGATATCTTTTAATGCAAAATTGGTGTGAATAATCGGAATATTAATATAAACCGGGTTTTTTCGATCAAAAACATAGATCTTAAATATGGCAGAAAAGTTGCTATTCTTATTCCCTGCTGTTCCATAATATTCCGCTTCTGTAATAATATAGTCTTTGGGCGGATCCACCACAATTTTCTCAACAGGTTTCATTTTTTTGAGGATCTGCCTGAATTGTTCCCGCTTGATAGTCACTATCCCGTCTTTGATCTCAAAAACCATATCCATCCGGGCCCCGGTCTGTTTAAGAAGTTTCCTGAATCCCTCCCATGTGATCTCTATTTTATTGGCATTAAGATTGAGGAGTTTCTGCAGGTCCTTCCAGGTCAGAGTAATACCTTCCTTATCTGTAGATTGGCTGAAGATAATGTTATTGCCTGCAAACAAGAAAAATAACAGGATAATAATTAAATATTTACATTTGTTATTGTTCATGATTCACTTGACCCTCTATTATCTTCTGGGTTTTTCGGAAACCCTTGCTGCTCACCGGATATTTTCGGTACCAGCCATTTTGGCTTGAATACTGCCATAATAAAAAGCAGCACCAATACCGTAAAAATAACGTGGGAGATAAAAACAAAACATAAGGCAGCTATAAACAGAGCAAGCCTCGAACCGGTTCTTGTTTTGATAAAACTCCAGAATTTTTCCTGGTTACCGACCCATTTATAGATACTGTAAAAAAGATTTTTAATCTTTTTCCTCAATAGATAAACAAACAATAATATAATCAGTATGACTACAATTTTAATAAGTGTCATGACTGACCTGGAAATATAATATGAATACAGAGTAATGGATTCCCCTTCAATAACAGTCTTATTGAATCTGTAAATCTGACCGCTGGTTGGGAGTTCGATTTTTAAGGTCTCAGCACTTGATCCGGGCATTCCAAGCCCTTTACTCTTTTCCTGTTTGATTATGGTTTCCAGGTTGGCCTCATTCTGCATCTGAACTGCTATATCCTTCTGTCTGATGGACTGGTTCTTAAACACACTCTGAAGTGACTGTTCATAATCACTCATCTGTCTCTGATCTTGTGGTTCTTTTTCTATATTTATCCCTACATCATAATAATTCCTTGCTTTATCAAGGCTGAAACCGCGGGTCTTCCCTAAAATAAGATTAAAAGTACTCGCCATCTCTTCTTTCTCCACATTCCCTGCAAAATGGAGGTAATTATAATTCCTGGGCAAATAGACTGACCAGATCATTTTGCTGATCATCACATCTGTTTTTGGAAAATGAATGTTCTGGCTGCCTGCAAAATTCAAAGAATCTTCCTTTCCATAATAGATCAGATCCACTGTGAAACTCTGCAGAATATTATCCTTCATACTTGAACGGGAAAGCGGGATTAATATCTTGTCTTTTATTTTTGATGCATTCTCCCTTTTTCCTGCTACATATACTGTCCAGATCTTTGAACCGGATGGAAGTTCTAAGTCAAGAAACTGCTTATATGTGTTCCTGATCGTAAATACTGCTTTTGTTAGCATTTTACCGTTATCAAGGATAACCGTTATTACACTGGCCATATCAATTACCGTACTGATACTGGGTAATTCTTTGTGTTTTGTCACTGTCATTAAGATATTGTGAGGATGGCGTAAATAACGGAATCCGAATAGGAGAGGTCGTTTAGACATATTTATCAATTCATTGGGAAGGTCTTTAATATCAATACGGTCTAATTTTTCAACTTTCGTAGGTGTTGCCTCTGCTGTGCTTTTCTTTTCCGCACCAATATATCCAGTCTCCCTGATAGCTCCGATAATCTGAAAACCGTTAAAATCAATCTCTGTTTTTTCTGATTCAAACAAACGCTCAGCTATAATATTAAAGACAATGCTGCCGTCTAACGGAGAATCAAATGGAATATGCAGTATCTGGCCATTATTTTCGGTTTTTATGGTTTTCCAGTCCCGCAGTCGTGTCCCGTTACGCTTATAAATGTATAGAATAGTGTATTTGTCGGGTATTTTTGTTTTAATGTGATTTATTGTATTTTGAAGAACATTCAGTTTAACCCGGCAGTTAACCCTTATTGCATCCTCTTCTATAGAAAGCAGGTTGACGGTTTCAGCATAAATTTTTGCCGGTGTTTCTTCGGATACCGTTTTTGTAGAAATATATTTACGATGAGCAAGTACCTTAATATAATCCGTAGCAGGAAGTATGGCAGTGATTCTGGTATTTTTTTTCTTTTGTGATATTAGTAATTCTTTTGCATTTGGAATTTCAATATCCACATTTTCCAGGGGAACTATCAGGTCAAACAGGGTGATAGCAGTTCTGGGTATGGTGATATTGAGGATTTGAGAACCTTTTTCCAGGTTGCATGGAGTGTAATATTTAACTGTTAACACATGTCTCCCTTTTTCTGCAGTAGTGATATGATACCAGCCGCTTTGTTCCATAACCAGCCCGGGTTTACCGTCAAGCAAAACCTCTTCAATAGCAACCGATTGAGGTAAAAAAGGAATTTTTCTATAGTCTCTGCTTTCTTTTTCAAAGATTTCCAGAAAAAACCGGACAGTAATGGCAGCCGTTTTATTCTCCAATTGTCCCGAATATTCGGCTTTAGTGATAATATAATCTGCCGGAGGTTTTAAAATAGATACTCTGGGTAGTTTCATCTTGTTGAGCAATTGTTTGAACTGCTCCCGAGGCAGGATGATCTTCCCGCTTTTTACCGTATATGGGATTGTATTTTCTTCACCGGTCTGAGCAATTAACTGCCTGAATTCTTCCCAGGTCAGACTGACTTCATCAGCATCCAAATTTAATAGTTTTTTAAATTCTTCCCATGAGATTTTAACCTCACTGCTCTTTTCTTCCCTGGCATAACCATGAGTTGAAAATGCCATAAAGAAAAACAAAAGAAGAAGGAGAAATATAGTTTTTTTATTACCCAACACTCTCATCACAACCTCCTTTATCTATTAGATATACTGAATTTCCAAAAGTCAATGTTTTTAATTATAATCATTAATTTTATATGTCGGACAGAATAAAATAATTCTCCCCATAAGAAAGGATCGAATCTTCGTTTGACTTTTATATTTATTATGGTTAAGAAAGCCCTGAGATCTGACAGGTTTCAGGATCAATATCAATATGCTCTGCCGATGGAACCCGTGGCAATCCGGGCATCAGCATGACATCACCGGAAATCGGAATCACATAACCGGCTCCGTGGGCAATGTTGATCTCATTGACATTCAACCGCCATCCGGTGGGGACATTCAGTTTTTTCTTATTGTCCGAGAGCGATAGAGGGGTTTTGGCAATGCAGATGGGGAAATGATCGAGCCCCATCTTGGAGATCAACTTGAGCTTCTTCTTGGCATCCCAGGAATAGATAACCCCATCCGCTCCATAAACTTTCAGGGCCACTTTTTCTATTTTCTCTTGGATTGAATCTTCCAACTCGTAGATCCGCTCGAATTGACCCCGTGATTGATCGGCAATGGCCGTTACTTTTCTGGCCAGGGCCATTGAGCCCTCACCTCCCCTTTCATAGGCTTCACTCAACTCCACAGCCACACCCTTGCGGGTACAATAGTCGGTAATGCAGTCCAGTTCCCGGGACAGATCATCCGGAAACACATTTACCGCCACAATCGGAGAAAAGCCCAGTGAACTGACATTCTCGATGTGTTTACCCAGATTGGCTAATCCCTGTTTCAGGGCCGGCAGATCACCACCACCACCCTGATGCTTCAAGGCCCTGACTGTGGCAACCACCACCACGGCATGAATTTTATAACCGGCAAACCGGGAAACCAGGTCAATATATTTCTCAAAACCAAGGTCCGATCCGAACCCGCACTCGGTGACTACATAATCACTGAGTTTCAAGGCCATCTTGGTAGCCACAATACTGTTTGTGCCAAAGGATATATTGGCAAAGGGACCGCTGTGAACAAAAGCCGGCGTATTCTCAATGGTCTGGACCAGGTTGGGGTTGATGGCTTCCCTGAGCACCACAGACATGGCCCCGCAGATACGAAAATCCCTGGCAAATACGGGCTGATCATTCCGGGCAAAGCCGACCAGAATTTCACCCAGCCTCTCCTTTAAATCTCCGACATTCTGGGACAGGGTTAATATGGCCATGATTTCAGATGCAGCTGAGATGATAAACCCGTCCTCCCGGGGATACCCCTGCTTTTTCCCGCCCAGGCCCACTACCAGATTTCGAAGGTTCCGGTCATTCATATCCATGGCTCGCTTCCACATAATCTTGCGGGTATCAAGCCTCAATGTGTTGGAAAAATGGATATGGTTATCAATGACTCCGGCCAGCAGATTATTGGCTGAGGTGATGGCATGTATATCACCGGTAAAATGCAGGTTGATATCTTCCATGGGCAGCACCTGGGAAAATCCGCCTCCAGCTGCCCCGCCCTTGACTCCGAAGACCGGACCCAGAGAAGGCTCCCGGATGGTAACAATCGATGATTTCCCTAACTTATTGATGCCCATGGACAGACCGATGGATGTGGTGGTTTTTCCTTCTCCGAACTTGGTAGGGGTAATGGCGGTGACCACTATGAGTTTCCCCTCCGGACTATGCTTCAGCCGCTCATTCAGACGCAATGACACTTTACCTTTATACCGGCCAAAGGACCAGAATTCTTCTTCCTTTATATTGAGGTTCTCTCTGATCTCCTTGATCTTCACCAGAGATGCCTGACGGGCAATTTCAATATCCGATTTCATGGGATCCTCCTCAGATACGTCCAATGTATCAATTCATTGAGCCAAAGTCAACATGAAGGGTTTTTCTGACTTGACATTAAAAATAAAATTAATTACAATGTTAACTATTTTTTTTATATCTGCCAATTTTTGGTTCAACAACATCATAGTAGAGGAATTAATTGAAGCAAATTTTCTTTTTGAAAACTGTTGTTCAATTTTTCTTACTGATGGGATTCTGGCTGCTCCTGAGCGGTCATTATGATTTGTTTCATATTTCCATGGGGGTTGTCTCTTCAATTGTGATCATCATACTCAACCTGCGTCTGAGAAAATACTATTTCTTTACCAATGAGGTATTCAAGACCTCACCCATTACCACCCCCTTAAACTACTTTCGTTTTGTCATACTCTATATTCCCTGGTTGATCTGGCAGATCGTTGTGGCCAGCCTGCAGGTTGCCTATGTGGTGCTTCACCCCAAGATGCCCATTGATCCGGCTTTGTTGACCTTCAGAACCAAGTTACCCACCATGGGATCAAAAGTCATCCTGGGAAACTCCATCACCCTGACCCCGGGAACCATTACCATCCGGATCAGCGGTGATGAATTTCTGGTGCATGCCCTGATGGATGTGTCATCCTCCGGGATTATCGACGGCACCCTGCCCGAACAGGTTGCCAAGCTGTACGGAAGCAAACCCAGAGAAGTGATTACCGGAATCAAAATCATGAAATCAGCGAGGGAAATCTGATGCATCAATACTTTGTTTACCTCTCGGTCATACTAACGGTGATCATATTTATACCGCTATACCGAGTAATCGCCGGCCCCACCCTGTTTGACCGAATGCTGGGAGCCGGGACCATTGCCACCAAAACCATGGTTTTGATTTTAATCATCGGTTTTGTTTTCGGAAGAATAGACATGTTCATCGATATTACCCTGGCCTATACCACCCTGAATTTCATCGGAACCATTGCCATTGCCAAGTATCTGGGTACCCGACTGCCGAGGAAGGACTGATGGAATTGAAAACAATACTATCCGTCATTATTATCAGTTTCGGGGCTTTCTTTCTGCTCATCGGCAGTATCGGGCTGATTCGGCTGCCTGATTTTTATTCCCGGGCCCATGCCACCGGCAAAAGTGACACCCTGGGAATCATGCTGGTGATCACCGGTTTGATTATTTATGAAGGATTTACCATAAACAGCGCCAAATTGGTTATTATGATCATTTTTGTGACCCTGACCAATCCCACGGCCACCAATGCACTCACCCGGGCTGCCTTCCGGTTTCGATTAAGGCCCTGGTTTAAAAAAGACCAGAAAATAAATGTCAGGGAAAGGAAAAAATAAATGCACCCGGAAATAGAAATCACCCTGTTTGTTTTTCTGCTGATCACGGCAGTTGTGGCCCTGACAGTCAAAAACCTGTTAACCGCGGTGGTGAGTTTAACGGTTTTCAGCTTCATTTCCGCCCTGCTCTATATTGCCATGGGAGCAGTGGATGTCGGTTTTACCGAAGCCGTGATCGGTGCCGGGATAACCGGTGTATTGTTTATCATTTTGATATTTAAAACCAGTCGAAGGAGTACGGATTGAAGGTTGGAAATTACATTATTTTGATCACCTTTTTTATCCTGATGATTTATGCCTCGCTGGGCTTCCCCAATCGGGGAGATGCCAATGCGCGGATGCACCGGGAAAAAAGCCTTGCCGGATCAATAAATGCCCCTTCCTATTATATCCATTATGCCGACCGGGATGATCACACCCACAACATGGTAACCGTCATATTAGCCGATTACCGGGGTTATGATACCCTGGGAGAAGAGACGGTCATTCTGACCGCCGGTTTAATCTGCTTTCTACTTCTGAGGAAAAAGCGAACTGCCAATGATCAGAAATGAAGACAATCCCATAGTGGGTCTGGTAAGCCGTATCGTATCTCCCTTTATCATGCTCTTTGCCCTGTACATCATATTTCATGGACATTACAGTCCGGGCGGTGGTTTTCAGGGCGGAACCATGCTGGCTGCCAGTCTTTTATTGATCCGGCTGGCAATGGGGAGCGAAATTGCCCAGCTTCAATTCAAGAGGAGCTGGGGAACGCCTCTGGGCTCCATCGGAGTGCTGATCTATTTTGCCACAGGTTTTACTGCCATGCTGATGGGCGGAACCTTTCTCAATTATGAATTTTTATCCCTGTCCGAAATTGCCTCTCACACCCGGTTCATCGGGGTGTTGCTGGTTGAGATTGGTGTCGGACTGGCGGTGATGGGCATCCTGGTCGCCATATACGATGACCTGTTGGAAGGAGATCCCGATGCTTGATTTTTTTCTGGGGCATTACGCCTACTGGTTCATGTTTGCCCTGATGACCCTGGGACTCTGGGGGATGATTTTTAAAAAAAATCTGGTTAAAAAACTCATCGGCATGACCATCTTTCAGGTTTCGATCATTATCTTCTACATTGCAACCTCCTCAAAGTGGGGTGCCACGGTTCCGGTTCTGGATCCGGCCATCGGTGCCACCGATACGTCGAAATACATAAATCCCCTGCCCCATACCCTCATGCTGACCGCCATTGTGGTGGGTGTGGCCACTATTGGCGTGGCTTTTGCACTGGTCATCAGTATCTACAAACGCTACAAAACCCTGGATGAAAGCATACTGTCCAAAAAGCTGAAAAAGGAGGATGACACTGAGTAACACACCCGCTTTGATACCGCTGATATTTCTGGGTACGGGTGCACTGATCCCCATTATTGCCTCCAGAAAAAACTGGATCGCCTTCCCGTTCAGCCTGCTGGCCTCGCTGATTTCCGTGTTTATATCGGTTTACAATATA
Source organism: uncultured Aminicenantes bacterium (assembly GCA_965195285.1). GTDB lineage: Bacteria > Acidobacteriota > Aminicenantia > UBA2199 > UBA2199 > CAZOWT01. Next base: position 95,431 of record CBDAFS010000012.1, on the reverse strand, counting down.
CTGCTGGTCCTGCAAAAAGGATCTGTCCGCTATTTTTTCGGTGGCTGGGCACCGCCCATAGGAATTGAATATGTTCTGGATCCGCTTTCCGCATTTATTGTCCTGGTTATCAACTCGATCGCTTTTCTGGTTTTGATTCACAGCAAACGGGTAGTCGAAAATGAACACCCGAATAAGCGAACACCCTATTATGCCGTGGTAATGCTGATGCTCTGCGGATTCAACGGCATTGTACTGACCGGGGATTTTTTCAATCTTTACGTATTCCTGGAGATCAGCTCCCTGGCCCTGTACGGTATGATCGCCATCGGTGAGAAAAAATCACCGATCGCCGCCTTCAGATACTTGATCATGGGCACCATTGGTGCCTCATTTTATTTACTGGGTACCGGATTCCTGTTTATGACTACCGGTTCCCTGAATATGGCAGACATCAAGATGATCTTGCCCCATATTTACCAGGAACACACGGTAATCGTGGGCCTTATTCTGATGGTCATTGGAATGGCCATTAAAATGGCCATGTTTCCCCTTCATGGCTGGCTGCCGGATTCCTACACCTATGCCCCCTCTTCAACAGCCGCACTGGTCGCTCCGACCGGTACCAAAATCGGCGCTTATGTCATCATCCGGATATTGTTTTTCATATTCGGGATTTCATTGGTCAATAAAATGCTCCCTCTGACCCAGGTACTCGGCTGGTTGTCTGCCATCGGCATCATTTACGGTTCGATCATGGCCATTGCCCAGAAGGAAATGAAACGCATGCTGGCCTACAGCAGCATTGCTCAGGTTGGCTATATCGGACTGGGTATCGGTTTGGCCAACCCGCTGGGTCTGATCGGGGCAGTACTTCATGTCATGAACCATGCGCTGATGAAGGCCTGCCTGTTTCTGGTGGCAGGAAATTTCAGGATCAAACTGGGACACTCCAACATCAATCGATTCACTGATTCTATCCGGAAACAGATGCCCTGGACAACCGCTGCCTTTACCGTAGCCGCACTTTCCATGGTCGGCCTTCCTCCCACTGTGGGATTTTTCAGCAAATGGTACCTGGCCCTGGGCACCATAAAAAACTCGAACTGGATATTTCTGACCGTTATTCTCATCAGCAGTTTGTTGAATGCGGTTTATTTCTTCCGAATCCTGGAAAAAATTTACCTGAGGCCACTTGATGCCGAAAAGAACCAAACCGAAAAAATAAAAAGATCAGAGGCCTATCCAAGCATGCTGGTCCCCACAATCATTCTGGCCATCGCCATCCTGGTTATCGGATTGCTCAATGCCTTTATCGTAAAGGGTATCATCCAAAAGATTATTCCGGGGGGAATGGGGTAAAAAACAATGAACAGCGCAGAAATATACCACTCATTGACCCCGATACTGGCGGTTCTGGTTTCGCTGGTGGCGGTTCCCCTGATACTCTTCAGTACCCGGAATCGAAACCTGCGTGAATTCTGGACCATTTCAGCCAGTCTGGTAAAATTCGGCCTGGTATTGACCCTGCTGCCCGGAGCAGTGGCCAACCGGACCGCGGAAATCAGCCTGTTCGAACTGGCCCCGGGAATCAAACTGGCCCTGAAAGCCGACCCCTTCGGTGTGTTTTTTGCCCTGATCGCATCCGGGCTGTGGATCTTCACTTCTTTTTATTCCATTGGCTATATGAGGGGATTGAACGAACACAAGCAAACCCGGTATTTTGCTTTTTTTGCGGTCTGCCTGTCCGCCACCATCGGTATTGCCTTCTCAGCCAACCTGCTGACCTTTATCATATTTTATGAAATCCTGACCATCGCCACCTATCCCCTTGTTATTCACAAGGAAACACCGGTAGCCATCCGCGCCGGCCGCAAATATCTACTATATACACTCTCTGCCGGATTGTTACTGATAGCCGCCACCCTGATCACTTATCAGATTGCCGGTACCCTGGATTTCAAGGCTGGCGGACTTTTTCCCCAAGACCTGCTGTCACCGTCAATCGCCACCATTCTCTTCCTGCTATTCCTGGGGGGAGTGGGGGTAAAGGCAGCGATCATGCCCATTCACAGCTGGCTTCCCACAGCCATGGCTGCCCCAACCCCGGTGAGTGCCCTTCTGCATGCGGTCGCCGTGGTGAAATCCGGTGTTTTCGGGGTTATTCGTCTGGTGGGTTTTGTGTTCGGACCGTCCCTGATGCGCCAATTCGGTCTAAACCATATACTCCTGGTTCTGGCCGGAATTACCATTATTCTGGCTTCTTTAATCGCTCTCAAACAGGATAACCTGAAACGACTGCTGGCCTATTCCACCATTGGCCACCTGTCCTACATTGTTCTGGGAGCTGCCCTATTATCCCCGGCCGGATTCACCGGCGGCATGATGCATATCGCTTTTCATGCTACCATGAAGATTACTCTCTTCTTTTGCGCCGGGGCCATATATGTGAACCTGCACCGTGAGAATATCAGTGAACTGGATGGTATCGGTAAGATCATGCCCTGGACCATGGGGGCTTTTACCATGGGCGCCATCGGGCTGGCCGGAATACCGCCCATTAACGGATTCGTCAGTAAATGGTATCTGGGACTGGGTTCCATTCAATCGGATAATCTGATCCCATTGTTTATCCTGGTGATCAGCGGTTTGCTGAATGCCGCCTATTTCTTTCCCATTATTTACCGGTCTTTTTTCAGAGAACCCCGGAATCTGGAAGGCAAAAAAGAGGCCAGTCCCTTCATGGTGGTCCCCCTGGTGATTACAGCAATCCTTTCACTGCTTTTCGGCCTTTATCCGGATCTCTGGCTGCATTTCTATCAGCTGGCCACAAAAATCGCCTCCAATATAACAGGAGTGGTGGGATAATGAAAAAATGGTACTGGATCGGGCTGTCGTTGCTGACCCTGTCTTCCCTGGTGGTTGAATTCAGCACACATCATGATTCCGGTCATCATCACTGGTGGAATCAAATTCCGGCTTTCTGGATTCTGTTTGGATTTGCTGGCTGCCTGGCCCTGATTGTGGTGGCGAAAACCCTGGGAAAGTTATTTTTGAATCAAAAAGAGGACTATTACGATGCTGACTGAATGGGTAATTCCCCCTGCCTTTATCATGATTGCCGGCGCCTGCCTGCTTCCCTTTTTAACCCGGAAAATCCGTCCGGTGGCCATGCTGGTATTTACCCTGGCCACCCTGGCCCAGATAATGGTCCTGCCGGACGGATCCCAGACTACCCTTCAGATCATGAATTACCCGCTCATCATCTTCAAAATTGATACCTTGAGCCGGATATTCGGAATCATTTTTGCTTTCATTGCCTTTGCCGGGAGTATTTATTCCTTTCATATCAGGGAAACCGGACAGCAAGTAGCCGCACTCCTGTATGCCGGGAGTGCCATCGGGGTGACCTTTGCCGGTGATTTCTTTACCCTCTTCATGTACTGGGAAATCATGGCCGTGGCCTCCACCTACCTGATATGGGCCAGGCGCACCCCTGAATCCCGGAAAGCCGGCATGCGCTACCTGCTATACCATGTTCTGGGAGGCGGATTACTGTTCGCCGGTATCATCATGCATATTTCAATCCTGCCTGGAAATATATTGATATCCGGAAAATTGTCACCGGGATCATTTTCATCCTGGCTTATCCTGCTGGGTGTGGTCATCAATGCTGCTGTGCCTCCGCTCCATGCCTGGCTTTCGGATGCCTATCCCAAAGCCACGGTCACCGGCGCTGTCTTTCTGAGTGCTTTCACTACCAAGTCCGCCGTTTACGTGCTGCTTCGTTTATTCCCGGGCTGGGAAATCTTATTGATCTTCGGAACCATCATGACGGTTTACGGGGTTATTTTCGCTATTTTATCCAATGATATCCGGGGAATCCTGGCCTATCATATCATCAGCCAGGTAGGCTATATGGTCGCCGGAGTGGGCATCGGAAGTTTCATGTCCATGGATGGATCGGCTGCCCATGCTTTCAGCCATATCCTGTACAAGGCCCTGCTGTTCATGGGGGCCGGTATGGTCTTGCACACCACCGGCAAGAGCAAACTGACCGAATTGGGGGGATTGTACCGGGCCATGCCCAGGACTTTCTGGCTTTACATGATCGCTGCCTTTTCCATCTCCGGATTTCCATTGTTTAACGGATTCATCAGCAAGTCCATGGTGGTGGCCGGTGCACTGGAAGCCCATTACAGCCTGGCCTATTTGTTCCTGAACCTGGCTGCGGTGGGAACTTTTCTCAGCGTAGGCATCAAGCTTCCCTATTTTACCTGGTTCTCCACTAAAAAGGATAAAAACGTGAAGGTCCAGAAGCCGCCAGCCAATATGCATATCGGTATGGCTATCGTGGCTTTTTTCTGTATTTTGCACGGAATTGCCCCTTCACTTCTATATCAATACCTGCCCACCTACCATCTTCACAACTGGAATCCTTTCACCAGCCACCATCTGGTGGAAGCGATACAGATTTTAATTTTCACCTTTATTGGCTTCTGGATTCTGCGCAAAAAACTGGAACCCCATGCTACCATCTCCCTGGACACCGACTGGTTCTACCGGCGGCCGTCCAAACTGGCCCGCAAGCTGTTTGTTGATTCTATATCCAATATCTTTGACTGGGTGGAGAAACAGGCCTTTGGTCTGGTGGATAAGCTGGTGGCTTTCGGCAAAAACCCCTATATCCTGGTTGAAAAATCTGTCGATAAAACGTACACACCGGATCGCTACCGTCCGGCCATTCAATTCCTGGTCCTGGCCATCCTGGGAACTTTCATATTCCTGACCTTGTTGTCTTTACTGTAACCTCCATCGGACGACCTTTCCCTGACTGCTAATAATACTCTTTTATAAATACGTCAAACCCATTCCGGGCCAGAATGCGCAGCCACTTCTCGGCTGACTGTCGGGTGGAGATCATTTCGGAAATAATTTTATAAAAATCGTTTTGAAAAACCATATTAAATTTGAGCTGATTCTGATCCGCATTTAATCGTTTTAACAAACTCCGGGCATTGGCCTCGCTGGCAAAAGCCCCGGCCTGCAGACAATAGCCCTTTCCGGGATCAGGAGACATGGCAGAACCGGAGACAGAAGCGGCCTGAATCACCCGGATGCGGACCGGTACCGTGCCCCTTTCAGTCATGTCAAGCATTCTGGCTGCCTTCAAGGAAAGATCAATGATGCGATTTTTAATGAAGGGTCCCCGGTCATTGATACGCACAATGATCTTTTTTCGGTTATCCAGATTGACCACTTCCACAATGGAATTGAAAGGCAGGGTACGGTGGGCAGCGGTCAGGCGGTGCTTGTTGTAAATCTCGCCATTGGCGGTACGGCGGCCGTGAAATTTGCCTCCGTACCACGAAGCCACCCCGGTTTGGACTTCCTGGTCCTCCAGAAAAGGCCCGAAATCAACTGATTTTTTAATCCCTCCCTCTTCTACTTCTTCGTAAATGACCATTGGTTCATCTGAATGTCCTTGGTCCTGAATCTTTCCGGCTTTCAGGTCCCCCGGGGAATCCAAAGGATTCACCATGATCTGCTGGGTCCGGGAGCAAGCATTGAGGAAAAACCAAGCCATCAACGAAAACAGTAAAATTCCTGGTTTCTTCAATTTCATCCCGGCCGCTTATTTCTTCTTTTTGATCCCCAGCCGCTTCATCTTCTTATGCAGTCCCTGGTAGGTCATATTCATTTCCCGGGCGGTTTCTGATTTATTCCATTTGTTTTTTTCCAGTAACTTTAAAATCCACTGTTTTTCGTTTTTTGTCTCATGGCCTGAAAAAGAAAACCCATTGGCCTGGGCTTTACCGGTCCGGGTTCTTATCGTGACGGAGATCATATCATCGCGGATCACATCCCCGTCATCACACAGGTTCACCAGCCGGTTGATTTCATTTTCAAGTTGCCTGACATTTCCGGGCCAGTCATATTTTTTCAACATCTCAAAGGCGGGCAGTGAAAAACTTTTAATTTCCTTATTGGCTTTTTTACTGTATACCTGGGTAAAATGGGTGATCAAGGAGGAGATGTCCTCTTTTCTTTCCCTCAGGGGCGGTATGGAAATCACATGATGGGCCAGGCGGTAATACAGATCTTCCCGAATTTTATGCTCACCCAAAATCTGGTTTATATCTAAATTGGTCAATGAGATAATCCGCAGATCCACCTTAATGGGAGTCGAACTTCCCAGCCGGTAAAACTCATATTCCTGCAGGGCTCTCAATAGCTTTGCCTGCAGGGACAGAGGCATATTCCCGATTTCATCCAGGACCAGTGTCCCTCCGGAAGACAGTTCCAGTTTTCCCGGTTTATTCTTGAAAGCGCCGGTAAAAGCACCTTTTTCATATCCAAACAATTCCGACTCCAATAAATTATCGGGGATAGCCGCACAGTTGATGGCCACAAATTTTTGCTGTCTTCTTTTCGAACAATAATGGATCAACTTGGCAAATAGCTCTTTGCCAGTGCCACTTTCTCCCTGGATCAAAATGAAGAGATCACTGTTGGCAATTTTTCGAGTCTGCTTGATTAGATCTTTCATGACGGGACTTCCGGTCACAATTCCTATCGAATATTTAAAATCGGGTTTTTTCTCCTCAAAGGTGTTCGAAGGCTCCCGGAACAACTCTTTTTTTTCCATCAACAATTGCATCAGGAGAGAGAGTTCTTTGGCCAAAATGATCATAAATTTTTCAAGTTTTTTACTTTGATTCGAATGCTCTCCCGGGGACAGATAAATCAACACGGTTTGTTCTGTAGCCACATTCACCGGATAGGCATTAAAATATCCCATTTTCTTGGGTAGCGGGATACCGCTCAAATTTTTAACCAGAAACTTCACATTTTTCTTGATTATCCTTTTTAAACAGTCCAGTGTCTCGGATTTATCATCTACCGCCATCTGTATATTGAAATCCTTTCCCTCCCGGGAGATCAGATAAAAACTCCCGGGGACATTCAGGTTGATCAAATAGGAGGACAGTTCCTGCAATAATTCATTCAGATCGTTTTTCTTCAAGCCGCTGTGTAAAAACTGCTTCAAGGTTTCATGGAAAATGTCCTGGATATAACGGGTTTTTTCCCCGTTGAAATTCTTTTCATGATCTTTTTTGATTTTACTGAAAATCGGAATCAATTCTGCTACGGTCTTAAATTCCTTATCCGATCCTTCTTTCAAATAGAACTCCAAGCTGCCCAGCCTGAAAGAATCATCCAGTTGAATCTCAGCCTGGTTTATTTTGGCATGATTGACATAGGTCCCATTGGTCGAATGTAAATCATTGATGATGATATGATTTTCTTTAACCTGGACCTTCAAATGCTTTCTGGACAAGAAATCATCATCCATCCAGAGATCATTCTCTTCTCCCCTTCCGATGGTTAATGAGGCTTTTCGAAGTGGGAATTTTTTAATGAACCCATCCACGTAGTATAGTAAATATTTCATAACCATATTTTATATCAGGAAATCATTTTTTTCAACCATTTGTTTATAAACTCAGTAAATACAGTTTATAGACAGTTTATAATCTTCGTTCAACCAAATAGCTCCGCTGACACATCCCGGTCATGGTCCGGATTACGAGGTTTGAATCGGATCGCAATCTTAGACTCAGAACAGCCTGTTATCAACGTTTTGGAAACATTCCGGATTTTCCGGCATAAAATAAAATACAATCTACTTTTTATGAATTTGGCAGGAATATTGCTAGGATATAATAACAATAGTCTATAAAAGACCCAGTTTTTTTAGGTGGAATGGAAAGGAAGGCAGTTGTATATATTGAGCAGCTGGGGAGGGATGGAAAAGGCTTATATCGGATAAAAGGTATAGCTGAGCATGTCATCGCTTTCTAAATTATCTCAAACAAATCTATTACCCACGGTTCTGGTGATGTGGATCCTTGCTTTTGTATTGTTCTGGCTGCCGGTTGTGGGTTCTTTTGTGGCCGGGTTTTCAGGCAGCAGGAAAGCCAACAACCATCAAACCGCCTTCATAGCCATCATCATATCCACGGTCACCCTTGGGATAACCATATTTTTTCTGAGCACCAGCATGACCGCCCTTCCGGTTCTGGGTGCCATTGCCCGAAAGGGAAGTCTCTGTCTGTCTTTATGCTTCATGATCCCCCTGGTTCTGGGAGGCCTGGTTGGAATTGCCTATGGAAAATAAGACTCACCAAAGACTGGGAGAAATCCTGTTAAGCGTCCAAAAAATCAGTGAACACCACCTGGACGAGGCCATTGAAAAACAACAGGTATACAAGAAAAAAATCGGTGAAATTCTGATCATGATGGGGCTGTTAATTCCGGAAGAATTGGAACTTTACCTTTTGTATCAAAAAGAAGTCTGCACTCCTGAATTACATGAACTAAGAATCGATTTTAACCTGTTTAAAAAAATATCAGCCGGCGAACTTCTATTAAAATCCCAGGAAAAATAGGAGCTTCACTCCCTTTTTATTCAAAGGTAAATTGGTCCTTTTGATAATCAACTTTGATTGAGGAACCGGATTTCAATTTGCCTTCCAGTATCAGGATTGAGAGCTTATCCTGGATTTCCCGCTGAATGACCCGCCTTAAGGGCCGGGCTCCCAGGGAAGAATTGAATCCCTTCCGGGCAATCATGTCCAGGGCGGCATCGGTCACCTCTATTTTTATGTTTAAATTCTGGAGCTGCCGCGCCAGGTATCCGATCTGGATCCGGGCAATTATTTTGATGATTTCCGGAGACAGTGGCCTGAAAGTGATGATATCATCGATGCGGTTGAGAAATTCCGGCTTGAAATATTTAAACAGCAGTTCATCCAACTCTTTTTTAATGGCTTCATAGTCGGTTTTGTTCTGAATAATTTCAGAACCCAGGTTGGAAGTCATGATCACAATGGCATTGGCGAAATTAATGGTTTTTCCCTTACTATCGGTCAGTCGTCCGTCCTCCAGGATCTGGAGCAGAATATTAAACACATCGGGGTGAGCTTTTTCGATCTCATCCAGCAGAATCAAGGCATAAGGCCTGCGCTTGACTGCCTCGGTTAGCTGCCCCCCTTCCTCATATCCCACATAACCCGGCGGGGCGCCGATGAGCTTGGCCACCGAATGTTTTTCCATATATTCGGACATATCCAGTCTGATCATGGCCTTTTCACTGTTAAAGATGAATTCACTCAGGGTTTTGGCCAGTTCGGTCTTGCCTACCCCGGTGGGCCCCAGAAACAAAAAACTGCCAATTGGACGGCCCGGGTCATTCAGCCCGGCCTTGCTACGCCGGATTACCCTCGATACCGCCTCAACAGCTTCATCCTGTCCCACCACCCGGTTTTTCAATACCTCTTCCATTCGCAATAATTTATCCTTTTCCCCCTTCAACATCTTGCTGACCGGGATACCGGTCCACTTGGAAACCACTTCGGCAATATCATCTTCGGTAATCTCCTCGGTCAATATTTTTTTTTCTTTCTGCAATTTCTTCAGCTCTTTTTGAACGGTATCGATCTGGCTGTTTCTCTCCGGAATATCCCCGTATTGGATCTGGGAGGCACGCTCATAGTCGTTCCTACGCTCGGCATCCTGCTGCTGATTCTTCAGTTCGTCAATCTCCGCCTTCAAATCCTGCAGGCGACCGATCAATGTCTTCTCCTGTTTCCAGTGTTCCCTAATATGGCTGCTCTTTACTTTCAGATCCTCCAGATCATTGACCAGAATTTTTAACTTTTCTTTGGCATCGGAACTGTTTTCTTTTTTCAGGGCCTGTTTCTCAATTTCCAGTTGCATGATCTTTCGTTCCAGTTCATCCAGTTCTTCGGGCAGGGAATCCATCTCGATTCGAAGCCTGGAAGAGGCTTCATCCACCAGGTCAATGGCTTTATCGGGCAGAAAACGGTCACTGATATAGCGGTTGGACAGGGTGGCTGCCGAGATCAGGGCCGCATCAGTCACCTTGATACCGTGGTGTATTTCATACTTCTCTTTCAACCCTCTTAAAATGGAAATGGTTTCCTCAACCGAGGGTTCCTTTACAAAAACCGGTTGGAACCGCCTCTCAAGGGCCGGATCCTTTTCAATGTATTTTTTGTATTCATTCAAAGTCGTAGCACCGATGGCCCTCAATTCTCCCCTGGCCAGGGATGGCTTGAGCATATTGGAGGCATCCACCGCCCCTTCGGCGGCTCCGGCACCCACAATAGTATGAAGTTCATCGATGAAAAGAATGATTTCACCATCCGATTCCGTGACCTCCTTGATAACCGCTTTTAACCGATCCTCAAACTCTCCCCTATACTTTGCCCCTGCCAGCAGACTTCCGATTTCCAGGGACACAATTCGCTTGTCTTTCAGTACTTCCGGGACATCTTTTTGAACGATACGCAGGGCGATCCCCTCCACTATAGCGGTTTTTCCCACACCCGCTTCCCCGATTAATACCGGGTTGTTTTTTTTCCTTCTTACCAGCACCTGCATGACCCGGCGTATTTCCTCGTCCCTGCCGATCACAGGGTCCAATTTGCCCTCCCGGGCCAGTTGAACCAGGTCGCGGGAATACTTTTTCAGGGCCTGCATTTTTTCCTCGGGATTCTGATCGGTGATTTTCTGGGTTCCCCGGATCTGCATCAGAGCCTCATAAAATTTTTCAACGGTGATACCTTCGGATTTTAATACATCCGCAGCCTCTCCCTTTTTTTCCAGGATGGCAATGAAAAGGTGCTCGGTTGATATATAATCATCCTTAAATTGTTTGGAAATTTTCTCGGAATGCTGAAGTACATCCTTGAAACTTTTACCGACATACTGATCTGCACCCTGTACTACCGGGATTTTAATTATCTCTTCTTCCAGCCGGTTGCCAATCTGCGAAACATCTATGCCTATTTTTTTGATCACTTCCGGAACCATATTTTCAGAATCCGATAATATCGCACGGGCCAGGTGGAGGGGATGGACTTCCTGCTGGCCATATTCACGGGCCAGGCTGACACTGGCCTCAATGACGCTGTTCGACTTCAGTGTGAACGCTTGGTGATTCATAATCATTTCTCCTTATCCATATAAATAGTAATATAGATTGTTGAAAATGTCAATTATATTACAACATCTTTGTCATATATATATGAGCGAGATATCATCACATGTTTTTTTAAAGCCAGTATTTTACTATTGGTTTTTTTTATGCTATCTTAGCAGCATGGATGAGGATAAAAATATTAAAATCGAACGGGCCTTGAAGGATATCCTGAAGCTGAAGAATGACCTCTTGAGCCAGGCCAGCATTTTCAAGATTGATGCCTTTCCGGGTGAGTTTTTCGATTTTCCGGAAAATCTGAATCCCGAGGTAGTGGAAGTCTATAAAAAGAAAGGAATCAAACAATTATTCTCCCATCAGACCCAGGCCATCAATGAAATTCTGAACCGAAAGCATGTGGTGGTCGCTACTCCCACGGCCTCTGGAAAAACCCTGATATACAATGCCGTTACCCTGAATGCCCTGAATAACAAACCCAGCTCTAAATCACTATATTTATTTCCCACCAAGGCCCTGTCCCAGGACCAATTATCGGAGTTATTTGAGTTAAACCGGCTACTCGGAGACCGACTGGCACTTTACACTTATGATGGTGATACCCCCCAAAGCATGCGAAAATCAATCCGCAAAAATGCCCAGATCGTCCTCACCAATCCATATATGCTGCATTCCGGTATCCTGCCCCACCACACCAAATGGATCAATCTGTTCGAAAACCTTGAATATGTCATCATCGATGAACTCCATTCATATACCGGGGTTTTCGGTTCCCATATGAGCAATATCATGCGCCGCCTGAGGCGGATATGTCGGTTCTACGGTTCCGATCCTGTATTCATCATGTCCTCGGCCACCATTGCCAATCCCAGAGAACTGGCTCAGGGATTGATCGAGCAGGAAGTGGTTCTGATTGATCAGAGCGGTTCCCCCCATGGTGAAAAATACATCGTCTTCTTCAACCCCCCGGTAGTCAACAAACAGCTGGGTATCCGTAAATCCTATGTGTCAATTACCCGGTTAATTGCCGGCATAATTTTGAAGAATGATCTTCAGGTCATCACTTTTGCCAATACCCGCCTTATCACCGAAATCCTGGTCAAGTACCTGAAGAGCGATTTTGAAAAGGGACTGACCGACCGGGGCAAAATCCGGGGATACCGGGGCGGTTATCTCCCCCATAAACGACGAGAAATAGAAAAAGGACTGCGGGAAGGTAAGATCCGGGCCGTGGTATCCACCAATGCCCTGGAACTGGGAATCGATATCGGTTCCCTGGATGTGGCTATACTGGCTGCCTATCCGGGCACCATATCCTCAACCTGGCAGCGCATGGGAAGAGCCGGCAGGCGCTCTTCAAAATCCATTGGCATCCTGATTTCCTCATCCTCCCCGGTCAACCAGTTCATCGTCAATCACCCCGAATATTTTACCGGCAGGTCCCCGGAAATAGGCCGGATTAATCCGGATAATCTGACCATTCTGATCGAACATATCAAATGCGCCTCTTTTGAACTTCCCTTTGTTGAAACCGAATATTTCGGCCGGGAAAACCTGGAAGAAATCCTGAATTACCTGGCTGAAAACAAAGTGCTATTTAAAAAACAGGACAAATGGTTCTGGACCGAAGAGGGGTACCCGGCGGATGCGGTGAGCATCAACCGCATCACCTCGGACAACTTTGTAGTGGTGGACCGCACCGGTGAACATAAGGTCATTGCCGAAGTGGATTTTTCCTCCGCACTGGAAACCCTTCATGCCAAAGCCATCTATATCCTGGAAGGGGAACAGTATGTTGTGGAGGAATTTGACTACGAAAACCGGAAAGCCTATGTCCGCCAGTCCGACTCGGACTATTATACCGATGCCATTACCCATACTAAAATTTCCATTCTGGATTTATTTGATGATACCCGCCAGGCCAACTATCATTTTTCCTACGGTGATGTTCATGTGTTTTCTCAAGTGGTGGGATTCAAGAAATTAAAATATTTCACCAATGAAAACGTCGGTGCCGGCGATCTTCAACTTCCCCAGCAGGAAATGCATACCACTGCTTTCTGGATCACCATCAAGGAAGAATTAATTCGGTCTGTTGATATTTCACCGGAAGAAAAAGTGGAAGCGGTTTATGGGATTGCCCATCTGCTTAGGCACAGCAGTACGGTTATCCTGATGTGTGCTCCCCGGGATGTCGGTGTGTCCGTTGAAGACAACATCAGTAAATCGAAAATCAACCTCAATACCGCCAAAAAAATGATCCTTCAAAAAGCTGAAAAAACAATCTATCAATTCGAGCCCAATATTTATATTTATGACAATTATCCCAATGGCATTGGGTTTTCAGAGGTCCTGTATGAAAAAATAGAGGAACTTCTGGATCTGGTTTTACAGAGTATCGAAAACTGTAATTGCAGCCGCGGCTGTCCCTCCTGTATCGGCCCCCCGGTCCGGAGTGAGGGAAATCCCAAATCAGCGGCGAGTTTTATTCTGAAACGGCTCCTGGATCGGGTTTTTCATTAGCCGGGATCCGTTTTACGGTCCGACTCATCATCCAGTACCAGTATGTCCTTATCATCCACATCTCCTTTGAAGGTGCGCAGGACACTGTCGATTTCCTCGGGGCTGGCACTATAGGAAATCACAGTAAACTCCTTGATCCGTTCATTCATTTTCAACTGGCTCAAATCCACCCCCGGCGTGACCGCCAGGCGAAGGACTTCCACATTGTCCAGTGTAAAGATCTCCAGGGGTATGACCCGGTTAAGTGAACAGAAATCAATCCCGATCCGTTCAACCAGGCCGACATTTATTTTAAGGTCCTTCAGCTCGATATCGTCCATCTGCTTCTGGTCAATCAGGTACAATTCCAATTCATCCGGTGTGAGTAAATCCATCATGATAATAATTTCTCCCAGAGGCTTGCGGATCACTTTTTGTTTATAGATGGCATCCTTCAATTGAACCGTGGTAATCTTCCCGGCCCTGATTAAAATCTCACCCAGTTTCATACTGGCCTTGTTCTCCATGACCAGTTTTTCTTTCAGCAACTCCCGGGGGCTGTTTTCCCAAAATTTTTGCTGATATTTCTCAGGGGCTTGGCATAAACAGGCCAGGCAAAAGGGACAAATTTTCGAGGGGCCGGGATGGTTGCAGAAAGTGGCTTCCATGGCATTAAATTCGGCCATACAACGCCAGCATTTGACCATATAATCAATTGAATTTTCCATCTCCACTGCCTTATATAGCGGTATTATAACACAACCGAAATGAAAAATAAACCAATCCAATCGGATTTAAATCAGTAATAACCGGATTGAATTTTTTTTAAATTTTTTATATAATGGCCTAACGGCCCGGGGCCAATAATCGGTAATGATATCAACTGAAATTTTTAAAAAAATAAAGAGAATCGAAATCATCTCCAAAAAATCCTCCAAAGAGACTCTAGCCGGTGAATACCACTCGGCCTTCAAGGGTCGGGGCATGGAGTTTTCGGAGGTCAGGGAATACATCTTCGGGGATGATATCCGCTTTATTGACTGGAATGTGTCCTCAAGAATGGGAAAGCTATATATCAAGCAATTCGTTGAGGAAAGGGAATTAACCGTTATCCTGGCCATTGACCTGTCTGCCTCCCTTGGATTCTTTTCCGGAGCCAAGAGCAAAAAAGAAATTGCCGCGGAAATCTCGGCCATTATTTCCTTTACGGCCATGCTCAACAACGATAAGGTCGGTTTACTTATATTCACCCATCAAATCGAACGCTACATCCCTCCCAAAAAGGGAAAAACCCATCTGCTGCGAATCATCCGGGAAATCCTGACATTTAAACCCGAAGGCAAGGGAACATCCATTGATAACGGTCTGGTGTATTTAAACAAGGTGATCAAAAAAAAGGCCATCATATTCCTGATATCCGATTTCATTGACAGCGGTTTTACCAAATCCCTTAAAATTGCCAGCCAGAAACATGATCTGATTGCGATTAACATATCGGATCAGAGGGAATTGGTCCCCCCTAAAAAAGGGTTATTCATTTTAAAAGATTGTGAAAGTGGACAGGAATTTTTTACGGATTTTTCTTTAAAAAAAACCAGGCAGAAATTCCAGGACATTTTGAATGGAAACCGTGATTTCCTGACCGAACTTTTCAATAAATACAATGTGGATCACATCAATATTGACCGGGAAAAAGATTACGAAAAACCCCTGTTTAATTTCTTTCTGAGAAGAAAGAAAAAATATCAAAAATGAGAACCATACTGCCTTTACTGCTTTTTTTCCTGCTTGCCACCGGATTGCTGTATCCTGAACTCCAGGTTTCCCTGTCCGCATCTGAAAATATCGCCACCATCGGGGACCGGATTACCCTGAAAATTGTCGTAAAAACCACTCTGGAAATCAATAATATCCAAGTGGATATTCTTGAGAAAAACTTCGAATCGATTTCAAAGCATCATTTCCCCGGCCGGAAATCCAGGGAGCACACCGTATTCGAAATCCATGAGGTGGTCTCTTTTTTTTCAACCGGGAATCATACCATCGGGCCCTTTCGGGTAAAAACGATCCGAGATCACAAAATTGTTGAGGAAAAAACGACCAATTCACTGGATATCAAAATAAAATCCGTATTGGAAAAATCAGATCAAGACATCAAGGATATCAAGGACTTGATTTCCATTCGGGGCAATCCGTTTTATGTCTTAAAGTATGCCTTTTTACTTCTGGCCCTGGGTTTACTGGTGGTTTTAATTTTCCTGTTTATCCGCAAGAAAAAGCAACAGACAAAATCCAGGCCCCTACTCCTTCTCTCTCCCCTGGAAGAACTGGAATCATCCATCAGTGAACTATTCAAAAAGAATTGGCTTGAAAAAGGCCGGGCAAAACAATTTTTCATCGCCTTAACCGAAATAATCAAAAATTATCTCCAACGGGAATACGGATTCAATGCCGAGGATCTGACCACTGCCGAAACCATGATGTATGTGGAGCGTAATGAAGAAAATACCACCATCCAACAGAACCTTGAATTTATATTCGCCACAGCGGATCTGGTGAAATTTGCCAAATTCCGGCCGGGTTCCTCGGATCTTGAAGCAGTAAAGTCCGGGATCGAGTCCATCATATCAATACAAAAAGCCATCGTAATCGAGGAAAATAAAGACCAAGATGTTTCAATGGCACAATAAACTTGTTTTAATCGGGCTGATCATGGTCCCGGTGCTGATCTACTGGCATTTCCTCATGCAAAAAAGGGGAAAACGCTTTGTTTTCTTTTCCTCCAAGAAACTGCTGGCAGATTCCAGCCAGTCCCTGAAAGTGCGCCTGACCAAAAATTTATTTTTCTTCAAACTGTTGGCCCTGGTCTTATTCATCCTGGCTCTGGCCAGGCCCCAGCTGATGAATTATTATCAGATTGAAAAGAAGCAGGGGATTGATATCCTTATTACCCTGGACATTTCCGGTTCCATGGCCTCGATAGACTTCAAACCCAAGAACCGACTGGAAGTGGCCAAGGATGTCATATCCAATTTTATCAATGAGCGACAAAACGACCGGATCGGGCTGGTGATTTTTGCCGGCACCTCCTACACCAAGTGTCCACTGACCATTGATTACGAATTACTTAGATATGTACTAAGGGAAACCTCCATCGGAGAGCTGGAAGACGGTACGGCCCTGGGTATGGCCCTGGCCACCTCGGTCAACCGGATACGCCATGCCAAGACCAAAACCAAAATCATTATCCTGCTGACCGACGGAGTCAACAACCGGGGGGAAATCGATCCGCGGGATGCAGCCAAAATTGCCAGGGATTTCAACATCAAAGTGTATGCCATCGGGGTGGGTAAAAGAGGAGAAGCCCGGTTTCCCATTACCGATCAGTTCGGCCGCAGACAGTACATCATGGTAAACGTGGAGATCGATGAGGCCCTGTTGCAGCAGATTGCTAACGACACCGGCGGCCTCTATTTTCGGGCTACAGACAAGGATTCACTGCAGCAGGTATTCTCCGAAATCAATCGCTGGGAGAAATCCGAAGTCTCTACCAAAAAATACTCCCGGGCCCGGGATCTCTACCCCTATTTTATCCTGATCGCCCTGATCATATTTTTACTGGCCGAAATCGCCAAGCGCAGTTTCCTCCGCACCCTCCCCTGAAAAAGCCGGTGTCTTTCAGGCCCTCACGGCCTTCCCGGGCCGGGATACTTTTCTAAAACCTGCGGCTGTGTTATACTATCAAATAGAATATGAAATATTTTCTTTTAAAAAACCTGAAAATCATTCTGTTTTTCCTCAGCATTGTATTCACCATGCTGATCGGTTCCCTGGTCGGAATCATTCTGGTTTACCAGAAGGGATTTCCCAACCAGATCAAAAACCTTGAAGATATTAAGCCGGTGGTCATGACCACTGTTTACAATGACAAGGGCATGCTGATCAAGGAATTTGCAATTGAGAAAAGAAAAGTGCTGAAAAGTTCCGAAATACCGGATATCGTCAAGGAAGCCTTCGTGGCCGCCGAAGACAAGGAATTTTATTCCCACTGGGGCATTAATTTCAAGGGTGTTTTCCGGGCCATAACCGGAATCATTTTCGGAAAAAGAAAGGGCGGAGGCAGTTCGATCACCCAGCAGTTAGCCAGGGATCTATTCCTGACCCGTGAAGTATCCGTTTCCCGGAAATTCAACGAAATGCTGCTGGCCATTCAGATCGAGAGAAAATATTCCAAGGATCAAATTCTGAGTTTCTACCTGAATAAAATCTTTCTCGGGGCCAGTGTTTACGGGGTCGAAGCGGCCTCCCAGTATTACTTCGGAAAACACATCAAGGATATCACCGTTTCCGAAGCCACTCTACTGGCAGCCATCAATCCTAATCCCAACCGGCTCTTCAATGTGTTTACCAATCCTGAAAACTGCCGGGTAAAAAGAAACCAGATACTGCAGCGAATGCTTTTTCTCAACTATATTGACCGCAACCAATATGACCTGGCTATCAAGGAGGAACTTCCCGGCGAGCCCCATGAAACCGTCAAAGAATCCATCGGCGATTACTTCCTTGAGGAAACCCGAAAATATATCGAAACCAAGTTCGGTGAGATCCTCCTCTACCAGGGAGGATTAAAAGTTTACAGCACCCTGAATTCCGAGATGCAAAAATTGGCCGAGGCATCGTTGAGGGAAGGTCTGAGGAATTTGAGCAAACGAAGGGGATGGCGTACGGATCATAAACTATTCAATCTGCTGCAAAATCAACTCGATATCAATGAGCACGTCCTCCCGGACTGGAAAAACCTGAAATTCGAAAAAGACCATATCGTCAGCGGTATTGTGCTCAGTGTCAACAGCCGCCAGGCAATCATTCGAGTGGACACCCGTCAAGGGCAGCTGAAGGCTGCCGATGCGGCCTGGACCCGGAAATCCCTGAACCGGATTTTAAAAAAGGGGGACGTGACACTCTTCAAGATACTGGATATCGATGAGAAAACCAAAACCCTGAATCTGGGCCTGGAACAGGAGCCCGAAGTACAGGGCGCCATACTGGTGGTGGAAAATAAGACCGGAGAAATAAAGGCTATGGTGGGTGGCTACTCCTTTGAAAAAAGTAAGTGGAACAATGCCACGCAGGCCCTTCGTCAAACCGGTTCCACCTTCAAACCGATCGTATATACGGCTGCCCTGGAAAACGGCTACACCCCGGCAACCATCATCGAAGATGAACCCTTTGCCTACTTTGACGAGTGGCAGAACGAGTTATGGGAACCCCAGAATGAAGACAAGAGTTTCAAGGGCCCCCTGACCCTGAGGAGAGCATTCGAATTATCCAGAAATGCCTGTACCGCCCGGATTGTAGAGCAACTGGGTCCGGAAAAAATCGTCGAATATGCCAGGAAATTCGGGATCACCTCGGATATCAAACCCTATATGGCCATTTCCCTTGGGGTTTTTGAGGTCACTTTAAATGAAATGGTGGCTGCCTATACAGTATTTCCCAACCTGGGAATCCGGGTCAATCCCTACCTGATCAGAGCCATCCGGGATCAGAACAACAACCTCATCGAAGAAAATTTCCCGGACCGCAAACAGGCACTTGAACAGGATACGGCGTTCCTGATGAATTATCTAATGCGCGGGGTGGTTAAAAGCGGGACCGGCTGGCGGGCCAAATGGCTGAAAGCTCCCATCGGCGGTAAAACCGGGACCACCGACGATTATACCGATGCCTGGTTTATCGGCTTCGCCCCCTCCATCACTGTCGGGGTCTGGGTTGGATTCGATATCAAAAGAACCCTGGGTGATAAGGAAACCGGCTCCCAGGCTGCCTGTCCCGTATTTGTGAAATTCATGGAAAAATACCTGGAAACATATGATGAGACCCAGCAGTTCAGGAAACCATCGGGTGTGATCATGGTCGAAATTGATAAATATACCGGCACGTTACTCACACCGGATTGTCTGTATCCTTTTATGGAGTCATTTCTGACCGGCACCGAACCCCTTGAATTCTGTACTGAAGAGGACCGGTCCAGAATAGTTGATTATTATTACACCGACAATACCACCAAAGACAATTAGTCAGTGGCTGATTTATCTTCCGGGGGCTTCTTGGGTTTCTCTTCCTTGACAACTCTTTTTTTCAAAAAGAAAAATGCCAGATAAATATTATCCGGCCGGGTCACCCGTATTCTGAAGTACTCATATCCCCTTAATACTCCTTTTTTCAGCCTGTATTTGAATTTCTTATACTTTCCCGTGTACGGTTTGACAATGGCCATCTCTTCAAATAGAAACTCATTCTTGCGGTTAAAGACTTTAAAATAGGGAACTTCACCCGTGGTGGCCAGGAAAACCCTGTATGTACCTTTTTGATAGTCTTTTTGGGCATGGACAAATGAGCTGGGAAAGTAAATCTTGCCCAGGTTGAGAACCGGTTCCTGGGCGCTTATAAAAAAGGAGACACCAATAATAAAAACGATCAATAGTGAATATTTTTTCATTTGACTCTCCTTGGGATATTATAAGTGATCAAAATTCCAAATGTCAAGTCAAAAATTGACACTCCCCACCTTGGAAAAAGGGGATAGGGATAAATTCTCATGGGCCATGCACAGCATACCCTGAATGGGTACCCCGTAGGGACAGGCCTCCTCGCAATAACCGGAACATTCCAGGCAGCTATCGGCTTTATTACCGGGGATGGCGGCATAATATTCCATGGCTTCCTTTTCTCGGCCTTGGGCTACAAAATAATGATCATAGCGCATGATGGTATTGACCGGGACCTGCCGTGGGCAAACAGGCTCACAGCGTCCGCAGGCATGACGGCAGTAGAGCTGGCCGCAATGAGTCTGATAAGCGGCCAGCATTTTCCGGTCATTCCCGGTCAGACGCTGTCCGGACAGGCCAACAAATCTTTCCAGGTCTTCAAAATTTCGCATCGAACAACACACGGTATTGACCCGGGGCTCGCTGAGCACAAAACAAACCGCTGCATTGCGAATGTCCTCCGGATTTGACAAGTGATACTTGCGGATGAAATCCTCGGCACCCTGGGCTATTTTCTGATACCGTTCCAACCCTTTCATATAGAGTTCATGAACTTTCTCACCCTCTTTTTTCAACTGCTCAACCCGTGACTTAATTTTATGGTAGGTGTTAACCGGTTTGGTTTTCATCAGGGCGGTTCCGATTTGTTTTTGCTGGCAGACCTCCAGAACCTTCTGCCCGCCATCCATTTTGAGAAAATTGTAGGCCAGCAGCATGAGATCAAAACGCCCGTCTGCAGCGGCCTCCAGGAGCACATTTTCCATGGATTCTTCGGGATCGAGAAACCAGAATGATCCGTGATGGGATACACCCACAAAACGGATGCGTCCCTCTTTCTTCAACTGTTCCATGGCAGCATGAAATCCCTCGGTTTTCAGGGTTTCACGCTTCTCGGGCATGTGCATCATCATGCAGTCGATATAATCGGTCTGCAATTCTTCAAGACATGTATGGGTCCGCTTCAGGAATCCCTCCTTGGAGACATCTTCCTTGATTTCCAGTTTAGAGGTGATAAATATTTTCTTTCGGTCAAAATCCCGGATTGACTCCCCGATAACCTTCTGGTTGCCGTAGCTCTCGGCCGTATCAATATAGTTTACCCCGGATGTTAACATGGCCTTGATCAAACCCGCATCTTTAAGAAATCCACCCCCTATATCCGACACCCTGAACCCGGTTCTCCCCAAGGTACGGTACTCCCGAATTTTCGGCTCCGGTTTCAGGTCTGCAGAGACCTGATTACATTTCAAACCGGTCGGACCGGACAACAAACCCAATCCGGCCATGCCGAATACCGAATGTTTCAAAAAACCACGACGCTTCATGTCCTTTTTTGGTTTCATTTAACCTCCTGGTCATTCACTATTATCCCATATGTTTTCTATAATTGCTACGCAGACCCAACAATATTGGTTCAGGCAGTGGAACACTTGCCACTTTTTATTGTTTTTTACCGGAAATAGATATATAATTTCCCATAGATGGTGCGGCTCGGGTACCGGACCGATCAACAAGTGGTTGATAAAAATTCATTATCATTGAGAGGACATTAAAATGAAAAAAAGACAAGCAACTTTTTTGGGCTTATTACTGACCGGCGTTATTCTCTTCCCCCAGAGCTGGATTCCCGGGGAGCTCCAAAAAATGGAATTGAAACTGCGGGAATTGAAGAACCAGGTATTGACCCTGGATGAATATGCACCCAATAAATTTCCCGAATTCGAAAAATTGGAGAGAACCAACCAGTTGATCGAGCGTATCGATTTCAACAAGAGAAAATTCAACCTGCTCATCGACCGTTATAATCTGGTAGAGGACCAGATTTTTCCTTTTTTATTAAAATATTTCCAAGAACACCCGGAGCATCGAAACCGAATCATGTCAAAATTCGGACAATTCTCCGGAGACGGTGAGAACAGTATCCTGCTCATTCAAAAGGAAATCAATCATATCGCCCTGTTGATCAACAGACTGGAAAATGAACAGGAAAGGGTCCGGGCCCTGGACAGGGCCAATGAAATTGATAAAGAAAAAAAGGAGATCGATCAGAGGGGCAATCAGGTCATCAATATCTCTACCCGAATCAAAAGGCTGGAGGAAAAACAGGTTATCCTGTCCAATGATCTGGAAAGTGAGACCAAAAAACTGGCAGGCCTGGGAAACCGTCAAAAAGAACAGGAAGCAAAAATAGAAGAAAAGACCGCTGAAATTCGGGAATCAAAAATCAAATCAAAACTTTCAAAGAATGCCTTCGAACAGCTGCTGCACCGGACTGCCGCTCAGGTCAGGGAAATCCGCCTGAACGGCCTGGAAATCCCCCGGTTGAATACCACCAGAACCTTCATCTATTTGTCCGAAAACCGGATAGACACCTTCAAGCAAAAAAGCCAAGATATAAAAAGGGAAATTACCTCTCTGAAAAAACAACGGCAAAATGATTTCCAGAAAAAAATACTGAAGGGGATTATCATCATCATCATTGCCTTTTTTCTGGTTGTCCTGTTGATCAGGATTTTCCGACAGATGGGAAAACGAATAATCAAAAGAATCGATCTGAATACAGGCATCTCCGGCCACCGAAAACAACGTTACCAGACCCTGTTCTCCATCACTCTCTCCATCATCAAGATTACCCTATGGGTTCTGGCCGTTCTGTGGGTACTGGGTGAACTGAACATTGACTATGCTCCCTTCCTGTTGGCCGCAGGAGGTGTCTCGCTGGCCATTGGTTTCGGTGCCCAATCACTGGTAAAGGATATTGTGGCCGGTTTCTTCATGCTCATGGAGGAACAGCTGGCCCTAGGTGACGTGGCGGAGATTGACGGAAAAAGCGGTTCGGTGGAGAATATCTCTCTGCGTACCATCCGGCTCCGGTCTTTGAACGGAACCCTGCATATTATACGCAACGGCAGCATTACCAATGTATCGAACCTCACCCATCAGTGGTCCCGAGCCGTCATTGAAGTTGGAGTAAGTTATAATGAGAGCAGTGAAAATGTGCTGTCTGTATTAAAACAAATATGTCACGATATTTATGAGGACCGGGAGTGGCATCCCCTGTTAATCGAAGAACCGGTTCCGCAGGGTATTCTGTCATTCGGGGATTCGTCCATCAATTTCCGTATCCTGGCCAAAACCGTTCCCGGCAAACAATGGGGTATTGACCGTGAAATAAAAACCCGTATTAAAAAAACCTTTGACCAAAAAGGCATTGAAATCCCCTTTCCCTTTACCAATATCATTGATCGTACCAAGCGCCCCCCCAATCCGTAGCAGTCATTCATTCAGGAAAACCTCAGCCCGTGAAATAATTATATTTTTGGGTTTTTAAACTTGAAATCTCCTGGAAAAAATGTTAAAAATATATTTAATAAGGAGGAAGACATGCCTGCCAAAGGATATGTTGAAATTTCCGTTGAAACATGCAAGGGCTGCAATCTCTGTGTCTTGCACTGTCCAACCGAATGCCTGGCCCTGAACACATCGGATACCAACAATTACGGACTGCATTACGCCTATCTGGCTGATGAAGAGAAATGTATTGCCTGCCAAAACTGTGCCATCATATGTCCTGATGCAGCCATCACTGTTTTCAAAAAAGTCAGTTAATGTCTTCTCCCTGAAATTATGCTACCTATTCACCGACATTCAACGGAGTTATTTCCTCATCATTGATTTTACTTTTTCGCAAATTATCTGATTCAGATAGAATGTTTTTTAACGGAGGAAAAATTGGCTGAAACAAGATTTATGAAAGGAAACGAAGCCCTCGGGGAAGCAGCGATTCGTTCCGGTCTTCAGGCTTATTTCGGGTATCCCATCACGCCTCAATCCGAAGTGGTGGAATATCTGGCCATGCAGGAACCCAACTACAATTACGTATTGATTCAGGCGGAAAGCGAAGTGGCATCGGTAAATATGGTTTACGGGGCCGCCGCTGCCGGTGCCCGGGTCATGACCACCACCTCTTCTCCCGGATTTTCATTGATGCAGGAAGGGGTTTCATACATTGCCTGTGCAGAACTTCCTTGTGTCTTTGCCAATGTTACCCGAGGCGGCCCGGGATTGGGGACCATCCAGCCCAGTCAGAGCGATTATTTCCAGGCAGTCAAAGGAGGAGGACACGGAGATTACCATTTAATTGTACTTGCGCCCAACTCGGTCCAGGAAATGGTGGACCATATCTTCCTGGCCTTTAAACTGGCAGATCAATACAGGACCCCGGCCATGCTGTTATCCGATGGCGCCATCGGTCAGATGATGGAAAAGGTGGTGCTTCCCGATCCGATCCCCTACACACCCGACAAACCCTGGGCCACTACCGGAAAAACATCAAACCGGGAAAGGAACATCATTACTTCTCTTTTTATCCAGGCCGAAGTGATGGAAAAAGTCAATTTGAAACTGCAGGAAAAGTATAAAAAAATAAAGGAGAACGAGGTCCGATATGAGGAATACAAGCTGGAAGATGCCGAATTTGTGATCGTAAGCTTCGGATTGTGCTCGAGAATCTCCAAAAAGGTTGTGGATACGGCCCGGAGTGAGGGAATAAAAATGGGACTTTTCAGACCCATTACCCTATGGCCCTACCCGGAAAAGCCAATTGAGGAGCTGGCCGGACGCCCCCAGACCCGATTCTTCATTTCTATTGAGATGAATGCCGGACAAATGGTAGAAGATGTCAGGTTATCGGTAAATGGACAGAAACCTGTTCATTTCTACGGTCGAACCGGAGGAATTGTTCCCACACCTGATGAGATATTGAACCATATCCGGGAAAATTTACTTTAGGAGACAACCATGAAACCAGGATACGAACAAATATATAAAAAACCCGCTACCCTCCTCCCCAAACGCATGCACTACTGTCCGGGTTGTTTTCATTCCACCATCCATAAGATTTTAATGGAAATTGTTGAAGATTTGGACATTCAGGACAAAATCATCGGGGTCTGCCCGGTCGGATGTTCGGTGTTTGCCTATGACTACATGGATATTGATATGCAGGAAGCCGCCCATGGAAGGGCTGCAGCCGTAGCCACTGGTATCAAACGCATGCTGCCCGATAAAATCGTTTTTTCATATCAGGGTGACGGTGACCTGGCCGCCATCGGCATCGCCGAAACCATTCACGCCTGTAACCGGGGAGAAAACTTCACCTTTATCTTTATCAATAACGGTATTTACGGCATGACCGGAGGCCAGATGGCCCCGACAACCCTGGACGGACAGAAAACCACCACTACCCCCTATGGCCGGGAAATGTCCAAGACCGGAATGCCCATGAAAATGGCTGAACTGGTATCCCGGTTCGATGGCGTGGTCTATTCAGAACGGGTCAGTTGCGATACCCCGGCCCACACCCGAAAAGCCCGAAAGGCAATCGAAAAGGCCTTTAAAATCCAAATGAAGGGAGTAGGCACCACATTCGTAGAGGTGGCTTCAAATTGCCCGTCCAACTGGAAATGTACACCGGAAGAATCCCTGGAATGGCTGAAAGAAAAAGTATTCCCCTATTTTCCTCTCGGTGTATTCAAAGAACCGCCCAAGGAGGAGATGGAATAATGCTACAGGAAATGATTTTTGCCGGATTCGGAGGCCAGGGAGTGCTTTCAATGGGAACCCTGCTGGCCTATGCAGCCATGAAAGAAGGCAAGGAAGTTAGCTGGATGCCTTCCTATGGCCCGGAAATGCGGGGAGGGACGGCCAATTGCATGGTCAATATCAGCGACGAGCCCATCTCATCTCCTATTGTCAGCGAATATGACATTGCCGTTGTGCTCAATCAGCCCTCTCTGAAAAAATTCGAACCCCGGGTCAAGAAGGGTGGTATGATGATCTGGGAAAGCACCCATATCAAAGAAGCCCCGGTCCGAACCGATATCACCGTTATTGCTCTGCCCGCGGTTGAGAAGGCAACCAATGAACTGAAAAATGTAAAAGTCATGAACATGCTTCTGCTGGGCAGCCTGGTTAAATTAAAAAATGTGGTCAAGAAAGAATCCCTTTTGATAGCCTTGAAGGATACACTGCCCAAGCGCCATCATCATTTAATTCCCCTCAATGAACGGGCCATTGAAATGGGTATGGACCTGGTCTGAATTCCGGGACGTTCGATCCAATCTTTATGTAGATAATACTTCGGGGAAAATTTCTCTAACGAAAATATAAGGGATAAAACTGATTTAATAAGTGAAAAAACCGGGAGTTAAAAATAACGTTAATAATGAAGGGTTTAATAATCTCCGTAATTGGTGTAGTTACAGTAGGAACTGTAGGTATAATAATCCTGACCATACCAATCACAATACCCGGCCGACTCGTAATAATCACTATAACGAGGACAGGCTAAGGAACCGAATGTAGTAATTCCAACTGCCGTTGCCAATGCCACCTTTGACCATTTGGAAATCTTCTTCATAAATTCACGGCGGCTTTCGATCTTGGTATCATCCTTTTTTTTGATATCACTCATTATTAGCTCCTTTGTTTCTACCATATAAATAGTATATTAAAAAAAGAATGTCAATAGAATTTTTCTTTTTTTCTTAATAAAATTATTTCCTATACCAACAAGCAGAAATCTACCTTTTGGGAAACGATTCGGGATCTCAGCGGCCCTAATGAAGATGGGGACGTTGCTTGACAGTATGACGGTTATTTTATTTTCACCTTGTTATTTAGTTTCACTTTTGTTCTTTTATAGACCTGACCTAAAGAATTATACTTCAAGGATTCAAACCATGGATAGTTAATAATTTCTGTATATTTCAAGCCACCTTCATCCTTTAATCGCACCAATAATTCTCCCCTCAATCCCTTACCTTCTATACTAACAAAATCAACTTTGTCCAACGTAACTCCTTTTTCATTCTCAAATTCTGATATGATTTGAGTGGCTCCTTTAAAATATTGATCAAAAATTCTCATCCTACGACTTATTCCTTTTTTTCTCCTTCTATTATATAGATTAAGTGATTTGGGCAGGAATTTATTGTCACCCAAAAAATTTCCAAAACGATTTTGTTCTATTGGTAACTCTTTATTCATCCAAATATTCAAGCTATCCACTAAATTCACTCGGTCTCCAAATAATCCCTCTATGAATTTATAATCCGTTAGTTTTCTGGTTCGTCTCGCTAAATACAATTCTTGAATACTTGACCAGTTGTATTCAAATGGATTTGATACGATGCCAGAACGAACAGGATTGAGAAATAAATATAAAAGTGACATTTTTAAATATTCGTCTTCCTGAATTAATGTTGATTTATATCTCCCATGAAATACATATCCATGCCCTCCTACATTCTTCCTATAATAATATCCATATTGGCTATTTATCCTTTTCAAGAATTCACTCATCTTACCTGAACAATTTTGAATTATTAGATGAAAGTGATTATCTAAAATACAACAAGCAAGAATCCTGATTTTTAAAATCTTTGATTTCTCTAAAACCAATTCAAGAAAATATTTTTTATCTTTTGAAGATTCAAATATCTTCTCACCATTAATTCCCCTATTCATAACATGGTGAAAGGCATCTTTGTAAGTAATTCTAGGGTGACGCATGAAAAAAAATATCAAATAAATGTCACGATGTCAAGCAACGTCCCCCTTTTCCAAGCAACGTCCCTATAAATACTATAAATAAACAAGGAATCCTGTAGATGATATTTTTAGATAGATGTGGTACAACTGTAGTTGAAAAATATAAACAATTGTTTATATACCACCAATTGGCGGTGTAAGAACAATGAATATATACGGTCGTTATCGAAAATTGCATATATAAAAAGATAAAATTATGAATGAGATAAAGTACAAGCCAATCGGAGTTGTTCATTCTCAATTTAAAGAACCTAAAGGAACACCTATACAACCTGCAGGTGCTAAAAATATTGATGGAACAGTTGAGCTATTTCCAAAATATGTCGAGGGTTTAAAAGATTTGGAAGGCTTTTCTCACATTATTTTGATATATCACTTTCATTTATCCAAGGAGATGCCCTTAAAAGTAAAACCATATATGGATAGCGAAGTACACGGAGTTTTTGCAATACGAGGTCCGAGTAGACCAAATCCGGTCGGTATCTCTGTAGTTCGTCTTATCAGGATTGAAGATAATATACTACATATTCAAGAGGTAGATATTGTAGATGGAACCCCTCTTCTGGATATAAAACCGTATATAC
The DNA here is from genome assembly GCA_965195285.1 of uncultured Aminicenantes bacterium. GTDB lineage: Bacteria > Acidobacteriota > Aminicenantia > UBA2199 > UBA2199 > CAZOWT01. The sequence continues at coordinate 67,175 of CBDAFS010000012.1, read as the reverse complement.
CTGAATTCGACATAAGAAAAGTAGAGAAAATAGGATGGCTTGAGAAAAATATATATAAACTTTCAAAAACAAAAGATGATGAGAGATTCATAAAATGATTTGTGCGACTTCTGTCAGAGAAGTCTACGAGACTGTCCCAGAACCATCAAATTCTTAAATTCTTACATAAGAAATGAAGATTGGTACTTGTAAGTTTGGAAATTATTATAAATCGGGATTTCAGCGGCCCAGGATATAGGTAACGCCGATCAACAGCCTGAAGCCGGAAAGATCAACCTTTTCCTCGCCTTCTTCCATGGCAACCTGGCTGAAATCATATTTCAGGGTCACGGTCAAATCGAGCTTTTTACCGATCGGAAAATAGGTCCCTACAAAACCCGAACCTCCAAAATTGGAACGGTAACTGGTGGTCTCATGATATTCATTCCCTGCCGGAAATGATTCCTTGGTATTGTACCTGGACATTGCCGCACCGACAAAGGGAGTAAACTTTTTTATCTTGTTCAAATGGATTTTTGCTCCGATATAAATCGGGATCATGGTCAGAGTGACCTTGTCATCCAGTTCCGTGGCCTTACCGCTGGCAGTGATATAGGAAGTAGAAAAGAAGATTTCAACCTTCTCGTTAATGGTGAAGGAAGCGGTAATAAAACCGGCCGGAACAAAACTACCATAGACATCAGAGAACACACTGCCGGTTCCGATACAGGCTCCCAGTCCGCCGCCAACCCGCCAATAATTTTTCTTTTTAATGACCCGTTCAACCGGAATTTCAATCTCTTCCGGCTGAATAACCGGGGCTTCAATGATTTCTTTCTTTTTTCTTGGCCTCAATTTCCCTAGCACGGCATCCCAGATCATCACCTTGATTTTCTTTCGATCCTGAAGGCAATTCAAACCGGTGGCAATCACTTCCTCACCGATATTGATCCCGGAAAGCACATGTACCATTCCGGATTCAATGACGCCGACGTTGAGCCTGCGCAGGGCAGCCCGTTTGGCATCCACCACAAAAACATAATAACCGGAATCATCTTTCAAGACCTCTTTTTCCGGAATCACCATGGCCTGATCATATTCCCTGTACAGAACCCGGAAATTGACCTTCATGCCCTCTGACAATTTCAAATCCTCATTCCTCAATACTATTTTGGTTTCGGTCTCGGTTTTGCTGACCCTTCCCGGGAATTCACCTTCCACTTCGGTCGAGGAAATCCGGACATCCATTCCCTGGGAAAACAATCCTGAATCAACAACCGGAACCGATACTTTCATCAATTTATCGGACACCATCCTCAGTACCGTGGCACCGATTTCCAGGGGTTCACCCTCTGGAATTATATAAATCACCTTGCCGTCAAAGGGTGCTTTGATCTGGGTTTTGGACAGGTCTTCCATTTTCTGAGCCAGCAGGATTTCACTCTCCTGGATTTTTTCCTGGGCCTGCTTTTCAGCTCTCGGGCTTCGGACCTTCCAGTTTTGACGTTTGAATAAAATAGTCTTCCAGTTTTTTATTAACTCTTCCACGCTTTTGATCTCTTTTTCGATCACACCGGAATCAAGCCGAACCAGAATCTGGCCCTCCTGTACCCGGTCACCGTCAGCAACCGCCACCTCTTTAACACTGGCGGTCAGCTGGGTTCTCAATTCAACATCCCTGTCAAATGATAAACTTTCCTCAAAATATTTATACTCCTTGAAAACCTGATATCCGATCTTCCTGACCTGGACTTTCACCCTGCCGGGGCAGTCCTCTTTCTCCGGTTCCGGCTGGGGCAGAATCACTATCACGGCCTCAGGTTCCCGGGTTTCCGGTGTCTTTTCCGGCTTCATTTCCTTTGCGGTTACCGGGGCAACAATAGCTTTCGTCTCAGTTTTCCGGGAAACCGGGAAATAAATGGAAATGACGATTTGATCTTCGGAAAATTCCTTGACTTCATAGCGGGTATATAAAAAATCCTGCAGGCTCCCTAAAAGTTGATCCTGTGACTCCTTATGGGAATAAATTTTGAGCACGACTTCTTCAATGCCTTCAATTAAGCCATAAGTGTTATAGTTTATGATTTCTTTGTTTGCCTTTAAATAATCAATATACTCCGGACACCCCTTTTTCGAAGTATCATCAGTCTGAGCATATGCATTCATCCCAACAACCATGATCATTGAAATAATGAGTACAGATAAATTGATTTTTCTCATCAACAACTCCTTTTTTCCTTTAAAAGATATGGAATTATACTTAAGTGGAACCCAAAAGTCAACCTTGAACCCCATTAATGCCAATTTAAACTACTTCACATAACCCAGTGTTTTCAATTTCTCAATCTGTTTTTCATCCAGATAAAAAGAGGTACTATCATGTTTGAAAATCCGGCACTTTTTTTTGAATCCACGGTAGCGGGCAAAAAGCCGGCGGGCAATTCCGTGATCTCCGACCTGCTGGTTGTATTTTTCACCGGGATCGAGTTTCAGATTGTATAAATACCAGGAACCGGAAAAATTCTTGATAAAATGCCAGTTTTCATAGAGAGTGGATTCGGTCTCTGCCATTTTTTCTGAAAAACTGTGATCCACCAGATGGGCAAATAAAAACCGCTGGGGTAACTGCAGTTCACTCCCGATAATCCGGGGCAACAGACTGATTCCCTCATGCTCCTTGTCCGGAGGCAATCCCAGAAATTCGTTCAGGGTGGGCAGCACATCGATAAGGCTGACATTCTCTTTTATGGTTCCGGCACTGAATTGACCACCGGGATAATAAAACATCAGGGGGACATGAATGACTTCCCGGAACAGGGAATAACCGTGTCCTTTCAGGCCATGATCCCAGAGCTCTTCACCGTGATCAGAGGTCACCACAATCAGGGTATTCTCCGACCAGTTAAACAACTCATGGAGTTCCCGGATATGTTGATCCGCATAATTAATTTCACTGTCATACATGGCCACCTGGTTATCACGAGGATCATCCTGCTTTTGATACCAGGGTTTCCGTTCAAAAAAGGGTTGATGGGGATCCATGTAATGCAAGTACAGGAAATACCGTTCCCGGCTTTTAATTTCATCGGCCCATTCCTTTACCTGCTGGTTGATGGCCGGCGCACCGCGGTAGGTAAAGGTTGAAAACTTATCAAATCCCTGATCAAACGCTTCTTTGTCACCGATGTTGATATTATCCGAAACCCCGTATGTGCTGTACCCGGCCTGTTTGAATATTTCTCCCAGAGTGGTGATCTCCGGAGGTATTTTGTTTAATTTCACCTTCAGTTTGGGTGCCATTTTCCGAAGTTTGATGGTTCCGCCAATATTCAGGACCACACCGTGTTGAAACGGATAAAAAGAAGTAAACAACGAAGCGGTGGAAGGGGCGGTCAGGGAAGAAGTCGCATAGGCTTTTTCAAAGAGAACACCCTGAGAGGCCAGTTTAGCCAAAAAAGGGGCCGTGTTTTTGGGATAACCATAGAAGGGAAGATGATCTGCCCTCAGGGTATCAATGACAATGACCACCACATTGGGCAGGACGGAGCGGTCCGGCCGGCATCCCGGGGCGATCAACAGGCACATCGACACTCCCAGAACCAGCAATAGGATCAACAGCCTGACGTTGTTCTTTACTTCCATTTCATACTTCCATTTCAGTACAGAATATACTCGCCTCTAAAATTTAATTCCCAGCATCAGCCGAATACTGGACATATTGATGGCCATCTCGCTCACATTTCGAATCCAGGACTCACCGGGAACCGAACCAAACATTTCCCAGGTATAAAACCAGCCCAGGTCATAGGGATTTATCTCAAAACTGTAAATGGTCCCCTGAATGGATTCAGACAGGGATTCTCCGAGCGAGTTTGTAATAGAGGCGTCCCGGCTCCCGGACAGGTTGCTCACTTTCAAATAACATAATTCCAGCTTTAGAATCAGGTTCGTTTTTTTACCAATGAGAAAATTGTATTTTCCTCCCACCAGTATTCCGATACCGGTGCCAGTGGCCGAGATGTCTTCATCCTGCCTGTACCAGTAAGTGGATTCTGATATTTCCAGATTTTTCTGGTGGGATAAGCTGAGCAAATTCAATCCCACATTTGCATAAACACCAAATTTTCCGAACCGTCTTTCCGCTCCCACAAAGGGCATGAAATAGGTTAATTTTGAAGAGAGATTGTAACGGTGATCCTCGGTTGTGGTGGTCCAGTTTAAATGGTAGGTTTTCTGGCTGGATTGATTGCCATAACCGAACTCAAGGCCGGCTTTCAGATACCATTTTTCCGAAATCCGGTAATTGACCAGGACATTGACCGGAAAATAAATAATATTCTTTCCGAATTTACCGCTGATCGTATATTCCAGGCCGTAGTTTTGGATGTACTGATCCATCAGGTTGTCAATCCCTGAAGCCCGGTCGTAATATTCGCCGGGATCCGACCATGACATCCCGGCTGAAATTTCAAATCCGATCTTTTTCTCTTTTATATACTGAAGATCTTTCGGCCGGACCTGGGGTTGTTTCAGTACCTTTTGGATCTCCGGTTGGATATCATAAGTGAACTGGAATTTGGCCATCATTCCCGGTTTCAGCAGGTATTTGTCATTGGGAATAAGAATGACCATTCGATCATTCACTTTTTTGATCTCCCCGGAACAGGCCAGGTTGACTTTCTTAAAGGTCAGAGATATTTTTTCTCCATCCTGAATTTCTGCCAGAACATTCCGGTTGGAGTCATTCGGGGTTAATTCAATTTTGAGCACCGAATCATCCCCGATCCGGGCCACTACCTGGTCCTCTTCCACCGGCATTTTTTCATCAACAATATCCAATACGCTTCCCTCAATCAGCGAATGGATCCGCTGCCGGGATTTCTGCTGTTTTTTCTTTTTAATATCGGTTTTAAACTCCTCTATTTTTCTTTTGGCCTGGTTTTCGGCTGGCTGGCTGCGAACCTTCCAATGTTCACGATTGAAGAGTGTTTTTTCCCATATTTCCAGACTCTGCTCTGCTGTCCGGATTTCCTCATCCAGCCCCGAGACATCAAACTGGAGTAATATTTGGCCGGTTGTGACTCGGTCCCCCTTGGCGGCCAGCACCTCGGAAACAGATCCGCTGACCAGTGACCTGATTTCAAGAACTGCCCGGCAGGCCACTGCTTTTTCAAATGTTAACGTTTTTTTCTGATTGTTTTTTTTGTCAATTTCCGGAAACAGGTTCAGTACCAGAAAGAGAGCCAGTAAACCAAAAAGTATTTTCTTCATATTCTCCTCGTTCATTAAAAGACTTTATCTGCAACTCGGGCCGCATTGGCCATCATGGTAAAGGTCAGGTTCTTTGCCGGTAAAAACGGAAAAACGGTTCCGTCAACAAAGAACAGGTTATCAAAATCCCGGCTCCGGCAATCCGGTGTGACACCCAGTGGTTCATCGGTAGTGCTCATAGGCAGGGTCCCCGAATAGTGAACACTGGCCCCCATGGGCCGGGATTGGATCATCATGGGTGGTGCAATCGACCCCAGTTTTCTCAGGAATTTCATCACTCGCTTGGTGGCTGAAGAAATGATGGTTTTTTCGTCGGGAATCGATTGATAGGTAATTTTCAGGGTAGTCTGGTCTTGCTTGCCGGTTGAATCCGGCTCAATGGTGAGCTGGTTATCCGCTCGCCGGGTATCGCAGAAATTCAGGTTGATGACCCCCAGTGCCGAATGCAGATTCCGGGTCAGGTAGGTTGCCGTTTTAAAGTCCAGCGGCATCTGCAGGGTCACCGGGTGAATCAAGGCCGTTTTCAGGGTGGTGATCTGACCGTGAATGTAATTGGAAGTCTTTTCACACTCGAAACCCACGGCCAGTTGGTGATACACATAGGACTCCGGGTTATATGATTTTCCCATTAAACTGAGGTTCAAAAAAGGAACCAGGATTTGACGGTTGTCCATCAGACCTTCCAGTTTCAGTATTTTTCCGGTTTGCCGGTAAACGGAATCCAGGAAAATTTTTGATGATGAGAGGGTGCCGGCGGCCAACACCAGGTTATCCACTTTTATTTCCCCTCTTTTCTGAAGGGCCAGATCCTGGAAAACCAGGTGTGTGATCCGCTTCCGGGAATTGACCTTAAAATGTTCGACCAGCACACCGGGTTTATAGCTGAAATGTTCGTATTTCTGGCAATCGGCCAGGGTCAATGAGGGAACATACAGGGAATCACTGGGACATCCCCAGAGACACCTTCCCGAATAGTCACAGGCCTTGCGATCCCCCTTATCAACGCTCAGGGTGGCAATCCTGGACCTGCCCAAATAAAAACCCATTTTCCGGTTGAGTAGTTCTCTCCGTTTTTGGTATTTTTCCAGAATTATTTTTGAATTCTCATCCAGTTCCAGGGGAGGGAGAAGGTTCTCATGCCAAGGAAAAAAACGGGAAATATCATCCCTGTCTCCAATCAGACCAATCCGCTCGGCAATCTCCTCGTAATAGGGCTTCAGGGTTTCATAGTCAAAGGGAAAGAGGGCCAGATCTTGATCATTAAATGGATAGCTTCCCCCGGTCCAGGCCTCGGCCAGCCCGCCCCGGGCAAAAGAAAACAGCGGATCAAAATCCCTGCTGTCGGATTTGAAACCCGGGGGGACTTTAAATATATACATCTTATTGGGAGGGAATTCGTAGATCTCATTGTCAAAATCGGGGGAAACTACGGTCTCATAGTTTTCACCTAAAAAATAGGCAACCGGGTCCTCCAGTTTGGATTTGATATCAATGAAAGAAAACTCCGGGTTCACATTGGGGGGAGCTGAATACCCCACATCCAGCATTTCAACCTGATGTCCCTTTTTAAGGGCGGAAAGCGCAAAATGGACACCACTGGCCCCGGAACCCACAACCGTTATTTTAACCATGGTTCAATTCCCCCGTCTGTTTGGATTTTAGGACAACCTGAAGGGGAAATAAAATCGGAAACGATACAATCAGAAAAAAGACAAGCCCCATTCCCTTCAATCCCATGATAAACAACAACATGAATTTTCCCTGGTTATCCGATCGATCGATAATCTGGGCGTGGGGAGAGGCGGTTTCCAGAATCGCCAACAGATAAACCAACTTCTTTCGAAGCAGGGAGCAAGGATAGAAAAAACGGGAATACGAATCACAGGCCCGGACCAGAATCCGGTTCCTGGCCCCCAGGCGGGCCAATATCCGATCGAATTTGTTTTTGGCCTTCATGTCGATTTTTTGATGGACATCCAAATATTTTTTCATCACATAGGGACCGGGCTTTTGCCCGAGCAGGTATTGACAGAAAACCCGGCATTCTTTTTCCAGATCCTTTTTCCGGAGTTCAACCTTCTGAGCCTGAAAACTGTCATCGATCATCCGCTCGATTCCCAGGAACCCGGAAGACAATCTGCCAACCGCGTCATGGGGATCAGCAATCCCATCATTGCGAAAAGTGGCCAGCTGCCCCATAGTAAAGGGCAGGATCGGGTACAGCAGGGGTTCTGCCAGAAACAGGAAAAAAACCATAGGGCCCAGAGGAACATGCAGGAAGCGGGCCGGGCCGGTCTGGCAGCGGGAGGACAGCAATTTCATGAAATCCTTGATAGTAACTGTCTGGTTCCCCCCCAGTTCAATAGTGTCCCCCTTGAAGAGCGACTTATTCAGTATATCCCGGATCACCTCGGCCACATCAGCCACATGTACCGGTTGAATCTGTACAGCCCCTTTACCGAATACCGGAACCAGCGGTAAACCGGCAAACCGGGCAAAGCCGCTGAAAACCGGGGAGCCGGCCCCCAGGATAATGGTAGGTCTCAGAATCGTATAATTGAGCCCGCTCTTTTTGACCTCACCTTCAGCCTGCTGTTTGGAACGGGCATAAAAATAGCGCTGTTGGCGTTTGAATTTTACGGCAATGGAGCTCACCAATAAGAAATGTTTCACTCCCGAATCCTGGCAGGCTTCCAGTAATTCCCGGGTGGCCCGGACATTTACCCTTCGATACTCAGCCCGGCCTGCCTTGCCAGTTATCGCTGCCAGATGCACCACCGTATCCACCTGGTTTAAGATCGACCGGTAGCACTCGGGATGCAATAGATCCCCCCGGATCATTTTCAGATTTTTGGGAACTTTATCCGGGAAACAAATTTTTTCCGGTTCCCGGCTCAAACCAAAAACCGTCTGATAAGATGACAAATCCATTTTTTCGAGCAGATGGCGGCCCACGAATCCGGTGATGCCGGTTATCAATATGGATTTTTTCATTTCAAAGATCCCCTTCGATATCCTATCATACGCAGAACCCCCAGAATATCCAGCCAGGCAGTCCTCATTATTTTAACCCGTGAATCCCGGTCCTCGATCCAGCGAACCGGAATTTCTTTTACCTTGTATCCTTCCTGGTGGGCAATATGCAACAGTTCCGTATCAAAAAACCACTCATCATCTTTAATATGGGAGAACAACTCTGACACAGTCTGTTTGGAGATGGCTTTAAAGCCGCACTGGGCATCGGTAAAGGGAAAACGCAGTAAAAGCTTCAATACCCAGATATACCCCCGGGATATGATTTCCCGACGCAGGCTTCGATCCACATCCGCCCCCTTATACTGCCGTGAGCCGATGGCTATGTCATAGCCATCTATAATGGCCTGGATCATGGGAGGAAATGCCTTCAGATCGGTTGACAGGTCAATATCCATATAGGACAAAACATCCGCCTCGCTTCTGGTCCAGGCATGTTTAACCATCCGGCCCCGACCCTTCCGGGGGAGGTGAAATACCCGGACATCAGAAAATTGTTTTTCCAATTTTCTGGCAATCTCCAGAGTTTTATCAGTGGAGGCATTGTCCCCTATTGAAATGATCCAGTTTAAATGCTTGCATTCAGCGGACAGAAATTCCCGCAACCGGTTCACACTTTTTTCCAGTATATGTTCCTCATTATATACCGGTAACAGCACATCGGTTAAAACCTTTTTTTGATCACCTTGTTTCACCGAAGATTCCTCCTTGAAGGGTGCTCTTGGCCAACAATGAACTTCCCTTGTTATGGTTAATATTCAGTAAATACCCCTGATAATATACCACGTTAACATAGTCTAAATCAATATCTGCAAACCTTTCGGCATAAACCCGGAATTCCAGAAAATGCCGATCGGAAAGGGCGACGGTTAACGGGTAATGGTTAAAACCATCATCCCGGATATCCCTGGGCTTCAATACCCGTTTATCCAGGGACTGCTTATCACTGTAGGAAAAGATATCCAGTTCGGCCAGCGGCCGGATTCTTGACCTCACCCGGCGACACTGCAAATAAAAATCAACCTTTAAAAAGCCTTTCGAATAGGGTATGAAGGGGCCGAAACTCAGAAAGCCGGCCCGGTGTTTTTTCTGAAAGAAACCCCGGGTAAAACCTCCGGAGGCCCGGACATTTCTGATGTTTTCCCCGACTTTACCGGGAAACTTTTCTGCCTCGTAGCGGTGGTTTATCTTCCACCCCTTCAGGTCCAGAAATAAAAGAACGGATACCGGATTTGGCTGATCTGAAAATGCATCTTCCAGAACCAGCTCATTTTCACCGGAATTTAATACAACCATCTCATTTGCCTCTTCAATAAAATGACTCTCAGGCCCGATCCGTTCACCCGCATTATTGAAAAAGAAAATCTTTCCGATGCCGACTTTCACCGGGCCATCGGAAGGATTCAGAATTCTCAGTTCTATTCCCCGACCCCGGATTTCCCTGGCCTGAACAATGAATGGATCTACAAAAGAATACAAGTGCAAGAATTGGTCTTTCACATTGTAGACCTTCAGGAGCCGGGCCTGATTCATTCTTTCCGGCCATTGCCTGAAAAAATGGCTTATTTCCTGATTGAAACTGGCCAGTAAGGCATGAGTCAGGGGATACCGCTCAAATGTCTTCTGATCCCAGTTTACAAAATCGGGATACAAAAACAGAGACCGATGGGTGTTTTCAAGCACCGCCACCGGTGCGGTCAACCCGGCGATATATGCATTATCCAGCTTTTCTCCCAGTTCATGAGATATTTGATAGACCGTATGGGTCTTGTCCCTATTCCATTTCAGGTAATTGGACAGATTGCTGGCCAGGGATATGCCTGTCAGCAAAATGATCAGCAGCCATGAAACCGGTTTAAAATTCAAACGGATCCGCCCGGCCATAAATCGAATATAGAGTTTTTTCAAAAAAATCAGCAATCCGATCAATAAGGCCGAAAAAACAACATAACGGATGGAGAGAGGCGGAATTTGAATGGATTTCAGGTAACGGTCCCAGAGGGGGAAAAAACAGAAATTGGCAGCCAGTCCCAGCCAGAGGGTATCGGATATGAAAATAACCGCTTTCTGAAAAAATGAATATTCAAACCGCCTGCTACCGGGCAAACGGGTTATGGCCTTCAAAAACAAAACAGACATGAAGATCATGGCCGGGATCACCGGGATCAAATACCGGGTAGGCCGGTGATTCATGAACATGAAAAACAGGGTATGTAAGAAAAACAACATTCCGAACCCGATCCCGGTTATATCAATTTTTCTCTGCACCACTTTTCTGATTAAATAGGGAACGGATAAAAGTGACAACAGCCATACCACCGGAATTTTGTAAAACTGTTCCTTCCAGTTGAACCCGTAAAAATTATGAATGGCCTGATCCAGGGTTTTGGGCAACACCTGGTTGGAAATATACTGGCCCGGCACACTCAGAATCCATTCCCGGTTGGGAATATAAAAAAGGACAACCCATAGTCCTATGGCAATAGCCGCTCCCAGAAAGGCAAAACCAAAAAGCCTGACACCTTTCTTCCAGGATTCCTTTCCCGGTGTTTTAAATAGTAAAAACCAGATGATCACCGCTGCCAGGGGAACCGGAACAAAATACGCGGCGATATTTTTAAACACAAAGCTCAGAAAAGCAGAGGCAGCAGAAAGTGAAAGGTAGAGCGGATTTTCACTGGACCGGAATTTTTCGACAAAATAAAGGCTGAGAATCATCCAGAACATCATGGGGGTTTCAAAAGTGCCGATTCGGTTATACATCACCATAAAGAAATTGAGCCCCATGACTACTGTTCCCAGAAGGGTAAAGGAAAAACTGAAATAAGATTTCAGAATCAGGTAAAACAACAGCAAAGAGAAGAAGGCAAAAATATAGGATACCAGCCTCTCCTGAACCAATCCCACCCCGAATATTTTAAAAATCAGGTACTTCATGAACGGAACAACCGGGCTGTAATTGCTGATACGCCAGTCATCCGGAGACCAATCATCAAAGAGGACCTTGCTTCTGGAATTGTGACATTGGTTGCCTTCATCGGTATAGATACTACCGCTGAATGAAATATCAGGGGGCAAGTCTGCTGTGGGCGAATAAATTCGCAATCCAAATGAAAACAAAATAATGAGAGTTATCAAAATGATTTGAACCAGGTTCTTTTTCATTGTTGTCAATGCTGGACCGGTTTCTCAGAAACACACCTGAATCCCAGCCATTCCAGACTTCTGCTGGCCGGAAACGGTGTCCGGGTTGTCACTCGCACATCATGGGGAATATTGGTCCAGGCACCTCCTCTTAAAACCATGAGGCGGTATTTCTGAAAATAGGCCCCCTTGAGTTTCTCGATCGGATATAAACTGGATGTCCATTCAAACACATTTCCGGCCATCCCGTATATTCCCAGTTTATTGGGCGGGTAGGAAAAACCCGGAGTGACCCCGTTCTTCTGTTTATAACGGTAAAAATTACCGGTTTCCAGAGTGGGCAGAGATCCGATGGCATACAACACATCCTTTTCCAGAGAACGCGCCGCAATTTCCCACTCCCATTCCGTGGGCAGGCGTTTCTGATGGAAATCGGCAAAGGCCTCGGCATCAGCATGGATCAGGCCGGTGGCCGGCAGCCAGGGATTCTTTCGGGCCTCTTCAATGCTGAACTTTCCCCGTGGATGATAACGGCTCCGGTTAATAAACTCCACATATTGAAAATTGGTCACCGGGTGGATATCTATATAAAAATCTCTGAATGCCATCAGTCGGTGGGACTGAGTGTTTGTTTCGGTCGGGTTTCCCACATAATAATTCCCGGAACGTATAAACACCTGAGCTCCGATTCGGGGATCCGGTTCAGCATCACCCCCGGGTAATCGGGGAACCGCCGCAACTGAAAATAGAATGAACAAAAACAGGACAAAACCCAAAATACAGGCCCGATGCAATCCGAATATTTTCATCATAATGAATTTAATAATATGTATTTCAACCGGCCCAGACTGGGCTTTTTCAGGTAATAAAAGCAATAACCGGCATGGTCTATTTTGCGTGGATTAATTTCGTAATTTTTGGTGCCGGCCTCCATCATCACCACCATCTTCACCGGAATTTCCCGGTTTTCGATCATTTGCCGGGCAATCAGGAAGTAGAATGAGGGAAAAACCAGGGCAATGCGGCTGGGATCAAACCGCCCGTCTTTCAAAATATATTGAAGGGCGCCGTGAATTTCCTTATCACAGAGATGAAGCTTGACCGGCTCACGGCAAGTTCGTTTGGTATTGGGAGCCAGAACCGCAATCCCGTTTTCTGCCAGCCGATCGGCCAGTTTATCATAGTACATCCGACTCTCAAACTGGGGAGGATACAGAATGACTACGGGCATAGGATGGTGAGGACTTTCGGGAAGCTTCAGGGTTGCCACTACCGGTAATCCGTCGGTTGAGGATAAATAAACGGTGTTTTTCAAAACCTCCTTATCGATTAATTTTTCATTTTTGATGGAAATTCCGAAAACATCCATGAAAAATTGTTGAATCCGGTCCAGACTGTCCGGAATTTCATCAAAGACAAAGGTGCCATGAGCCTGAATTGAAAAAGGATCCTCCTTTTTTTCGATGAAGAATGAACGGGAAAACGGATTCAGGCTTCTGGCCAGGCATTCCTTCATGATCAGATAATGCGAGCCATCATGAACACTGGCAATATTAAAAATGGCCAGATTTGAATTATGGGTCAGCCTCTTTCGGGAATTTTCACGCAGAATCTGTCCGGAAATCATCACGCTGGCAATCACATTGGGTTTCTGGTTGATGGCAGTCATACCGGTCTCAACCGAAAAACTGGCCGTGACCATCCCCAGTTTTTGCCCATCCACATAGTCAATGTTTTCCAGAAAATCAAGGGTATTTCTCAAATCGGAGATCCTTCTGGGGTCATAGGTGGGCTGCTGCCTGGGAAAATTCGGAGCCAGGACCACGATACCGGCTTCTGCCAGCTTGGGAAAGAGTTTCAAAAAATCATCCCGGTTTCCCCATAACTGATGGAAGCAGGCCACAGCCGGGTATTTTTTCCGGGGTACTTCGGGCCGGAGCAGGTAGGCATCCAGGACAAATCCGTCCCGGGCCTTGAATTGGATATCATCCAGTATCCAGTTTTGATTTCCGGTATGAAAGAATATAAAATACACCAGGATCAACAGGGCAATAAATAGAACGGTGGCAACTACTATGGTGCGTTTCATGATATTTCCGTGTATGGAAAAAGATAAGCCCTATTATACTGAATGCCCGGTATTGTGTCAAGCAGGGCTGGCAGCAGAATCTGGCCGGATTTTACAATTCTACCCGCAAATATTATAATAAGGAAGGCCATTAGCGGAGAGAAAAAACATGAATCTTAAAACCCATTTGAAAGTCGGACCGACCCACCGCATACTCGTCCTGATTTTAATCTGGACCCTGGGCTGTCTTTCACTTCCCGCCGAATCCCCCGATCTAAAAAACATCATCATCATATCGGTTGATACGTTGAGAGCCGATCACCTGGGCTGTTACGGATACCCGCTGAACACATCGCCGGAAATTGATGCTTTTTCCAGAGATGGCTTGCTTTTCTCCCGGAGTTATACCATTACCCCGTTGACTTCACCGGCTTTTGCCAGTATGCTGACCTCGCTCCCTCCCCACAAACACGGATCCAAGCGGAACGGACTGTCTATATACAGTAATATTCATACATTGCCCTGGTTTTTAAAGTCCCATGGTTATGCCTGCGCCGCCTTTATATCCAACTGGTCCCTGCGTAAGAAACTTTGCGGCCTGGACAGGGATTTTGACTTGTATGACGAGGTACTTGGAAAAAAAAGATGGATGGGGATACTGAATACGGAAGGGAAAGCCCGGAACGTTACCCAAAGGGCCAGTACCTGGCTGGAAAAGAATCAGGGTAAAAGAATATTCCTCTGGGTTCATTATACCGAACCCCATGCCCCCTATATATTCCACCGGAAATTCCGGTTCGATTTCCAGAAAAAAAACAAATCCCTCTACCCGGCTGGCACCCAGTTTCAGAAAATTGAGAAATATGACAGTGAAATCGGCCTGACCGATTTTTATTTTGGTAAAATGATCGCCAAAATAAAATCCCTTGGACTGTACCGGGATGCCCTGATCATCTTCAATTCGGACCATGGCGAGAGTTTCGGTGAACACAAATATTTTAGGCATGGCAGGAATCTATACAATTCGACCCTCCTGGTACCCCTGATTATCAAACCGCCCGGGAACCGGCCGGAGAAACGTATCCGAAACGACTATGTCTCCATTTTGGATATTTCACCTACCATTCTCTCCATTCTGAAGATCCCCCTGCCCCCCCAAATGGAAGGCATCAATTTAATGGTGCCCGACCGCAGAAAAAAGGTTTTCTTCGAAACCTATAAGGGCAGGGCAGTTTTTAAAAAGGGAATAAAATTCAAGACCCGGGTTTATCCGATCAAATACGGCCTGGTTCGGAATTCAAGAAAAATAATCCTGACCGACAGATCGAGAAGATTCGAAGTATTCAATTTGAAAAACGATGGATTCGAACTCAATAATATTTACAAATTCCAGGACAAAAATTTTCTGGCCCTTGAGTCAGAGCTGAAGCAGTATGCAGAGTCGGTGAAAGACTGCATCAAAGAAACCCGGAAATATCATCTGAATCCGTCAAAACTCTCACAGGAAGACATTGAAAAACTGAAAAGCCTGGGATACATTCAGGATTAACGGTTTCAAGTTCTGATTGACTATCTCAGTCGGATGGGTCTCGCCAGCATTGAATCCGGTTGTTTTCGGGAAACCATTTCCTGAACGGACCGGGTCCCCTGACCAGACAATTTAAAAAAACCGTCACGCCTTGATATCGGTCCGGCAGCGGAATCCGGACCCGACATGTCGCCTGATCGCCGGGAAAAAGGTCATGGGGCAGCCAATATTCCGATTCCCTGGTTTCGACCTGACCGACCAGTTGAACTCCCAGGACCACCCCCTGCTGTTCTCCGGATACCCAGTAATAGGGACCGGGATTCACAACGGTGATGACGCCTTCCAGATAACCATCCAGCCGGGCCAGGTTAGGGTTGGCCCAACTGGCTTCCAGAGACACTTCCAGTTGATCCCAGGCAATGGCATGATATCCCATGGGTAGCCTCAGTGAACCGGGAAGTCCATATTCTGATTTCTGGACTTCGACCACCTCAACCGGTTTGGACAATCGCAGTGTTTCGCCCATGATATCGATATCAACCACCAACCGCTGGGAGCCGGCCGATATATCCAGCTCAATTTTCTTTTGCCGGTTGAACCAGTGGAATAATGCCGGCGGCCTCCAGCTTTCCGCCAAGGGCCTGATTTCGGAACCCTGAATTCGGGTTTTCAATTCCCATAAACGCGACGGTGTAAAACTGAATCTCGAGGGCGCTTTCAGGTTGAATACCATGGCTTTTTCAGCAGGTTTGACCTCCAGGCAGAAATTCACGGTACCGGAAACAAATCGGGAGGGTGTAGAGATTCCAAGGTCTTGGCAAGGCTGTAGATCATGGCGAATGTCTCCGCCTTTCAATGACCAGAGAGATAAATATCCGCTCCGGTTCAACAACCTGATTTCCGGGTATTGCTGGATTCGCATTAATAATCTCCTCCGGTCTTTCCCGTAGTATCGTTCGTGAATCACAATCCGGTCTACCTCCAGAGACTGTAAAATCCGGATGGAGTGAGAGGAGGGAAATTCTCTCATTTCCGTTTCCAGCTGGGATTGTAAAGGCGGCCACAATCCGGACACCCCGTTCACCAGCCGCTTCCAGTGATGAGAGGAACTCACCATGGCCCGGATATCGGTGTGAATATTGACCGGAAGTTCAATGAGGGTACGGGACTGCTTGTCCGCTTCTATCTGACCATAGAATTCTTTATTGTTCCGGTCCAGGGCCCGTTGAGGATTTACCAGGCTCATCGATTCCACACAAATCCCCAGAATAATAAATCCAATGAAAAAACCCTTCAGCGGTTTGCGTTTAAAAAAGTTTTTCATGATATAGGCGGCCAGCACCGCAATGATCAGTATAACAAACAAAGATAGCCGATGGGGATTACGGGTGGCCTGAAGCGGTGGGTATGCAAACCATAGCAACTGGAAGGGAAGCGGGATTTTCCAGGGAATGCCAAGGGCATAGGGTCCCATGGATAGGATAAAAAGACATAGTCCGGTCAGCCTTAAACTGCTCAGCCAGGCGGGCATTTTTTTGATCAAAAAGCTGAAACCAAAAAATCCCAGTACCAAAAAACCCGGAAACATATAGTTTTCAACGATTCCATCCCGTTTCCCGGTGGGCAAAAACTTTAAGGTCTGGCCCCACAACCAGTTCTCATCACTGACCGTAAACCAGCTCCAGATCGGACCGGTATATTGAACCTGGTTTTCCAGGGTTCTGATCATTCCGGTATGGCGAGCCGCCTGCTGGTAATTCAAAAATACCGGAACCATTAAAAGCCAGACCAGGAACACACAGACCACCCACTGGACAATCTTCCTTTTGCTGAAATTTCGCCTCTGATAGAAAAACCAGATTAGATTCCAAATTCCCAGAAATATCCCCAGAAAAATACCGAGATATATATTGATGGCAAAGGTCCAGAGCCAGAAACCTCCTATCACCCACAAATGACGCTTCAAACCCCTTTCCCAGAATTCCCGGTTGGCGTAGAGGATAAGGGGCAGCCACATCAAGCCCAGCATGTGAAACCTTCCCAGAGAAAAAGCCTTCAGGATCCAGGGATTCAGGGAAAAAATCAAGGCCCCGGCCAGGGCCGGCCATCCGGCTCCGATTAATTTTCTCAAAAACCAGAAAGTCATGATAGCGGTGAGCCACAGCATCAGAATGGAAAGCAAATTGGCAGTCAAAACCGGATTCCGGGTGAGGATCCATATGGGGAAGGCAAAGGGGGTCACCCCCAGCATGTTTTCCGAAAAGGCCAGGGCAAAGGGATAGGGATACATGGCATTACCGGACCAATAATCAGTGAAATCAAGTGTTTCCAGGCAATGACAATTCCACAGCACGATCCAGGTATAAAAATTGGGGACACCCCGGAACACATGGGTATCGATATGGGGCAGCAACCAGAAACGGTTGATTAAAATAGCGACTAGGAGAATGAGAAAAATCAGGAGATACTTGGCTGTGAAAGGAGACTGATATCGATTCTTTGGCCTGCTGTTCACATTTTTCCCCGTCTCCAGGAACTCAACTTCGAACCGCAGTAGAACTTCAGTCCGAGGTTTTCAACAAATGATTGGTCGTATCCGGATTCAATCACTCATCCTGGGGTTTTTCCAGAATGACATAGGCCCCGTGGCTTTCCTTGCCGTTCCCGGCCACAGAGGTCACCACATATACATATTCATCTTCATTCTCACTGGCATTCCGGTGATTGTATTCGAAGGTGTTCCCATCCACTTCATCCACCAGTACCAGTTCTCCGTCTTCGACATAATAAATCCGGAAAGCCACAATATTGAGAGTGTTCTGGGGATTAGTCTGCCAGGTCAACTTGGCAAAGTATTCGACCACAAAAAGGGTCCGGTTGATCAGGGATTCCCCGGTTAGCGAGATGGGGGGGTAAATCGGATATGTGATTACCCTGACAGTATCTTCATCGGTTACCATAGATTCATCATAGACCACCGCATTCAGCTTGTGGGCGGATCCCTGGGCATAGGACTGGGTATTCCAGCTATAAGTAAAGGGATCCTCGGTTGCCGTGCTCTTCAGTTTTCCATCCACATAAAAATCGACTTTCTCAACTTGACCCTTGTCATCGCTGGTCTTGGCAATCACATCAACCACACCGGCCACAGAACCGTTCCAGATCAAATTGGCAACGGCAATGGTGGGCGGGCAATTCATGTCCACGGTGATTTCATCCTCAATGATCTCAGTGTTGGTCTTATAGCCAATAACCTTGATGTCATGATCTCCCTTTTCATACAGGGAAATATCCCAATCGATCTCATAGGGTTCGGCCGTGGCTTCGCCGAGCAACACATCATCCACATAGAATTCAACCCGGGTCATCTCGGCAGGAACCTGAACCTTGGCTTCAATTTTTTCCACATCATCACAGATATTCTGGTTGGCATGGGGAGTGGAGATAAACAATTCTTTATGGATAATGGAATAGAGGATCAATTCTTCGTGCCAGTCGCGCCAGATCAGGTAAATCCCGTTTTCATTGGCGGTAATGGCCGGTTTGCTGTGAAAGGTAATGTGGGCATCCAGGGTCAGGGTTTCTTTGCTCCACTGCCCGTCTTCCTTAACAGCCAGGTTGATCCGGTTGGCTTCCTGATCCGGACAGGGCATATCAGCCCAGGCCACGTAAACCCGGCCTTCGGGACCGACTGCGATGCTGGGCCAGGCATTATCATACTCATGAATATTACATAGCTCAATCGGACCATTGCTGACATTGTACTGATCGGTCCATTCATCGCTGCCGGCATATTTCACTTCATAATAAACCGACATAGAGCTGTAGGTCATATGGGCATGGTGAACATTCAGTTCTCGGTCCACAAAAAGATCACCGAAGGAAACGCATTTCTCTCCCGGCGGGGTGGGAATATCCTGAACCGGTGAATCGATAAGGGTCCCGCCATTGGCACAGTAAACATACTTACCCGGATCCTGGCCACTCTTGTAAACCGCATGGACACCGCCTTCCATATCGATAAACATAGCCGTATCTCTCCACTTGATCGCACCCTCAACCAGGGTCCAGCCATTGTTATAACTGCCAGGCTCTCCGGTCCAGTACTTCACCGTACTCCAGAAGTTGGGCAGCGGGGTCCAGACCTGACCGGTGAAATGCATTTTTCCGGACAGATCGGCTCCACCCACAGGCTGGGATATATGGGCCCCGGAACCGGTCCAGACATGTTCCCGGTGCCAGCCGGAGGCATCCTTCCACACATGAACCAGATGGTCTCCGGGTCTTGGACTCATCCAAGAGATATGAACACTCTCTCCGCTGGGCCGGGCCATGATCCTGGGCCGTTGAAACTGGGGAAACACATCATGGGAATCCGGAACAACCTCCTCGTTCACAACTGCATTCTGAACAATCTGGGCGTAATGAAGGGATCCATCATTGCCTTCCCAGATAAAATGAACATTATTGTTGTTATCCGAGCACAGGTCAAAGATACAATTCTGGGAATCGATACCCAGATTGATGGTAATCGGTTCGGCCTGAGCCGGCATGCGACCGGCACTATCTGCAGTGGCTTTTTCTTCAGCCTTTTCAAACCCGATCAGGCTGAGCGAGATCAACAGGGCCACCATTATCATCAGTTTGAATTTCATCTAATTCCTCCTAAATAAATAAAGATGTCATTATATGCAAAAAAATTTGGATAGTCAACACCATTTCATGGAAAAATACTACAAGTACCCCAACGATCTCAGTTTTTCTTTTTCTTCATCGCTCAGGGTCACATTTTTCAGTCGTTTCCTCTTCATGACCGCAGTGATGGTTTTTTTCATCCGGGTCAGTTCTGACCTGAAATGGTTCAGCTGGCGGACTTTTTCTTTACCGGTCAGCTCCGAAACTTCAGACCGATCCTTGCCCAGGTCAAAAAGTTGTATGTCATCGACTTCCGGAGGGGTTCCGAATTCGGCAAAATAATCCAGGTCTTCCGGGGAAAATCTAAAATTATAGATAAGCTTGAAACGGTTTCTCAGCAGGGACAGTTTCGGCGGAATTTGCCGGACCAGCCAGGCCACCGATGTCGAGGACATCAATTGTTCCCGGTTCCAGGCCTTCCCCTTTAAAAGCGGCATCAGACTCAATCCATCAACCTGTGGATTCGGGTTGATCCGGTACTGATCCATTACCGTGGGCAACACATCAATCAACCCGACATTTTCCCGGATCTGTTTTCCTTTGAAGCGGAAACCGGGGAACTTGATAAACAGCGGTACCTGAATCACCTCATTATACAGGGAATGGCAATGGGCCCAGCCCTGATGTTCATAGAATTCTTCACCGTGATCGGATAGAAAAACGATCATGGACCGGTCATAGATGTTCAGGTCCTTGAGGCTGCGGATAAAATCCCCGAAAAAACTGTCAAAAGCTAAAATTTCGGCATCATGAAGCGTTTCCATGGCCAGGCGAAGATTCGGTGCCACATCGTTTTTAAATTGTTTTTTATAAAAAAATGAATCCAGTTTTTTATATTCGGATTGCTCGGAAACCTGTTTGAGAAACTTTTCCGGAGGCGCATAAGGCGAATGAATCTGATAGGTATGCAGGAACATGAAAACAGAGGGCGCTTGAACCCTTTTCAGAAAGTCAAGGGCCTGAGCAAACATGACTTTTCCGCCCAGACTGTCTTTGGGAGAGGATAGAACCGAAAAAAGGTCAAACCCCCTGGAAAAGCCGAATTTGCCCTTCAACCATAAACCGGCATTAAAATTGACCGTAAAAAACCTTTTCGAAAGGTCTCTGCTCAGAAAAGGGTTATCCGCTGATAAAGAGGAATCCCGGGTTATTTGATGATTGAATTCATACTGCCCGGTAAAAAAGCTCATGAATGAGGGGAGGGTCCAGTTGCTTTGGGCAAAGGCCTCGGTAAACTCACAGCAATCCCTTCTGAATTCACTGATATGAGGGGTCAGGTCCACACCGTTCCGGGTGCCCCCCACCTTATCGTAGCGCAGGGTATCCAGGGCTATGACAAAAACATATTTACGCTTCTCTATATCAACAATATCGTATATGACCGGCCTGTTCGCCACCAGAATTCCATTTCCCTGGACCTCTATTCTGAACCGGTCCTGCTTCATTAATTTCATCTCTCTGACAAAACTGTGATAATAGGAATGGCCCAGGTAGGTTTTCAATTTAACCAGTTTGCCCTTTCGGTCCAGATAGATGGATGTCCTGATTTTTCCGGAATCAGTGGCTGCTGCCTGAAAGGTGAAAAAAACCCCCTTCTTTCCCCGGATTTCCGGTGACAGGGTCAGAATTCCACTCCCCTTGAAATGTAAAACCTGGCCATCGGTAATATGCCGGTCCATTTTGACTTTTCTGGCCAGGCTGAGCTCGGGTTCCTGGAGAACCGGTTTCAGGCCCGGCGCTGAAAACGCCAGCCGGTGGAATCCGCTGCGGTCCGGACGGGAAATCAATACCAGTAATAAGGCCGCAGCTATCAGGATGAAAACAAGGGCGACAAATGATTTTTTCATTCTGGCTATGTTACCAAATGCACTGATTTATGTCAATTTGAAGGGTTTCCACCGACAATCGATTCCCCGGTGACGCCCAACACATTTTCACCGGTGAATCAATCGATATAACCCATTGATTCCAGTTCTTTTAGGGATTCCCGGTTGTAACGTTCATCCTGCAGGATTTTCTCTTTTTTCAATTTATAGAGCCGGTATCGGGTTTTGCGTTTCAGATTGAAAACCTCCCGCAATACCCGGCCGTCCATGTTTTCCCCGACCGGAAGATTATATAAATTCAGAATGGTCGGGGCAATGTCATAAATCGAAGCCTTCTCAATTTTTCCCTTTTTTACCGTTGGCCCCCTGATGATGAGGAACCCATCGGGCGGATCGAATTTTACAGGCAGGTGGTAGTGGTCATATCCCTCCGGGGTCAGGGAAAAACCGTGATCGGACATGATAAAGAAATAGGCATTTTTATATTTCGGATTGGACATATAGGCCTTGAGAATTCGCTCCATGTATTGATAGGCCGGTTCCATCAGGTCGGAAATCTTCCGGGTGGTCCGGCTGAGAAAATCCGTTGATTCGGGTGCATCAAAATCCAACTCCTTCAGCCTGGTTTTAATGTCTTCCTCTATCAATTCAATCACAAAGTGCTGGATGATATCCGGAAACCGGAAATAAGTGGCAAAAAAATCAAAATTTTCCCGCTGGTACAGATAACCGGATACACTTTCAATGGTGGCATCGTATTTGATCAAGCGAGGATATACATTTAAAACCGGAACTTTCTGGTGATCCCCCCGGGGCTGACTTCGGTAATACCAACTGATATATTCAGGAAGACCTGTCTTTTTCAAAACCTGTAGGTATTTCCGATTCATGTCCCCGAATTTTTTTAACCGATCAAAATATTCAGGCGGATAAACCGAGGACCGGTACTCATCCAGAAATTTCGGTCTGGTGGTGGCAATTTTTCTGAAATGATCCGATATCATGACCCCGTTGATTTTGTCCGGGGGATGAGAAACCCACCAGTTCAACACAATGCTTCTCTTTTGATACAGATCCAGAATCTGCCAGAGCATGGGCGTCAGACGGTTGGATTTGGAAAAGGGAACCCTGATCCCCTTCTTTTTCAGATAGACAAAATCCATGATCCCGTGTTTTAACATGGTTTTCCCGGAGGCAATGCTGGTCCATACGACATTGGATTTGGTGGGTTTGAAGGTTTTGAAATTCGCCCAGGCACACTCCGCTTTCAATTGCTTCAGAAAAGGCAATTTTCCATTGTCAATCAGCGGATCAATAGTTGCCCAACTGGCCCCGTCAAATCCCAATACCACTACCTTAATAGTAGTCCCTGAATCTGTTTGTTTTCCACAGGTGAATAAACCCATAACAGCAATGATGACCAATATAAACTGATAATATTTGCTTTTATTCATGAGAACATTATACCATATTTATCGGTATATATGACAAATTGGGGATAGCTCCGTGACTCATTGAATATGATTATTTAACATATCCCAGTGTTTTTAATCTCTCGATATTCTTTTTACTCATTTTATAATGGACTGATTCGGGGTTGAACTTTTTACACTTTTTCATAAATATATTAAATTTTGATTCCAAATACCTGGCACTCTTCCGGTTGGAATTGAACCGGTTGTTTTCTTCCTTTTTATCTGTATACAGGTCATATAGCTCCCTCTCGGCAGGGAGCTTCATCATAAAATGCAACCTCTTGTAAATGGCTGACTTGTATTCGATTTGATCGCCTTTTTCAGTACCGAGCTTCCATAAATAGGAAAATACAAACCGTTTATCCGGTTTTTTCTTTTTATTTTCTATATAGGGTAAAAGGCTGATACCTTCGTCATTTTTACTGGAAGGCAGGCCAACCAGCTCTCTAACTGTAGGTAAAATATCAATGGTGCTTACATTTGAACTTATTCTTCTGAAAATCTTTTTTTCGGGTAAATAAATCAACAAGGGGACCTGTATTTCCTCTCGATACAATGTATAACCATGGCCCATAATTCCGTGATCCCATAATCCCTCTCCATGATCAGAGGTAACAATGACCAGGGTGTTTTTTTTCCAATTGAATAGCTGAAAGGCTTCCCGGATGTATTGGTCAACATAATAAATTTCACTGTCATAGGCTTCAAGTGAGATATTTTTCTTGCCTACTTGAGGCTTATACCAGGGTTTTCTATGATGATATGGCGCATGCGGATCCATATAATGAAGATATAAAAAATATTTCCCATTCTCAAGTATTTCCTTTTTCCATTTTTTTAAAATTTTATTTACTTCAGGGGCTCCTTTATAATTGAAAGTTTGGAGGCGATCAAAACCCTGATTAAATCCTTGTTTCTTTCCAATATTCAGGTTATCGGAAATACCAAAAGTCTTATAATTATTCTTCTTAAAAACTTCGGTGATGGTCTCAATTCTCTCTGGGATTTTATTTACTTTGATTTCCGGTTCTAAAGCTTTCGCCTTTATCACAGCCAGCAATCCCAATAGAACTCCATGTTGAAAGGGATACATGGAAGTAAAGATCGAGGCAGTTGCAGGAGATGTCCAGGATGAAGCAGAAAAGCAATTTTCAAAAATAATTGATTTTTTTGCAATTTCAGATAAAAAAGGAGTTGTATTTTTGTCATACCCGTAAAAAGACAGATGATCCGATCTCAGGGTGTCAATCACAATCAAAACAATATTGAAATCGGCCACCTTTCGGGGGGAACAGGTACCGAACAACAGGGAAAACAGTAAAATCAACACCAGGACCGCATTTTTTTTCAAGTCAACCGATTTTGTCTTCATGTACGCTTACTCATCAACCATCCCGGTCCAGAAGTTCCGGGACTTTTGTATATTTTAACACAACCCGCGGGGTCAGTCAATTTGAAATTGACGGTGATTCGGAGTTTTGATATAATGACCCCGATGAACCAGCAACGATCAATCAGTCCGGGTTTGTGGGTGACTCTTGCCAAGGGAATGGTTTCATTTTTGATTTTAATGGCTGCTCTCTGGGGATTCTTTCTGCTGATTTTTTCTCCGATTCAGTCCAGCGACCATCAAGAGACCGTGGTGATAAAAGAAATGGTTGAAGGATGGAAGAGACTATCAGATAACCGCCGGGGCAGGGTGATCTATGCCCAGCCCCCCCATATGATTATCCTGGATTTGAAATCCGGTAAAAGAAAAATTATCCCTCATATTGAAGTGGAAGGAGGAAGCGGAAGAAAAATGCGCGGTTTAACCCCCCGCCCTTTCTGGTCCCCGGATGGAACAAGGTTTATATATCGATTTAAAAATAAAATCTATATCAGTAATGAAAAAGGTGAAAAAATAGAAATAAAAAACGCCCTTATGGATGCTTCCAAAGAAACGCGCTGGAGTTGGTGGAGGGGAAATGATATCGATTGGGCAGTGGGACCCTCCAAGGAAGGCAATATTATAATGATCAATATATCCGATCCCTCGATTACAAAAACCATATATAATGGTGGGGATGTAAAGTGGTGGTGTGAAGTCACGGGAAACGGAAAATATGTGGTATATGATACGGGTAATGATATATATGTTACTCCGGTTGAAGACCGATCTCTACCCATTAAGATTTCCCGCAGACAAAGCTGCCGGCCCTGTGCCGCTCCGGATAACCGGGTAGCCTGGTTGCCCGCCTCCCACACCAATTATCAGATATTTAATGCTGAAAACGGCAAGTCAATACAAAAACTTTTGGCACCGGCAAATGAAGGAATTTATCGACTGAATTGGTCCAATCACCCTGATTTTGCGGTTCATATGTTTGGCAGTGCTGAAAACCAGCGAATGCATGTACGCCGGATCAGCATGGGAGGTCGTGTATTTATTGGATACGGTTGGGATCCGGATCTCTGGGTTGAATCAACCAATTGACTGCATATATGTCCTTTGCTAAAATAGGGAAATGAACGCTTCCGCCTTTCGTATTATCAGAAAAATATTATTAATCTCCATTCTATTTATCACGTTTCTCCTGAGTATAAAACAACTCATTCCCTTCAAATCAGTAGATGAAACCATGATTGCCGGCTTTGTCTGGGATCTTTATGAAAATCCCTTTCCGGTAAACTTATATCCTCCGTTTTTCCTGTATCTAAATTTCATATTATCCTTTCTGTACAAAAACATATTGATTTTTCTTGGATTAATCAGCACATTTTCTCAATTCATGTCATCAATAGGCCTTCATTTTACGGTAGAAGCCGGAAGAGTTATCAATGCATTTCTGGCCGTTTTGCTGGTATATCTGGTATATAGAATAGGTAACGAATTTTATAACCGGAACGTTGCCTTTTTTGCCGCCATTTTGATGGCTTTTAATCATCTTATAATCCTCCAGGCCCATATCTTCAAATCCGATATTCTGGTATCCCTTTTTATAACCCTGGCTCTGTATTTCCTGTTGAAATATTTAAAAAACCATGACATCAAATTACTGCTATGGGCTTCATTTATATTCGGCATAGCCGTTGCCACCAAATATAATGTTTATATATTTATTTTGATAATTCTGCTGGTTATATTTTTAACCAGAAAGGAAATAAACAAGAAAAAAGCAATAAAATCACTGATTTTTTTGCCTGTGGTGATGGCAGCCGGATTTTTTATCGGGGCACCGAACTGGTTGATTCATCCATTAAAAAATCTGAAATATTTTCTTCAAAAGTATGGTTTTGGAAGCGAATCCGTTTTTGAACCCTATCGAATATATTCACCCATGGATATCTACATGAAATTCGTCAATAACTTCATTAAAGACTTCGGATTGATCTTTGTCATTATCTTGCTATTGGCAATTCCGCTCAGTTTCATAATAAAAGGGAAAAAGGAAATTATATTTGGTTCTTTTATATTAATTTATATATCCATATTTGGTTTAATGGGATTTTATGGTGACCGTTTTTGTATCCCCCTCTATTCAAGTATTGTGATTTTGATTGGAAAAACAATATTCGTTGATTTAAAAAAAGTATTCAGAGGTAATAAAAAGGCCTGGCAAATTTTCATTGTTTTTTTCTGGATCGGTACATCTGTTTTCGCCCTTTCCAATATTAAAACAAATATTACGATCTTCAATCAATTGAAGACCAAATCAAAAAACAACTGGGCTAAGGATTACCGACACCATCAAGGGATCTCGGCAGATCGTTATAACATTGCCTTTCAACACCTTACCCCGCGGATTAAGGGCGGGATAAAACTGAATGCCAAATTTCAAATCAGATGGTTTAGGCATTTAGATCGAATTCCCCATTTCATTCAAGCGGTTCATCAACAATACCTTGGATTAACCAAAAGAGATAAAAAGCAAAAAATTGATTTACCAATTGATTTTTCAAAGTACAAACCCTTTTACCTGATTCAGAAACCCAGATTTCAACCCTGGGACATTGATTTTATTTTTTTATACCGTATTTCAGAAGAGCTTTTACAAATTTCGAATCCCGGATCACAATTGTTAATGAAATTACCCAGAACATACTGCCTGAATGAACACACATCATACTTTCCCCTTCAGGCATATGAAAAAAACCCGGGATTCGGAAAAACAATACAGGGCAGATACTGCCATTACCTCTATTCCAAAGTGAAAATAAATAAATTGAATATGATCCTGTTTTCCCTTAATGAGCATCTGGATTTAAACCTCAAGATAAACAATGTAGAAAGAATCATAAACCAAAAAAACCAAACAACAATCAACCTGATTGAAATAGGCAACATCAAACCAAAAAAGTATCATAAAGATTATGTCTATCATATCGAAATACAAACCAATGCCAAACACAGGCCCTATTATTTTGTTCTTACCCCGATTTTTAGTGGCATTCAAAAATCAGTACTGAAAATAAAAAAAACCGACGCCAAAACCATAAACAAACCAATTCCGGAACTGTTCTCAAATAAAAAACTTCCATACTGGATGAAAAATTATTATAAAAAAACAGGTCTTGACCTATCACTGCTCACCTTTATTCAAACAGCTGAGATATTCAATAATTCGGAAAATACCCTGAAAAATATCCATATCGATTTTTTCCCGATTTCACAGGGCAAATACAAACTCCATATAGTCGGACACAGAATATCAAAACAATTTTCAGCAGAATATCAAAATACTCTGGAATACCGACTCTTTACATCAGCAGGGATTTCCAAAAAATCTTTTGAACTGAATAAGGAATTCGAATCAATTCAAATAGAGATAAATGATCCGATCAATTTTATTGAGGTGGATGTGAGAGGTCTGCGAGAGAATAATTTTTTTATAAAACGCATAACCCTGATCCCGGATTACCCGGAAATTATTAAAACTGACATGAGCCGTTAGTTCTGTTTTCTTCCAACATTTTGCATATACCTCCAGAATCTGCGATTACTCTCCCTTGACCAGCTATGGCTTTTTGGAGGTAAATTTTTTAAAAGAACAGTCCGGTAGCCAGATTTCCGGTATATTTTTTCTGATTGGATACATATATCAATCAAATTATCATAATCTCCTCTGGTAAAGCAAAAAACCACTCCGAATCGAGGGCCTTTTAGCTTTGGCTTTAAGAGGATGTCATCCTGGCCAACATAACCCTGAGAATGAGAGAGGATGGTATTATAAAAATCCGGTCGATGATTGGCCAGGTGGTGACACATCCCTGCGCCGGCAGAAATCCCCACCAGGTAAATATCATTTGAAGAAACCGGGTATTTTTCAACCACCAGATCAATCATTTTTTCGATTCCATCGATTTCTTTATTAAATGGCAACCAGCCGGTGGCCTCTTGATTTAAAAAAGTGTAGTGATACGCTGATCGGGGAACCAGCAAAATAATATCCCGGCGTTTGCAGAACTCAATCAATCCGGTCTCTTCTACCGGGCTGCCGGTGTATTTCTTCAGCGCGGGAATGCTTTTGAATCCCTCTGACATCACACCGTGAAAATAGACCATCAGGGGAAGTTTTTTTTGGCCCGGTGGCCGGTAGACCGTATAAATCCTGGCTTTTCCCCACTGATCAATGACCTGATGAGGGGTATCTAATATCTGGTAAGCATCAGGGTTTCCGCAACCCGACCAGATGCTCAGCATCAGGAGTGGAATGAGGAAATAAGAAATCGAGACCCGCCCGGGCTTGCCGAACCGATTCGGCTTATTTCTCTGAGGAAATGTACCCCAGGGATTTAAGTTCTCTGAGGCTCTCTTCATCATAGGCTCGATTCCGACTCTTGGACGGATCTTTTTTCAGGGTATAGCGTTTGTATTTGACCTGGCGTTTAAATTGAAATATCTCTTTTAAAGGCCGGCCATCCATGTCCTGGCCTACCGGGTGATTCAGCAGGTATAAAATGGTAGGAGCGATATCAAATATGGAGGCCTCTTCTATTCTGCCTTTTTTCACTCCAGGACCGTGAACCATGAGCATGCCGTCCGGAGCCGGATAATCATCCGGAAGACCATAATGATTGTATCCGCCCGGATAAAACGAAAATCCATGATCCGACATGATTAAAAAAGTCGTATTCCTGTTTTTTTCATGGGTGATATAATCCTTGATGGTTTTTTCCATATGACGGTAAACCGATTCAAGTATATCCGATACCTGAAGCACCGCTTCATCAATCATTGACTGGGTGACCGTATTGGTCTTAAATGCCGATATCAATTTCTTTTTAAACTGTCTGTCCATCAAATGGGTCACCGAATGCTGGGCTATATCCGGTAACCTGAAATAGGTAGCAAAAAAATCAAACTTTTCCTTATTGTACAGGTACCAGGATGCCCGTTCAATCAGGTAGTCCTGCTCAACGAATCCGGGGTAGTTTTTCAGGGTGACGGTCCGTTTGATATTTCCCCCGGGATATTTTTCATAGAACAGGGCCGGAAAATCCGCCAATCCGGTCTGCTTCAAAATGGCTCTGTAGTTGTTTCTTTCAACCATTTTTCTGAAAAGCCGGAAATAGGAGGCCGGGTGAATGGATTCTTTAAACTCATTGAGCTTATCAGGCCTACGCCTGAACACCAGCCGGAAATAATCGGAAATCATCACTCCGTTGATGGGGTCAGGAGGGTGGGATACCCACCAGTTGATCACCATACTTCGCCGCCGGAATTCATCGAGAATCTGCCAGATCATGGGAGCCATTCTTTCTGACTTGGAATACGGGACTTTGATTCCACTTTTCCTGAGAAAGGTAAAATCCATGATCCCATGTTTCATCATATTTTTCCCGGAGGCAATACTGCTCCATACCACATTTGATTTAGCGGGTTTACAGGTTTTAAAATAGGCCCAGGCACTGTCTTTTTTTAATTGTTCCAGATAGGGTAACTTTCCTTTTTTTAGCAACGGATCAATGGTGGGCCAGTTGGCTCCGTCAAAACCCAGAATCACCACCCGGGTTTTTTCAGTGGTCCGGATCCCGCAATGGGCCGCGGCCAGACCAGAGGTAACCAGTAAGGATTTTTGAACAAAATCTCTGCGTTTCATGTGATTAGATTAAATGTTAACAAAAAATAACACCGCCGTCAATTTTATTATTAAAATTGTCGGCCATTTCCCGGAAATCGTTAATTTGACCGTTATCGAACTTGATCTTTATCAATCCCAATGCTAAAATCTTCTCAACTTGGAAAACAAAAAACATGAATGAAATCGTCAATCACACCCGGGCCGGAGCCATTCACTATATCAAGGAACAGTTCAGTAGAAACAGGATTCTGTTCCTGGCTTATTTTATCTTTTCTTTGTTTTTCCTGATCACCAGGCTTCCCTTTTTCCTCTATGATTCCATTTACTTGCTCTCCCCTGATTACCAACACTACTATATGATTGTAGATCAAATCGATAAAGGTTTCATGCCCACCTTCAACATTCGAACTCCCGGTTATCCCCTTTTTCTGTCATTTATATTTATCTTTTTCAAGAGCAACTTAGCCGTTATTGTTGTACAAAATCTATTCACCTTATTCAGCTCTTTATTTTTCATTTTCGTGATTAACAAAATCTTCGGAAAAAAATGGAAATACCTTACCCTATTGGCCGCCATCGGTCTGGGAGCCTTTATCTCCTTATCCATCCACCTTTGCCTTGACACTGCTCTGGCAACAGAAAGCATTTACATCAATACAATTCTTCTATTCTTCAGTTTTCTTCTTTTAGCCATTTATTGTCAGAACAGAATGTACTGGGTATGTTGCGGAATCACAATGGCAATGGTGATTCTTATTCGACCTTCCGGCTTGTTTCTGGTGCCATTATTCCTGGCTATTCTGCTTTTTTTATTTCTCAATGCCTATAAAAAAAAACTCATTCTGTTATTTTCAATCTCATTTGTCACCCCGCTGATTCTTTTATGCATATATAATTATTTTACCATCGGATCGTTTGCCATATCCACATTCACCGAACATGCATTAATTTCATTCACTTCAACCTTCCTGGAAAAAAATCCCGGCTACAGCCCCCAGGTAAACCGGGCAATCGAAAAAAACCTCAACCGCATAAGTCCGTATAAAAAAAAAATCATAAAAAATTCCTGGGATCCCAAACCACTGGGTCATATTCTCCACAGACATTACAATCGTAACCGGAGAATCATTTTTCAAACCCTGAAATCTTTTGAAGATAAAAATGCCGACAACCTCTACATGAAATGGAGACCTGTTCTAAAAAAAGTCGCCTGGGACACCATCCGTGAGCACCCGGATATTTATTTAAAATTTTTTTATGCCAATTTAAACCGGTACTTTTTAAGAAAGAAAAACATCAATTTTTATACTCGCTTGCTGGGAAGATACCGAAGTACACTTCTGCTTAAGGAAAGATATATACGTTTTTACAAATACAGGGCTCCTAATACTCTTCGGTTGTACTATAAAAACGAATACATTAAAACCATTGATCAGGAATACGTTAAAAATCTATTAAAGGAATATTGGGACTTAAGGATACTGCCACCTGCCCAAAAAAGTCAGCTCAGACTCAAAACCCTGAAATTACATTTTCTTCAAAAAGTTCATAATGGTTTTCTAAAAATTCATCAACCGCTATTCCACAACAAACTATGGATTTTCTTCTTTTTTTTCTCTTTTATCTTCAGTTCCATTAAAACACTGGTTACCCGATTTCATCACCGGGGAGCATTTTTCATGTTTGTCCTGACCGGCTCCGCTCTGCTCCATGGAGTGGTGATTTCCATATCCAGTTTCTCTGATGTCAGACTATCCTACCCACTTGATTTTATCTACTACCTCTCCCTATTCTTAATTCCCATCCTACTAAAACCAGATTCCATAGACCAAAAGGCAAATAAATCAGGTTGAAAAACTTTTTGTATGATTTGACGATTATCTGAAAAGGAAGTATTTTTTTGCAAAAAAATTCCACAGATAACCCAGGGCCGTTGAAATAATTTTAGAAATCAGGTAATAGAAACCGACCACATCGGTAAAAAACCACATGAAAAATTCATTGAATCCCAGCCCTCCCAGTCCGATCAGGGTAAAAAAAATGAATTCCGCGGATCGATTTTTCAGGACCCGTTTATTGAATACCCAGTGAACACTCAGCAGGTAATTCACCAGCAATCCCGGAATGAAAGACAGGGCCGCTGAAATCAAATAGTAGATGTGCAGGTATTCGGTCAGAAAATATAGCAGGCTGAAGTCAACCACAAAGGCTACTCCGCCGGCAAAACCATAACGAAAAAACTGGATAATGAAATTATCGGTTTTCTGGAGCATCAGCACCTTTCTGATTTTGTTCTTTATCATCAGATCACCTTAAAAGGACTCCCCGGCCATATAAATCTTGTACCAGAACATATAATTGGCCAGACCCCACAATGCCCGTCCATGATCCACTTTCTTGGCCTTATGCTCTTCCCACAGTTGCCCTACCCCTTTCGGATCAATAAATCCGGTCATCTTCAGACTCTGCGGAGACAGAACGTATTCGAACAGGTCTCGAAGTTCGGTCAGCATCCATTTTGAGTAGGGCATTTCCAGACCGATTTTTTTCTTATTCAATATCTTTGCTGGCAGTTTATCTTTTAAAGCTGCCTTCAACAGATACTTCTTGTTCCACCCCTTGAATTTGATATCAACCGGTACGGTTGAAAGAAACTGGACCAGGTTCCGGTCAGTGAATGGAACCCGGGCCTCCATCGAATGGGCCATGGTCATGCGGTCATTTTTGATCATCAGATCATCCGGCAGATGGTAACGGTAATCAATGTATAGCAACCGGTTCAAATCATCCTCTGCTCCGCACTGTTGATAAGCCTGTTCGAAAAAAACGGCTGATGGCTGTATATGGCTGAACAGTGATTCGTCAGCCAGTATTTTTTTTTTGGCCGCCTCTGATAACACCAGCCTCCAGAAAAAGTGAGAATTGGGAATATCCAGTTCGGCGCCCTGAATAAACCGTTTTGCCTTGAACTCAAGGCTCAGTTTTCGGTGGGATACCGGCAACCGATTCACCAGGGGAGCAATTAATTTCTGTCTGACCAGGGCCGGAATCCGGCGGTACAACCGCCTGACCTTAAAGGCCATATGGGTGTCGTAACCGCTGAAAAACTCATCACCCCCTTCTCCGGACAGCAGGACGGTCACAAATTTCCGGGCCTCTTCTGCCAGCAGATAGGTGGGGATGGCTGAACCGTCTGCATACGGTTCATCGATAAAAGTCAAATATTTTGGAAGCAGCCGGGCCACCTTCTGGGGAGTAACCTGTATCTCATGATGGATGGTTCCAGCACTCTGGGCCAGGTACCGGGCATAATGGGATTCATCAAAGCTTGATTCATCAAAGGCCAGAGAAAAGGTGTGGAAATCGGCATCCCCCCGGATTTCCGCCATCAATACGGTCAAGGAACTGGAATCAAGCCCACCTGACAGCATGACCCCCACCGGAACATCCGATATCAAATGCCGTTCAACCGCCTCATAGCAGAAATGCCGGGTCCGTTCCACGGCTTCCTTTTCGGTTAAGCCGTGGTTCACCTCATATTGAATGTCGAAATAGCGCCTTTCCGATACCCGGTTCGGCTGGCATTGTACGGTTAACAGGTGTCCGGGCCGCAGCTCATGAATATTTTGAAAAGCCGTATGTTTACCCGGTATATAATCAAAAGAAAGGTAATGATAGAAAGCTTCAAGATTCGGGCCCGGTGAAAATCCGGGGATCTTCAACAGGGCCTTGATCTCGCTGGCAAACCAAAAAGCACCGTCATGCTGGGTATAAAACAGCGGTTTAATGCCAAAGGGGTCCCGGGCCAGATAAAGGGTTTTCTGACGGCTGTCCCACAGGGCAAAGGCAAACATCCCGTTCAGCTCAGAAAGACAATCAATGCCCCTTTCCTCATACAGATGTATAATGACCTCGGTATCCGAACTGGATTTGAAATGATGCCCCTTTTGGTCCAGCCCGAAAGATGCACGCAGATCCCTGAAATTGTAAACTTCTCCATTATAGGCAATAAAAACCGTTCCGTTTTCATTGGACATGGGCTGCCGGGCTGCCGGACTTAAGTCAATGATACTCAACCGCGAATGGCCCAGCCCGCAGGGACCATTCCAGTGAGTACCGGTATAATCTGGTCCCCGGTGCCGGATGGTATTGACCATATCGATAACAATGTTATCGGGAAAATTGCACTTGGCTTGATCTAATTTTAAAACACCAGCAATACCACACATCTTGTATCCTGCCGAGACCTTTCAGCTCCGTTTTATCATTCAAAAGGATAATCTGCCATGATATTCTTGCCAAATTGCATCATATCATGAACATGGGTATATAAAAACCGGCCATTGCGGCCGGAGATCCGCAAATTTTTAAACCGGTTTAAAAAAGCAAAGATTTTTTCGATTTTCACATCCACACCGATTTCCAAAATCGGATAGGCATCGGACATCCGGTAGACGGCTGAATCGATCACCTGGCTATCTTTAAACAATCCCGCTTCAACCAGTTTATCCCTGACCATCTTCACCAGCAATTGATCATCCATATTCCAGTAGCGGTCTCCCAATTGACAGGGGATCTCAACCACAGCCGATGTTTTTTCCAGGGGAGACATGAGAGGATTTCTATTTCTGGCCTCGTACATGCGGGTGAAGGGAAACTCATCACCCGGGAAATACACCGTGGCTGCCCGGTTGATGGAATCCAGGTTCAGAAAAAGGGCAACCAGGATAATATTTCTAAAGCGAAGGCTCTTGGCCAATTCCATGATTTCCGGATCAGGAGGGGGATCCATCATCAGTATAAACCGGTTGATCGGCAGGGTGCTGATTACGTATTCGGTATCGATCCTTTGTTTCCCGTTTATCTCAACTGCCCGAATACGGTCCGCGGCATGAAAAACCCTGGTAATCCGGGCATTTTTTTTGATATTCCCGGAATCGCAAAATCTTTCCAGCCGATCGGTAATAGCACCGATGCCCGGGGTGCGGGGATAAAAAAACGAACCGTCCAGATGCTCGGTCTTGGTCTTACTTCCATGAAGCGCCTCTTTTAAAAAGGTTTTTAAATCCAGGCCCTTCATCCGCTTGCCCGAGACATTGGCCGATAAGCGGTTACAGGGAGCCCCCCACAATTTTTTTGAATAATTCAGGAGAAAAAGACTGGCAATGGTCCTCCCATAGGTTTTCAGGGCAAAACTTTCAAAATTGTCCCCGGTATCCTTCTTTTTCAACTTTCCGCCAATCACTTCAAAACCGGCCTTGATAAAGGAAAACAACCCCAAGTTTTTCAACAGATTCAAAGGGGAAAGTGGAAAATCCACCAGTTTTTTGTTGAAATAGATCTGGCTGGGAACACTGATATTAATCAGGTCATCTTCCATCAACGCCTTGATTTCCCGGGTGATTTCCGGAATTTTATCATGAAAACGGTGAGCTCCGGAATCAAAATAAAATTCACTGTGCTGAAGGGTAATACAGTTGCCCCCGGCCCGCTTTTCCGCTTCATAAATCACAAAGGGAACATCCTTTTTTCTGGCAAAATATCCGGCTGCCAGGCCACCGGGGCCCCCGCCCAGAATGGTCAGGGATTTTCTCTTTTTGTTTTCAACAGTTTTATCTACCATTATTGCCAAATTATAAAGGTCAACATCCTCATTTTTTTATTATCCGATACCCGGGAGCTATGAAATACTCAGATTAAATGAAAAAAAGATTATACCACATAAAACAAAAAAATCAATCAAACTCCAGGACTGACCCGGTTCACTGGCTTGTACAAATGACCTGGCCACCAGAATTTTGAACCCGTATCAACCGGAATAATTATCAATGATTATTGAATTTAACCTCAAATTGATTTAAAATATGCCGATGAGCAAAAAAGAAGACAAATTCATCGGAGATCAAAAATTTTTACTGGACCGGAAAAAGGGAATGATTTCCAAATACAAGAACCTCTATCTGGGAGATGTTTCCCTTTTTTCCCTTTTGAAATATGAATTGATCATCACCCTCTTCTCGGGAATTCCGGGGAGCCTTGGATTGTTTTTCAGAAAACTCTTTTTCCCCAGCCTGTTTAAAAAAACAGGTAAAGGAGTGGTATTCGGGAAACATATGACCATCAGACATCCCGGGAAGATTGAAATCGGGAACGGGGTTATTTTCGACGACAATACGGTTCTCGATGCCAAAGGCAAGGACAACAGGGGAATCGTGGTGGGCAACAATGTGCTGATCGGTAGAAATACCATTATCAGCTGCAAGGGCGGTGATATCGAGGTCGGTGATTTTTCCAATATCGGACCCAACAACACCCTGATTTCGGAAAGTTTCATGAAAATCGGGAAGTATGTTTTTACGGCCGGACATTCCTACCTGATCGCAGGAGGGAATCATAGTTTTGAGAAAAGGGATATACCCATCTGGTTTCAACCCTCCATTTCCAAGGGGGGAATCATCATCGAAGACGATATCTGGATTGGAGCCTCAACAACCATTCTCGATGGAGTTAAAATCGGTAAAGGATCAATTATCGGGGCCGCCTCCCTGGTATTAAAATCCATTCCGTCTTTTTCTGTTGCAGCCGGCTCTCCGGCCAGGGTTATTAAAAAAAGGTGATAATAAATGGATATGAAAATGGTTGAAATCGAGAGAAACCCGGCGCAGCAGGCCCGCCAAAAGTATGATCTGGTCATTATTGGCGGGGGAATCTACGGACTGATGCTACTGTTCGAAGCCACGCGCAAAAAATTGAAACCACTGCTGATCGAGCAAAATGATTTTGGCGGACAGACCAGCTTAAACCACCTGCGTACTGTCCACGGCGGGCTTCGATACCTGCAGACCCTGGATATAAAGCGCTTCCGGGAATCAATCAGTGAACGAAAATGGTTTATGCAGAATCACCCGAAATTTGTAAAGGTCATGCCCTGTCTCATGCCCCTTTACCAGAAGGGATTGAAACGGGTGGGTATATTAAAAATCGCAGCCCTGATCAATGACATATTATCTTTCAATCGCAACAAAAATGTGCCCGACTATAACCGGCTGCCCGGAAGCCGAACCATCCGGCCCCAAGCCGTTCAAAAAATATTTCCCGGAGTGGACCCCAATGGCCTGAAAGGCGGGGTGGTTTGGTACGATGGCAGTATCGAGGAATATCAACGCTTGTTCATGGGAATCCTGAAAATATCAATCCATAACGGGGCCACAGCCCTGAATTATCTGAAGGCAACCGACCTGGTCACGGTTCAGCAGCAGGTTCGGGGAGTTCGGGCCCGGGACCTGGTATCGGGTAACCAGCTCGAGTTCACAGCTCCGGTGGTAATCAATGCCACCGGTCCCTGGAGCCGGGAGTTGGCCAACCGCTTTGACCGGGATTTTCCCGACCTGTTCCGCAAACGCTTATTGAACTGGAACATCCTCTTTGACCGGGAATCCCTGTCCGAATATTCACTGGGATTGACCAGCTCAAACGGTAAGGAACACACCTATTTCTTTCATAACTGGAAAAACCGGTTGCTGGTCGGCACCGGTGAACTGGTGGTGGAACCCAGCGACAGCGAATGTACGGTTCCCCCGGCAGCCCTGGAAAATTTCCTCAGGGATATTAATTCAACCGTGCCGGGATTGGACCTCAGCCAGAAAGACATTCTCCGGGTATACGCCGGGATACTGCCGGCCCGGGAAAACGACAGGCTGGCCGTAAAGGAAACCATCATCGATCACTCCGTTACCCGTGGCCCCCGGGGATTGTTCAGTATCTCCGGTGTGAAATACACCACTTCCCGTCTGGTGGCTGAGAAAACCCTGAATCAAATGTTTCCGGAGTTGAACCGTTCCGATGACACCGAACTCTCCCAACACCTTCAACCCGAGGATGCTTTTTTTGAATACGGCTGGCTGCCGGGTGAAACGGAGAATTCAGAGGTTTTGAAAAGAATTCGGGAAAGCGAATCCGTCATTCATCTGAGTGACCTGATACTGAGGCGAACCTCCCTCGGAGACAATCCCCGGAGGATTGATTCGGTACTGGCGAAGATCAGGCCTCTGTTTGAGTGGAATGAGGAGAAGTGGCAACAGGAAATCATCCTGTTGAAAAAAGAGATGAATCAAAACAGAATCCGTTCAGGGACCATTGACCGGAATCATTCCTTTTGACACCATCGACTTTCTCTGATATGATCTCAGCATGATCAAAAACCCAGTTTTTATCCTTCTTTTTTTACTGGTCATGCTTCCTTTTTTCGTCCCGGCCAGTAATGGACCTGACAGTGAATTAACCCTGAAATTTCAGATTAACAATCAATGGTACTGGATTGAAATCATCAAACTGGATGACGGCACCGATATTCTGCTTCACGGGGCCGAAGAGAAAAATCTCAGCCAGGAATTCCGGGGTGAAAACCTTTTCCCC
Organism: uncultured Aminicenantes bacterium; assembly: GCA_965195285.1. Classification (GTDB taxonomy): domain Bacteria; phylum Acidobacteriota; class Aminicenantia; order UBA2199; family UBA2199; genus CAZOWT01. Next base: position 28,677 of record CBDAFS010000012.1, on the reverse strand, counting down.
AAGATCGAAGTCAGGGACAACCGTTTTATCATTTCCTGGAACCGGTTCAGCAGAAAAAATATAGATCTGTGCTATTACGACTCATGGGAAAAAAAAAGCAAAATCATACCCACTTCCGGATTCAATTTCATCTCCCGGCCAGAGATGATTTTTCAAGGAGATATCTTATCCGCCTTTGTTTTCAAAGGAAACAATTCAGACAACGATGACCTGTTTTTGTGTCATTTAAAAACCGGCCAGATCCGGAATCTAACCCGCACTCCGGAAAACGAAAAAACATTCAGCATCAGCCAGGAAAACCAGGTTGTCTATATCGATACCCGGACTCTGTATCACCGGTACCGTTACCAGGCTGACCTGGAAAATGATCAGTGTTATATCCTGGAAAGGGAACCCATAATCCGGGACCCGAAACAGATTCCCTGGGATTGGAACTCGGTCACCCTGAATACCATCATTGCATTCGGTGACAGCATCACCTGCGGTGAAATGCGCATGGAGGATCTGGAAGGTGAACTGCATCCGGAACTGGCCTATCTGGCCAAAGTCCAGGAATTACTGGATCTATACGGTGAAACCTATATCATCAACCTGGGAAAAACCGCTACCAATACCTTTCATGCCGTTGAGCGCATGGATGAGGTTTTTTCAATAAGTCCCGCCTATTTCTGCCTGATACTGTACGGTACAAATGATATAGGCTGGAATCAATTTTCAGCAGCGAGTTCTGCCGAAAACCTGGAATGGATCTGCTTGAATGCCCGGTCCACATACGGCATGTATCCCATTATTTCAACTGTTCCGCCGGCCAAGCTGTGGGAACCGGGAGTTCAGGTCTTCAAGGAAAACACCGAAGCCCTGAATGCCAGAATCATCGAACTGGCCAACCGGAACAACATTCCCTATATCGACACCTACCGGGCATTTTTTCAGCATGAAGAAGGTTGGGAAGCCTGCCTGGAAGACATAAAGGGCAACCATCCCAGTCCCCTGGGACACGAAATCATGGCCGGATTGTTTGCCCCAAAAATCCTGGAGCTACCGCCGGCTCAGCCCAAGAATATCCGGGAAATTGAGGATAATGACAATTACATCATGGTTCAATGGTCGGAAAATGTTGAATTTGATTTTGATTACTGTCAAATCGAATTCGGCTTTCAGGCCAATGACTTGAATCGCATCACCCGATCCAGTACCAATGACTTCAGGTTTCTGAACCTGCCCTCCAACCCGCTGAATTTAAAAATCTATTTTCGGATCCAGGCAATTGACCAGGATGGCAATGCCAGCGTGTTTTCACCTGCCTTCAGTATCGAGTTCAATCAATAGACCGGCCGGGCCTTTCGGACTTAATCCGCTTGACTTTTCTGCCGGGGTATAATATCATGCTAACTTGATTTTTAACCGGGATAACAATAAATCGCCAATGAAAACCAAAAGAGAAAATAGAAAATCCGACAAGGTCTTGCTTCAGGAAATCGAACAATACTGGAATGAACATATTCATGATCTCGAAATCGCTAAAAACCCGGTGGGCAGCCAGGGGTTTTTTCATGATCTGGAAAATTACCGTTTTGAAAAACTTCACTACCTGCCCAGTCTGGTAGATTTCAACGCCTGGGCCGGGAAAGAAGTACTGGAAGTGGGATGCGGTGTGGGTACCGACCTGGTAAGGTTTGCCCGGGGAGGAGCCCGGGTCACCGGCATCGATCTGGCCGACAAATCCATAGAACTGGCCAAAATAAATTTCGGATTTCATTCACTCTCCGCCCGGCTTCAAAAGGGAAACGGGGAACAACTGGATTTTCCCGACAAAACCTTTGATTGCGTATATGCCCACGGCGTGATCCAGTATACTGCCAACGATCAGGCCCTGATAGACGAAATTTACCGGGTCTTGAAACCGGGAGCCAGCGCCATTATGATGGTTTACAACCGTCATTCCTGGCTGAATTTCCTTTCCAGGACCCTGAAGGTCAAAATGGAACACACCGATGCACCTGTTTTGAAGCAATATTCCCGTCGGGAATTTTCAAGCCTCTTAAAAAATTTTTCGAAAGTCAACCTGGTCACCGAACGGTTCCCGGTACGGTCACGGCTTCAAAAGGGATTGAAAGCGGTTTTTTTCAATAATCTCTTCGTCCCGGTCTATAACCTGATTCCAAAATTCGTCACCCGGCGAACCGGCTGGCATCTGATGGCTTTTGCCAGGAAATAATAAAACCAGTGAGGTAATCATGAAACGTGTATGGGTAACCGGTGCCAGCGGATTTACCGGCTACTATCTATGTAAAGCCCTGATTGAAAGAGGTTATTCGGTTCAGGCCATGGTCAGAAAGACCAGCAATACCAACCAGTTGGAAAAGCTCAACCTGGAACTCACTGAAGGGGATCTGTCGGCCCCGCTCTCTTTGATGGGAAAATTAAACGGTATTGATCTGGTCTTTCATATCGCTGCCCTGTTCCGGCAGGAAGGAGTGGCCAGGGAGATGTTTTCCCGGGTGAATGTGGAAGGAACCCGGGCATTGCTGGAAGAGTCCGTAACCGCCGGGGTCAAGCGATTTGTCCACTGCAGTACCGTGGGAGTTCAGGGAGAAATTACCGACCCTCCGGCACGGGAGACCGCTCCCTTCAACCCGGGTGATCATTACCAGGAATCAAAAATGGAAGGGGAAAAACTGGCCCTGGCCTATGCTCAGGCCAACAAACTGGATGTGGTGGTAGTCAGACCGGTGGGGATTTACGGCCCGGGAGACACCCGATTTCTTAAATTATTCAAACACATCTACCAGGGCAAATTCAGAATGATCGGAAAGGGAAAGGTATTATACCACCTGACTTTTGTCGAAGATCTCATCCGGGGCATCATACTGGCCGGTGAAAAAAAACAGGCGCCCGGCCAGGTTTACACCCTGGGGGGCAATGAATATATCGAACTAAATAAACTGGTGGAAATGATCGCCAGAATCCTCAATAAGCCGAATCCCGGGAAACATATCCCCCTGTGGCCCGTCCAGCTGGCTGCGCTGGCATGCGAAGCCCTGTGCCGACCCCTGGGGATCGAACCCCCGCTATACCGCCGGAGGCTGGATTTTTTCACCAAGGACAGGGCTTTTGATATTGGCAAGGCCCGACAGGAATTAGGCTACCAGCCCGAGGTCTCTTTGGAAGAGGGCCTCCAGAAAACCGCCGAATGGTATTTAAACCATGGAATGTTGGACTAAAAAATCGATCGTGGTCAAAACAGGCCAGATTAAAATCGAACAGAAGTGGCCATGAAAAAATTTCACCTTCTACTAATTATATTTTTTATAACCTTTTCAACCATCATCGTTGAAATCCTGTATACACGAGTCTTTTCCATGATATACTTCAGCTCTTTCGCCTTCCTGATGATTTCACTGGCGCTCTTCGGGTACGGATTAAGCGGGGTTTTCATATCAATGAGCAAAATGAGTAAGAAGGAAAATTCCATCCAGAAACTGGAATACTTCATCCTGTCCTATGCCCTGCTGCTTCCGGTCATCTACAAAATAACCCTGATCGCCAGAATCGATTTTCTCAATCTCTTCAGCCCCCCGACCAATTTCATCATTCTGCTGCTGAACTTTCTGGTGCTACTGATTCCCTTTTTTATTGCCGGGGTATCTCTGGTCCTGATTTTCTCACTCTATTCCGAGCAGATCGGAAAACTGTATTTCATCGATTTGATCGGTGCGGCCCTGGGAGGCATTGCCATCATTCCGCTGATCACCAGCCTGGGACCATCAAAAATCATCCTGCTGATATTTCTGATAATGACCGTTCTATGGTATCTTATCTCCGGTTTAGGGCGAGCCAAAAAACTCACCGTATTCATCGTGGTTTCAGTTCTTTTTTTGGGAATGTTCAAATTTTCGGATAGCATATTTCCGGTCGTTCCCAAAATCAAAAAAAGGGAATATTTAAACGATGTTCAAAAAAACAGAATCGAATACAGCAAATGGAGCCCCATCAATAAAATTGACATCGCCCCGGTATCCAAATTTAAAAAAAACGTCTGGTTGAACGGGGGAACCCAGCAATCCTGGTTGATACGCCATAACCGCCTGATTGAGAAAAACAAGAAACCGATCGTCTGGTTCCATCAATCCATCCCCTTTCAGTTGACCAAAAAGGATTCGGCCTTCATCATCGGTTCGGCGGGCGGATACGAAATACTCTGTGCCCTGACCCACAAATTCAAAGCCATCTATGCCGTGGAAATGGACCCGGCCATCTGCCACATCATTGCCAAAACCGGATATGCCGATTATATCGGAAATATTTTCAATCGAAAGGGCGTCTACCTGATCAATGATGAGGGGAGGAGCGTGTTGAAACGGATGAAAGACCATCAATTTGATGTCATCCAAATGGTTAACTCCCATCCCACCGATACCCTTTTATCCGGAGGGCTCAGTGTGGCGGAAACCTATATCTACACCGTCGAAAGCTTCAAAGACTACTGGAGCCACCTGAATCCGGAGGGATTTTTGTCCATTGTTCATGTTTTTGGTGAACGGTTATTCTCAACCGCCTACCAGGCACTGCGGGAGCTGCAGGTCAACGATCCGGGTAAGAAATTCTTCGTGATCCAGGCCAAGAATGGGTTCAACTATTTTTTCATGAAAAAGGGGGATATCAACCCCCGGGACCGAGAATTACTCACGACATTTTTCGAAAAATTACGGCTCCAGTTTCCGGTTGAAATCATCTATGCCCCTCATCTGAAAAAAACAAACACCTACTATCAAATCGCTTCGGCCAATTACCGTGAACTGTACAGAAAATCTTCGGTCAACATCAACCCGGTTCGGGATAATTCGCCCTATTTCAACCAGCCCAATAAGATCGGGCAATTCAGCTTTGAAAACATCTATATTGCCGGCCTGGCCAGATTGATGATCAACAATGCCATGACCCGTTCCAACAGTGTCTATCTCTCCATTTTCTTTATTTCCATTCTGTTTTCATTCCTGTTGATCTACCTGCCCTTAAAGATTAAAAACAAAGCCAAAAAGATCAATTTTTACCCTATTTTCTATTTTTTCTTTATCGGCATGGCTTTTATCATCGTTGAAATCATACTGATAAAAATATTTCAGTTATACCTGGGAAACCCGGCCTATTCCATTTCGGTAATCATTTTTTCATTGCTCATATCCTCCGGAATCGGCAGCCTGTTGTCCGGAAAAATCAATCAGGTCTTCAAGAGAAACACCATTCTGTTCGTCACCGTTTTCCTGGTGGCGTTGATCAGCCTGTACGCCCTGTTTTTATTTAAAATCATCTATTCCCTGATTCATTTTGGCCTGATCATTCGGCTTTTCATATCACTGGTACTGATCTCCATACCGGGCATTCCCATGGGGATTTATTTTCCCATCGGCCTGAAGCGACTGGGGAAAGAAAATAAAACCATGATTGGCTGGGCCTGGGGTGCCAACGCCTTTGCCACGGTTCTGGGCTCGATAATCACCGTGATCGTGGCCATCAACTGGAATTTTACCATTGTCCTGCTGCTGGCCGCTGCCTGCTATCTGATTGCCGGAATCCTGTTTCACCTGAATCTGAAAAAAAAATAAAGATTGCATTATTGTCTCCGATCTCCTTAAAATTACCCGTAAAATAATGTATAATATTGTTTATTTAATGAATATCAATGGTAGAGGAGAAAACATGAGGACGTTTTTATGCATACTCATTTTACTGATCGCCGTTCATTTACCGGCATCGGATTTCAACTGTTTTACCATCATTGCCGGTAAAGATGCCACTGCTGACGGTTCGGTAATCATTGCCCACAATGAAGATGACCGGGGGAAACCGGCTTTCCTGAACATCCATCGGTTCATGGCCCGTTTTCACCCCCTGAATTCCTTCATTTCACTCAAAAATGAAACCCTGATTGACCAGACCCCTAAGACCTTCGGGTACCTGTGGCTTCAACTGCCCGGCTATGAATTCGGAGACGGATACTTCAATGATAACGGAGTGGTAATTACATCCAACGCCTGTCGATCCAGAGAGGATAAAGCAGAACTGAACAAGGGAGGAATCGGATTCATGCTGCGGCGCCTGATCGCCGAAAGGGCCATGACTGCCCGGGAGGCAGTCCGAATCGCCGGCCATCTGGTAGAAACCTACGGATACTATTCCTCCGGGAGAACACTGGCCATCGCCGACGCTCGGGAGGGCTGGATACTTCACCTGGTCAAAGGCAAACACTGGATCGCCCAGAGAGTGCCGGATGACGAAGTGGCGGTGATCTCCAACTATTATACCATTGCCTCGGTCAATCTGAAGGACACCAATAATTTTCTGGGCTCGCCAGATATCCGTGAATATGCCATCAAGCGAAAATGGTACCGGCCTCAGAAGAATGGCCAGTTCGATTTTGCCCGGGCCTATTCAAATCCTCAAAATCTTAAAGCCCAGGGTAATATATTGAGGCAGTGGAGGGCCACCAATTTATTAGCCCGGGATAAATACCCGGTGGAGGCAAGGTTCCCTTTTTCCTTCAAGCCCAGAAGAAAAATAAAGATAACCGACTGTTTTAAAGTTCTCCGTGACCACTATGAAGATACCGAATATGACTCAACCGATAATTATAGAAATGGCTCTCCCAATTCCGCCAAATACAGAACCATCTGCACCCACAGCACTTTATACTCATTCGTTGCCCAGCTCAGGGTCGAATTGCCCCGGGAGATTTCGAGCCTCATCTGGCTCTGCTTGAATCGGCCGGATTCAAATGCCTATTCCCCCTGGTACATCCATATTTCCGATCCGCCATCCGGATATACCCGGGGCAATTCCGAAGATGCCCTGGCCACTCATTTCATCAAACCAAAAACGTTTTTTAAATCCAGCCCTGAATTTGCCTTCTGTTGTTTTGCCCGCCTGTCCGAGTTGGTAGATGCCAATTACAAGGATCGCATCAAATCCGCCCGGAAAATCTGGAACAACTACGAAAACTTCGTGTTGAAAAATATCCAGAAAAAGGAAAGGGAATTTAACTACCTGTATAAAAGAAACCGGATCATTGCCTTAAACATGATCACCAATTATGTACATGACCAGGAGTACCGAAAATGGTTCTTCGCCGATGAACTGATCCGTGATATTCAGAATCAGTAACCCGGCCTTATTGAGTGGAGACTTGACAAAAAGCCGAAACTATATTATAAAAAATCACGTCTAAAACAATAGAAAAATGAATGTGAGGTAAAATGAAAAAATTAATATTGATCAGTGTGCTGAGTTTGTTTATGATAAGCGGTTGTTTCATATTTGACTACAATGGCAACGCCGAAGTAATCGTCAGAAATATCGGCGAATTGGTCATGTACGCCCAGATTGAAACCGGTTACAGCATTATCGAGCCCGGAGAGGAAGACACCTTCAAAATGTCCTGGCCCGGTCATGACGACTTGAATATCAATCTGATCACCTACCCCTATCAGCACCCGGAAGTGGGCAAAACGGATAATTTTGAGATTAAAGACGGTGAAACCAAAATTGTTGAAGAGGGTTATTACCTGGAAGATATACTCTAAGCTGTTAATCAGAGCGCCTGTTTCCAGACCCTGACCGCCCGGGAAGCCGTGTTCTTCTGTTTTTCGGACAACTGGCCGGAATATCTCTTGAGGGCAATCTCCATATAACGAACCGCCTCGCCAATCTTCTTGTTTTTGGAAAGCACCAGGGCATAGGAATAATAATATTTTCCTTCCGGGCGGAGGGAAACGGCCCTTCTCATCAATTCCTCGGCTTTCTGCATGGATCCGTAGCTGGTATTGAACAGGGAAATTTTATAGAGAATGTCCGGACTGTTCCATACATCCGGATTATCCAGTATCCGGTTAAATACAATTAATGCCTGCTGGAGTTGCTTGTTTTTGATCAATAACTCCCCGTATTTGATGGTCATGGAAATATTTTTCGGTTCCAGCTCCAGGGCCCTGCGGTAATTCTCCAGGGCCTCCCGGGGTTTGTTCAGCCGGTCATAGCTGTCCCCTTGCAGAATATAGGCCCAGGTACATTGGGAATCGATCTCCAGAATGTTCTGGCACTGGGTAAGGACTTCATCATATCTTTTGTCATCGTACAACATCTGTCCCATCATGGTCCGGAAAGCAATCATCTCGGGAAATCGCCGGATCCCCTCTCTCAATGCATCCAGGGCCTTATCAGTATGATTCCGGCTCGAATGTACCTTAAACAACTGGCTGATCAGGGCATAGTTGATCATTTCCGGATTCTCCTTCATGATCCGGTTAATTTCCGCCTCGGCTTCATCCAGTTTTCCGACTTTGATGATTCTGGAGATTCGTTTGATCCGGTTGTTGAAGATAATCCCTTTTTTGGGATCCACCAGTCCCTGGGTTTTTCCGGAAAAGGAAGAAATATATCCCAGAGATTTCAGATGTTGAATATCCGTACCGGACAGATCCCGCTTGGAATCCCCGGCTGCGCTGGAATACCGGATCACCAGTTCTTCTAATTTTTTGTCCATTTTCCGGGAAATATTGGATTTGATCCGGGCCAGATTGGTCTTCTCTCCGGGATCATCCACTAGATTGTATAGTTCCGGTTCAGGCAGAGAAATATATTTGTAATCCCCTTCAATGATACCGGTCAACGGGGCCCAGCCCAATTCTTCCTTGCCGTACATGCTTTCTAGGTAGATCAGCGCAGGGGCCGGATCATGACCCTTCTTCAATAAGGAGACCAGGCTTTTCCCCTGAATTCCTTCATCAGTCTCAAGCCCGCTCAATTCCATCAGGGTGGGCATGATATCGGCGGTGCTGACCCGGTCCCGCACCACTTCCGGATTATTAAATAGCCCCGGATTGAACATGAAAAAGGGCACCCGTATATTCTCCTGATAACAGAACACACTGTGACCCGCATATTCCTTGTGTTCACCGAAAGCCTCGCCGTGATCTCCCACCACCACCACCAGGGTTTTGTCCATAATGCCCTTCTTCTTCAGGTCCTCCATGATTTTGCCGATATACACATCCATGAAGGAAACCTCTCCCCGGTAAAGGGCCTCCTTGTTCCGGATGTCTTCCTTTTTGAAAAACCCCTGGGGAGGCTGGTAAGGGGAATGGGGATCATAAAAATGAATCCAGGCGAAAAATTTTTGCTGCCAGTTTTCGGCAAACCATATGCTGAATTTTTCATAGATCACATTGGCCCTGATTTCCGATTGGAAAGTGTTAACGATTTTATAGCTATCCAGCGAATCATCATACACATCAAATCCCTGTTTAAGCCCGAATTTGGATAACAGCACAAATGCCGCAATCACCGCATAGGTATGATACCCCTGTTTTTGGAATATTTCCGTGAGGGTATGATGATTGTCATTTAAATAAAAAGTTCCGTTATTCCGGACCCCGTGTCCGATGGGGTACTTTCCGGTAAAAAGGGTACAGTGGGAAGGAAGGGTCAGGGGAACCGGCGAATAACAATTCTCAAAACGAATTCCCTGTTGGCCCAGCCGGTCCAGATGGGGGGTTTTCACCTGCTGATTTCCGTAGCAACCCAGGACATCGGCCCGGGTGGTATCCAGGGTGATGATCAATACATTTCCATCCCAGGCTTTTTGATGATCTCCCAATACTAAAAACAGGATCGTGCCCACAACCAGCAGCAGCAAGACTGCGATTAATATTTTTATTTTCATCTTACCACTATACAAAAATTACGCGTACCCGTCAATACAAAAAAAAACCCCCCGCACCGTTCGGTGCGGGGGGTTTTTATCAACTTGAATTTCTATATCAGCGTCAATTAGAAGCTTACGCGGACTCCAAACTGGAAGATTCCGGGGTTGAGGATTCTGAGGGGCTGATCAAAGTTGTCAGCCGCATAATCGGTCTCAACCAGCAGGGTGGTGTTGTTGTTGGTGATGTTGTAACCGTCAACGAATATGGTAGCAGTAGCAGTCTCGGAAATCTTGAAGGTCTTTTCCAGACCCAGACTCAACATCCAGAAGGTGGGCAGTCGGTTGTCACCGAACTTCTCACCTGCTCTGTACATGTTGGTCCAGCCGATTCCACTTCTGTAAAGGGATTCATGATACGGCAGGACATATCCTTCACGGGCCTGCAGCACACCGGTTATATTAAGACCCCAGGGCAGCTGATACAGACCTGACATCTTAACCTGCCAACGCGCATTGACATAAATCCCGGACAAACCCGAACTACCCGACACAGCCGGGGCAACCACGCCTTCGTTGAAATAGTCGTAGTTGGTCAGATCACCCGCGTCATCATAATAACCATAGTCTTCCGGATCGTTGAAAGCCGTCCAGTCAGCATAGGTAAATGAGGCATCGAACATCCACTTGTCGGAGAACTTCTTGGAGAACTGTAACACCACGGCCATATACCGTTCATTGGTATCACCGTCATAGTTGGTGTAATAGTACTCACCCGGTTTCTCGGTTCTCAGGTAATACGGAGCGGTTGATCCATCCAGGAAGGTGTAATCACCGGCATGGTACCAGTTGTTGGTCTCGGTTTCCAGCTGGCCGCTGCTCAGCACACCAATGGTCCGAACCAGATTGTGTCTCTTCTTGTAAAAACCGGAAACGGAAACCGCGATGTCTTCACCCAAGGCCCTTTCAAAAGTCAGGGACAGCTCATCCAATAAAGGTGAGTTAAAATCGGGATCCACTGAATTTGTTCTCCAGCCGGTGGTATAATCGATCCGGTCGGTATTGGTCCACAGGGTATAACCGAAATTGATTTCGTTATATTCCGGTACCCAATCACCATCATCATACCAATACAAATCGATCTCTCTGGGCGCATAGGCATAACGGGTGGTCAGGGAGTTTCCACTCTGGGACCCGTAACGGGCTGCGGTCAATTTCACCACGTTCTTGCCGTCACCGGTAATATCATAACTCAGTGACAGTCTGGGAGAAATGGTCGCATAGCTCATCGGTGAATCACCGGCGGCCTGGGTCATTTCACCCAAAAGGCTCGGGAACGGATTGGTGCCATGGAAAGGACTGCCGGGCTCATACCAGGTAAAAGCCGGGTTAACGGTTGAGTTGATGCTACCGCTTTCCTTGTCATAACGGGCTCCCAGGCTGATCGTCAATTTGCCAAACTGGGCCGTGTCGGACAGGTAGAATGATATCCGGTTAAAGGTCACATCCAGTTTGGTGTTGGGAATCAACCATACTGACTGATAAACCGATGGAGCGGCTTCCAGGTAGGTGAAGCAAATCCGGTTGTTGGGATACTGGGTAACGGTGGTGGTATCACCGGTATAGTAATCCACACCGAAACGAATCTCATGATCTCCACCCAACACGTTTTCCATGAAATAGTTGCCGTCCAAAGACAGGTTAATGGTGTTCCGGTCTGTATCATATTGATACAGAGAATCCAGATACTTTCTGGGAACATAGATGTACTGCCATTCGCCTCCAGCGTTGATGGTCTGACCGTTGAACTCGTTGTCCATGACATCAGAACCTCTGGGATTCAGCGCAAATCCGCCATTTGTATAGCAGAAACGGCCGTTCAACATCAGGTCACCCATCACATGCTGCAACTGGGCAATCCACACGTATCCCGGTCCGGTCTGGTCAAGTAAACTGCCGGCATTCTGCTGGGCTCTGGACAATACGGTCCTTCCCCATTTCATCTTGGCATCATAGGAAACATGGAATTCACCCGAAGTGTTGCCCAGCTGGAAGTTGGTCTTTCCATAGCCGGACACCAGCCAGGTGGCATCCTCGTCACCTACCAGGGTTCGGGCATGAATATCCTGTACACCCCAGGATCCGAAAAACCACCATTTGTCTTTGATGATGGGTCCACCGAAATTGACGCCATATTGATACAGGCGATTGATTCCGGGAGATTCCCAGCCCTGGTCAACGTAATACTCAGGAAGATCCTGAGTCATTTCCCAGGCCACATCTTCAACATAAAGATGAAAGTCACCGGAAAAACGGTTACCAGCCCTCTTGCTGACAAAATTCAGCTGAACGCCACCGGTCTGAGAGCTAATATCGGCTCCACCGATGGTGACCTGCAGCTCTTCATAACTATTGATGTTCAGGTATGCGGGAGCCGCGCCAATGGCCGAGGGATCGGTGATGTTGGCACCGTCCACGGTCCAGGTCGAATCATCCGGGTCGCCGCCGTGTCCGAAATAGGACGACTGCTGTCCGGATTCCGCGCCACCGACGTCCTCACGATCCATCATCATACCCGGGACCAGATTCATTACGGTCCAGGGGTTACGGGCCGTGGGCAACGACTTGATCATCTCATCGGTAATATTGATACCCACCGTGGTTTTTCTCACGTCAATGGCACCAGGTCTCTCGGTGATGATGATCTCTTCCTTGATGGTTGTAGTCTCCATCGGTACATTCAGGGTAATATTCTTACCCGCGTACAGACGGATGTTCTTCCGAATGACGGTCTTAAAACCTTCCAATTCAAACTTCAGCTCGTAATTTCCGGGCGGAAGTTTCAGGAAACGAAAGTTACCTTCTTCGGAAGTAACCACTGTTTTCTGGCCGATTCGATCACCGGTCAGGGTCAGGGCCACTCCGGGAATGGCAGAACCATCAGGAAGCAATACAGTTCCGTAAATGTCAGCATCTGATTTCTGTGCGAAAGCAAATGATGACACCAGTGTTAGTGCAATGAGCACAAACAGAAACTTTTTCATATAAACCTCCTTTAAGATTTAGTTTCATGTTATTCATAGCAATATCAATGCCAACCTGAAAACTACCGATAACACTGGATTTATTTAAAATATGTTCTGAAAAATCCAAATTATTGAATAGCCAATTCAATTTATTGAAATATCTATATTAATAACCATGATTTGGAAAAAAAATATTGTTTTTAAATCTTGACTGTTCTTGTTTTTTAAGTTATGATTACATTTCGTTCGGCCGGGATAGCTCAGCAGGTAGAGCGAGGGACTGAAAATCCCTGCGTCCGTGGTTCGATTCCGCGTCCCGGCATTTTAATCTTCCGGTCATGTTTTCTCAACCCAGCCCCATTTTGTTAAAATAAATATGGGTAAAAAAATTTATATGAATTTAAAACAACCCTATTTTAAACACGATTTCAGTGAAATGGCAGCCCAAAGATTTTCCTGCCGGACTTTTGAAAACCGGAAAATCGAACCCACAACCTTAAAATCCATATCGGATTTTATCTCCCCCCGGTCGCCGGCCGATCACCACTCCATCCGGCTGCAAATAATTTATAAAAAAGATATTAAAAAGGAAAACCTGTTCAGCACCGGCACATATGGAATGATCAAGGGTGTCAATACCTTCATGGCCGGAATCATCGAAAAGAAGCACCCGGTGGCCTGGGAGGAACTCGGTTATGTAATGCAGCAAGCCGTAATACTGGCCACGGATCTGGAGATCAACACCTGCTGGATCGGCGGGATTTTTGACCGTAAAACCTTTGGAAAAGTCCTGAATATCCGTAAAAATGAAATGATTCCAGCCATCATTGCCCTGGGCTATGCCGCTTCGAAAAAAACATTGCGGGATAAAGTGACCCGCTGGGGAGCCAAAGGTGACCGGAGAAAACCAATGGAAAAATTATTTTTTCATCAGGACATTGAACATCCCCTGAATCACGAAGATATTCCGGATTACCGAATACCTCTGAAAAATGTCAGGCTGGCCCCTTCTGCTTCCAATAAACAGCCCTGGAGAATCATTCGGGTATCCGATTGTTTTCATTTCTATCTTAACCGGGACAAGGTATACGGCAAATTAACCCCCCGGGTCGATCTCCAGAAAATTGATATGGGAATAGCCATGTTTCATTTCGAGCAATCTGCCCGGGAATGCGGGCTGAAGTTCAAAAGAATACATACCGACCCGGTCCTTGAGAATTTACCCAACAACTATGAATATATTGTTTCCTACAAAACCCTGGATTAGCTATTTTATCAAATCATCTCAATATGCAGGGGCAAACGGCGGTTTGCCCGGGAAGATACACATCCAATTTATCAGGTAAGGGTGATCACCGGTTGGCTTCGGATTCCCGAATCAACCGCTGCAATTGATTCTGTCGGGCTTGGGACAGCCGGTTTTGGTACCGCTCTTTCAAAATATTCAAGTAGGTTAAGGCCTCAGCCGGCCTCTTAAGCCTGAGATGGATGATCCCTAGATTGAAATAAGCATCGATAAAATCCGGCTGGATCTCGATGGTCTTCTTCCAATCTTCAATCGCTTCTGGAATCCGGTTGAGAAACATTTTTACACTGGCCCGGCCATTGACAGCCGGTGCATAATAGGAATTTTTATCAATGGATTGATTGAACCAGGTCAGGGCTTGCGGCAGCAAAGACCGGTCCTTTGATTGTTGAAATTTAATCAAATTGAGAACCCCCAGATTGCATAAGGTCACGGCAGAATCCGGATCCAGATCATAAGCCCGGTCATACAATTCAGAGGCCCGGTCCGGGTCCCGCCTTTTCAGGTATAATCCGGCCAGTCCATTCAGGGCCCGGATATTTTTAGACTCGATTTCCAGTATCCTGGACAGAATCGCCTGGGCAGCATCCAGTTCCCCGAGTGAGGCCAGTCGGCCGGCCACCTTTACCAGCAGGGCATGATCAAACCGGCTGGCCAGCAGTGCCGGATTGTTGCCGATTTTTTTCAGGGCCTCTTTGGCCGCCACCAGATCCCCGGACCGGATCAATACTTCCGCCATCATTTTTTTCAGTGCCTGATTGCGGGGCTCAAGTTTCTGGGCTTCCCTGAAATAGGTCTTGGCCCGGTCAAACCGCTGGTCATTCAGGGCGATTTTCCCTAATAATATGAAAGCCCGGGAATAACCGGGATCAATCTTCAAAATGTCTTGGCAGAGTTTTTCGGAGGCGGGCAAATCGGAAGAATTAAAATAGGTATTGGCCAGGTTGATCTTCAGCTGATTGTTGTGGGGAAACTCATCGATGGCCTTTTTCTGGATATCAATTAGTTTTTTCAGGTTCTTCTGGCCCATATATATCTCAACAAAAAAATCATAAATGACCGGGCTTTTGATATCCGGTTCAACGGCTATCAAATTGACCAGATCGTTTTCAGCCGTTTCCAGGCGTCCCTGAACAATCAATTGCTTCACCGTTCTCAACCGGCTTCTAAATGCTATTCCCCTCTTGGGATCAATCAGTTCTTTCGACTTCTTAAAAGAGGAAATATACCCCAGCGATTCCAGGTGTTTCATGTCTTCGGAACTCACTGTTTTCCGGTAGGCATTTTTTTTCTCCGAATGGGTAACAACAAACTGTTCCAGTTTCTTTTTCAATCGCTGGGAAATATTGAATTTTTTATAATACAAATTGACCTTCTCAGCCTCATCGGCTTCAAGGTCATACAGTTCGGCTTTGGGTAAATGGATATATTTAAATTGCTTTTCAATGATACCGGTGACCGGGGCCCAGCCCATCTCTTCATTGGGATACATGCT
This sequence comes from uncultured Aminicenantes bacterium, assembly GCA_965195285.1. GTDB lineage: Bacteria > Acidobacteriota > Aminicenantia > UBA2199 > UBA2199 > CAZOWT01. The sequence continues at coordinate 13,153 of CBDAFS010000012.1, read as the reverse complement.
TTCAAAATAGAGCAGCCGGCTGTCATTTTCGGAATCAACCGGGTTGATGCCCAGCAATGACTCGCCCTGAAATTTCACTTCGGACTTCATTCCGAAAAGATCGAGCAGGGAGGGCATGACATCTACCAGGTGTGTATTCTGCCTGACCAGAGTGCCCGACCGGTAACCCAGATTTTTGGAAAAAATCAAAGGAACTTTCAGGGATTGGTTGTAACAGAAAGTCCCGTGGCCGTATTCATCATGTTCACCGAGGTCTTCCCCGTGATCCCCGAAAACGACCACCAGGGTTCTATCATAAATCCCCTTTCTCTTTAAATCGGAAATGATCTTGCCCAGGTAGAGATCCACATAGGCAACCTCTCCGGCATACAGGTCTTCCTGGTATTTTTCTTTAAAAGGAGCGGGGGGGATATAGGGCTGGTGGGGATCATAGAAGTGGATCCAGGAAAAAAATTTTTTATTGAAATTCTTTTCAAACCACAGGCTGAACTTGGAATAAACCCGGTTAGCCGGGATTTCCGAGGCAAAGGAATTGATCATCCGGCTGGAATCCAGAGAGTCATCATAGACATCAAATCCCTGATGCAAACCGAATTTCGAGGCCAGTACATAAGCCGAAATCACCGCATGAGTGGTATACCCGTTTTTTTTAAAAATTTCAGCCAGGGTAACCTCTGCATCTCCAAGTGCATAGGAGGCATTGTTTCTCACGCCATGGGCCAGGGGATATAAGCCGGTGAACAGGGAACAGTGTGAGGGAAGGGTCAGGGGTGTAGGGGCATAGCAGTTTTGGAAACTGACCCCCTGTCCGGCCAGCTGGTTGATGTGGGGGGTCAGGCTGCTTTTTTCACGGTTGTAAAAGCCGATATAATCGGCCCGGGTAGTATCCAGGGAAATGATGATCAGGTTGTGTTCTTTTAAAGAATCAGAACCTATTGTATCCGAACCCAATAAAAAAAATACCGTCAGGATAATAAAAAAAACTTCAAATCGAATTGTTTTCATGATAAAAATATTTTAACACAAAATTCCGGAAGATTATAGGGAATCCAAATCAGGTTAAATTGAATAAAGCAATGGTGGGGTTCAATATATTGAACCCCTGGTTTCTAAATAATTTACAAATGCTCCTCAAACCAGCCCAGCACCGACTTCCACCAGAACCGGGCGTTTTTGGGTTTTCGAACAAAGTGGTCTTCATCCGGGAAATACAGCATTTTGGATTTCACACCCCGTCTCTGCAAAGCGGTAAAGAACATCAATCCCTGGGATACCGGCACCCGGAAATCTTTTTCACCGTGAATGATCAGTACCGGAATTTTAAATTTTTCAACAAAACGGGCCGGATTGAATTTTTCAAACAAATCACTGTTCCATGGGGTTCCCCCATGTTCCCACTCTTCAAACCAGAGTTCCTCGGTGGAGTAATACATGCTGCGGGAATCAAATATTCCATCATGGGAAACCAGGCATTGAAAGGGATATTTAAACTGTTCGTGGTGGCCGGCTATCCAGCTGATCATGTAGCCACCATAGCTGGCGCCTGCGGCAACTATTTTATTCCCGTCAATGAAATTAAAATTTTCAACAGCATATTCCTGGCCCTTTACCAGATCAATAAACGGAGCCCCCCCCCAATCCCTGGAAACCGCATCGGTAAAAGGCTGGCCGTATCCCCGGCTGCCATGAAAATTAATGGCCACCACCACATAACCGGGGCTGGCAAACAGGCTTAAATTCCACCTGAAATGAAAATCATCTCCCCAGGCCCCCTGAGGTCCCCCGTGAATCAGAAACACCATGGGATATTTTTTTTGTGGATCAAAGAAGGGCGGTTTTAACAGGATGCCTTCCACTTCCTCATCCCCGGCTCCCCTGAATTTGAACAACTCGATTTCATTCATGGCCACATCGGCAAACACATCCCGATTGATGCGGGTAACCCGGATCAGTTTCTGGCTGCGGATATCGTATCGAAATATCTCTTTGGGCAGGGAGACCCTCTGGTTCAAAAATATCAGGGACCGGTTATCCGGTGATATGTGCAGGTCGGATGCATAAACCCGATGCAGGAGTTTCCTGATCTTTCCGGTTTTCAAACTCAAGCGGTAAATCGGATGGTACACACTTTCTGTCACGTTGAAATAGAGATATTTTTCATCGGGCGAGAAAACAATCTCATTCACATTGAACTTGAATTTCTCGGTTAGATTTGTCCGGGTTTTTCCGGCCAGGTGATACAGAATGATATTTTTTTTATCCGCTTCAAATCCGGCTCTGGCCATGGACAGATAGGCCAGATATTTGCCGGAGGGAGAAAACACCGGATTCATATCAGTTCCTTGGTTGAGAACGGTGAGGTTCTGGTCTTCACCCGTGGACAGGTTTTTTAAAAAAACATCATTATTGGTTGAAATGGCCACCATTTTATCGGTGTTTTTCACGTAGGCAAACCATTGTCCATCGGGAGAAAAAACAAAGTCCTGATGACCCCCGAGATCCAGGGGCGGGGTATCGAAATAACCGGGCGTCAAATCCGAGCTGGATCCCCGGTCAAAATCATAGAGAAAAACATGGCTTCTCTTCCCGTCCCGCCACTCATTCCAGACTCGGTACATCAGGGAAGTCAGCACCTTGACTTCAAGACCGGATTTCTGTTTTTCCCGGTCCTTATCAATACTGTCCTGAATGGTGGCCTTACATGGATAAATATCTTTTTGAAAGGCAACCCTGGTTTTTCCGTAGTCCCAGATATAGGAACCGATTCCTTCCGGAATGTCTTTCTTCATCATTTTTACCGCGGGCCCGGAACCGGAAACCGACAGGTGGTACAGCTGGGGAGAACCGCTCCGGGTCGAGACAAATGAAATCTCATCTTTTGAAATAAATCGGGGGGCATAATGATTGCCCTGGGAATCGGTCAGTTTTTTCAGTTTTCTCCCCTGGATATCTGTACAGTAGATATCCATTTCAAAAGTGTTTTTTTCCAGTATGGGGGTTTTGACGGCAAAGGCAATCCATTGGCCATCCGGGGAAACCGCCAAAGACGAAAGCCGACCGGCTTTGAACATATCTTCAAAACTTATAGCCCTGTTCTCAGCATTCAGGGAAAAACAAACCCCTGATATCAATAACACAATAAATAATTTTTTCATCACTGGTGACCTCCAGAAATTAACTTTCCAAATGAACTGAGTCTTGGAATACCCACTGGGAATAGGAATCTTCAATTTCACTCAGGGGCACGGCAATGATTTCAGGCAGTTTATAACTGTGCTGGTCCCGGATCAGCCATTCAACGGTTGAATACCCGGGGCTCTCCCGGTTACTCATTCTTATCTTCGGCCGGGACCTCCTCTGAAACCTCTTCGGTCGGTGTGGGAACTTCTTCGGCAGCTATCTGGGAAGTTTTTTCAAATTCTTCAGTGGTCTGGATGGTTAAAATAACCAGCCTGCTGGACAATTCCTTTTCATTGACCACAAAAGCATACTTGATCAGAACAAAAACATACTCTTTTTCGCTTTCATCAGCAAGAACCACATTGACTCTTACTATTGATTTTTCCACCTTTCCGGAATAGGTTTCAGGGTTATTCTTAATTCCGGTTGAGACACTGACCAAATTCTTTTCGAAATTAATCTTCTTTTTCAGCTCACCCATATCCTTTACCAGATTTTTGAAATCCTGTTCTGCTTTGTAAAAAACAACTTCAGCATCTTCTATTTGTTTCTTTAATTCTTTTTTTCGACTCGCCCTTCTGGTCTCACTGAGTTCGTCTTTCAAATCTTCGACTTCATCCCGTTTGTCGGTTGCATACATGGCCAGTTCCTTTCTTTTCTTTTTGGCATCTTCCATCTTCTGCAACATAGCAGGCAGCTTGTATTCATCTATTATCGGTTCACTGACCGGTAAAATCTTATAAGATTTGAACTCCACAAACTTGGGTTCAACTGCCATCGAGGACATTGTACCTTTGTCATTATGCTTCATTGCCTGGAAATATTTTGTTACCGTCACTTCCGGAGCTTTCTGACATGAAACCATGACAAACATTAAACCGAATAATACGATTAGAAATACTGACTTTTTCATACATTTCCTCCTTTTATATAATTTAATATTACATTTTAAATTTTTTTTGTCAAACTTTCAATATTTTTTAACAATGGCAGATAAAATGATTCCGCAGGATTTGAACATGATTGAAATGAACGACAATTTCAATTTCAGCGTGAACCCCCAGGGTAAAGCGGTTGGAAGGATATTGTTTCAAGGGATAAACCTTTCCTGCTTTGGAACACTCTTTAAAACAATTGATGGGAGCATCGTCATGGTTCATCAGATAATCTTTATAGATGGAATATTTTTTTTCCCCTACCTGAAAATTAATCCGATCGTTTTCAACCGTTAGGGAATAGGTCCCCGGAGATAACTTCAGTTCAGATGCACTTGCCATTTAGTTGGTTAGACCTCATGACTGAAAATTAAATCATATAGTAAAAAAACTTTTTTTTCAATAAAAAATGGAACCTATTTCCAATATTTTCAATGGAACTCTGGTCAACCCTTCTCATAGCTATCACCTTAAAAAATGACACCCCGGAAAAATCAATTTAATTTTTGATCCGGATACTGATACATTGCCCGGACATCAAGCCCTATATCGAATAAATCCGAAACTTTGATCGATTGGATTTCAATCGGAATGATTTTCGGAAAAACCCAGTTTCAATAATAACTTCCGGATCCGGGGATCGGATCGGACCGGTTCAAACAGGGGGTCGGTCTTCAACAGCAGCATGTGATACATTTTTTCAGCAAATGCCTTTTCCAGATACGGGATGGCCTTTTCATTATCACCCAGCCCCAGGTGGATGATGGCCATGGAAAACGGTGAGACAAAGGTGTCTTCTGATATCCGGGTCAATTGATCCAGCATTTTCAGGGCCTTTCCCCGGTTCCCGGAAATACCCAGTCCGTAAGCCAGCCGGGACAGAAACATGGGGCTGTTTTGGGACAGTTCAACCGCCCTTTCCAGAGCCCTGATCCCATCCTTATATTGACCGTATTGAATCAGGGTCATTCCCAGTTCACAGCAGGCGGTTATAAAATTGGGATCCATTTCAATCACCGAATGGTAATGCTTTATGGCCTGATCATACCGCCGCATCAGGTAAAAGTTAAATCCCTTTAGCACGTGAGAAATCAACGAAAGCGGATCCAGCTGCAGGGCCAGATTGACTTCGGTGAATGCCTGCTCATAACGCCCCAGTATCGATAAAAATTCGGCATATGCATGATGCAAAATCGCCATTCCCGGTGCCAGGTCAATGGCCTGACAGAATTCCTGTTCGGCAGATACCTGATCCCTGGAATCTTCCCAGTAAAGAATGGCCAACATGGAATGTCCCCAGGCCATTGAATTATCCTGTTCCAGCGCCCGGGTAACCGCTGTCCTGGCCAGGGGGTAGGCCTGTACCGGAGGCATCAATTCATAACCGGCAAATAGAATATAAGCGTCGGCCAGACCGACCCGGGCCGGTGCATAATAGGGATCTTTGGAAACCGCCTGGTTGAAATATCCCATGCCCTTCTTCAATCCGGCTGAGGTTCGTTTGTTTAAAAAATAATATCCCTGGAGATACAGGTGATAGGCCTCGATGCTTTTAGTTGGATGCTTTTCCAAAACATCTTTTTCTTCGGCCAGCAATGTCCCCTTCAGGTTTTCCACAATGGACCGGCTGATATCATCCTGAATGGCAAATACATCTTCACTTTTTTTATCGTACCTTTCAGACCAGATGGTATAGCCGTCTTTGACAGCCAGCAATTCTACAAATATCCGGAGGCGGTCTCCGGAACTCCGTACACTTCCCTGCAGTATATGAACGACTCCCAGTTGGCGGCCGATTTTTTTAATATCAATCACCTGATTTTTAAAGGTGAAAACAGAGGCCCGTGCCATCACCCGCAGGCCATTCACATGACCGAGGGTATGAATAATCTCATCAGTAATGCCATCGCAGAAATATTCCTGGTTGCGATCATCACTGAGATTCTCAAAGGGAAGAACCGCAATAGACCTTTTCTTTTCAGCTTCCACTCTCAGGTCCTGATGGAAACCGCTCCGGGTCCGTTCCTGCAATTCACTCAAGTCTTCAAGCAGCTCGGACATGGATGCATATCGTTCTTCAATATCCTTTTTCAGACACCGGTCAATAATGACTGTGAATTTTTCCGGAATATCCTGCTCAAAAGTCTGAACCTGTTCAGGTTCGTCGTTTAAAATCGAATAAATAACACTCTGGGGATTCGATCCCCGAAAAGCGGATTGACCGGTGATCATCTCATACATGACCAGGCCCAGTGACCAGATATCGGTCCTCTGGTCAACCCGGTCATTACGGGCCTGCTCGGGAGACATGTAATTGACGGTACCCACCGCCATAATACCCTCGGTAGTAATATGAGTCTGACTGCTTAACACGGCCAGCCCAAAATCCACGATTTTTATGAAATGGTCCCGGGTGATGATGATATTGGCCGGCTTGATATCCCGGTGAATAACCCCCTTTTCATGGGCCTTTTCCAATCCCTTGGCAATTTCGATGGTCAGGTCCAGCGCCTGTTCATAGGTTATACCGCCTCTCTCAATCTTTTGCTTGAGGGTTTGACCCGGGTAGTAGGCCATGGCAATATACATCTGTTCATCCGGAGTTTGATCAATCTCAAAAACCGTGCAGATGGCCGGGTGATCCAGAGCCGAAGCGACCTGGGCTTCCCGGATCAGTCTTTCCCGGGCAGCCGGATCACGGGTTAAATCCGGTGGCAGGAATTTCAGGGCCACTTCCCGCTGAAGCCGGATATCTTCGGCCAGATAGATCACCCCCATTCCACCTTCACCGATTTTTTCAATGATTCGATAATGTGATATTTTTTTACCGAGCATAAGGATATGTCCTGTGTTTTTATAACAAATTCTCGAGTTTTTTTCAACAAAATAACTTGACCTGCCCAAGATTTTCTGATAAAATTTTTTTTGAAACAAAAAAAAGACAATTCGCAATCTATTCTTATTCTTACCTATTTTCCAATTATAAGCGCATATCTTTAAGTCAAATAAATTTAAAATAATAAGTTTTTCTAAAAACTAAAAATTTGAAAAAAGGAGTGATTTAAGATGACAGATGAAAAGAAAAATGCGATATCTACAGATTCGCTGATGACCGAAGAAAGGAATTTTCCACCTTCAGCCGAGGTCATCAAACGCGCCCACATCAATGCCGATAAGTACAAGGAGATGTACGAACGATCCGTTAACGATCCGGATGGATTTTGGCTGGAACAGGCAGAAACACTTGACTGGATGAAAAAACCCACTGTAGCCCGAAAGTATACATGGGATACCAAAGGTCGGAACATCAAACACACCTGGTTTGAAGATGGTGAACTGAATATCACCTATAACTGCCTTGATCGCCATCTCAAGACCGAACTTCGGACCAAGCCCGCGCTGGTATGGCAGGGAGAACCGGAAGATGATACCCTGACCCTGACCTATGAGAAATTACACAAAGAAGTCTGCAAGTTTGCCAACGTGCTGAAATCCTTGGGAGTTAAAAAGGGAGACCGGGTTTGTATCTACATGCCCATGATTCCCGAACTGGCCGTGGTCATGCTGGGCTGTGCCAGAATCGGTGCCATCCATTCCATTGTTTTCGGTGGATTCAGTGCCGACTCCCTGGCCGATCGGATTAATGACTCGGCATGTAAGGTTTTGATCACCTCGAATGTGTCCCTCCGGGCCGGGAAACACATCCCCCTGAAGGGTATATCCGATGAAGCCCTGAAAAACTCTCCTTCAATCGAGAAGGTGGTGGTTTTCAAGCGAAACGATGAACCCTGCAACATGCAGGAAGGCCGCGACCTCTGGTACCACGAAGAAATGGCCAGCGCCAGTGAGGAATGCGCGCCCGAAAGAATGAATGCCGAAGATATCCTGTTTATTCTCTACACATCCGGTTCCACCGGAAAACCCAAAGGGGTTGTCCATACCATCGGCGGATACCTGCTTCACACCGCATTGACCCACAAACACATCTTTGATATCCACGAAGATGATATTTACTGGTGTACGGCTGATATCGGCTGGGTTACCGGTCACAGCTACATCGTTTACGGACCGCTGGCCAATGGGGCCACCAGTGTAATGTTTGAAGGCGTGCCCACCTATCCGGACTCGGGCCGATTCTGGCAGATTGTTGAAAAATACAAGATTACCGTCTTTTATACCGCCCCCACCGCTATCCGGGCACTGATCCGTCAGGGCGATGAATGGCCCAACAAATACGATTTGTCCAGTCTCAGGGTATTGGGGACGGTCGGTGAACCGATTAATCCCGAAGCCTGGATGTGGTACCATAAAGTCATCGGCAAGGAAAATTGCCCCATTGTGGATACCTGGTGGCAGACCGAAACCGGCGGTGTTTTGATTACACCGCTGCCCGGAGCCCATGTCCTTAAACCCGGTTCTGCCCTGCGTCCCTATTTTGGCGTGGAGCCCGTGGTGCTGAGGGATGACATGAGCGAATGCAATCCCAACGAGGGTGGAAAATTATGTATCAAGAAACCCTGGCCGGGAATGATGCGTACCATGTGGGGAGATCACGAACGGTTTATCGATACCTACTTCACCATGTTCAACGACCTCTATTTCACCGGTGACGGCTGCCGGCAGGACAGTGACGGAGACTACTGGCTGATGGGCCGAGTAGACGATGTGGTTAACGTATCCGGACACCGAATCGGTACCGCCGAGGTTGAGAGTGCCCTGGTCAGTCATGCCTCAGTGGCCGAAGCCGCAGTTGCCCCCATGCCTCACGATATCAAGGGACAGGGACTGTACGCCTTTGTGACCCTGGTCGACAATGTCGTGGAGAGCGATGAACTTCGCAAAGAACTGATTAAACATGTTCGTCATGAAATTGGCCCCATTGCCGCTCCAGACAAAGTCCAGTTCGCCCCCTCCCTTCCCAAAACCCGTTCCGGTAAAATCATGAGGAGAATTCTCCGCAAGATTGCCGAAAACGCCACCGATCAGATCGGTGACACTTCAACCCTGGCAGATCCAGCAGTTGTGGATAAGCTGGTGGAAGATTCGAAGAATCTATAAATCCGGAAAACCTGGAGGTTGATCAAATGGCTGAAAAGAAAATAATGAATCGATGGTTGGTATGTGTGGGTGCAATTCTCATTCAATTGTGTCTGGGAGCCATCTATGCCTGGAGTGTCTTCACCCCCTATTTGAAAGGTGCCGGGTGGACCAAGACCCAGACCCAATCGGTTTTCGCAGCGGGTCTGGCTACATTTGCCATTGTCATGGTGATTGCCGGCCGCATCATGCCCAAACTGGGCCCCCGAATGTTGGCCATGCTGGGCGGAGTGGTACTGGGCCTGGGTTATATCCTGGGCGGATTACTGGGACAGACCGATTTCACCCTCATATTTCTCTTTATCGGTATCGTTGGCGGTGCCGGAATCGGACTGGCCTATGTGGTGCCCATTGCCGTTGGCATGCGCTGGTTTCCGGATAAGAAAGGACTGATAACCGGACTGGCGGTTGCCGGCTTTGGATTCGGTGCCACCCTGTGGGTCAAACTGGCCGGCAACTGGGGTAACCTGATCGCCTCCCGGGGATTAAGCGCCACCTTTGTTATTTATGGAATTGTATTTCTCATCTGCGTGATCATCGGCGGCATCTGGATGGTATTTCCCCCCGATGGCTGGAAACCCCGGGGTTGGAATCCGCCCGAAGCCAAGGACAGCGCTACCAAAGCAGTGGCTGAAGGTTTCAAGAGCAGCGAGATGCTGAGAACCCCTCAGTATTATATGATTCTGCTTACTTTTGTATTCGGTGCCAGTGCCGGACTGATGAGTATCGGTCTGATGAAACTCTTCCCCATGACCGCTTTAATGGCCAATGGCATTTCGGAAGTTTCCGCCAGCGCAATAGCCGGCACAGCCATGGCCATATTCTTCGCCCTGGCCAACGGTATCGGTCGGATTGTCTGGGGCGCAATCAGTGACAAACTGGGCAGAAAGCTCTCCATCATTCTGATGATGGCCTCCCAGGGTATCATTGTCATTGCCTTCCAAAAAATGGCTGGAACCCCGGTTCTCTTATACCTGGGCGCCACCCTGATCGGTTTTAATTTTGGCGGTAATTTTGCCCTGTTTCCCACCATTACTGCCGATACCTTCGGTACCCGGTATGTGGGCCAGAATTACGGCTGGGTATTCCTGGCTTACGGAATCGGAGGAATTTTCGGTCCGATACTTGGCGGTAAACTGGGTGATATGAACAATTTCCCCCTGGCCTTTACCATCTGCGGAATTTTGTGCCTGCTCGCTGCCGGAATTATCTCCATGGTTAAAACCCCGAACAAATTAGCCGGCAATTAAATATATTAAACATAACGAGACAGCCCGCGGTAATTCGGGCTGTCTCGTTTTTTCCCGATGAAAACATCAGATGCTGTATTTCTTTATTCTCCGCGATTGGATGAAATCGGCTATCCACCGGATTGTCCCTTCAATTCCCACCGGGCCGGGCTGACCTACAAAACCATAGTGTCCATGGGCCTCCTGGATGGAAAATCCAGCAGGGAAGTTCCTCCGATCGCTGCATCCAGAACCGAACTGGAAAGTTTCCATACACCGAAATATTTAAATGCCATTCAAGCGGCAGAGTCGGGTGACCTGTCCGCGGCTGCCTTTGCCATGGGAATCGGAACTCCGGATTGCCCGGTTTTCAAAGGCATGTATGAATATGCCTCACTGGCCTGCGGAGCCTCTTTAACCGGGGCCCGAATGATTCTCTCCCAAGAGACCAAGGTGGCTTTCAATCCATGGGGCGGTTTTCACCATGCGGGTCCTGAAAAAGCATCCGGTTTCTGCTACCTGAATGATGTGGTACTGGCCGCCCAGCGTCTGGCAGAGGAATCCAGGCGGGTATTGATCCTGGATCTGGATGTCCATCACGGTGACGGTATTCAGAATGCTTTTTACCAAAGAAATGATATCATGACCATTTCACTTCATCAGTGCGGAAAAACGCTTTTTCCCGGAACCGGGTTTGAAGATGAGATCGGCACTGGACCCGGAACCGGTTATAATATCAACCTGCCCCTTCCCGATGGTACTTACGATGATGCCTACGAACAGGTTTTCAATGAAATTGTTCAGCCTTTGATATCTGAATTCCGGTCGGATATTTATATTCTGGAACTGGGCATGGATGGACTGTCTAATGACCCGTTGGCCCAGTTGAATCTTACCAATAATGTCTATGCCGATATCCTTCAATCAATACTGGATATGGGCAAACCCATACTGGCAACCGGCGGCGGCGGTTACCACCTGGAAAATACGGCAAGGGCCTGGGCCCTGGCCTGGAGTATTCTAAGCGGGATGGAATTCCAGGACCTGAATCTCGGCCTGGGAGGTATGATGCTGGAAAATACCGATTGGGCCGGAGGATTAAGAGACCGGATTTTACCTCCGCCTTCCGGGATGAAAGATTTTATCGATTCGGAAATCCGGCGGGTAACGGAAAAGGTAAAATCAAATATTTTTCCTTGGCATAATCTGAGCTGAATGATTGGTTAAAATTGAATGAAACAATTAAGTTATAGGAAATAAACAAAACAAGGAGGTTTCATGAAAAAATCTTTTTTTTATTTATGGGTGATTATTGCATTTCTCGGCGTAATGACCTTTACCGGCTGCAATATTTTTGATGACCTATCCGGTTCAAAAGACTATGGACAATATACCAGTATCACCTTTCGTATTATCGCCACCTATGGAGGGGTCAACTCAGAGGGGACCCACAAGTTAACCATGAACGGCCAGGTACTGAACAATACCTATTTCGTGTACAATGTAACCGATGGCTGCAGTGAAACCTGCTCGGGAGCAATTTACGAAGACCCCATGACATTTGACGTGACCATCAATTCGACCACCTGTACGGCCACCCAGCGCTACATCGATTGGATATACTGGAAATACAACAACACCGGAAGCAATTGCAAATGCCTGGTGACATCCTATCAAGCTTCGATTGTCAGCTATACCTATGAGCAGGACAAGGATGATCCGGGCACTCCTGTCATCAGTGGATTGGATCAACTTGAAGCTTTTGAAAATTGTAGCGGGAATTTTTCAACCGATTGTGAAACCACGGTTACCCTGAACTTTTCATCTCTCTATACCGGTCAGAATCAACAATCCTCAACTGTCACGGCTGTTCAGGTAAAACAAATCTGTTCGCCTGGAGAACCCGAATAACCACTGTCTCGGTTATTTGGATTCTTTTTTATCGCATTCTTCCTGTTTCTTTAAAAAATCCTTGAAGCTGATTTTCTTCAGGTAACATTCCTGTTTGATATATTTCAATATAGGCAGAAATGAATCAGCCGGGACATAACCGGGAATAATGGTAATCAATTCCCCCTTTTTATCAAAAAACGCCAGGGACGGATATCCCCTCACTCCGGATACCTTTGAAAACTCAACATGATTATATTTCTTGCCCTTATAGGTTAAATAGGTGTTTTTGTCCTCGGCCAGAATCCGGACCGCAACGAAGTGAGCCTGCAGAAAAGCCTTGACCTCCTGGTGATTGAAGGTCTTCTCATCCATCACCTTGCACCAGTGACACCAGGTGGTATAGAAATCAACCAGCATGGGTTTCCCCTGTTTCAGGCTCAGTGAGAGTCCCTGGTCAAAACCCATCCAGTCATCCGCAGCCCATAGCCCCAAGCTTAATCCTATTAACATTATCCATAAAATTCCTTTTTTCATTTTTATCTCCTTTGGTTTATTTTATTTCCAAATTCTGGATTTACCATAAGGTGCATTTTAACTCAAAAATGGGATTGGTTCAATAGACGTTCATGAAAATGCCAGGGACTCAATTTACAAAAATTTAATAAGAGGAATCGTTTTTTTTTCAATCCCGGAAAGGATGGGCAAAGCGGTTTTCGAAGGAGTTGTTTTTCTTCAACATCATGTTCCAGTACAGGTTGGTCAAACCGAACCAGGACCCGATACGGTAAAACATGATTCTGCTCCGGGATAGCGTTTCCC
>CBDAFS010000011.1:0-73532 GCA_965195285.1 uncultured Aminicenantes bacterium | reverse complement strand
AACTCAGCCTCAGGATTTCCCCTGGAAATAACATTCCCGATCACACACAGATCCACATCGGCCGGGATGTTGGCCGGGTCGAAGCCTTGAAATGTCCTGGCCTTCATTTTTTCAAGTATTTGATCAACCGGCGGATAATATTGACTATCCGAGCCATAGACATCGTGCTCCTTCTGACTGAATAAACCAGCCAGGGAACTCATACCGGTGCCGGCAATACCGCTCAAAAACACTTTCATAACCCGGTGTGACAGGGTGTTATTCAACGGCATTTTCCCTCAAGATTAATCCACTGCGATCCGAGGTGTCCATTTCAACCTCAATGCCCAGCGGAATTGTTTGAACCGAATCGGAATGACCCAGGGGCAGATCAACCAATACCGGGATACTGACACCACTTAAATAATCACCCAGCCGTGAAAAAAAACTTTCTTTTTCCCGGTCATCTTTAAAGCAATCCGGGAATTCTCCCAGCACCAATCCCCTGATCTTTTGAAAGACCCCGATTTGATCCAGTTGCCACAACATCCGGTCCAACCGGTAAGGCCTTTCGTTGACATCCTCCAGCAACAGGATTCGCTGCCGGATTTCCGGGAAAAAGGGAGTCCCGATCAAGGAAACCAGATTGGATAAACAGCCCCCGGTTAAAATCCCCCTGGCCCGGCCCGGAATTAAAACCCGTCCCTCGATTTTCATTTCCGGCTCTGTTCCGCTTAAAACCGCCTGTAGTTGCCCCAAATTTACCCGGTTTTCGGCCAGAGCGGAAAATGCCATGGGACCATAAAACACAACCATATTGAAATGCTCCAGCATATACCAGAGCAGGTAACTGACATCCGAAGAACCTATCACAATCTTCGGTTTTTCGATCTCCAGTTTTTTTAAATGGGGAAGCAGGTAATTTGAACCGTAGCCTCCCCGGGCCGCCCATAAGGCCCTGATATCAATGCGATCCAACAGATGCTGAATATCGTCCAGGTTCTCTTCAACCGGTTTGGCGACGAACTCCTGCCGGGCCAGAATGCGGTCAACTTCCACCGGTTCATAACCCAATTGTTCCAGCTTGGCCATGCCCTTTTGACGAAAGGAATCCCGGACCGGAGAGGCAGGGACAAAAATTCCGATCTTATCGCCTTGTTTTAATCTTTCAGGTTTTCTTAACATGTTTGGCCAGATTCAGAATAACCGTGGTTCCCCTGTCTTTTTTAGACTTGATCTCGATCTGTCCCTGATGGAGATCTACTATCCTTTTAACGATAAACAAACCCAGGCCGGTACCGATTTCCTTGGTGGAGTAATCCTCGTTAAAAATGAACTCCAGCTCTCGACTGTCCAGCCCACTGCCATTATCAATGATCTCAATGATGACCCTTTCAGCCATCTCCTTAACACTTATCTGAATTCTACCCTGTTTATCACCAATGGCCTCAATGGAGTTGATCAGTATGTTCTTGACCACCTGCCTGATCTTTAATTTATCCAAATAGACCTCAAAATTCTTACCCTGGCTCTGGGTAATGAAATTGATTTTGGGATACAGGGATTTAAAACTGGTCACCTCTTCATTGACCACCCGGAGCAGATTGAAAGGTTCGGGATTGATTTCATCCAGGCGAGAGAAATCCAGGAAGCCGTAGGATACTTTTTTGAGGTGTTCGGACTCATCGATGATAAAATTGACTGATTTCTCAATCATGTCTTCATAACCTTTTCGCTTGTCCTGGATGGATCTCAGGATTTGTTCAGCAGACAATTTGATGGGGGTCAGTGGATTTTTTACTTCATGGGCTACTCGCCGACCCATTTTCAGCAGGGTCTTCATCCGGGATATTTCCGAGATATTTTTCTTCTGTTCCTTGATTCCATCCACCATGGAATTAAAACCCAGATACAAACTTTTCAATTCTATTTCAGAAGGGACCTTATCCAAATGGGTCAAATTCCCCCGCTCAACTTCTTCCATACCCCTGTTCAATTCCTCGATAGGAGAGATAATCTTATTCCGGAAAAAGAAGGCGGAGGTGCTCCCGATCATCAACAACAGAAAGAAGAGGACAATAATAAAATCGGTATACTGGCGCTTCTCAGGGATGAAATCCTTGCGGGCGGTGAGGAATTCAATATTGAAAATATAATCATAAATTTTAAAAAACAGACTGAATCCGTCATTTCGGTTTACCAGAACAAATTCTTGATTTTTTTTATTCAGTAGATGCAGTATATTGGAATGCAGGAATTCGGGGATGGTCGATTGAATGATTTTCCGGTAATTGGAGGTAAAAAGCAATTCACCCCGGTCGTATACATTCACATCCTTATTTAAAATCGAGGAGAGTAAAAATATCTGGTTCAGGGTTAACTCACCGCTCTCTTCGACAAAGTTATTCCCGATATTCTGAGCAGTTCTTCCACGTTCCAATATGGAATGCCTGGACTGGATTTCAGCTGACCTGGAATAAAAATCAGAGGAAAAAACAGAATAGATAATGGCAGTTAAGAAAGAGATTAAGATTAAAATAACAAACACCCGTACGGAAAAGGAATAGTATATTCTGGCCCACTGCAAATGTCTCAGCTCTTTTATATTGATCAGCAGAAAAATCCCTGAAAACAGTAGAAAGATACGAATGAGCTCGGACAATTCTTTCACCGGGGAATTTTCGGGGAAAAAAATAATAATGGCATTGCTGTTCTGTTCAAAGATATAACCGGTAAAATCCAGGCCCATGAATTTAAATCGGATCCACTGGTTATTGAACTTGATGATCCCGGCAATATTTTTAAGATTGATGTTCGCCGGATTTTCCAAAATCTGATTTCTCTCATTCAAGGTGATATAACTCAGATTAGTCCCATCAATCTTTCGGTTGAGGGTGAAAATATTGAGTCGGTCCCGGCTTCTGAGAATCAGGTCAGAGGAATTTAAAACCTGAACAATGATGCGGCCCAGAAAATCATATTGGTTAAATACACTGGTGGTTGCAACCGCCAGGGAGAGTTTTTTTCCATAAACTTCGGCTGTGGTATCCTCTATTGCCCAAAGCGGAAATTTACGGTAGGGTTCGGCTTTTAAAAACGGAACCAGATAGGAATAAGAACTTTTCAGTTCCCCCCCCTTTGAGAGAATGAAAATTCCCGAAGCAATATTCTCCCGGGAAGCCAGGCTCCCCCTCCAGATCGCTTCCAGTTTGGATGACCAATCACCCTGGAAGAAATCAGGGAAATTGTCTTTATAGCGGTTGAGTTCATGGACAATTTCCCGGACAAGCAATTTGGCGTAATTACTCTGGTTAAGAAAAATCGGTTTGAGGTTCCGGGCAATAAACTCCTTTTTTTCTTCCAGGGCATTATATTGAATCACCTGGAAAACCGAAACCGAAATCAGAAAGAGCAGCAACAGCTTCAATATGAATTTTTTTTCCAAAAAAAGGATACCCAAAAAGGCCAGGGAAAAAGCAATAACACTGAGGACCTGAAACCCGAGGCCCAGTATCATGGCCAGCCCGGCCAACAGTTGAAGGCTGGCAATACCCATCACCATGACCGTGGTTCTGGACTGGATTGAAACAAACCTCATCACCAGGAGGGGAATCAAATGCAAAAACAGCAAGATGAGTAGCAGCATCAAATACTCTATCTCGAAATTAAAATTCGTGTAGAGAAAGTTCAGAGAGGCCAAAATCCGGCTGCAAATGATCAGGATGACCATGACCAAACCATTGAACAGAAAAAATGAAACGATTGGATTGCCCAGTATTTTTCGGAAACCGGTAGTCAACCAGGTTACCAGGATTAATATGAATAAAACCAGAACACCCAACTCGAATATTGAATTGAGATTCCCAATCGGCAAGTGAATATACAGGTCCGGTTTCACCCGCCCGGAAATAATGATATAACCGACAATAAATATTGCCGGGACCAGGAAGACAAAAAGAAAGCGGGCTATTTTCAGCTTTTTCCTCCTGATATAAAACAGACTCAGCATGAGAAACAACAGGAGGCCCACAAACAGGTATAAATTTCGTCGCTTGTGGTAGAACTGCAGAATATCATTCTTTGAAAATTTCAAAAAAAGCATTACCTGATTGTTAAATGACCGCATCAGGTGTGAATAGAAAAACATGGCCTTGATATCATCCAATTGAAATTCATCCTTATTAGCGGGAAGCATGGGCTCAAAAAATTTGAATTCAGCTTCCAGGAATGGATATGTCAGTTGAGCCAGATAATCATTGCGATCAATTTTGAAGAAAAATCTGACATAGTAAATATGGTTGCCGCAGTTTTTTATAAAATAGATGTCCTTGTTTTTTCTGATCAAACTCCAGGTTTCAGTTGCCCGGGGTTTGAATTTGAAATAGTAGATCTCTCCATAATATTCACTCACCACTCCATTTTTTTCCATAAGGAGCGATTCCTGATCCTGCAGCTCGGAATGCTCCAGTTGATCCCGTGTATATTTTTCACATAGATATTCTGCTCTTTTTTCCAGTTCGAGGATCTGACTGCTGATACGGGCTTCGATTTTCTCTACATTAGCAGCCAGTTTTTGCCGGACTGTCGGAATTGAAATTTTCCCCGGATCAAAAAAGATCATGATCGCGACCATAAGGACAATGAATCCAAGAACAAAAACCGGGATTAAATTCTTAGACCTCTTAGATAATAAAGTTTCCATGTTTTATCTTGGGTCATAAAAAAAATAAATTTGTAATAGATTAATTTTTCAGACCTTTTGTTTTTCAATATGACATTCAGGGACTGAATGGCAAATTTTTCTTCAATCTGACGAGTCAGCCATTCGAATTTTCTCAATTCATATTTTGAAAATTGCCCGGAAAAACCAGCAATAAATTTCTCACGGGAAAAATAGCCGTTCAAGTGAAAAGGCTCTTCAAAATTGACCGACACCTCTTCCTGGCAGATGGCTTCAAGATGAGTGAAGTCTCCGGATTCAATGGCCATCTGAATGGGCTGTCTTAACAGGAATTGCTGGCTGAAAACCAGAATGATCAGTAACCATTTCATGTTTTTTGCCTATTATGTTTTCAATGTATATTATAATAGTATAATTTTATTTTTTTTTAAATAAAATCAGATTGACTATTTAACTTTCTCACTGCTTTTCTATATAATATAAAAAAGGGGTGAAAATGATTAAACTACTTTTGATCCTGGTTCTGATGCTGTCGAATGGTATCCTGAAATCGGAGCCTGCCCAACCTCAACCGGATCAGATGAATCTTCTACCGATCCCGGCCCGGATACAGATCCGGACCGATGGGTTCAGGCTCACCGATTCATTTTCGGTTCGACTTCTGGGTCCCCGGCCTGAACGGATGACCAGGGCAGTCAATCGAATGCTGGTCAGGCTTTCGAACCGAACCGGATTGACCTTCAATGCCTTCCGGGCTTCGCCTCCCGGCTCATCTCAAAAAGCCGCTCTGCTCATGGTCTGTAAACGGTCGGGCAAATTGGAGATCCATGAGGATGAATCCTATATCCTGAAAGTCTGTTCCCGACAAATCGAGCTTTCGGCCGAAACCGATATCGGTATCTTACGGGGAATTGAAACACTGCTCCAACTGCTGAGCGTTGATAATAACGGCTATTACTTTCAGGGCATAGAGATCCAGGATCTACCCCGGTTTACCTGGAGGGGTCTGCTCATTGATTCCTGCCGCCATTTTATGCCCGTTGAAGTCATAAAACGGAATCTGGAGGGCATGAGCGCGGTAAAATTAAATGTCCTGCACTGGCATCTGACTGAAGATCAAGGTTTCCGGGTGGAATGTAAAACCCATCCCAAGCTTCATCTAATGGGATCTGATGGCCTATACTACACCCAGGAACAGATTAAAGAGGTAATAACCTTTGCCGCTGACCGGGGCATCCGGGTGATGCCGGAATTTGATATTCCCGGTCACTCCACCAGCTGGCTGGTGGGCTATCCGGAACTGGCCAGTGCACCCGGTCCTTATACAATCGAACGAAATTTCGGGATCTTTGATCCCTGCTTTAATCCAATCCTGGAAAAAACCTACCTTTTTTTTGACAAATTTTTCGCGGAAATGACTGTTTTGTTTCCGGATGCATACATCCATATCGGCGGTGATGAGGTAACCGGAAAACAGTGGAATGCCAATCCGGAAATTCAGGATTTTATGAAAAAAAACCATATCCCTGATAACCATGCTCTGCAAGCCTATTTTAATCGCCGGATATTAGAAATTCTTACCAAACATGGAAAAAAGATGGCCGGATGGGAAGAAATAGCCCAGCCTGGTTTTCCCAAAAATATTGTTGCTCAGTCTTGGCGAGGAGAAAAATTTCTTGTTGAAGCTGCCCAAAAAGGCTATCAGGTGATATTATCAAAGGGATATTATATCGACCTGATGCAACCAACCGATTTTCACTATTTAAATGATCCTTTGCCCGAAGGTCTGTCTTTAAAAAAGAAACAGAAAAAATTGATTCTGGGAGGCGAGGCTACCATGTGGGCGGAGTTGGTTTCACCGGAAACAGTGGATTCCCGAATCTGGCCCCGAACCGCAGCTATTGCCGAACGCCTGTGGTCACCGGCAACCATAAAAGATATTGATGATATGTATCGGCGGCTGGAAATAATTTCCCTTCACCTTGAAGACTATGGTGTAATGCACAAAAAGAATCAGGCGATGATGTTGAGAAGGTTATCCCGGGGAAAATGTTTTATAAGCTTAAAAAATTTAATCGATGTCATTGAACCTCTTAAGGAATACCAGAGGCATAATTCCGCTGTAGGCTATACATACTTTACACCTCTGACCAGAGTTGTTGATGCTGCATTCCCGGATGCCAGGATCGCCCGGGAGTTCCGGAAAAAAGTGAAACTATTTCTTGAAGATCAAACCCCGGATATTGATCAAGAATTAAAAAAATGGCTTTCCCTCTGGAAGAATAATCATCCCAAACTCAAATCCATCATCCATCAATCTCCGGTTTTGAAAGAGATTGAAACCCTGTCAGAAGATCTATCCGTTATAGCTGAAATCGGATTGGAAACCCTAAAACTCATAAAAAACCAGAAAAAAGCCCCTAAAATCTGGATAGAAGAAAAAAAGAAAATCCTGGAAAAAGTCAAACAGCCCCGGGGAGATACAGAATTGATGATTGTAGCTTCGATCGAGAAGTTATTAGAAAAAATAAAACCATAATAAGGAGGAATAAATGAAAAGAGGAATAATTGTTGTTATCATGTTTGTTTTTTTAACCATTTGCTTTACACTCCAGGTAGTATCCCAGCCCAAACCGGTAGATCCAGTTAACTGGAGAGAACTGATTCCTTTCCTGACTGACATAGAGGGCTGGAAAGCACGGGGAGATGCAACCGGGTCAACCGTGAACATGGGAAATCTTAAAATGTCCCAGGTTGAAAGGGAATACACCAAAAATGGAATCGAACTGGAAATTCAGATTATAGACGGTGGATATGCGCCAATGGCTTATGCCGGATTCAAGGCCATGTCCCAGTTTGAAATCGACACCTCGGATGAATACGTGAAGAAGATAAATATTAAAGATTTCACTGCCATCGAAACCTATCGATATAAAAGAAAAGAAGCCACTATCATAATTTTAGTGGCTGACCGATTCATAGTCCAACTGGAAGCCAGTGAAATCAAAGACACCCGGGAATTAAAGGCCACTGCGGAACAACTGAACTTAAAAGTTCTGGCCGGCCTGGTTAAATAAAACCTGCTAACAATTTTGAATAATTTCATATTGAAAATTCAGGGATTGTCCCAGAGATTCGAAATGCTTGTCTCGGGTAAAAACGATCAAATCATATCTTCTGGCATGGGCCATCATCAATAAATCGGAAAATAAAATGGTTTTTCCGCTTTTTTTTACCTGATTGCCAATCTCCGATGCATATACAAAAAAATCCCGGTCCATTTCCAGATAAATCAGGCCTTCAAAATTGTCCTTAATGAAATTTAACTCCTTTCGGGTTCTGGCTCCGATTATCAACTCGGACAGGATAATCCCGTTGAAACAGATGGCATTCTCATTCAGTAATTGAAGAAGGCGATTTTTAATCACTTCGGATTTGCCCCGGAAAAAATCAATCCAGACCGAGGTGTCAACCAGATACCTACTCATTGCTTTCTCGATTCCGGTATTCCCGCACATCCAAATCTATCCGGATCTTCCCAAAAGCATTTTTAAGTTTTTCTCTTTTTAATCTGGCCAGATACTCTTCAAGAGCTTGATTGATGATTTCAGTTTTATTCAGGTTACCAGCATACCTTTTTATGGACTGAATCAGTGAATCATTGACATAAAGCGTGGTTCTCATCTGTATCTCCTATACATATAGGAATATCATATCTTATATATGTCAACCGAACTCCAACCAATCGTCTATCTCGTAAAAGTAATGCAAATTCATTGAAAATAAAATTTGAATTTGATATAAAATAGAGGGAAAAGAGAGAATGATCGGCAAAACTATTTCACACTATAAGATCCTGGAAAAACTCGGTGAAGGAGGTATGGGTGAAGTGTTCCTGGCTGAAGATACTAAATTAGATAGAAAAGTTGCCCTAAAATTTCTTCCCAAGGAGTATACCAAAGATCAACAAGCTAAAGAGCGCTTTGAAAGGGAGGCCAAAGCTGCAGCTGCCTTGAATCACCCCAATATAATCACCATTCATGAGATCAATGAATATGAGGACCAAACCTATATAGCCATGGAATATGTGGAAGGCCAGACCTTAAAGGAAATCATATCAGGTGTAGGGGCAGGGCTTGCCCCTGCCCGGGCAACCGCGAGGATTGCCCCTACAATAAAGGGAATCATCAATATAACTATCCAAATCTGCGAGGGCCTGTCAAAAGCCCACGAAGCCGGAATCGTTCACCGGGATATCAAACCCCAGAATATTCTGATCGATAAAGACGACCGGATCAAAATTCTGGACTTTGGTCTAGCCAAGTTGCGTGTAGAAGCGAATGGCTATTCGCCCTCCATCACCAAAATCGGCACCACCATGGGCACGACCAATTACATGTCCCCGGAACAGGCAATGGGCAAGGAAGTGGATCATCGAACCGATATCTGGTCTTTTGGAGTGGTTTTATATGAAATGCTCACCGGGCAGCTCCCTTTCCGGGGGGATTACGAGCAGGCCATTGTCTACTCCATTATAAATGAAGAATCAGTACCCTTATCCAATATTGCCACAGATATTCCCCAAGAACTTGAAGACCTGGTAAACCAAATGCTGGAAAAAAATCCAGATAAGCGGCATCAAAATGTCAGTGAAATAAAGTTAACCCTTAAAGATATATTCAATAAATTTAAATCTCAAAACAAAGAACAAAAAATGACCGAAATCACATCAACAAATAAAAAAAAGAAATTTCTCATCGCCGGATTATCAGTTTCAATCATCATAATTTTTATATTTATTTACATCTTTTTTCTCTCCAAACCCGCACATCTGGAAAGTAAATCAATTGCAGTGCTACCGTTTAAAAACATGAGTGAGGACAAACAAAACGAGTATTTTTGTGACGGCATTACCGAAGATATCATTACCCAGCTATCCAAAATCTCTGACCTGAAAGTGACCTCCCGGACTTCGGTTTTTTATTTCAAAAATAAGGAAAAGAAGATAAAAGATATTGCCCATGAACTGGGTGTCACCACGATTTTAGAGGGCAGTGTACGCCAGACCAAGGGGAAAGTGCGTATTACCGCTCAATTGATCAATGCTCTGACCGATGACCATCTCTGGGCTGAAACCTATGACAGAGAGATGAAAGATATCTTCGACATCCAGAGTGATGTGGCCAACCAGATTGCCAAAACTCTGAGAGTAAAACTTCTGCCGACCACCAGCAAAAGAATTTATCAAAAACCCACCGAAAATATAGAAGCATATAAATTATACCTGCAGGGCAGATCCCACTGGAACAGACGGACCTCTCAGGACCTTGAAAAGGCCATTTCTTATTTTGAAAAAGCAGTGGAGTTAGATCCTGATTATGCTCTGGGTTATGCTGGCCTGGCTCTGACCTACCTGGTGATAGGCGATTTGCACTTTGGAGAATCAAAAATTGTTTACCCTAAAGCTGAAATATATTGTCTTAAAGCCTTAAAACTGGATAAAAACCTGGCCGAGGCACATGCAGCCCTTGGCGGAATAAAAAACTACTGGACCTGGGATTTCACCGGCGCTGAGCAAGCATTAAAAAAATCCATTTCCCTAAATCCCAACTATGCCACTGCCCACCAGTGGCTGGCCGAGCACTATTTTATCCGAGGGAAGTTTAAATTAGCCCACAAAGAGCTCAACCTGGCCGAGGAACTGAATCCCCTTTCATTCATTACCAAATTGGTAAGGGCAAACATCTATCTATCAGAAAAAAAATACCCTGAATCAATAAAATTGGTAAACAGGGTTTTATTAATAAATCCAAATATGGAGCTGGCTAATTTAATCCTGATAAATGCTTACCTGGAGGAAAAGTCTTATGATAAAGTACTGGAACTGGCATCCCAATCAAAAATTCCCCAATTTTTTGAATATATGAAATTCCGGATTCTAATCTCGCAGGGAAAAATAAATCAAGCCAGAAAATTTTTTCAGGAATTACAAACCACTCTTTTAGAAGTGGCATCCATCTATCCCGGTATCATAGCCATTATTTATGCCGAATTGGGTGATATGGATAAAGCCATAAAATGGTACAAAAAGGCGATCGAGCATCGAGATATTACCATCCTGAGCCGATATGGCCTGGGCCGATGTGATCCGCTATTAAAGGACCCCAGGATCAAAAAGATGCTGAGGGACATAGGTCTGGAGGAATGATCGGAAAAACCATCTCTCGTAAAAAAAATGTACCTTACTCCGTTTTTATTTCTATCCTAATGTTCCTGGTTTGTTGTTCAACCATTGATGACAGCCAATCTTCGGATAACGTTTTACCTTTAAATGAAATCAAATTCTGGGCTTACCAGATTCAGGAGATTTCTGAAAACGGAGCTGTGGACCAATTAACAAATTCCCATTATGACCTGCTGGTTGTTGAACCCACCCGCACGGACTGGTCTTCGGATGACAAGCTTTTTGATACCCAGGGAATGGTGGAACAATTAAAAAATTCATTGGCCAGTGACGGAATCCACCGAAAACTATTGATCGCTTACATCGATATCGGCCAGGCAGAAGACTGGCGCTGGTACTGGACCTGGTCAACAGAATGGGAGCCGGGTGAACCCCGCCCTCCGGACTGGCCCGACTTTATCCTTACCCACGACCCGGACGGTTGGGAAGGGAATTACCCGGTGGCTTATTGGGATCCCCGCTGGAAAGATATTGTCATTCATGGAAATAACCAGGACAGCAGTCCTTATGGTGATTACAACAGTATGATTGATGAAACCATAAAAGACGGATTTGACGGGATTTATCTGGACTGGGTCGAGGGATTTGAAAATGAGGCGGTTATAGAAGCAGCCCAAAAGCAGGGTAAAAATCCCCGGGTAGAAATGATCAACTTCATCCGGGAAATGAGGGATTACGCCCAAACCAGAACCACGCCTTTTTTTATCATTCAGCAGAACGGTTCGGCTCTGGCCAATGGTCATCCCGAACTTTTTTCTTTGATCGATGGAATTGCCCAGGAAGGCATCTGGTTTGAAGGGGATGCCACCGATAACTGGAATGTTCCGGATGGTTATGACTGGAATGTTCCGGAAGACTGGCGCCAGGAATACCTCAATAACCTGAGCCTGTTCCAATCACAGGGATTGCCGGTTTTCAACTGTGAGTATGCCCTGCAATTTGCCAGTGATGCCTACGACAAATCCTATAACCGGAACTTCATCCCCTACTGCACCCGCCGGTCTCTTTCACAGCTGACCACCACTCCTCCTCCAGGTTATTAAATCCTTCCCCGACTGATATGAAAGGTGTCTTTGGAACTTTTTTTAAAAAATGGCATCATAATAGGTAACAGATGATTTCTAAAAGTTTTTTGGAGGTTTTTATGGCTAAATACAATTGGTTTTTTTTACTGATTATTATTGTTTTATTTTCTATTTCCTTAACAGCAGATACCCCTGCATTACCTGACACTCCGGCCGGGGAAGTCCTGAAAAAATTTTTCACTGGCCTTGAACAGGGAGGAGTTGAACAATTTGTGAATAATTTTATGTCAGCAGAGATGCTGGACCGGATCCCGGCAGAACGGCATATCAGATTTTTAACCATGCTGCAGAACAGTCACGGAGGGTTTACCGTATACAAAATAGAAAAATCCAGTAATCACTATATACAGGTAACTGCCCTGGGCAAAAGATCAAAAGCCTGGCGCAAAATAATAGTGCAGACCAGTGCGGATAATCCCGGCAAAGTTGTGGGTATGGATATTTCCATGACCTCTGCTCCGGCAGAATACCTGGCCAGACTGCCTAAAATGACAATTAAAAGGCCGAAATACGACGATTCCCTGGTTATCGGCCCTCTGGCAGAAAAGATAGACACATATATGACCGGCCTGGAAGCAGTGGGCTATTCTGGCGCCCTAGGTGTAATAAAGGATAACAAACTGATCCTTGCCAAGGGCTACGGCTATGCTGACCGGGAGAAAAAACAGGTATTTAACCGAAAAACCGTTTTTACAATCGGTTCCATTGCCAAACAGTTCACAGGAGCGGCAATGGTAAAGTTGGAATCTATGGGTAAGGTTTCTTTTCAGGATACCCTGGATAAATTTTTTAAGGATGTACCCAAGGATAAAAAGAATATAACCATCCACCAGCTCTTGACCCACACAGCCGGTTTCACCGGAGCAATCGGCGATGACCTGGAAAAAATTGAACGAGATGACTTTATCAAACAGGCTTTGGGTACACAATTAAAATTGAAACCTGGAGAACGGTACTCCTATTCCAATGTTGGCTTCAGCATTGCAGGTGCAATCTTGGAGAAGGGATCAGGTATGACCTTTGAAGAATTCTTAGTTAAATATGTCCTCTCACCCGCCGGCCTAAAAAAAACCGGTTATGTCCTGCCCAAATACAATCCCGAAGATATTGTGGTTGGATACCGAGGTAAAAAAAGATGGGGCAAACCAACAGAAAAGATGTGGGGTTCCGACGGCCCAGGCTGGCACCTCAAGTGCAACGGTGGTATACTCAGCACAATCGATGAAATGCTGCAGTGGGGACAGGCGATTCTCGGAAATATGGTATTTACACCAGAGGAAAAAAAGAATTACCTCACCCCTTATGTGCCGGAAGGACCGGAAGGGGACAGTTTTTATGCTTATGGGTGGGTCAGGATGAAAAGCTCAAGAGGAACGGACGTTATCACCCATAACGGGGGTAATCCCTACATTCAGAACGACATGTACATATATCCCAAAGAAGGGGTGGTGATGTTCATCACCTCAAATAACGGCGACTACTCAAGTATTGACCAAAGTGGGAAGATCCTGGGCATGATCTTTGGGATTGATTAATACGAATTAATTCTGATTCCCGAAACTTTTTTTATTCTTTTATCAATTATCATTAAATATATATCTCTCTGAATCATTCCTTATACCAGTTCGGGTAATTCGGATTTCGTTCATCTCATTTTAAAACTGCCCAGGAGGGGAGGACTGACAGATCGATTCCGAAGATAAACTTCCCGATCAAAAAAACCGCTGCAGTGATTACCACCACCCCAATCAGGTTGAATATCACTCCCACCCGGGCCATATCCGAAACCTTGAGCCGGTTGGTTCCGAAGACAATGGCATTGGGGGGGGTGGCCACGGGAAGCATGAAGGCAAAGGAACAGGATAGGGTTCCCGGAATCATCAACAGCAGGGGATTCACTTTGATCGAAACCGCCAGGGCAGCCAGAATGGGCAAGAGTATCTCAGCCGTGGCCGTATTGGAAGTCAGTTCGGTTAAAAAAGTAATGAACAGGCAAATAAAGGCGACGATCAACAGCGGGGGAAGCGAACTCAATCCCTTCAACTGACTCCCCATCCATTGAGAAAGGCCGCTGACCTTGAAACCGCTGGCCAGGGCAAATCCGCCGCCAAACAGGAGCACAATGTTCCATGGCAATTTCTTAGCCGTTTCCCAGTTCATCACCCGGCCATCTCTTTGGGTTCTGGATGGAATTAAAAACATGATAAAAGCCATGGCAACAGCAATGGTTCCGTCGTTGATAAAACCGGCCTGGGGAAAAATGGTGGACCAGCCCGGAATAACAAATCCGCCGATTTTAATATTGGCCCGGAACATCCACAAAAAAACCAGGATAAAAAAATCAATTAACACCACTTTTTCTTCAAAGGAAGTGGGGCCCAGGTTTTTATACTGATCAACGAATATCTTTTTGTCCACAATTAATCCTTCCCGGGGACAAAAGATCAGCGAGAGCAGGATCCAGGCAATAACAAGAAAAAATACCGATATAGGGAAAGCAAAGAAGAACCATTTGGCAAACGAAATCTCCGGTGCGTGGGGAAAAAAGATGTTGAAAATTCTGACAAAAGAGAGATTGGGCGGGGTACCGATCAGGGTGGCAATCCCGCCAATGGAAGCACTGTAGGCAATACCCAGAAATATGCCGATGGCAAATTTTCGTACCTTTTTAACTCCCAACAATTCTTCCAGTCTGGTCACAATGGCCAGGGAAATGGGTATCATCATCATGGTGGTGGCGGTATTGGAAATCCACATGGACAGCAGGGCCGTGGCCACCATAAAACCCAGCAGGATAAATTTCGGATTCACCCCGAAAAACATCAACACCTTTAAGGCCATTCGCTTGTGAAGGTTCCAACGCTCCATGGCCAGGGCCACCAGAAATCCACCGATAAATATGAAGATGATATGGTTCACATACTGGGTGGAGACATCCTTGCCGTTCATGATCCCCAGCAGGGGAAACAGGATCAAGGGGATCAGGGCGGTCACGGCCAGGGGAATGGCCTCGGTAATCCACCAGGCAGCCATGAGCAGGGCAACGGCCGCGGTGGCGGTGACCTCCGGATGACCGGGTTTCAGATCCACCAGGATCAAGAACAACCCACACAGAACCGGAGCCAGGATCAGAAACAGTTTTTTGAATCCGTCTCCTGAAGTGAATCGAACCATCGGTCATTCTAACAATCCGGCATTCAGAAGTAAAGGAATGCAATCCCCAATATTATTCCGGAAATGCCCGAGGGGGGGATTGTAATAAAAATTTTTTTTTGTTATAAATCAGGAAGGAGTGGAGTGTTGATCAATCAAATTGTTTCCCACTACAAAATCCTGGAAAAAATCGGAGAAGGAGGCATGGGGGAAGTATTTTTAGCTGAAGATACCAAGTTAAAACGAAAAGTGGCTCTTAAATTCTTACCCCAGGGATTTACCAAGGATAAAGATGCGGTGGAACGGTTTCAGCGGGAAGCCCAGGCTGCTGCCGCCCTGAACCATCCCAACATCGTTACAATTTATGAAATCAACGAACACGAAGATCAAACCTACATCGCCATGGAATATGTGGAAGGCCAGACCTTAAAGGAAATAATATCAGGTGTAGGGGCAGGGCTTGCCCCTGCCCGGGCAACCGCGAGGATTGCCCCTACAATAAAAGGAATCATCAATATAACTATCCAAATCTGCGAGGGCCTCCAAAAAGCCCACGAAGCCGGAATCGTTCACCGGGATATCAAACCCCAGAATATTCTGATCGATAAAGATGGCCGGGTAAAAATCCTGGATTTCGGATTAGCCAAGTTGCGTGTAGAAGCGAATGGCTATTCGCCCTCCATCACCAAAATCGGCACCACCATGGGCACGACCAATTACATGTCCCCGGAACAGGCAATGGGTAAAGAGGTAGATCACAGAACAGACATCTGGTCACTAGGTGTGATCCTTTATGAAATGATCACCGGGCAATTGCCCTTTAAAGGGGACTACGAACAGGCCATTATCTATGCCATATTAAATGAGAAGCCAAAACCACTGACTGAACTCCGGCCGGAAACACCAACCGAACTCTGGCAACTGATTGAGAAATCCCTGGCCAAAGAACCGGACAACCGTTTTCAGGAGGTAACCGGATTGCTGAGTGGTCTGGAATCCATAAAAGACAGAACTGTTTCCGAGAAGGGTATCCACATCAGAGATACTGCCCGGAAAACATCCAGGTTGCTGCTGCCGACTATGATTATTGTCGTAATCCTGGCCATCTTAATCGGAGGATACATTTTATTCAAAGGCAAACCTTCCACACCAGAACCCATCTCAAAAACAATCACTCAGAGCTCCTGGACAAATTCCATTGCCGTGCTTCCCTTTATGGATCTGAGTGCCAACAAGGATCAGGAATACTTCTGCGACGGCATGACCGAGGATATCATCACCAAACTCACCCATATCCGGGAACTAAAAGTGATTTCCCGCACCTCGGTCATGCGTTATAAAAATACCAAAAAAGATATTAAACAAATAGGAAAAGAATTAGGTGTGTCTACAATATTAGAAGGAAGTCTCCGTAAAGAACAGGATAACATCCGGGTCTCGGCCCAGCTGATCAATATTGAGGACGGCTTTCACCTCTGGGCTGAAACCTTTGACCGAAAATTGGAAAGTATTTTTAAGGTGCAGGAGAACATATCCCAATCCATAGCCCAGGCATTACGGTTGCAGTTTTCACCGGAAATCTTGAAAACAGAAAAACCAGAGGATATTGAATCATACGAATATTTACTAAAGGCCAGTCAGTTGATCACCTCCTATGTCATTACAAAACAAGAGGAGGATTTTATTAAAGCCAAAAACCTGCTGAACAAGGCTCTGGGAATTGATCCCAATAACGCCCTGACCTATTCCAGTTTGGCATGGATTCATCAACAACATTACGAAATAACCGGCAACAAAGAAGATCGCCATCAGGTAGAAATACATATAAAGAAAGCTTATCAATTAAACCCGGATATACCCGAAACCAACCAGGGAATGGGCTGGCTTTACTACCTTAAAGGAGATCACCAGCATACCAGCCAGTGCTTAAACAAAGCCAACCAATTAAACCCCAATAGCGCCGAAGGGAATCATGTCATCGGTTTAATCCTTGATCGGGTTGGACTGGAAGATAAAGCCCTAAAATATTTAATTAAAGCCATTGAGCTCAATCCTCTCTATGTATATACACCTATGGTTCTGGCCCGGTGTTATATGGAAATGGGAGCCTGGGAAAAAGCCGCTATCCAGTATAAAAAGGTCCTGGCATTGGATCCCGACGATGCCGAGTACCATCTATGGTATTCCTATTCGCTCATTTTACTTTCACAATACCAGAAGGCCGAACAGGAGTTAAAAATCGCCGAAATACTGGATGGGCAAAATCCAGATATCTGGAGTTACAGGGCTTTGCTTTATGCAGTAAAAGGGGAAAAAGAACTGGCATTGAGAACCATGAAGGAACCTTACGACAAAGTGTATGCCCTGCTGGGGATGAAAGAGGAAGCTTTTGGATCCCTCGAACAAAGCATGAAAGCAAATCCCAGGACCCATTCCTACCTGCACCTGTTGAACAATCCTTGCTACAACAAACTGATGGATGATCCCCGATTTAAAAAGATTCTGGCAAAAAAGAAAAAAGAATACAAAGAAAGATCAAACATTTTCAAAGATTTATAATCACCTGCAGTGCAGGTCACCTGAATTTTAACCTCCTCCAGATTCTGATTAGTGAAAAGGAGGAAACCGCAGCCACGATTGAAGTAATTGTGGCAGCCAGTGTATTTGCATACAGCCAGAATCCGATGGAAAACAATATACTGTAAACCGAAACGATACCCAGAAAAACCGCGAGCATTCCGGTGGGAAGATCCCACTTTTCACGCAGAAAGTCTTCCATATTCTCTCCGGATTCAGAGGCTTCCTTCAATACTCTTTTCCAGCCCGGGCCTCCGGGGTGCACTTTTCGGTAAAACCGCAGCAGGGTTCCCCGGTCAGTGGGATTGGTCATCATGGTGACGCATATCCAACCGACGGTGGTAATCGCCACTCCGATAATCAATCTTTTCCATTCAATTAATTCGGGTAAGCCGGTATGGGAATGAATAAATTCAAAGTAAACCGCTACCAGGAAGGAAATGATCATGGCTGCCAGTTCGCTGGCCGCATTGATTCGCCACCAGAACCAGCGGAGTAAAAACAACAACCCGGTTCCGGCCCCGATCTGAAGGAGAATATGGAAGGCCTGCAGGGCATTTTGCAGTAAAAGTGCCACCACTGCTGCCAGGGCCATCAATCCCACGATGGACATCCTGCCCACCCTGACCAGCTGTTTCTCCGGGGGATCCTTTTTTATAAACCTCCGGTAAAAATCATTGACAATATAAGAAGCCCCCCAATTGAGATGGGTGGATATGGTTGACATGAAGGCAGCGATTAATGAGGCAATCACCAATCCCAGCAACCCAGCGGGCAGAAAAGTCAGCATAGCCGGGTAGGCCAGATCATGCCGGACAATACCCTCGGCTATATCGGGAAAAGCCGTCTTGAGTGAGGCCAGATCCGGAAAAACCACCAGCGAGGCCAGGGCCACAATGATCCAGGGCCAGGGCCGGAGCGCATAATGGGCGATGTTGAACAGAAAGGTTGCTCCCATGGCATGTTTCTCATTTTTAGCCGCCAGCATGCGCTGGGCAATATATCCGCCCCCACCCGGTTCTGCCCCGGGATACCACACACTCCACCATTGCACAGCCAGGGGAATGAGAAAGACGGTCATCAGGAGAGAAGTGTCGGAAAAATCCGGAAGAATGGAAAGCTTACCACTGACATTCACCTGGGAGAATAGGTTGGCCAATCCCCCCACCTGGGGCAGGGTAACCGCAACATAGGCAGCGGCCACTGCTCCGAACATGGCAATAAAAAACTGAATAAAATCGGTGATCAAAACTCCCCGGAGTCCGCCCAGCATGGTATAGACCACCACAATAACCGATGAAATCAGGATGGTTTGCAGCGGGGAAATTCCCAGAATGACCCCTCCCATTTTTATGGCTGCCAGTGACACCGTGGCCATGATGATCACATTGAAAAACACACCCAGATAGAGGGAGCGAAATCCCCTGAGAAAGGCGGCAGCCCTGCCGCTGTAACGAAGTTCATAAAATTCAATATCAGTCAACACTCCTGAACGCCGCCACAATTTGGCATAGATAAACACGGTAACCATTCCGGTGAGCAAAAAGGCCCACCACATCCAGTTCCCGGAAACACCGTGGTTGCGGACCAGATCGGTCACCAAATTGGGAGTATCCGCAGAAAAGGTGGTGGCCACCATGGAGACACCCAGCAGCCACCAGGGCATATTACGGCCAGAGGCAAAAAACTCGACCGCACTGGAACCGGCTTTCCGGGCTACACTGATGCCCACAATCAATGAAACCAGAAAGAAACCCCCAATCAACAACCAGTCAATGGATTGCAAAAGCACCGTCTCCCTCCCTCAAAAGATACTCTTAAAAATCCAGTAGATGAAAGCCAACCCGTAAACCAACAGCAGAAACCAGGCCAGCAGGCTCATGGTGGAATTCAGACGCCTGAGGATTTCCCGCCCGCCCTTTTTATGTTTTCTGCTGGTAGAAAAAACCAGATAGAGAATGGAAGTCAGCAGCAGGATCAAATACCATTTTTTCATCTTATGACTTTCCGGTAGCAGCGGAGTCTGTATGACTTGAATTGAGATTTCTTTTGGAATGTCTCCTCGTTTTAATATTTAAATAGAGAAAGGCCAGCAAACCAATGAAATATTCCCATACCTGGGTGATGATATGAATGACAAAACCGGCGGATTGAATGGTGGACCTGGAAATTGCATAGGCATCGAACATGGCCCCGAACGATACCGCAAAAGCCAGCTCCCAGGTGCCGAAACCGCCCAGTCCCTGGATGGGCAACAGAGAACTCAGCTCGGTAATGGCCAGGCTGAAACTGAATACCGAAAAAATTTTGGTCCCCCAGCCGATCTGCACCACTCCCTCAAAAAGGATATAAATAAAGATATATTTTATGATTCGGATGAAAAAACTCAAAACAAAAATAATCACCCTCTCGGAATTGCTTTTATGGTTGAGCAAATAAGTATGAATATTCTTTAATGGATTTTCAATTTTTTTAAAACGCCTGGTAATCCTGAATCCGAGTACAAATTCGATAACCTTGTCGGAGAAGAAAATCATGCCTACGGATATAAAAAAAATCAGTAATATTCCCGAATAAATGGCGGTCTTGCTTATCTCGGTTTTCAGAAAGAAGACCAGCCCTCCCAGCATGAATGACAGGGCCAGGCCGTCATAAAAAACAGATACGACAAAACTGGAGGCTCCCTCCTCCAGTGACAGGCCCTTTTTCTTGGTCAGATAGGTGTAAAAAATCAGGGCTGCTGAGCGGGCGGGCAGAAGGTCAACGGCGAAATTCCTGACCAGGGTAATCAAAAAAACATCTGAAAAACTTAACTTCCTGGAAAGCAGTATATGATATTTTACCGCTCTCAACAACGTTCCCAGCAGGGAAAGCAAAATAAAAACCAGCAATGTGGCTGTCGGGATTTTTAAAAAGTTCTCTTTGATATCCATAAAGGAAATATCCCGGAAGAAAAAGAACAGGATCAAAACCGTGATTATCAAGGGTAAAATAAAACGAGTCAAAATCTTTTTCATTCAACCTCCAAATAGGGCCGGATACAGTCAAAAATAAACCTGGCCAGGCCAAAATATCCCCGCTTCCGGGGATGAATCCCGGCCATCAATTCCGGTTTTTTCTGAAAAAAACCGAATACATCAATGAAATGAACCTGCTCCTGCCGGGCCAGATTCCGTATGGCCGGAACGATCTCCTCCTCCACCCGCTTCTTTGAACTTTCATCAAAGGTGCGAAGATCAATCTTAAATATGGGCGGGATCGACGCAATAAATATGGTGGTGGGGGATCTCCTGAAAGCTTTTCCGGCTTTGATCCGGCTGATAATCTGGATCATGTTGTGCCGGTAACGGGAGAGCGGGGTGTGGTCTCTATCAATTCTTACATCATTGGTCCCCAGCATAATAATGGTCATGTCCGGCCTGATTTTTTCCAAAATTCCAGAACGCTTCAAATAGTCCAGGTATTCACCCGAGGTATTGCCCGGCTGGGCCGCTGTGACGACCTTAGCTGCAATATCCTGCCGCTTTAACAAACCCTGCAGGTGCTTGGGGTAATACCCGAATTCGCTCTCGGTCAGGCTGTCACCCATGCAGATAATGATGGGCTCCGGTCGGGCATCAGACTCAGCCGGCACCAACACTATCCAGATTACAACCAGGGCCACCAGCAAAATCAATCCCAGGATCAGTAACTGCTTTTTTTTCATATTCCGTATTAAGTATATCTTAAAAAAGATTTCACTTCAATTTGACTTTTAAATCCTTATCTGATATGAAAAAACGTGAAAGGTTTTTTTCAGAGTGAAGCATCATGAAATCAAAATTAATCATCCTGGTTGTCTGGTCTCTGTTTTACCTGACCCTATCAGCGTCTTCCCGGAAATTGGATCCGGAGCTGTGGGAAAAAGCCCTGGCCATTCATGATTCTGCCATTGTGATTGACACCCACTGTGACACCCCCATGGCCATGATTGAGCGGGGTGTCAATATCGGCAATAAATTGGACAGCACCGATGTGGATCTGGTACGGATGAAGCAGGGTGGTGTGGATGCCTCTTTCTTTGCCGTATATGTATCCAATAACCTGGATGAAAAGCATCCGGCCAAAAATGCCCTGGAAATGATCGATGAAATATACCTCCAGGTTGAAGCCAATCCAGATCTGGCCGAGATGGCTTTTTCGGTCAGTGATATTATCGACATCGAGAAAAAAGGAAAACGGGCCATATTGATCGGCATTGAAAATGGGGGTCCGATAGAAGGGAGTTTGCGCTTGCTCAGAGATTATTACCGGCTCGGTGTGCGTTACATCACCCTGACCCATGTCAAAAATAATGACATTTGCGATTCCTCGACAGCAGAGAAACCCAGATGGAACGGACTGAGTCCCTTTGGCCGGGAGGTGGTGACAGAAATGAACCGCCTGGGTATGATGATCGATGTTTCTCATATATCGGACCAGGCTTTCTGGGAGGTGCTCAAGGTTTCCAGAGCACCGGTAATCGCCTCACATTCCTGCTGTCGATCCATATGTGATTCCCCCAGAAATTTAACCGATAAAATGATCAGGAAGCTGGCTGAAAAGGGCGGAGTCATTCAAATCAATTTTTTTTCCGTCTTCCTGGACCCGGATTACCGGCAAAAAGCCATGGCGATCCAACAAAAAATCGCCCCCCATAGAAAAAAACTCAAAGAAAAATACCAGGACAACCAGAACCAGTACTGGAGTGCAGTATTTGAGCTATGGCTAAAGCATGCCCCACCACCACCGGAGATCGATATCCTGATCACGCATATCGATCATGTGGTCAAGCTGGTAGGAATTGATTACGTGGGATTGGGTTCTGATTTTGACGGGGCCACCAGTTACCCCCGCGGATTGGAGGACGTTTCGGGATTCCCCCTGATCACCTACCACCTATTGAAAAGGGGGTATCGACCCATGGATATCAAAAAAATTCTGGGCGGCAATTTGCTGCGTGTTTTCAAACAAGTTGAAAAAATAAGTGGCCAATGATCATCGAACTGGTCCGGCATTATCCGGTGAATTTCAAATTTAAAAAATGGAGTGATTCAAACACCTTTAACCAAAATATGGAATCCTATAATTCAGCAGGCATTATCCCCATCACCCCGGATCATGATTTCAAGCAGTGGGATTGCTGTTATACCAGCACCATGAAGCGGGCCCTTAAGACTGCTAACATCATTTATAATGGTCAATCCATACCAACCGATCTACTGAGGGAAGTCCCGTTGAAAGCCGGATTTCAGACCCGGCTCAAAATTCCTCTTTTTCTGTGGGCCCTGGTGGGTAGATTGCAGTGGCTGTTTAAGACAAAAATCCAGCCTGAAAACCGGAAGATGAGTACCCATCGAGCCAGAGAATTTATTCACCAACACTGTATGTCCCATCCCCGATCAACCAGAATCCTGGTGGTCAGCCATGGATTTTTTATGACCTGTTTAAGGCGGGAATTGTTGAAACTGGGTTTTTCAGGACCTCTGCTGCTGAATGTCAAAAACGGAAAGCCTTACAAATTCATAAAACAACCAGAGACAAAAGATGAATCTGGAAACTGAAAAAAGAGTCGGCTTCGGGCCCCGGTTGGGGGCGTTCATCATTGACAGCTTTGTCATCACCCTTCTGGCCTCCATTCTGATGGCCCTGCTGATGGAAAACACCTTCAGCGCTTTTATCAAGGGCCAATTAACCGAGGCTATCATGAACACAGCCGGCAACCACCATTTCACCCCCCAGGAAGCCTATGATGAAATGATGAGGGTTTCACTCTTTATCGCCCATTTCAGCACCCTCTATATGATCACCGAAGCCTTTTTCGGAGCCACACCGGGAAAAATGCTTTTGGGCATCAAGATTGGAACTCAGGATGGAAAGACCGGTGATATATGGGTTTATTTTCCGCGCTTTGCCATTAAAAACGGATCCGTACTGCTCGAGTTGACAGGTCGTATAAGCGGTTTCACCTTTTTAAATTCAATTGCGGGCCTGGCCGGAATAGTCATCCTTTTCGGCTGTTTGTATATACTTGGAGAAAAGAGGCAAGCCCTGCATGATACCCTTGCCAGAACTGCGGTTTTCCGCAAAAATGACCTGAACTAAATCTCACCCCGCTGACAGGGTATTTTAAACCTTTTCTCCTGAAAATTCGTTAAAGAGATACAGTCATGAAAGCGAATGGCAAAAAGAGGAGGTGAGGGATGAAAAAACTTAATCGGAGCCGAAATGAGCGAATCATTGCCGGAGTGTGTGGTGGAATCGGAGAATATTTCGACATTGATCCTGTCATTATCAGAATCATCACTGTACTACTGGTATTATTCGGTGGTGGAGGACTCCTTGCCTATCTTGTCGCCATTTTTATCATACCACTTGAACCGTCACAGGAATTAGAAGAAAAAAAAGCTAAAATACCTGCAAAAGAATTAAAAAAAACAGATGATCAACCTTTGGCACAGGATAAAACAACATCCCTTCAAAAACATGTCTCCTTTCTAGGGGGGCTCTATATCGTTTTTAATTCAATCACTCTTATTATCGCTATCATAGTCTTCGCAGCTGTAGCAGGAGGCGGACTCATTTCAGGAGATGAAACTGTGATTGCCATCACCACTATAATAGCTTTCGTTGTGGCCGGATTTTTAATTTTATTCTCTGCTCCTGGTATTATATGCGGCTTCGGACTACTAAAATATCGTCCCTGGTCGAGGATTCTGGCCCTCATTCTGGGTGCCATAAATTTGATCAATATACCTTTTGGAACTGCACTTGGAATCTATACATTCTGGATATTAATTCAGGAAGAAACGGAAACGCTCTTCAAGAACAATCAGTAATCAATCAAATTTAATGATTCGCAAGCGGACAATCCCCTTCGAATTGCATGATGTATTGAAAAATGAGATGAAATGCTTTTTCTCTAAGTATAATGCCCAATGATTTAGGTTTTGGCCGTATAAAAAATCTTTTTCCCCACAATTTTGGGGTAAATTTTCATCTCTTTTTCCAGAACATCAATATATTTAAAAATTTCCAGTCGGTTTTTTCCGGTTAACTGAACCAGGTCATCAATCATCAGAGGTCGCCGGGTAATGGTGTTCAGGATGGTACTTTCAAGGTTTTTACTGAAGGCAACAATCTCCTCTCTCCGGCGGATTCTTTTAACGATCTCAACCGGCAGGTCTTTCCACTTTTGCTTGATAGCTTCCAGTTTTTTCATTTCAACCGGCCGAACCCGGGGATCTGACGGGGGACGATCCAGGGAATTGAGTTGGACCTTATCAGGTCTGATTTTCTTGATGGTCCGGTATAATTCAGTCAATTCCCCGTCATGATCATTTATGGATTTGACCACAAAAATTTCCAGCCAAATCTCACCAGTGTAAACCTTTCTGAAACGGATAAGACCATCGATGATTTTAACCATTTCCAATTGCGGATGGGGACGATTAATTTTGGAAAAAACCTCCTCTGAAACCGCATCAAGCGACGGCAAAATCACATCCGCCGGAAGCAGGTCCCTGGCCACATCATCCCGGTACAACAAAGTACCGTTGGTTAATACCGCCACCGGGATGGAAGTCAGGCGCTTGATTTCAGAGATCATGGTGCCAATATCTTTATTGAGAGTGGGCTCACCCGAACCGGAGAAGGTAATATAATCCACATGGTTCAGGTCCTTCAGGATTTGCTTCAGCTGAGACAGAACCGTATCCACATCAATAAAATGCCTTCGCTCCAGGCTCAGGTGATTGGTAGCCCCGCATTCACAATAAATGCAATCCAGGGAACAGGTTTTAAAAGGGATGATATCAATTCCCAGGGATATTCCCAGCCGCCTGGAGGGGACCGGTCCGAAAATAAGGGAATCAGTCTTCAATTTTTTTCTTGAACCAGGGGATTATCCTGTCCAGGCCTTCAGACAGAGGAACGCCAGGGTCAAAACCCAATAATTTCCGGGCCTTGCTGATATCCGGCTGTCTGATCGGGGGATCATCCACGGGCATGGATTCAAATTTCAACTTTGATCGGGAGGCGGTTTTTTCGATGACCGTATCCGCCAGTTTCCGAATGGACAGTTCTTCCGGATTCCCCAGGTTAACCACTTCTCCGGCCAGGCCATCCCGGGTGGAAAGCGTATAGACTCCCTCGGTAAGATCATCGATAAAACAAAAGCTCCGGGTTTGGTCCCCCTCTCCGAATATGGTAATATCCTCATTCTTCAAAGCCTGAGAAATGAAGGTAGGAATGACCCGTCCGTCATCCAGCCGCATCCGGGTACCATAGGTGTTAAAAATTCGGGCAATTCTGACATCGATACCATGTTCTCTGAAATAGGCCATGCACATGGCCTCGGAAAACCGTTTGGCCTCATCGTAAACCGAACGGGGTCCAACCGGATTTACATGCCCCCAGTAATCCTCAGGCTGAGGATGCACTGCCGGACTACCATAGACCTCTGAGGTAGAAGCAAAAACATACCTGGAACCTTTGCTTTTGGCCAATCCCAGGGTGTTCAAAGTCCCCAGTGAATCCACTTTCATGGTGTGAATCGGATATTGAATGTAATCAAAGGGAGAGGCAGGGCAGGCAAAGTGAAGAATCAGGTCAATCTTCTCTTCAAAAAACAGATAATTGGTTACACTGTATTTGTAAAAGGAAAAATTTTCCTTTCCCAGTAAATGCGATATGTTCTCAATGGCTCCGGTGATCAAATTATCAACCACAATCACCCGCCAGTTCCTGTCCAGAAACCAGTCACACAAATGAGAACCCAGAAAGCCGGCACCGCCGGTAATTAAAATCGTTGCCATATTTTATTATAGAGGGTTAACCGATGTTAGTCAATAAAATTTTTGCAGAGCAATAACCGCAAAAAAAAAATATTTCTCCGGATGAAACCATCCGGAGCCGGAAGACGATCCTATCTGTATGAACAGCTCCCGATTGGGCTGCAATAACAGGTTGATATTTATGTGAAAGTATGATATAAAAACAACTTATCGAGGGTACAATGAAAAGAATGATAATCACGGTTTCTGTCTTCCTACTTCTGCTGTGCACATTGAATGCAGAAATTATTGAGAATATTATGGTCATCGGAAATAAAAAAGTATCTAAGGACACGGTTCTCTTTTACATGAAATCAAAACCCAATGAAATCTACTCAAAGGATATTTTAAAAAAAGATTTTCAATCATTATGGGAAACCGGTTTTTTTGAAAATATTCGTATCGAAACCGAGGATGGCCCCCGGGGAATCATCATCAAGATCATTGTAAAGGAAAACCTGTTCATCTCAACCATCACCTATAAAACGGGCAAGCAAATAAAAAAAGATGATATCACCTCCAAACTACAGGAAAACAATATTATTTTATCCCCC
This sequence comes from uncultured Aminicenantes bacterium, assembly GCA_965195285.1. Taxonomy (GTDB): domain Bacteria; phylum Acidobacteriota; class Aminicenantia; order UBA2199; family UBA2199; genus CAZOWT01. The sequence goes on along the minus strand of CBDAFS010000011.1, from coordinate 46,407 downwards.
TACTCCTACTTTAATCCGGTCAAGCTGAAGAAAGTCGAGAGAATCATAAAAACCATGCTGGAGGAAAAGGGATACAATGAAGGTAAAATCAATATAGATACCAAAATCGATAATCAGCAGGTGGCCATTACCGTCCAGGTCGAGCAGGGTCCCAAAACCCGCATCGGCGACATTGATTTTCCCGGTTTGGATACATCCATGATTTCTCCGGTTTTTCTGATCGGTGGCTTTGAAAAAACCGAAGCCCATGGCTTGATTTCTTCCATCAGTAAAGAAGATATATATAACGAGGATTCCATAAAAGAAGATCTGGAAAACCTCAAACTGCGCCTGCAGCAGAAAGGCTTTCTGGAAGCCAAAATCGGAACCCCGAAAATGACTTTTTTCCGCAAGGCCACCATTTTCGGAAAAGTTCAAAAAATGCTACGGTTATCAATCCCGATTGAAATGGGCCCCCAGTACCGGTTTGGAATCATGAAGATCGAGGGTAACAAGGTCATTAAATCATCCTACCTCAAAAGAAAAATGCCCCTGAAAAAGGGCCAGATATATGATATGAAAAAACGGAATGATTTTATCGCCGAGATCCAGAAACTCTACGGCACTATCGGATACTGCCGCAGCCAGATCGTCCCGGTCGACAATCTGGACCCGGTCAAGAGAACAGCTGATCTGACCGTCAGAATCAATGAAGATGATATATGCTATGTGGGGAAACTGGAATTTACCGGCAACACCTTTACCAAAGATCATGTGATCCGGAGGGAATGGCTGCTCAAGGAGGGCAACAGATTGAATATGAATGCCCTGGAAGACTCTATCCGGAGGATGAAACAGCTGGGGCTGGTCACCATCGAAGAAATGCCCGAAATCACCGCTAATCCGTCAGATCCATATAAAATAGATCTGCAAGTTAAAGTCAAAGAACTCCAGCGTCAGATGATTAATTTCAATACCGGTTACAGCGGTTACGAAGGCTGGTTTATCGCCCTGGGATACTCAACCCAGAATTTTCTGGGACTGGGAGAAAAACTAACCCTGAATCTCTCCAGAGGCACCCGGGCCGAAACCTACCGGGTGGCTTTTACCGAACCCTATCTGTTCAACCTGCCAGCCAGTATGGGTTTTGATTTATTCAAAACATCTTTCCGCTATCCCGGTCTTTATACCAAAGACGGCCATGGATATAATCTGATAACCTCTTTCCGGATCTGGAAGTTTACGGGCGCATCGGTAATGCTTGGCAGTGAAAAAATCGAAATCAGTGATATTAATGAAGACCTGGAATGGACCAATCCCTATTCTTATTACTATTATACCGAAGGCAAGCGAACCATTAATTCATTCTCACCCACCATATATTATTCCACAGTTGACTCACCCCTTTTTCCCAGTTCGGGAACCAAATATCTTGTCAATTACCGTTATTCGGGAGGAATTCTGGGCGGGGATATTTTCCTCCACAAATACAAATTTGAATTCACCAAATTCTTTCCCCTGGGCCGGAAACATGTATTTGGCATGCATGCGGTTTATCAATATGTCATACCATTCGGGGTTGACAACGAAGGAGATGAAAACGTACTCCCTTTCTACGAAAAATTCTTCCTTGGCGGCGAACGGTCCATCCGTGGATTTGATATATACAGGATCGGCCCCAAGGATCCAGAGGGGAATGTTATCGGGGGCAACAAGGCCTTTTTTATGAATTTTGAATACCATATTCCCCTGTCCGAACAATTCACATTTGTATTTTTCTACGATCTGGGCAATGCCTATGATACGGGCCAAAACATTAATTTTAATAACATTTACACCTCACTGGGATTGGAACTGAAGGTGTATGTTCCCATGATGGGCGTGCCTTTCAGGCTTATCTTTGCCTATAATCCCAGAACCCTTAAATCCGATGACTCGCATTTCCACATTGGCTTTGGAGTAGGACCATCTTTCTACTAATTGGCGCCAAAAATGGTAATATGTCGACAAAAAATATATAATATGAAGAATAACATAAAATGGTGGTTTTCACCATTTTAAGGAGAAAAAATGAAGAAAAAATTAATTTTAACCCTCATCTTGCTCAGTTTCAGTTTACTGGTGTTTTCAGAAGTTAAAATCGGCGTGATCAATGCCCAGAAGGTCATCCAACAAACCGCTAAAGGTAAGGAAATCACTGCCAGGCTTGAGAAATTAGGTCGAAAAAAGCAGAAGGAAGTCGAAAATATGAGAGAGCAAATTAAAAAACTGGAAAATGAACTCAATTCACCGGCCTTAAATAACCAGACCCGGGACAAGAAAAATCTGGATCTCCAGCAAAAACGCACCTATTTAAAACGGTATGTTGAGGATGCTCAAAGGGAAATGCAGCAGAAATCTGCCAAAGAGTTATCAGGTCTGCGCCAAGAGATCATGCCTGTAATCGAAAAAATCGGAAAGGAAAGGGGATTCACCTTAATTCTCGATTTGACAACCTCCGGAATTGCCTATTTTGACAATACCATTGATGTCACTAATGAAGTCATTGCCGCTTACGATAAAAAATACGGTCAAAAAAAATAAACACATTATGGATGAAATTCAAGATATTGCAGCCATCCAGAAGATCATCCCCCATAGATACCCGTTTCTGCTGATTGACCGGGTAACCGAGATCAACGGCATAGAATCGATCAAGGGGTATAAAAACATTTCCATAAACGAATCACTGTTTCAAGGTCACTTTCCCCAGAACCCGGTGTTTCCGGGGGTATTGATTATCGAGGCCATGGCCCAGCTGGGAGCCATTCTGATTTTAAGACGGTTCCCCGAAGACCAGAGAATGGCCTATTTTGCTGGAATTGACAAGGCTCGTTTTAAGCGGGTAGTGGTGCCGGGTGACCGGCTGGAAATGGAATCCAGAGTCATTAAGGACAGGGGAAATTTAGTAATCATGGAAGGAAAAGCATTTGTGGATGGAGAAAAAGCAGCGGAAGCCACCATGATGTCAATCCTAGCCAAATGAGTCCTTCACAAATCTCACCCACGGCTATTATCAGCAAAAAAGCTGAACTTGGCAACAATATTACCGTGGGGCCCTATTCCATTATCGGAGACCAGGTGACCATCGGGGACAACGGGGTCATCATGCATCATTCCGTTATTGACCGGAATACTCGGATTGGTGAAAACTGCAAAATATACCCTTTCTGCTCGATCGGGACCGAACCCCAGGACATCACCTTTAAAGGCGAAGACACCTGGGTTGAGATGGGAAGCCATAACATCATCCGGGAATTTACCACCATTAACCGGGGTACTCAAAAGGGAGGCCAGGTTACCTCGATCGGAAACCATAATTATCTGATGGTCTATACCCATATTGCCCATGACTGTAAGGTGGGGAACGGGGTCATTTTCATAAACGGTGCCACCCTGGCCGGTCATGTGGAAGTTGAGGATTCAGTCGTTATCGGGGCATTTTCATCAGTTCATCAATTCGTCAGAATCGGTAGAAATGCCTATATCGGTGGATACAGTGTGGTTCTCCAGGATATATTGCCCTTTGCCAAAGTATCCCAGTCCCGGGATTACTACAATTTTTACGGAACCAATTCTATTGGAATGATGCGCAACGGGATCAGCCGTGATTTTATCAATAAGATCAAGGATATGTTCGATATCATATTTCATTCGGGTCTGAATACCACCCAGGCAATTGAAAAATTAAAGATAGATTTTAAAAATTCCGAGGAATCACTGATCATTCTTGATTTTATTGCCAAAACCAAAAGGGGAATTTTTAAAAATTTTAAATTCAATGTCTAACCTAATAAAAACTCAGGCTTCCCAGCAGCCGGAATTATCCCACCAGCACCGGGTACTCGAATTCGATAAACAGGAGTGATCCGTCAATGAGAATCGGAATCGTGGGAACCGGTGCCATGGGCAACAATCACCTCCGGGTGGTCAACAACTTGCGGGAGCTTCAACTAACCTGCGCTGCGGACACGAACCGGGATAACCTGGAAATCGCCTGCCAGCCCTATCCCATAAAAAAATTCAGCGATTACGGCAAAATATTGGATCTGGTCGATGCGGTCATGATATCCACCCCCACCGAAAGCCATTTTCAAATCGGTAAATTCTTTCTGGAAAATAAAAAGCATGTGCTTATCGAAAAGCCCATCACCCAGACCATTTCCCAAGTTAATGAATTGATTGGCATCTCACAGCGGGAAAACCTGATTCTGGCAGCCGGCCATCCCGAGCGTTTCAATCCGGCCGTTGTTCACATTAAACATTTAATCAAAAAGCCCCTGTTCATAGAAGTTCAGAGACTGGGATCATTTTCCCCCCGCTCTCTGGATGTTGATGTCATTCTGGATCTGATGATCCATGATATTGACATCATTCTGCAGTGGGATCAATCCAATATTAAAAATATCAATGCCTCGGGAATCCCCATCATTTCAAAAAAAATTGACATTGCCAATGTCCGACTCGAATTCAATTCGGGTCTGGTGGCCAATCTGACCGCCAGCCGGGTTTCTCAGAAAAAAACCAGGAAATTGAGAGTTTTTCAAAAGAATAAATACTTTTCCATTGATTATAAGAAACAGAGGGTCAAGATCTATGGCCTGAATCAAGGTCAAATCACTGAAGAGATACCGGAAATCCAATCGGTGGAACCACTGTTTACCCTGTGGAACAATTTCCATAAATCAATGACTTCCGTACCGAATGAAAATGTGACTGCCGAAGAAGCCAAACACGCCCTCGAGATTGCCCTCCGAATACTGGAGAATACCAAGTCCATTGAAATTTGAACCACTCATTCAATCTCTGATCAAAAAAAAAATCATGCCTGGCATGTCTGTTCTGGTTGCCCGCCGGGACCAGATTTTACTCCAGCATCACTATGGGTATAAATCGATTATACCTGAGAGGGAAAAACTCCAAGAGCATACCCTGTATGATACCGCCTCGCTGACCAAACCCCTGGTCACCTCCTTTCTGATCGCCTACCTGATTGAAAAAAAAATAATACGCCTGGATACAGAAATAAAAAAAGTTTTCCCGGATTTCCCTTACTCGATCAACGTACTTCAATTGCTAACCCATACGTCCGGATTCCCGGCCTGGTTTCCTTTTTTTCTGTACCCGGCTGACTACCGGATTCAATTGAATTCCCTGTCGCTGGAATCAGCTCCCGGTAAAAAGGTCAATTACTCCTGCCCGGGCTATATATTATTATATTATTTAATCGAAAAAGTCAGTGGCAGGCGTTTTCCCGAACTGGCCGGGGAAATAATCTTTGATGAACTGAATCTTCGACATACCTACCTGAAGGTTCCGGAAAACTTGAAAATTAAAGCCGCTCCCACTGAAAAAGGCAATCATTATGAGAAGCGGTTGGCCACCAAAATAGACCGGGCCGGGTCCCGGGCTTTCGATTGGAAAGATGGTATTATCCGCGGGGATACCCATGATCTGAACGCCTATCATCTGGGAGGAACTGCAGGGAATTCAGGGCTTTTTTCCACCACAGGCGACCTGTTCCGGTTGACCCTGGAATTTTTTCCGGAAACCGCCACCATTTTAAATTCCCCAATCCTCAAGCTTTTCCGGAAGAACTTCACCCCCGGTGAAAAAAGCCACCGCAGCCTGGGTTTCAAGCTGAATACTTCCCTGATTTCTTCCGGGGGGAAAACAATATCTCCCTTTGCCATCGGTCACAGTGGATTTACCGGAACTTCGGTCTGGCTGGAACCCGAAACCCAGAGCACATACATCCTCCTGAGCAACCAGATTCACCCCCGGGTCCGCTCCATTAATTTTAACCGGTACCGGCGTCGGCTGCACCACCAGCTCAAAACCGAATTCAACCTGCACTGAAAAGCGGTGGGGACGACTTCAGGATTGTACCAGATAACCAGGCCGATTATGTATTAGAAATTATTCTTTTTTCAAGTAATGATATGATCTCATCAATCAAATACTCCGGCGTTGATGCGCCGGAGGCAATAAAAATTGATCCCCGGTCCGGCAGGGCAATAGACCCGATTTGTGCCGGTGAATCGATCAGGTATACACAATCCTTTTCCTTCCTGGCCAATTGATATAGATGGTTGGTATTGGCACTGGAACAGCTGCCAATGATCAAAATACAATCATGCTGACCGGCCTTTTCCCGGATTTCCTGCTGACGGGAAATGGTGGGAGCACAGATAGTATCAATCAGCTTGATATCTGCCACCCATTTCCGGATTTCATCCCTGATGCTCAAGGCTTTTTCCCGGATAAAGGTGGATTGAATAACCACACCCACCCGGGTGAGCCCTTTGAATTTTTCCGCGGTGACATCAGACACCTCACCAACAATCAAGGCTTCTCTGACCTGACCGACAATTCCCTCTACTTCGTCATGGCCTTTTTTGCCAATGACCACAGGATAATAGCCGGCTTCCTCCAGGTCTCTGATATGCTGATGGATGATTTTAACCATCGGACAGGTAGCATCGATAAACGGAATCCCCCGGCTTTTCAAAAGGCGAATGGCCTGCAGAGAAGTACCGTGACTCTGAATAATAACAGTTCCCTTATCCCTGACCTGCTCCGGTTGGCTTACAATTTTTAATCCCTTTTGCTTCAGGTCGGCAATGACATGCTCATTGTGTACGATTTCTCCCAGCATATAATAATTCCCTTTTTGCCTCGCCGCCAACAGTTTATTTACCAGATTTAAAGTCCGTCTAACCCCAAAACAATAACTTAGAAATTCGGATAAGACAATGTTCATGCAATAATTAATGGCCTAACGTTTAATAAAAAAAGTAAACATCATGATGAAAATCACTTCAGGTCATATTCCTCTTTGATCAGTTCTATATCCGAATCCACCATCATCTCAATCAACTGTCGAAAACCAACAGTGGGTTCCCAGCCCAGTTTTTCCTTGGCTTTAGAGGAATCCCCGATCAAAAGATCCACTTCTGCCGGTCTCATGAATTGTTTATCCAGGATGACATATTCATTATAATCCAGATCCAGCCGGGAAAAAGCAATTTCTACCAGTTCCCGTACCGAATGGGTCTCTCCGGTAGAAATCACAAAATCTTCGGGAGTATCATGCTGCAACATCAACCACATGGCCCGCACAAAATCACCGGCATAGCCCCAGTCTCGCTTGGCTTCAAGGTTGCCCAGGGGCAATTCCTTCAAAAGCCCCAGTTTTATTTTGGCTGCATTGTAAGTGATTTTTCGGGTGACGAATTCAATTCCCCTCCTGGGTGATTCATGATTGAACAGGATACCGGATGCGGCAAAAATATCATAGCTTTCCCGATAGTTGACTGTAATCCAGTGACCGTATACCTTAGCCACCCCGTAGGGACTGCGGGGGTGAAAGGGCGTCTTTTCATTCTGGGGAATTGACTTGACCTTGCCAAACATTTCCGAGGATGAAGCCTGGTAAAATTTAATTTTGGGATTGATGGCCCGGATGGCCTCCAGTACCCGGGTCACACCGATAGCCGTAAATTGAGCGGTTAATACGGGTTGATTCCAGGATGTGGGCACAAAACTCATGGCCGCAAGGTTGTAGATTTCTTCAGGCTTAATGTCTTCGATTATTTTTATCAAAGAGTACTGGTCCAGAAGATCCGCCTGCTTGATGGTAATTTCATCCTTGATATGCTCTATCCGGTCAAATTTTTCCATGCTGGAACGCCTGACCATGCCAAACACATCATACCCCTTTCCCAGTAGAAAATCAGCCAGATAAGAACCGTCCTGTCCGGTAATACCGGTTATCAATACCCGTTTAGCCATGAATATTTCTCCTTGAATATATTATATATAAATCAGAAATTTCTTCAATCCCCAACGTCTCGGACCCGAATTTTTATTTGATCTTTTTAACCGTCCTTTCCCATCGGGTTTTGGGAAAAAAATGAATAATGGTCTGGAATATGTCTTTGATTTTATGAAGAACTCCAGTGGTCAGGTATTCCTTGGTTGAAGATTCATAGGACCAGTATATTCGCCAGGGCTTGCCGATGATTAAATCCTGGTGAACCGGCCCCCAGAACCGGGAATCAAAACTATTGTCCCGATTATCTCCCATGCAAAAATACTGGCTGGCTGGAATCCGGTATTCAGGGAAATTATCCCGGTAGCTGTTGAGCATATCTGAATCCTTAAAAAAGGTATAGGATTCTTCCAAAAGCTCATTATTAATATACACTTTTTTATCAATGATTTTAATGGTTTCGCCCGGTAAACCAATGACCCGCTTGACATATTCCTTGTCCATTTCCGCCGGTGACTTAAAGGTCACAATCATGCCTCTTTTGATTTCCTGCTGGGGAAAGACCAGGCTGTCCACGGATCCGAGTGAACGAGAATAGGATACCTTATCAACCAACAGATGATCTCCGATCAGCAGGGTATCTTCCATGGAACCGGTGGGAATCACAAAAGATTGAAGCAGGAAAGTCATGACAAAAAATACATAAATCAGTACTTCCGCAAAAAGTTCGAAGTATTCCCGGAAGATCCCTATTTCCTTTCTACGTTCCCGGATGAGTCTCTTTTTTTCCTTCCGTTTTTCAATTAATTTTTTAATCATTTAGTATTTTACTTGAAAAGACTGCCAAAATCAATATCTACCAACCGACAAACGCCACCCTTATTAAGCCCCGGTGAATTTCTGAAACCGGATCAAGCCGGTCCTGACAGAGGCCTTCATTGACATCAACCTTAAAACCAAGTAAAATCTACCCAAAAACATAAGGATACATTAAGTTCTGATGAAATACAAAACCCTGTTCAAGATTTTCGTTTTGCTGCTGTTTGTGGTTCTGCTGTATACTATTTTTGCAGAATTTCAACCCCGGAAAAGAACAGATTCCCTCACCGATTACGAACCCGACGGAATTGAGATGAAATATGTGGCTTTCAATAAACACAACGAGAAGAGTATTGAAGTCACCTGCTCGGAATCCCAGCAGCAGGATAAAGATATGACCCTGATGAAAAATATCAGGGCTACTATCTTTAAAAAGGGAAAACTGGACCAGGAAATCTATGTTTCCGGTGACCGGGGATATGCCACTTCCAATATCAATTCGTTTTTTCTGGATCAAAATGTCAAAATCATCTCGAATGACCTGGATATTTCCTGTGAAAATTTCACCATCAAATCCAAGCATAAGTTATTCACCCAGGCGGTTGTCGACTATCAGGCCAAGAATTTAAAGGGTATTGCCCAGAAAGGCATGGAGTATTATGTTAAGGTAAATGTCATCAAATTATTCGATACTCAGGGGACCTACTCCAGTGAGGGGCAACAATTCCTCTATCAGACCGATGAATTGTGGATCATTGACAAGAGCAATACCGTGGTGTTCGAGACCAATACCGAAATCAAAGGGGAAAAAACCCTGCTGACAAGCGACCGCCTGGTCTTGAGCTTCACCAAGGATTTCAAGCAAATCAAACGTTCATCCTCTCAAAAGAACAGCACCCTCTATCGTAAAGACCCGGCTAAAAATGAAACCATGGAACTCAAATCAAATTCCCTGGAGAGCTTTTTCAACCAGAAAGGAAAATTGAGAATGGCCGTGGCACGAAAAAACACCCGGATAGACCTGAAGAGCAAACAGAATCATACTGAAATCACCTCCCCTTTCGTAAAAATGAAATTCAATCCGGAAACCGGGCAGATGTTCGAAGCCAGAATCTCTCCGGGCGGTAAAGTCAAGAGCACGGGCAGATCGAACTTTAACATATCAGCCCACAAAATCTTTTTAAAATTCAGGAATGCCGATATTATTTACGGGGAAGCCCTAAGAAATTGTGTTTTCAAAATTGATGAATACCACGGTCATAGCAAAAAAATGACTCATGATGTACAAAAAAATATTATCCACCTGACCGGTGAAAAATCCGAAATTAAAAAAGACCAAAATACGTTTATCTCCAGTGATTTCATCATCAATACCCAGAAGGATATCCTGACCTCTGAAGTGGGTATCAAGTCAATCATCAAACCGGACAGACAGGATGCCCTTTTTTCCACTGATTCAATTTTCGTAAATGCCAAGGTGATTGAAATCTACAACCGCGAGAACAAGGTTGTTTATAAAGACAACATCCGGCTTCAGCAAAATGAAACCATCATTAAAAGCGATAAGCTCGAGATTTTAGAAAAAAACCAGATAAATGCCAGTGGAAATGTGTCTCTCACATTTAAGGAAAAGAAAAATGATATCAACCTGAGGGGAGATTATATCGGGTTTGATCCCAAAAAAAGAGTAATCGCCATCAAGGGTAAGGGAGTCATGAAGAATAATAGTCGTATCCTGAGGGCTGATCTACTGAAAATCAGCTTCAACGACCAGAACGAACTGGAAACCATAACCGGTGAAAAAAATGTTCACTTTGTCAATGAAGGCATTCAGGGCACATCTAAAAAGGTCAACTGGAAATACCCGGAGGAAATGATGATCTTCTCCGGTTCCGCTCAAATCAAAAGTCAGAGTGAAGGATTAACCAAGAGTAAGCAATTGAAACTGGATTTGAAAAACAATAAGATCCTCATTCTTTCCGACCCATCCAAACGGTCTGAAACCGTCATCCAGCAATGACCCCATCCGGAAGACAAAATGAAGTTTATCATTGATCCTTCCGGTGGAATGGCCGGAGATATGTTCTCAGCCGCTCTCATATCCGCGGGAGCCAATTTGAAAACCATGAAACAGGTCATGCAGGCAGCTGCGGAAAAACTGGGAACCGCCGGCATTGATATAGCCCGGACCGCAGATGGGAGTACCCGGTTAAAAATCCAGTTGAATTCCAGCCGGCCTCATCTTAGTGATGAAGAAGCCGGAGTTTACCTGAATGAACTGTACCGACAATTCCACATTGAAAAAGAATACCGACTTTTCGGGAACCGCATCCTGGAAATATTGGTCCGGGCTGAAAAAAAAGCCCATAAGGATTTTAAAATTGTCATCCATGATCATGGTCAAGCGGACCATCACCATTCCCCTGCCAATTTAAAACCATCATCCGATCATTCACAGCCGGAGATCACCTTTCTCCATGAAGCCCAGGATATCATCGTGGATATCATCGGAGCGGTTACCGGGCTGCAGAGCCTGAGAATCAATCCCATGGCCACCTTATCCAAATCGGTTTCAGTGGGAGGCGGCCACATCCATTTTTCCCATGGTACCCACGGGATACCGGCCCCGGCCACCAGAATTATTCTGGACAGTTACAGAATAAACTGGGAAAAGGGTCCCATTGAAAAAGAACTGTGCACACCTACCGGGGCTTCAATCCTGGCCGCATTGGGTTCAAGACAAATCCCCGCTAGGGGAAAAACCAATTACGAGAAGGTCTCTTTCAGGGGAAAATCAAGGGGAAGCCAGCCATATGATATCCCCCCGCTGCAAATATTTTTATTCTAAAAAAGTTAAAAAATAATTTGTGCTTTTTTTTTAAAAAGTATTGACTTTTTTGAAAACTCATTCTATAGTTACCCATAAAAAAAAGGATTTCACATGGAAAAGAAAGATCTTGAAAAATTTAAAAAAGCGTTATTGAAACTGAAAGACGAACTTCATAAAATACTAGAATCAAACGAAGACTATTCCGAAGCGGAATATTCAACCGATGAAATTGACCTGGCCACCAACCTGATCGAAAAGATGACCGGTTTTGCCGTTTCTTCAAATTTTCACAAAAACTTGATGGATGTTGACGAAGCCCTGAAGCGAATTGAAAACAACACCTATGGGAAATGCCTGAACTGTAATCAAAACATCCCTATTAAGCGTCTTCAGATTCTACCTTTTACCAAGTACTGCATCGATTGTCAAAGGGAATTTGAAAAAACCTCATAACCCATCGCTAAAAACAATGCCCTGACGGCCAATTGGCACCCCATTCAAATATTGGAGAGAGGAAACTATTGACTTTTACCTGCATTTTCGGTATAGTAATTACATTGACCGATTATTCAAATTGGTTTGTCAATAAAAAATAAAGAGTGCATATTTAAATGTCTTTTTTTTTAAAATATCGACTGGTAATAACTTGAATGGAAACAACATGAAAAAAATTCACAGCAGCCAGCAATTGCTGCTCATAAAACCCAAAAGTCTGTTCAACTGGGACATGTGGGAACCAGTGGTTCGTTTCTCTATTCTGGTTTTCGGGATTACCATCATTGCCATTGCCCTCAGGCAGAACATGCTGTTTCACTGGAAATTTTATCAGATGGGGAATCAGGCCAGTCTGTTGTTCAAATACATGTTGTTTATCAGCAGCTTGATATTCGTCTCTTCTCTGGCATTCCGGACCTATCTCTGGTTCAGGTACCGAGCTTATGATTCTACTATGGTGAAAAACTGGCCTGATATTACGGTTGTTATACCAGCCTACAATGAGAGCAAAATTATTTACCAGACCATTTGCTCAATCACCAACAGCAATTATCCCATGGAAAAGCTTAAAATCATCGGCATCGACGACGGTTCAACCGATGACACCTATTTCCATATGAAAAAAGCAGCTGATCAATTCCCCCACTTGGTGGAATTGATCAAATTCTCTAAAAATCAGGGCAAGCGAAAAGCCCTGTACCAGGCTTACAAGAAAGCCACGACTCCCTATGTAATCACGGTTGATTCGGATACCCGTCTGGATACCAACGCTATCCGGGAAATTATCTCCCCGCTCATTTTGAATGAAAAAATCGGAGCTGTAACCGGCCGGATTAAAATCTGGAACAGCAGTGCCAACCTGTTCACCAAAATGCTGAATGCCCATTTTGCCATGGCGTTTGATTTTACCCGGGCCGTTCAATCCACCTTTTCCAGCGTTCTTTGTCTATCCGGGGCCTTTACCGCCTACCGCAGTGAAGTGCTCCACCAGGTGCTGGAAAAATGGTTGAATCAGAAATTTTTAAATAAATATTGTACCTACGGAGAAGACCGCAGCCTAACCAACCATATTCTGCGTAATGGGTTCGGGACCTTTTACCAGCGGAAAGCCTATGCCTTTACCATCATTCCGGTTCAGCTCCAAAATATTCTGAAAATGCTGACCCGCTGGGCCCGCAGCAATATCAGGGAAAGCATCATTTTTTCCGGTTTTATGCTGAGTGAAAAGAGAAAGGGCAACCGAATTCTCCCTTTTCTTGAATTCTTCTCCACGGTTTCCCTGCTGATCCTTCATTTCATCTGGTTTTACTATTTTCTATTTTCAGGTTTCATTGACAGCCACCTGATTTTCAGAATTCTGGCCTATTCCATACTCTTCGGATTTTTCTATATGCTTTACTATTTAAGGATCGAGGGCAAGAAGGACTTTCCCTATGTCCTCATTTTTTCCATATTCAGCAGTATTTTCACCATCTTGATATTTACCACCGCCGGGTTGACCATTACCAAAAAAAGCTGGTCAACCCGCTAATTTTTCAGTCTGGTTAAAAAAATTCAAATCTGATAATATCTATACTTTTCGATTGAAATCTGATCACCTTTTTGCTATATATGAAGCATGGAAGATATAAAAATACTGGTCATTGATGACGAGAAGAATATTCTGGAATCCATAAAAATGGTTCTTACCTACGAAAATTACCAGGTAGAAACCTGCAACAGCGGCCTGGACGGCATGGAGTTATTTAAGACACTGAATCCCGATATCGTATTGCTGGATGTGAAAATGCCGGGCTTTGATGGTATCGAGGTATTAAAGAATTTAAAAAACATTAATAAAATGTCCGAAATAATCATGATTTCAGGCCACTCCGGCATCCAGGAAGCTTTGGAAGCGTCCCGGCTGGGTGCCTTTGATTTTCTGGAAAAACCCATATCCAGGGAAAAATTACTGCTTACGGTCCGCAATGCCTCTGAAAAGGTGAACCTTCTCAAGGAGAACTACAACCTGAAAGGAATCAGTAAAAAAAAATATGTTCTGATCGGTGAATCACCGGTAATGAAAAAACTGAGGGAAATCATTCAACGAGTAGCCAAAAGCGATTCAACCGTTCTCATCTTCGGTCATAGCGGAACCGGTAAAGAATTGATTTCACGCAACATTCACCACTTTTCCCGGAGAAAGGATAAAAAGTTTGTCCAGGTCAACTGCGCTGCCATTCCGGATGAATTGATTGAAAGTGAATTGTTCGGTCATGAAAAGGGCTCTTTTACAGGGGCCTATGAAAAAAAAATAGGAAAGTTTGAAAATGCCCACCAAGGAAGCATTTTTCTGGATGAAGTGGGTGATCTCAGTTTGAAAGCGCAGGCAAAAGTACTGCGAGTACTGGAAGAAGGCGAAATACAGCGAGTCGGTTCCGCAGAGATCAAAAAAGTCGATGTACGAGTCATTTCAGCCACCAATAAAGATCTGAAGGAAGAATTAAAAAAGGGGAATTTCCGCGATGACCTGTATTTCAGACTCAATGTGGTTCCGGTGTACTGCCCCTCCCTCATTGAAAGAAGGACAGATATTCCACTGCTTATTAACCATTTTATCGAGTATTTTTCCGAAGAAAACAATTATAAAAAAAAATCATTTTCAAAAAAATCCCTGGACATGATGATCAACTATATCTGGAAAGGCAATGTACGGGAATTGCGCAACCTGGTGGAACGACTGTTAATCATGTCCGAAAACAAAACCATAACCGAAAATGATTTACCGGATTATTTTCAGGTAGAGGAAAAACCCCATGAATTTTCATTTCAAAATATTACCTCCTGGAAACAGTTCAAACAGCAATCGGAAAAACATTTTCTGGAAGAAAAACTGAAGGAATTCCGCTTCAACATTGCCAGGACTGCCCGAGAAATCCAGTTACCCCGGAGCAATCTGTATAAAAAAATCGAATTTCTTGGTATAATCATACCGGATCATTCGGAAGCAGATGAAGGATCACCGGGATTCTGAACCGGGTAACCGGTCCGGGATACCGGAGGAAAGTCCGGGCTCCGCAGGGAAGGATGGTTCCCAACCGGAACTGCTTGCCATAGTGCAAGTAAGGAAAGTGTCACAGAGAACAGACTGCCCGGTGGCCGGCGGAATTTCCGCCAATACCGGGTAACGGTGAAAAGGTGAGGTAAGAGCTCACCGTTTTGGCTGGCGACAGCCGGAACTGAGATAAACCCCATCCGGAGCAAGGCTAAACAGAGGGCGCTAAGGCTTTCCCGGCCAGCCCCGGGTTAGCTGCTTGAGCGGTTAAGCGATTAACCGCCCAGATAAATGATCCTTTACAACAGAACCCGGCTTACAGTCTGCTTCCGAATTTTCCGTTTTCTTTTTATATCAGGTATTTTAAAAAATTAGTCTGCCTGTTTGACACTAACCTTCTAATGGGTGTCACCTTTTTTGTCAAAAAGAAATGAGGTCAGGAAAGAGTAGAGATGAGATAATTTATTCTGTTTATCATAGGAATAATTATTCCCAAAAAGAGATAGCAGATTACTTGAATTTACATTATACAATTATCAGTCGAATAATAAAAAAGTATCAAAAAAAGGAGAAACGCTAAAATGAAAGACCTGACCCCCCTCTCAGTTCTCCTTCAGAAAATGTGAGCAGTTGTCTTTCTCATCACTCAATTACTATGAATCACGTAAAATATCTTCCAAAGATCTATTTATTTTGTTCTCTCTGCTATGGTTAATATACTCTATACTTATTCTTTTCTCATCATTATCAGATTTTAGACACTCCTCCAGCGATTCATCTGAAGAAAGACTCTCAACCTCGGCATCCACAACAGCCCCATCTTTGAAAAATATTTTCCCATTTTTTTCCCCGAATTTTATTGTTAGAACTCCTGTTCTTCTTTCCATTTTAATGATTAGCAGTATCTTATGGAGATCGATACGGGAAGCCGATTCTTTAATCACTTCAAAACGGTTCAATATCTCTTCGATTCTTTTGTCCAGTTTATCGAAATTGATTGGTTTTTCTAAATAATCAACTATTCCAAAATCTCCTAATATGTCCCCTTTATTATCTGAAATAAGAGTTATCACCTTTGTAAGGATTACTACGGGCAACCATATATTTCTGTTATAAAGTTCTGTTAATAACTGAATACCATCCAAAACAGGCATATTTAAATCAAGAATCATGAGGTTTATCTTTTCTTTTTTTAAAATATCGAGTGCTTCTTTTCCATTAAAAGATGTTTTTATAATGTACCTGTCGCCCTTTTCTAATATGTGATCCTTGATTGATTGAACAACGACTATTTCATCATCTACAATAAGTATAGTCTGTTTTTTCATAAAAAGTACTCTCCTTTTTAATCTCCATTGCCTTTAAATATTATTTTAAAGACCGTTCCCTTTCTTCTATTAAGCTCAATTGTTCCTTTTATCTTCTTCCCCAAGAGCATTACCAATTGCAAACCCAATGACTCTACTTTCCGGAAATCCAGATCTTCCGGGAATCCAGTTCCATTATCGCCAACCGTTAATTGATATTTGTCATTTTTCAAACTGAAGTCGATAATTATTTCACCTTTTTTTCCTTCTGGAAAGGCATATTTTAGTGAATTCGAAATCAGTTCATTGATGATCAAACCGCAGGAAATTGCTAAATCTATATCAAAGTAAACATTTTTGACTCTAATACGCAATTTTATTGTATCTGGCCTCACATTATATGTCCAGAATAAATCAGTAGTAAGACTTTCGATATATTTTCCAATATCAATCTTGGTGAGATCTTCAGACTGATACAGTTTTTCATGAATCATGGCCATGGATCGGATACGGTTCTGACTTTCCTTAAAGGCTTTTTTTACTGTTAAATCTTTCATTTTTATTTCTTGAAGTTTAAGTAAGCTTGAAACCATCTGCATGTTATTTTTGACCCTGTGATGGATTTCCTTTAAAAGCACTTCTTTTTCTTCAAGGGCAGCTTTGATCTTTTCCTCTGCCTGCTTGCGCTCACTGATGTCAGTGAGTACTCCTTCATAAAACATCACCTTACTCTGCTGGTCTCGAACCACACGTGCATTCTCCAGCGCTGTAATCCCTTGACCATTCTTTTTCTTCAAATTTAACTCAACATTTCTGAGTTCACCTTTCTCCTCTATTTTACTTGTCATAACCTTTCTGTCTTTAGAGTCCATGTAAAGATCCTCTGCGCTGGCAGCAATACAGAGTTCCTCTTCTGAGTCGTATCCCAACATTTGCACAAGTGCCGGATTGGAAGATATGATTTTGCCGTCCGGCCTGGTTTGATATACTCCTTCCAGCATATTTTCAATAAGGCCGCGGTAATTGGCTTCGGATTTACGGAGCGCTTCTTCGGCTTTCTTGCGCTCGAGGATTTCCTGTTGAAGTTCCAGATTGGCAACTTTAAGTTCGGCTGTTCGCTCTTCAACCCGCTTTTCAAGTTGCTCATGGGCTTCCTTCAAAGCCTGCTCTGTTAGCTTCCGCTCGGTGATATTTTCAACAATACCATCAATATATTTTACCTCCCCATTCTGGTCTCTAACCGCTATGGCAGTAGTAGAACAAATAATCTGTGTTCCGTCTTCTTTTTTTACATTTAATTCTTCATTCCTTACAAATCCCTGTTTTAACAATTTTTTACTGAATCTAGCTCTATCCTTTTTAACCTGGTATAGATTAACAGGAAGTATTTTTAGGAATTCCTCTCTACTATTATACCCAAACATCTTGAACATTGCAGGGTTCACTTCAATATATTCACCCTCAGGCCCATGAATGCTTCTGTATATTCCTACATTGATATTTTCGGTTAAGGTACGGTATTTCTCCTCACTCTCCTGCAGTTCCTCCTTTATCTTTATGCGTTCTGTGATGTCAAGTATGTGGACTACTACCCTTGTAGAGCCCTTCCTCTTGACATAATTGGTTTTTATTTCAAAAATCTCGCCTTTTTTTGTGTTTATCTCGGCAGACTGGGGTTTCTTTGATTTAAAGGTATTCTCAACAATACAATCCTCAGGTTTTTCTTCCATAGAAAATAATATCTCGTAAGAAAAACTCTTCCCTTCAACCAGCGACGGCCAAATCTTATGGGCTTCCCTGTTTGCCAGTGCTATAATTAGATTTTCATCTACCTCGATTATGGGATTGGATACGGTATCAAGGATATAATCGTATGAATTTTTTGAACCCTTTTTTTCAATAACATTACCCATAATAAATTACCAGATTCCCATTTTAACAGTCATTGAATATATTTTCAATGGATCGAATTGACTTCTTCACCCTTTTTCCTTATACCGGACTCTCGCCTGTTTATAATCAAAAGGAGATGGGATAATGCCGGCTTTATAAATATGATTTTGTATACTGGGTATTCAACGTTCTAAATAAATTCAATGGGCTATTTTTTGCGATCGATACCTACCATTTCTTCATGATCTCTGCAAAACACTCCAGGCCACTCGGAATAACAGCACCATATCCATGACCCGGACGGGTCCAGGCGCCGGCAAGATAAAGGTTTTTAATCGGAGTGGTGTGTGGCACACGATTCGGACCGGTGTTATTCATGGTCTGATCCCATCCGTATATGGCTCCCCGGTAATTCCGGGTGTAACGCCAGTTGGTCAACGGTGTTCCTATCTCCTTCACCGCTATAGCATCAGACAATCCGGGAAGAACCGTTTCCTCTACCTTTTTGATCAATATTTCAGCCATTCTCTCTTTCTCCTTCCGATACTCTTTTTTGTTTCCTTTCAAGTAATCGGCCTCATACTTCTCCCAATGTTTGAAGCCCTGAAGTGCGAGAATATTGACGGTATTCTTCCCTTTTGGAGAATAACCTTTATAAACATTATCATACAGCATCAATCCATAGCCTGAATTTTCTATATTGGCATCGAGAAAGGCTTTATAAGCGGCATCATCATCATAGCCCGGAGAATAAAACAATTCGCTGTCCTCAATACCCACTTTTCTGACCAAGTCCTTTTTCAGCCCTAAAAAAACCTGAAAACACGATAGACTCACACTGTAATTTTCGAACTTGGCCAGATAACTCTTCAAAAAATCCCTCTCATCCATCATCTTTAAAAAAGTATCAAAAGCATTGGCGTTTGAAACCACGACTTTTGCTTTATACTCTTTCCCATCAGCAGTCTTAACTCCGTAGGCCACATGATCTTTTACCAAGATCTTCACCACTTTTGATTTCAGCTTGACTTTACCACCCTTGCTTTCGATGAACTTTACAAAGGCATTACTGATTTTCTGGGATCTGCCTTTGGGGTAAAATCCTCCATTTGAAAGATAGCCTATAGTGGGCAATGCATAATAAAAGCTGGCGAGTTTGGATGGGGGAAGGCCATAGTATCCCCAAAGCGACGAGATGATAGCTTTCAACTTGGGATCCTTAATCCGGGTATCCACAAGAGCCCCCCAGGTTTTGTTAACACTTTTGAATAGATAAGGAAAATCCTGTGGAAAGCTGTTCATATCAACCTTGTCCCCTGCCCGCGAATACTTATTTATGTCTCCGGTCAACCCTTTCATATCCTCAAAAATTCCTTCGATACCCGGCTTTTCGTAAGGGAAATAACCGACAAGTTTATCGATGTATTTTTTCAGATTTTTTTGGGGTACCCGGAAATCGTAATCCGGAAAAATGGTACGGTATAGATGGGGATGGGGTACAAACTCGACGTCCTTTATCTCAGGAAAACCGGGAATAAGGTTTGCAACTCCATTTCTCTCACCGACTGTAGTGGAATGAAGGGAAACATCAAAAACAAATCCGCCTGGTCTCTTGAAGGTTGTGGCATATCCGCCAGGTATATAATGCTGCTCCAATACCAAAGGTTTGAATCCCTGCCGTGCAAAGGCTGCAGCACAACTCAACCCCCCAAGGCCAGACCCTATAATCACAGCATCAAATGTTGCCTTATCTTTTCCTCCGCTCTTTCCGGTGGGAAACGAGGCCCAATCCAAGCCGAGCATCGGCATTCCTGCCAACAAGGTCTTTAAAAAATCTCTTCTTTTAATGTTCCGGTCAACCATTTTCATTAACCTCCTTTAACAATTAAAAAACCCTAAACATCGTTTTTTATAATACCCTTTTTGTTCCAGAAAAGCCAATATCTGTAGGAGGGGATGGTTTTGGTTTTTTAAAATGGTTTCAGGCTTGACTTTTGGTTTCAGATGGATTAAAAAGATTCTTTTGTTATCAACGGCAAACGTATAAGGAAGGGTTATGAAAAAAATTAAAGTGATTTTGAACCCGGTTGCGGGAAAAGGGTACAGCGGCAGGGCTGAACCGAAAATAAGACAGTATCTTAAAAAAGCCGGACTGAATTTTGACCTGGTTCGTACCCAAAAACGAGGGCATGGAATCGAATTGGCTGAGCAGGCCGTAAAAGACGGTTTTGATCTGATCGTTGCAGCCGGGGGAGACGGGACAACCAATGAAGTTGTCAACGGATTAATGGCCGCTTCGAATGGCAAAATTGCCGGCACTCTGGGCCTCCTTCCGACTGGCTCTGCCAGTGATTTCATGGGCAATGTGGGTATCCCCAAAAACCTGGACGAGGCATGTCACCTCCTGGCAAAAAGTCAGACCCGAATTGTAGACCTGGGAGTGATTACAATACCAGGTGGGGAAAGGCGTTATTTTGATAACCAACTGGGTATCGGGTTCGATGCGGTTGTGACCGTAGAAGCCCAAAAATTCAGATGGTTGCGAGGTATGGCACTGTATTTTCCCGTTGTTTTAAAAACGGTTTTTCTGTCCAACAAATCGACAAATGTCACTCTTGAATACGATGGTAAAAAAATAGAATTGTCGACCCTACAGATAACAGTGGCAAATGGAAGTCGAGAAGGGGGCGGATTTTACATGGCACCCGATGCGCAACTCGATGACGGTTACTTCGACATATGCGTGGTTCGCAATATTAGTAAATTGCAGATGTTAAGACTCATTCCTTCTTTCATGAACGGCACCCATGTCAACCATGAAGCCACAACAATGCTTCGAGCCAAGAAGGTTACCATCACCTCAGAAGATGACCTGATCGCGCATTATGACGGTGAACTTTTATGTACTAAAGGTCACAAAATTGAGGCTGAAATTTTATCAAATAAACTCAAGGTCATATATTAATAAATTATTTGCCCCCTAACATTCGACTTTGCTCCCTATTAAATAGAAATCCTTTTGGAACACAATAGCCAAAAAAAAAGGGCAGCCTGAAACCAGGCTGCCCTTTGTATTTTGGTATTAAAATTATTTTTAATACATTCCTCCTCCGGGAGGCATGGGCGGCATCGGCGCTTTATCCTCTTCCGGAATTTCAGAAACCAGGCCTTCGGTAGTCAACAGCAGGCCTGCCACCGATGAGGCATTCTGCAAAGCGATTCTCACCACTTTTGTGGGATCAATGATACCCGCGGAAACCATGTCGGTGAATTTTTCGGTCAGGGCATCAAATCCATAATTCCTGTTTTCATTACTCTTTACCTTTTCAACAACGGTAGCACCCTCGTGTCCGGCATTCACCGCAATCTGCCTCAGGGGAGATTCCAGGGCCTTGATTAAAATATCAATGCCCAGCTGCATATCGCCATCCATTTTCATCTTCTTCAGGGTATCGATTCCTCTCAGCAGGGCAATACCGCCACCAGGGACAATCCCTTCTTCAACCGCAGCTTTGGTGGCATGCATGGCATCCTCGACCCGGGCTTTCTTCTCCTTCAACTCGGTCTCAGTGGCTGCGCCGACCCGGATGACCGCTACCCCGCCGGAAAGCTTGGCCAGCCTTTCCTGGAGCTTTTCCTTGTCATAATCAGAAGTGGTATCCTCGACCTGCCGCTTGATCTGATTGATTCTTCCCTTAATGGCATCGTCAGAACCGCTGCCTTCAATGATGGTGGTATTTTCCTTGTCAACCGTTACTTTCTTGGCGCTTCCCAGGTGATCCAGAGTAACGGATTCTAATTTCATTCCCAGATCTTCGGAAATAACCTGTCCGCCTGTCAAGACAGCAATGTCATCCAGCATGGCCTTGCGCCTATCACCGAAACCGGGGGCTTTCACCGCTACCACATTCAACATACCCCGGATCTTATTGAAAACCAGGGTGGCCAGGGCTTCGCCTTCGAGATCCTCGGCAATAATAATCAGGGGCCGCGTGGATTTGGCCACCTGCTCTAACAAGGGCAGCATTTCCCTTAAGTTGGACAGTTTTTTCTCATGCAGCAAGATGTAGGGATTTTCCAATTCTGACACCATTCTCTCGGCATCGGTGACAAAATAGGGAGACAAAAATCCCCGGTCGAACTGCATTCCTTCCACAAAATCCAGTATGGTTTCCAGAGACTTTCCCTCTTCAACCGTAATAACACCGTCTTTTCCGACCTTGTCCATGGCCTCGGCAATGATTTTACCAATAGACATATCATTGTTGGCTGAAATCACTCCGATCTGGGCAATCATTTTACCCGAGACATTCTGGCTATGGGCCTGCAATTCCTTGATCACTTTTCCAACCCCGGAATCAATTCCCTTCTTGATTAGGGTGGGATTGGCACCGGCAGCCACCATCTTCAACCCGTTCTGATAAATACTCTGGGCCAGCAGCGTAGCTGTGGTGGTTCCATCACCGGCAACATCCGAGGTTTTGGAAGCCACTTCTTTCACCATCTGCGCACCCATATTTTCCAGGGGATCTTTCAACTCTATTTCCTTGGCCACTGTCACCCCGTCTTTGGTGATGGTGGGGGATCCGAATTTTTTCTCCAGAATCACATTTCTTCCCCGCGGTCCCAGAGTGACTTTCACTGTATTGGCCAATTCATTAATGCCTTTCAGAATAGCCTGGCGAGCTTCCTCACCTAACGTTATTTGTTTTGCCATGTTTCCTCCTTAATTTTTCCTATTTAAACTTTGCCAGAATATCGGCTCTGGTAACGATGAGATGTTTTTGGTCATCGATTTTGATCTCTTCACCGGCATATTTTCCGAATATGACCTTATCACCGGCTTTGAGTATCTTTTTAATTTCTTCATCCGTTCCCACAGCAATCACTTCACCGGTCATGGGTTTTTCCTTGGCCGTATCCGGAATGATGATGGAACCGACTTTCTCTTCCGGTTCAATGGGTTTTACCAATACCCTTTCATCCAAAGGTTGAACTTTCATGTTAGCCTCCTTAATTGCTATATTTGTTTAAAAAATTCTTCCTACTCAACTTAGATTCTTTCTCTTTTAAAATATTATAACATGTATTTTTCATTTGTCAACTATATGATAAAAACTTTATCAATTTAATCTGAGTCTGTTATTGTCAAATTAATTGAGTTTTCCATCTCCTCAATCCCCGGCCTCATGGGTCCGTCCCTATGGCCGTTCCCTTAATCCAGAGTGCTTTTTACAAAATGAGCGCCTCTGGATACCTTATTTGTCAGAGCGGCCTGCACCACCAGCAAGGCGGTCTGGACACTATCCCTTAAATCAATGATGCTGTTGGTCATTTCGGTTTTCTGATAAAACTTAATGATTCGATGGCGCAGATACCGAAGATCGGATTTGGCCCGTTCCATTCGTTTCCGAGTCCGGATAATCCCGCTGTAATTCCACATGATATATTTGATGGTCACCCGGTCCTGCCAGACCAGTGCCGGATCCAGTTCTTCCTGGGGGGAGGGATATTTCCATTCCGGCACCTCGGAAATTATGTACGGCTCCTTTTCATCATCCAGGCATTTGGCAATAGCATCAGCTGATTTGACTCCCCATACCAATCCTTCCAGCAGGGAAACCGAGGCCAGGCGGTTTGCACCGTGTACGCCGGCATTGGCAACCTCTCCAATGGCATAGAGGTTTTTGAGCGAGGTTCTTCCGTCCAGGCCAACCAGTATCCCACCGCAGCTGTAGTGGGCGGCAGGAACCACCGGGATGGGATTTTCCTGAATGTCGATACCCACTTTCATACAGGTTTCATAAATGGTGGGGAATCTTTCCCTGACATCGATTTTGGCAAAAGAAGCCAGGTCCAGCATCACATAATCATCGTCATTTTTGATCATCTCCGCATAAATGGCTCTGGACACTTCATCCCGGGTGGCCAGATCGCCTTGGGAAGAATACTTTTTCATGAAGTATTCACCCTTTCGATTCATCAACTTTGCCCCTTCCCCTCTGACGGTTTCAGAGATCAGAAATCGGTCCACATCCTTGTGAAACAATGAGGTGGGATGAAACTGTATATATTCCAGGTGGGCCAGCTTGGTACCGGCATTGTAAGCCATGGCCACTCCGCTTCCGCATGAATCCGCCGGATTAGTGGAATGCAGAAATATGCTGCTCAATCCCCCGGTGGCCAGTATCACCTTTCTGGCAAATACCCGAATCACTTTTTTGGTGCTCTGGTTCAGTATATAAGCACCGATGGTCTTGGGCTCCTGATAAACCCTGACTGGATTCTGGGAATGATGGGGATAGGTCAGCAAGTCAATGGCCGTGTGTCGGAATAATATTTTCAATTTTTTCATTTTTTTCAAATAAGCGTAAAAATATTCCTGAATGATCTTGCCACTCATATCCTTGATGTTTAGTATTCTCCTTTTGGAATGGGCGCCCTCAAAAGCCAGATCATAAGTTCCGTTATTGGTGGAGAAGGGAATCTCCAATTTCCGGATCAGGATTTCATTAACCAGGGAGCGGGATTCCCTGACCACCTGTTCAACCGCAGATGGATTATTGATAAAATCTCCGCTCTTTAAAATATCATTGATGAAATCCTGGGGTTTTTCATTCTGGCCGAGACAGGCAATGCCACCCTGGGCCCAATGGGTATTGGTTTCGGAAAAATCCTTGCCTTTGCTGATTAAAATCGTATCGATACCGGCTTCAGCCAGAATCAGGGCTGCGCTTGAGCCGGCAATTCCACTGCCAATGATCAACACATCGGTTTCAAGATGTTCATTCATGATTGATTCCCTTTTACCTTAATTTCACCTAATTTCCAAACTGAGGTCCAGAGACTTGAAGGAATGGGTCAGGGCTCCGACCGATATAAAATCAATACCGGTTTGGACCTTCTCTTCAACACTATCCAGGGTCACATTTCCCGAAACCTCCAGTTTGATTTTGTTATCATTGAGTTCCACAGCTTTCCTGATCATATCATTACTGAAATTATCCAGCATGACACAATCGATTTTCAAATCCATAGCTTCCTTGAATTCCGACAGATCTTTGACTTCCACCTCTATTTTCTTTTGGGGAAATTTTGTCCGGATACTTCTCACTGCCCGGGAAATACTGCCGGCCATTTTGATATGATTGTCTTTAACCAGGGCCATGGCTTCCAGATTCATCCGATGGTTCAAACCCCCGCCATCCCGGACTGCTTTTTTTTCAAGGTAGCGCATTCCAGGGGTGGTCTTTCGGGTATCCAGGATTGAGGTGTGGCTGGATTTAATCTTTTCAACAAATTGGGCGGTGGTAGTGGAAATTCCACTGAGCCTCTGTAAAAAATTCAGGGCCGTTCTTTCCGCTTTCAGAATTGAACTTTCCCGGCCTTCGACCTGGGCAACCACTTCTCCGGCCTTTACTGCAGCCCCATCCTCTCTTAATATCAGGATGATGACTTCGGGATCAACCTGCTGAAAGGTCTCTTTGAAAGCAGCCATTCCGGATATGATTCCCGGCTGTTTGGCCAGCACATCGGCCCCAACCTGGCGGTCAAATTCCAGCATGGAACCGGTGGTTACATCTTCCCCGACTTTGTCCTCAGCCAGAGCCAGCTGAACAATCCTCTTCAACAAACCGGCCTCGAAAGAGCCAAATGAATCACCCGACGCTGACATCATTATGAAACCTCTTTGCCCAGAAAATGCTTCAACCAGAAATTCAAGGCTGACCGGTTATCGGCAATACCCATTTCAAATTTGTACCCATGCCGCTCACCGGGATAGATCATCAACTCGATGGGCTTTCCGGTTTTCAGCACCGCCTTGACAAATTGAAATGTGTGCTGCAGGTGAACATTGTCATCCATGGAACCGTGGGTGATTCTTAACCCACCCCGGTAACCGGACACATAACTGAGAACCGAACTTTCCCGGTACCCATCTGGATTCTGCTCAGGTTGATCCATATAGCGTTCGGTATAGACGGTATCATACAATTTCCAGTCAATCACCGATGAATCCGCAATACCATGGGAAATAAATTCCGTGGCTTTACACAGGGCCAGAGCTGCCACATACCCGCCATAACTACTGCCCCAGATTCCGATTTTTTCAGCATCAATAAAGGGTAGCCTCCTGAGATGCTTCACGGTTTGAATCAAATCGTGTAACTCCCAGGTGCCCAGATTTCGATGCATCAGGTCGGTATAACCCTTGCCAAAATGTCCGGACCCGCGATGATCAACCATCATGACAATGATTCCCTGCTGGGCAAGAAAATAATTTCTCATTCGGCAATCAAATGCATTCCTGACAATTCTTGATCCGGGAGCCCCGTAGACCTTTAAAAC
Organism: uncultured Aminicenantes bacterium; assembly: GCA_965195285.1. Lineage (GTDB taxonomy): Bacteria > Acidobacteriota > Aminicenantia > UBA2199 > UBA2199 > CAZOWT01. The sequence goes on along the minus strand of CBDAFS010000011.1, from coordinate 19,888 downwards.
CACCGGGTATCGATGCTGTTCATTGAAATCGGGTGGCAGGTACCAGACAGCCGGCAATTGCAGACCATCATCAGTGGTAATGCTGAAAAGTTCTACCTTGGCCAGATTAAGGGCATCCAGTTCCGGGGTTAAACGGTGGGCAATCTTTCTCAATATGTTGGCATTTTTATCGATCAATTCCAGTCGGGGGGGGATCTTTACCGACGAATAGGTATCCAGGAAATAAGTGCCTTTGGTCGATGAGAGAATCTGGTGGGTTCCTTCAGCAAGGGTCAGCTGTTTCAGCTGCTGGCCTTTGAAATCAATTCGGTACAAATGAACGTCGAGTGAAGCATCGGCTGAGGCTTCGAAGTATATATGCCCGGTCTTTTCATCCGTCCAGGAAATCGTCCGGACCGACAAGTTACCATGGGTTAACTGAGTCTCTTTCCCATTCCGGTTCAGGTGGAAAAGATGATACCAGCCGCTCTTTGAACTCCGGATAATGATTTCACCATCAAGTAATATCTGCCAATCACCGGGAACCAGGAACTCAACCCAGTGTTTCTGTCTCTCCTGGTACACCACAGCCCTGGCTTTCTTACCAATATCATATCTGTAAATTTTTAATAAATTCTGGTTCCGGTTCATCCATTGGAAATAAATACACTGAGCCTGGCTTCCCCATTCCAGAAAGGACAGGTAACCATCACATTCAGGGTTGAAGTCCACCCAGTCAAGGGTATTTTCCCTTACTTCAACCATCCCGATCTTAACCCGGGGATTGGGGTAGCCGGGCTTTGGATAATACTGCGTTTCCTGATAGCCGTAATCTCCGTCTGATCCGGTTATAGTAAACAGGGGAACCGACTTCTGATCAAATCTCATGAAGGCAATGCGAGAACTGTCAGGGCTCCACCAGAAGGCCCGGTATTCACTATCACGGCCCAGTATCTCCTCATAATATACCCAGGAGGCATATCCGTTCAGAATCACCCCATTGCCGTCACGGGTCAAAACCTGGATGCGTTCATTCCGGATATCATACACAAACAGATTACCCGAAACCGTAAAGGCCAGATAGTGTCCATTGGGGGAAAACCGGGGATTCTGTTTGTCTCCTTTCGGAGTGAGAAATTTTTTCAATTTGTCTTGTCTCTCTATAAACAGAAACAGCTCGCCGGATTTCAAGAAAGCACAGTTTTCATAACCCCGGGTATGGTCGGCCAAATCGGATAATTTCAAACCGGCACGATTCAGAGACCCATAATGGTACGGATAAAAAAGAAGGGTCCGGCGCCCGGAACAGGCATGGACTTTTAGAATCTTTTCTTCCCGGACTTCAAGGTAGTGCATGTCATCAAACCATTCCCGGATATCGGGCAGAGGATTCAGAAGAGACTCGGCTTTCCTTAGATAAACATCATCAAAGGTCAGTTTCTTTTGACCGAAAATCATTGGGTGTAAAAAAGACAATCCCAGTAACAATATAAGTATTTTACATTTCATTTGGTTGAAAATATTAATAGCTTCTGTGTTTATAAATGCTATTTTTAATACTACTCCAATTGCGATTCCGTGTCAACCTGCTATCCCACGCCAATTACCTGATTGTAAACCTTAAACCGAAACAGATTTGATTTTAACCTTGACTGTAGCTATGGTTATGAAGTATAAAATAAACGAAGATACAATCCCCTTTCATTAAAGGCAACAGGACTAAGGAGTCAATCATGAGCCATATCGATGAAAAAAAAATTAAACAGGGCGTAAAACTAATTCTGGAAGGAATCGGCGAAGATCCGAATTCAACCCGGTTGAAAAAAACCCCCCAGAGAGCCACTGACATGTTTCTGGAAGTTCTCTCCGGCACACATAAGGACCCGGATGAATTTGCCAAATTACTCACCGAAGAAAAACATGATGAAATGGTCATTCTGAAGAATATCCCCATCTATTCCATCTGCGAACATCATTTTCTTCCCTTCTCCGGGACCGCCAGCATCGTCTATATTCCCCGCCAGGGTAGAATCATGGGGCTGAACAGCATCGCCTACCTAGTGGACACCCTGTCCCGGCGGCTTCAAATCCAAGAACGGTTGACCAAACAGGTAGCCGATTACCTGGTTAAAACCCTGACCCCTCTGGGCGCCATGGTAGTAATCAAAGCCGAACACCTGTGTATGACCATGAGAGGTGTTAAAAAACCCGGCTCCATCACCGTTACTTCCGCAGTCAGAGGCATTTTCAGAAACAAACTGGCCAGTCGCCAGGAAGCCATGTCGCTGATTATGAACCGGGAACATTAAAATTCTTAACAGATCCCAAAGCAAGGAGATAATATGAAAATCAAATTATTTTTAACACTGACATTTTGTTTTCTGCTGGTCTTTGTTCTTCCGGCTAAATCCGAGAAGGCCGAAGCGGATCAGGACCCGTTTTCTTCAACGTTATTCAGCGGGCTTAAATTCAGGTCAATCGGACCATCATTTACATCGGGTCGGATTGCCGATATTGCAGTTAATCCCCATGATTACAGTGAGTACTATGTTGCAGTTGCCTGCGGGCATATCTGGAAAACCCGGAATGCCGGCATCACCTTTAAGCCGGTTTTTGATAAATATGGCAGCTATTCTATCGGTTGTCTGGCCATTGATCCGCAAAATCCTCATGTAGTCTGGGCCGGAACCGGGGAAAACAACCATCAGCGCGCCCTGGGCTACGGTGACGGGATTTACAAAACCATTGACGGCGGAAAAACCTGGAAAAATATGGGTTTAAAAAATTCACGCCAGATTGGCACCATTCTGATAAACCCCAAAAACACCGACATGGTGTATGTTGCTGCCGAGGGATCTGCCTGGGGACCTGGCGGAGATCGCGGACTATACAAAACCATCAATGGCGGAATAACCTGGGAAAGAGTGCTTCAGATCAGCGAAAATACCGGTGTCAACTGCATGGTGATGGATCCCCGGAATCCGGATACCATCATAGCCTCTTCCGAGCAGCGACGCCGGCATGTACATACCAAGATCGGAGGAGGACCGGAAACCGCCATTTACAAAACCACTGACGGCGGAAAGAACTGGCGAAAAATCACCTCTGGCCTGCCCAAGGTTCACATGGGAGGTATCGGGCTGGATATCTCTCCGGTAAATCCGGATGTGATTTATGCCATCATTGAAGCTGCCGATGACCAGGGTGGATTCTTTCGCAGCACTGACCGTGGAGAATCCTGGACAAAAATGAGCTCACACGCCAGCAGCGGCCAGTATTATAATGAAATTTTCTGTGATCCCAAGAATGTCGACCTGGTTTATTCGGTAGAAACCTACACCCATTTCACAGAGGATGGCGGAAAAACTTTCAAGCGGCTGGGATTAAAATACCGCCATGTGGATGATCACGCCCTGTGGATAGACCCGCTGAACACCTCCCACCTGCTAATCGGTGGTGATGGAGGCATATATGAAACTTATGACCGGGGAACCAACTGGCATTTTAAAATCAATCTGCCGGTCACTCAGTTTTACCGGGTGGGTGTGGATAATTCACGGCCATTCTATTATGTTTACGGCGGAACCCAGGACAACTCCAGCATGGGGGGACCCTCACGGAATACCAGTTCATACGGAGTTGTCGGGGATGAGTGGTTTATTACCAATGGCGGAGACGGTTTCTGGACCTGTGTTGATCCCAAAAACCCCAATATCGTTTATGCGGAAGCCCAATACGGCTGGATGGTTCGCTATGACCGGTCCAGCGGAGAGAGTGTGTATATCCGGCCACAGCCCCGGAAGGGTGAAAAAACCTACCGCTGGAATTGGAATACCCCCCTGCTCATCAGCCCCCACTCCAATACAAGGATCTACTGCGCGGCCAACAAGGTGTTCCGGAGCGATGACCACGGCAATTCCTGGACAGTGATCAGTGATGATCTCACTGCCCAGATTGACCGCAATCGCTGGCCGGTAATGGGGAAATACTGGAGTGCCGATGCTGTGGTCAAGGATGTATCCACTTCACTCTACGGAACCATCATTTCCCTGGTGGAATCCCCACTGAAGGAAGACTTGATATATGCCGGTACCGATGATGGCTTGATTCAGGTGACCGAAAATGCCGGAAAATCATGGAGAAAGAAGGACAGCTTCCCGGGTATTCCCCCCTTCACCTATGTGAGTGATATACTGGCGTCCAAACATGATGAAAATGTGGTTTTCGCCTCTTTTGACAATCGCAAGAGAGATGATTTCACCCCCTATATTCTGAAGAGTAACGACCGGGGAAAAACCTGGAAATCCATTTCCGGGAATCTTCCCGAAAATGGCACCGTCCATACCATCGAACAGGATCATATTCGCCAAGAACTGATTTTTGTTGGCACCGAATTTGGCGCCTTTTTTACCATTGATCAGGGGAAAAAGTGGATCCAATTAAAGGCCGGCATACCCACCATTGCCGTGCGGGATATGGTTATCCAGGAGCGGGAGAATGATCTGGTTCTGGCCACATTCGGCAGGGGCTTTTATATTCTCGATGATTATACTCCCCTGCGGGAGTTTTCACCGTCACTTCTCAAGCAGAAAGCCCGTCTTTTTTCCATCAATGATGCCCTGATGTATATTCAAACCCGAACCAAATACGGACAGGGAGCCACTTACTGGAAAGCTGAGAATCCACCATTCGGAGCCACATTTACCTATTACCTTAAGGATGTTCCCCTTACCCGGAAGCGGATTCGCCAGAAAAGAGAAAAAAAATTGTTCAAAAAGGGACAACCCATTCCCAATCCGGACTGGCTTGAATTGAGAGAGGAAGCCCGGGAGGAAGCCCCGTTTCTGGTTTTTACCATTATCGATCATGCCGGGAATTTGATCCGGGAATTGCGGTCCAAGCCCAAGAAGGGTATCAATCGGATCAGCTGGGATATGAGGTACATCTGGCCGGATCCGGTGGAAGTAAAAGACAACCGGTTCAATCCTTTTTCCAAGGATGATAAAGGGATGCTGGTCATGCCCGGTACCTATAAAGTATCCATGTCCCTTTGGCAAGATGGAAAAATCACCAGACTGGTCGAGCCGACTGCCTTCAAGGCCCGCATTCTTCGAAATACCACCCTGCCAGCAGAAAACCGAAAGGAGCTGACAGATTTTCAACTGAAAGTGGCTGATTTATCCAGGGTGTTGCAGGGCAGTTCCCAGGAAGTTCAGGAGCTCCAAAAAAAGGCAACCCATATCAAGCAGACCATCCTGGCCATTCCGGGCGGACTTTCCAAATTTATGCCCCGGATCAGAGCCATTGAAGATCAACTGGACAAGATCCTCTTCGCCATCAGGGGTCATAGACCCAAAGCCAGCCGGGAAGAGATACCCCCCACCCTGGTCCCGCTGATTTCCAGGCTTTATTCCATCATCTATGCCCAGTACCGTTCAACTTCTGCACCGGGACAAAGCCAGTTGAACAGCTACCATATCATCGTGGAGGAACTGGCTCCGCTGCTCACCCAACTGAAAAAAATTACCGGGGAGGATATCCCCGAACTGGAAAAAAAACTGGAAGCAGCCAAGGCTCCCTGGACACCGGGACGGATATTGGAACATCAACAATAGAATTAAAAAAGTATGCCGAATAATGGCTGCCTGCAGCCGTTATTCGGCCGACACCTTGGTGTCCACCACGAAGAACTTATAATTTTTGTAAGTATACTCGGTCTTGAGCCTCTCCCAGCCCCGGGATCCCATATGCCGGGTGATGAGTGGCCCGCCCTTATACAATTCGCTGAGAATGACACTGTCCGGGAACCGGATCCCCTGATGAACGATGTTGAAATGAATCTCCAAACTCAGAAACAACTTGGCCATTAAATTCCTGGCAATAAATTCAAGTTTGTTATAACCTGCAACGGAACGGGGATTGGCCTTTATTTTTAAAACCGAATGATCAGAAGTGTCGATCCAGACCTGTCCGTACACAAATCGGGCATCATTCTTACGCCTGGGTAAAACTTCTATTACCGCACACCTGACTCTATTTAATTTGTCATACTTCACAAATCTGAATTCATAAAGGGGCTGCCGTTCCCGGGCCAGGAGCGTAACCGGAGAAAATACCGCCTTTTCCGCCAGAAAGTTTTTGATTCTGAATTCCACACCCTGGCCATCATTTTTCTCGTTTTTCTTGGAAATCAATTTACGCTGTTCCTTAATCTCATCCTTGTCTTTTATGATCTGATAATCAAACCGGTACCTGGTCACCTTTCTTCTCTTCAATCCCAGTTTGGGCTCGGTCCTTCTCAGCATGTCCGTCTGGGAAGCCCGGTCTTCACGAAAACTGATATCAGAGACCTCGCTGGGTTTGAAAATACTCAGGCTTTCCACCACTTTTTCCTGGCAAAAATAGTGAAAGCCGGCCTGTTTCAACTTCTGACAATACCCGGCTGCCCCGGCCAGCAGGGTGGACAGTTCCCGGCTGTATTCGAATTTATTGCTCATGGCCTTGATTTCCGGAATCTTTTTAAAATTCGGAAGTTCTTGTTTCGGGATTTCGATCCCCCGGACCAGAACACTCTGCTCCTGCCGATTGAACAATACGAAATAGCACCGGCTTTTATCTTTGATCTCAAAATCTATTTCCGTTTCCGCTTTTTGAGGAACAATGGATGTCTTTTTAACACTTATATCACCATCGGATTCTCGGAACCAGGCCTTATATATATCAACCTCTTTTTGAAGCCAGTTTTTGGGCAGCATGATTCGGTATATTTCCCGGTTTTTCCTGGTGATCTTTTTTTTGACAATAACTTCCATCAAGGTTATTCCCCGAATAAAGAAGGGATTCCGGTTGATCACGTTGACTGCAAAAATCTCCCGTTCTATTTCATTCATATCCTGATATGATTTTCTCTTTTCCAGAGAGTGCAGGGTATGGACCTTCACCCCTTTACGCCGGCATTGAATGAAGATCTTTCTCACTCGGCCCCGATAGGATTTGAGTTCGGCAAAGGCGATTTCGTAATATGCCCGGTGCAGGTTTTTAATGCGAAAGGAGAGGGTTTCCCGGTCTCCCTCCATATATTTGCCTCCGCTCTCCAGAGCCAGGTATCGCAGGGAATCTTCTCCGGATTCAATATTGGTAAAGTGTTCCAGGGCACCGGCAGGATTGATTATGAACAGCACTGAGCCGCTTCGCCCCATATAACCGGCCGCCCTGCCGGATAAAAGACTGGTATTCACCCTCGTCATGCCGGATGACTTTGCGGGCGAAAAAGGAAATACCTTCTGAGAACAGGTATACAAACTTGTTGTCCTTGATAGAATTCAGGGCAAAGTACAGGGCTTCAAAGCTGCGAAAAAATTTCCGGTTGGTATTTTTCAGGCTGTGACTTATTTCCTCCAGCAGGAATCCCATTTCCGAGCCAGTATATTTCGGTCCCTTGCTTCCGGATATCTGGGCCATTCTGGCCAGGGCCAAGATGGTCTTGATCGACTTGGCATTGGGATTCAGGGTAACATTGTTTGTAATGACCTTTAACACATCCGCCTTCTGGCTGCTGGGTCCGGCCTGATAAATCAGGCCGGCAAAGGGATCGATGGTAAAAACCGAAAACAGGCTGGAATCCGAAGCATCCCGGATAATATCGGCCGCCACTTTTTTAGACCTTTCCAGATTTTCCAGGCTGGAAAAGGCCAGGTCAAACAGGAAAAAAATCATCTTTCGTTTCTCAACCCGGGGTGATAATTTTTTCTGAATGACTTTTTCAGCCACGTTAAAGGATCTCTTGTAGAGGCTGAAATCAATTACTCTCTGACCATTCACTTCTAACTGAATATCCCCGGAAGCCAAGTCATTGACCGAATTACCCTCCTGATCAATGGCAAACAGGGGGACCACCCACCAGTCCACACTGACTTTCTCCCGAATGTTTTCCTGGGGAAAACAAAAAGAAATGAATAAAAGAGTGCACATACAAAAAGTCAAAAATTTCATCATGGTATGGCTCCTTGATTTTGTTCCTGAAAGGTAATATGCAAGTGTGTTTCCAGAATGAGGGGGTAAAATATGTCCCGATAGAGGGACATAAAAAAGGTTTTGGGCTATTTATCTGTCAAATCCGGTTATTTGGCAGTCTTAAACACATCTTCCAATTCATCCATTTCGAACTTATGGTAATAAGAATAACCGGTCCCTGCCGGAATGAGACGCCCCATGGTTACATTTTCTTTAATACCCAGAAGATGGTCTTCCTTACCGGCTATGGCAGCCTCGGTCAGGACCCGGGTGGTTTCCTGGAAGGCGGCCGCCGAGATAAAGCTGTCATAGGCCAGGGCGGCTCTGGAAATCGGTAGAAGTGCGGTTTCGGCTTTGGCCGGTTTTCCACCTCCGGCTTCAGTCGCGGTATTTTCATCTTCGAATTTCCATTTCTCAATGATCTGTCCGGGGATGAATTTGGTATCACCCACATCCTCAATCCTCCGCCACTTGATCATCTGCCGTATAATAATCTCTATATGCTTATCATTGATGCTCACACCCTGAAGGCGGTACACATCCTGAATTTCCTTCACTAGATATTCAGCCAGCTTGTGTTCTCCCAGCACAGTCAGAATATCAACCAGATTCAGAGGGCCATCCATCAATGCAGTGCCGGCATTGATTTTATCGCCATCGCCCACGATGATATAGGCTCCCCTGGGAATATTGTGTTCATCCGGTTTCACATTTTTATCAAAAGGCCTGATGATAATTTTTTGAGATCCCTTCTGAAGTTTTCCAAATTCCACCACACCGTCAATCTGGGCCATTTTGGCCGGATTTTTCGGTTTCCGGGCTTCAAACAATTCGGTGACCCTGGGGAGACCGCCGGTAATATCCTTGGTTTTGGCAAATTCAGAGGGAATCTTGGCCAGCACATCACCCGCCTTGATCTCAACTCCATTCTTTACCGAAAGATGAGCTCCAACCGGTAACAGGTGTTTGCGCTTGATTTTATTGGTTTTCTTATCCCGGATCACAATATGGGGTTGCAATTCGTCTCTCAGTTTTTCATTTTTGATGTCAATAACGGTTTTGGTAATTTTACCGGTCGCCTCATCACGGTCTTCCACATAAGAAATGTTTTCTTCCAGATCCTTGAGATTAACAATTCCCTGATCATTGGCCAGAATTGAATTGGCAAAGGTATCCCATTCCAACAACAGATCACCCTTTTTAACCAATTGGCCTTCAGAGACTAAAACCTTGGATCCATAGGCAACCGGATAAATGGCTTTTTCCCTCTTTTTTGAATCCAGGATTTGAATCGAACCGACCCGGTTCATGGCAATGAATTCATTATTCCTATCCTTGATAATTTCCAGATCCTTATAATGAACCATACCCTCGTACCCGGAATTCAATTTGGTCTGGCCTTCGGTTCCGGAGGCCACACCACCGATATGAAAGGTTCTCATGGTCAACTGGGTGCCCGGCTCACCGATGGATTGAGCGGCAATAATACCGACTGCCTCTCCCAGTTCGATCAATTTGCCGGTGCTCAGGTTTCTGCCATAGCACTTCTTGCATATACCGGACCTGGTTTCGCATGTGAGTGCCGAGCGGATTCTAACCTTTAAAATACCGCTGTCAATGATTTCCTTGCCCTTGTACTCATCGATTTCTTCTTCGGCTTTGACAAGAATCTTTTTCGGTTTGTCCGGACAGGATATGTCATCTACCGGATATCGGCCGATAATCCGTTCAATCAGAGGTTCGATCTCTTTTCCGTTTTCAATAATGGCCGAGACTTCAATTCCATTGATGGTTCCGCAATCTTCCTCTTTAACGATAATCTCGATAGCTGCATCCACCAGTTTCCGGGTTAAATATCCGGCATCGGCTGTCTTTAGAGCCGTATCGGCCAGGCCCTTTCGGGCCCCATGGGTGGAAATAAAATACTGCAGCACCGACAAACCCTCTTTGAAATTGGCGGTAATGGGAGTTTCCAGTATTTCTCCGGACGGCTTGGCCATCAATCCCCTCATCCCGGCCAGCTGTTTCAACTGATCCTTGCTGCCCCGGGCACCGGAATCGGACATGACAAAAAGTGGATTAAGCGTATCACCTTCAAAACTCATCTTTTTCATCCCGGCAAACATGGTTTCCCGTATCTGATCGGTGGCCTTACTCCATTTATCAATAATATTGTTATGCCTCTCATTGGCAGTCAAAAATCCGTCATTATACAGTTTTTCAATTTTTTCCAGCTCTATCTCGGTTTTTTTGATGATACTCTCTTTCTCCGGAGGTACGACCAGGTCTGAAATACCAATGGTAAAGCCGGCCTTGGTGGCATATTCAAATCCGGTTTCTTTCAGCCTGTCCAGAGTCTTACAGGTGGGTTCAAATCCCTGATTTAAATAAATATAATAAACCAGATTCTGGATACCTTTCTTTTTCAATAAACCATTGATAAACGGGGTGTTTTCAGGCAGCAGTTGATTCAGTATGACCCGGCCCGGAGTGGTAACCAGCAGATGGTTGTCGCCTTTTTTGAATTCGGTAATCGGACAATTTACAATATCCTGCGGATCCAGAACATAGGTCTCCAGATTTTTTAACTCACCGTGGTATTTAACCCGAACCTTGGCATTCAAATTCACTATTTTACTTTCATAGGCCTGCAACACATCCTTTTCTGAACAAAATATCATGTTTTCGCCTTTCAAATTCCTCTTGCTGAAAGTCAGGTAATAAAAGCCCAGGATCATATCCTGGGTAGGAACCGCCAGAGGCATGCCATTGGCCGGAGATAGAATATTATTGGTGGACAGCATCAAGATCTTGGACTCGGCCTGGGCTTCCAGTGATAGCGGAATATGGACTGCCATCTGGTCCCCGTCAAAATCTGCATTGAAAGCCGGACAGACCAGCGGATGCAGGTTGATGGCATTGCCTTCGACCAGCATTGGCCGAAAAGCCTGGATCCCCAAACGATGCAGGGTGGGCGCCCGGTTAAGCAAAACCGTATGTTCTTTGATCACTTCATCCAGGGCATCCCAGATTTCATCCCTGTTTTCTTCCACCCAGTTCCGGGCCACTCTCAAGGTGGTGACCATCCCTTTTTTTTCCAGTTTGTTGTATATGAAAGGTTTGAATAGCTCGATAGCCATTTTCTTCGGAATGCCACACTCATCCAGTTTCAATTTGGGATTTACCACAATAACCGACCGCCCCGAATAATCGACTCGCTTTCCCAGCAGATTCTGTCTGAATCTTCCCTGTTTGCCTTTCAGGGCATCGGAAAGTGATTTCAAGGGTCTCTTCTGGGAACTCATATAACTCTTGTTGCGTTTCTGATTGTCAAACAGGGCATCCACGGCTTCCTGAAGCATTCGTTTCTCGTTTTTGATGATCAGTTCAGGGGCTTTCAAATCCAGCAGCCGTTTCAGACGATTGTTACGGTTGATGACCCGGCGATAAAGATCATTCAAATCCGAACTGGCAAATCGCCCCCCATCCAGTCTGACCAGTGGACGAAGATCCGGTGGAAGTACAGGAACCACATTCAAAATCATCCATTCCGGTCGGTTCCCTGAGAGCAGAAAATCCTCCATCAGCTTAAACCTTCTGGACATGTTTTTCTTTTTCTGAATAGATTTTTCAACTTTTAGACGGGATTTCAGCTCCTTGACCTCTTTTTCCAGGTCAATCATTTTTAAAAGTTCATAAATAGCCTCTGCCCCCATTTCCGATTTAAATGCGTCTTCACCATATTTTTCGATTAGGTTGACATATTCCTCTTCCAGTAAGATCTGTTTGAATTTGAGATTGGGAACCGATCCGGGATCAACCACAATATAATTCTCAAAATAAACAATATGTTCAAGTTCCTTGGAGGTGATTTCAAGAATCACACCGATCCGGGAGGGTATTCCCTTGAAAAACCAAATATGGGCAACTTTTGAATTCAATTCGATATGGCCCATTCTTTCCCTACGGACAGCGGATAATGTCACTTCAACACCGCATTTCTCACAAACAATTCCCTTGTATTTCAATCCCTTGTACTTTCCGCACAGACACCGATAATCCTGGGTGGGACCGAAAATTTTGGCACAGAACAATCCGTCCCTTTCAGGCTTAAAGGTTCGGTAATTTATGGTTTCGGGTTTGGTGACTTCACCCGAAGACCAGCCGGTGATAATCTCAGGAGAAGCTATGCTGATCTTTATCTTGCTGTAATCCATTATGTTTATGTCTTTCGTTTCTCTTTTGACTTTATGCATAATAACTCCTTAAGGAATACTGGCAATGTTTTCCCTAATTTTGGCTTCATCACTTGGTTTTTCCTTTTTGATCAATTCGATATTTAAGGAAAGGCTCTTCAATTCCTTTACCAGTACGTTGAAGGATTCCGGTAATCCGGGATTGAATTCCATGGTTCCCTTGACAATGGCAGAATAAATCTCATTTCTTCCCGCGATGTTATCGGACTTGATGGTCAGGATCTCCTGAAGTAGATAGGCTGCCCCGTAGGCTTCAAAAGCCCAGACTTCCATTTCTCCTACTCTCTGGCCGCCGAACTGGGCTTTTCCGCCTAAAGGCTGCTGGGTAATCAGGGAATAGGGACCGGTTGAACGGGCATGAATCTTGTCATCTGCCATATGTTCCAGTTTCATCATATACATGATCCCCACGGTAACCTTGTTCTGAAAAGTCTCTCCGGTAATTCCATCATACAGGACCACTTTACCATCCTCAGGTAAACCGGTCTCTCTGAGATAGCGTTTCACATCTTCTTCAGAGGCACCGTCAAAAACCGGAGTTTTGAAATAGATGCCCTGCTTCTTTCCGGCCCAACCCAGGATTAACTCATAAATCTGTCCGACATTCATTCGGGACGGAACCCCCAGTGGATTCAGGACAATATCTATCGGAGTCCCATCCTCCAAAAAGGGCATATCCTCTTGGGGTAGAATTTTGGAAACCACGCCTTTATTTCCATGGCGTCCCGCCATTTTATCCCCAACCGATATGCGGCGGTTTACCGCGATCAGAACCTTGATGATTTTGATAATTCCCGGAGAAAACTCATCACCCTTTTTCATTTGATCAATCTTCTCCTGAAGCTCCTTTTTCAGGGCATCAATGTGCAATTTGGTTTTGGCCTCTATTTCAAGTATCAGGTCTTTATTCTTAGTGGAAATATTTTTCTTGAAGAGCTTTAACAATTCATCGTTAAGCAACTTCAATTCTTTGGCAGGGATCTTGTCTCCCTTTTTGAATTTGGTTCCGTTAAAGGAAAAGCTGCTGTTTAATTTCACACTTCTGGCAATATTGGAAATTTTTTCAATTTTATCATTGATCAGAATGGCTTTTTCATCATTGAAATTTCGATTCAGCTTGGCAATTTCATTCTCATCGATTTCCAGTGATTTTTCATCTTTTTGCAATCCCCTCCGGGTAAAGATTTTTATATCAATAATCGTACCTTCAACCCCGGGAGGGCAATACAGGGAAGTATCCTTTATTTCAGATGCCTGTTCACCGAAAATGGCCCTCAGCAGTTTTTCTTCGGGAGAGAGCTGGGTCTCGCCTTTTGGCGACACTTTTCCCACCAGAATTTCTCCTGATTTCACATTGGCACCGACCCGGACAATGCCGTATTCATCCAGATTCTTCAGTATGCTTTCAGAGACACCCGGAATATCCCGGGTCACCTCTTCCTTGCCCAGCTTGGTTTCTCTGGCTTCAATGGTCTCCTCGACAATATAAATCGAATTGAAAACCGAATGCTTTACCAGCCTTTCGCTGAGTATGATGGCATCCTCGTAATTATATCCGCGCCAGGGTAAAAAAGCAGCCAGGATATTGCGTCCCAGAGCCAGCTCTCCCCGATCAGATGCCGGTCCATCACAGAGAATCTGTCCTTTATTGACCTTATCACCGGTCCTAACCAGTGGTTTCTGATTGATCAGGGTATTTTGATTTGAGCGACGGAATTTTTTCAGTTCGTAAAGATCAGCACTGATTTCCGTAAAATCATCCCGGTTTTTGTTTCCACTTTCAGTCCGGACAATGATTCTCTCGGAATCGGAATTCATGACCACACCCGAACGCTTGCAAACAATACCCACACCGGAATCCAGTATCAGTTTATGCTCCATACCGGTACCCACAATCGGGGCTTCCGGCTTCACCAAGGGAACAGCCTGACGTTGCATATTGGATCCCATCAGGGCCCGGTTTGCATCATCATGCTCGAGAAAGGGAATCAGTGATGCGGATACCGAAACAATCTGTTTGGGAGAGATGTCCATGTATTCAACTTTAGCCGTATCGATGAGTACTGTTTCAGTTCCCTTTCGGGCATTCACCCGCTTGGAAATCAGGTTTCCTTTCTCATCCAGTCTGGCATTGGCTTGGGCAATGACATACCCCTCTTCTTCCCAAGCAGTCAGATAAAATGGATAATATTCAAAAAGAGGTATTTCTTTTTTGGCTTTTTCCAGTTTTTTGACTTCTTTTTCAAGTTCCTCTTCCCGGACCAAATCTTCATAGCTGAATATTGATTTACCGGGATGCAATATTTTATAGTAATTAATGACCCTTTTTCCCTCGACTTTCCGGTAAGGGGTTTCAATGAATCCGTAATCATTCACCCGGGCATAGGTGGTTAAGGATGAAATCAAACCAATATTCGGACCTTCCGGTGTTTCAATGGGACAAACCCGGCCATAGTGAGAAGAATGCACATCCCTGACTTCAAATCCGGCCCTTTCCCGGTTCAGACCCCCGGGTCCCAAAGCGGAAATCCTTCTCTTGTGGGTGGTTTCGGCCAGGGCATTGGTCTGGTCCATGAATTGGGATAACTGGGAAGTCCCAAAAAATTCTTTCAGGGCCGCAAAGACCGGTTTGGTATTCAGAAGTTCGCGGGGCAGCATAATGGAAATATCCGCAGCATTGGTGATTCTCTCCCTGATTATTTTTTCCAGCCTGGAAAGGCCTATTCTGAAAGCATTCTCCACCAATTCGCCTACTGCCCGAATCCTTCTGTTGGCCAGATGATCGATGTCGTCAACCTTCAGATTGCCGGTTCGGTCATACTTCAGGCGAAGGAAATATCTGACGATCTCAATCAAGTCTTCAGTGGTTAATATATTGATGTCTTTATTAAATTCGGTTTTCAGTTTAAGTTTTATATTCAGTTTCAACCGGCCAACCGAAGACAGATCGTACCGCTTGGGATCTTTCATCATGTTTTCAAAAAACTTTTTTGAGCCTTCCAAGGTAACGGGTTCGCCGGGTCTTAACTTCTTGAACATTTCGATAAAAGCATCACCCTGATTCTTGGACACCTTGTCCTCACTCTCACTCTCGGTCTGGACAACCACCTTTTCAGTTAATTCAACATCCTTTCTCTTCTTGTCCTTTCTCAGGGTGTAGGCAATCATCGGTCCGTATTCTTCTTCATCGCTTTCCGGGAAGAACACCAGAAATTCGGTGCTGAGCTTTTTCAACTTTTTAATCTGAACCGGAGAAATCGGTTCATTCAGTTCTAGAATAGTGTCGTGGTCATAGGCAGAATACACATCTTCGAGCGATTCAATATCAACGGGTATATATTCAATCCCCATTTTATCCAGATCCTTCACATGCTTGATCATTAACTTGGTGCCAGAGGGGAGTATCTTCTTACCCTTGGCATCACATACCGAAGCGGATAATATGCTGTCCTTTAAAAACCTTGAATTCTGAAAGTAAAAAATGCCATCTTTGACCCTGACCGGGACAATGGAATAGAATTTTTTCAGTATTTCCAGATCATCATCAAAACCCATGGCCTTCAAAAATGTGGTGATATTGATTCGTTTGGTCTTTTTATCCAGCCGGACTTGCAACAGATTTTGCTTTTCTTCCAGTTCAATCCAGGCACCGCGGGCCGGAATTATCTTGGCAGTAAACTCACCCCAGGATTTTCCAGGAAGGAAATAAACTCCGGGTGAGCGCTGCAGCTGGGATACAACCGCCCTCTCGGTTCCGTTTATAATGAAAGTCCCCCTTTCGGTGATGTAAGGGATTTCACCAAAAAATATCTCCTGTTCTTTAACA
The DNA here is from genome assembly GCA_965195285.1 of uncultured Aminicenantes bacterium. GTDB lineage: Bacteria > Acidobacteriota > Aminicenantia > UBA2199 > UBA2199 > CAZOWT01. Next base: position 3,814 of record CBDAFS010000011.1, on the reverse strand, counting down.
TCTTTGATGATTTTTTTACCATCTTTGTCTTCTGCATAAAGGGCCAATCTCAATTTGACTTTCAGGGGAATGGAGAAATCAAAACCCTTATCCAGGCACTCTTCCGGAGAGTATTTGATCTTGAGGCGTACCTTGTCACCGCAGAGTTCACAAGTTTTATGGGTAACCGTATTTTTACTCACACACTCCGGACAAACTGAATTCGGACCGGTTTTGACATCTGAACTCAGCAGAGCACCGCATTTCTGACAGAAAGACTTGGAATTCTCTATACCTTCCAAATTTCCACATTTACAAAACCAGTCGCCCAGAGAATAGCTGTCAAAATCGAGAATGGCATTTTCCTTAAAATCCGAAATGGGGAAAATGGCTTTAAAAGCCGCCTGGATTCCGATTTCTCTCCGCTTCTCAGGTAACTCATCTATTTGCAAAAAGGTTTTGTAAGATTTCTTCTGAATTTCAAGTAAATCCGGAATATCGATCGGAGATTCAATTTTTGAAAAATTAATCCTATCAATATAAATATTTTTTTGCATACTTATCCTTATTGATTTTTTTCAAACATGTTTAAAAAAAATCATTTATTTTATCTCTATTTCCGCGCCTACTTCTTCGAACTTCTTCTTGATCTCCTCTGCTTCTTCTTTTGATACATCCTTTTTTACCGGACCGGGTGCCTTGTCAACCACTTCTTTGGCTTCCTTCAGGCCCAGGTCGGTTACTTCCCTAACAACCTTGATGACATTGATTTTCTTTTGTCCCACATTCTTAAGAAACACTTCAAAATCTGTCTTTTCCTCTGATTCAGCACTTTCTGCTGCTGCAGGTGCGGCAACACCTGCTACCGGCATGACTGCCATTTCAGCTTTAATATCATAACGATCTTCAAACTCTTTGATATACCCTGATAGCTCCAGTATCGTCAGCTTATCTAGATGTTCAAAGAATTTTTCCTTGGTTATTTCGGCCATTGTTTTACTCCTCCTTCTGTTTTTTATCTTTTAAATGATTCAGTAAAATCAGCATGCTTTTTAGCGGGGCAGATAAAGACATTCCAAACTTCTTCAAGGGCATCGCCATTGAGAACGCCAATTGGGACATCAATTGCGGTTTGCCTGGAAGTTTTGCCACATTTCTTATCTCTATATCATTAACAAATTTGTGTTCAATGAATCCCGACTTGATTTTTATTTTTTTATTTTCCTTTTCAAAATCGGCGATCACCTTGGCCATTTCGACATATTTTTCATCTCCATAGGCCACAGCGGTCGGACCTGTAAGAGATTCCCGGTCAATCTCCTTGTTAGCCTTTTCAAAATATTTGATAATCAGACGGTTTTTTATGACCTTCAGATCTGCATCCAGTCTTTTTATTTGATTCCGCAGTTCCTCAATTTCCTTTACAGCCAATCCCCGATAATCAATCAGGTAAACCCCGTTATTGTTGAAGATCTCACCCAATTCATCTACTTTCTTTTGTTTTATTTCCAGATTTTTTCGACTTGCCACAACGTCCTCCTTTTACTTTTCAAATTCCTGAATGGTTAATTTGATCGAGGGGCTCATGGTTGAGCTGATGAAGACCGAACGTACATATTTACCCTTCAGGGAGATGGGTTTGGCCTTTAAAACAGAGGTGATAAAATCAGACACATTCTCAATGATTTTGGGCGTATCAAAAGACATTTTCCCCAGACTAGAATTGATAATACCGGTTTTGTCCACCCTGAACTCCACCCGGCCTTTTTTAATTTCATCCACACACTGTTGGATATTGAAAGTGACCGTACCCGCTTTGGGGCTGGGCATCAACCCCCTGGGACCGAGGATTTTACCCAGTTTCCCCACATGCTTCATCATATCGGGAGTGGTTACAATCAAATCATAGTCAAACCAGCCTTCCTTTTCAATCCTTTCCACCATATCCTCACCGCCGACAAAATCAGCACCGGCGTTTTCCGCTTCTTTCTGTTTTTCACCGCTGGCAATCGCCAGTACCCGGATCTGCTTTCCTGTGCCATGGGGCAACACCACCGTACCTCTCACCATCTGCTCCGGATACTTCGGATCCACATTCAGCCGGATTGAAATATCAATTGATTCATCGAACCGGGCAGACTTGAGTTCTTTTAAAATAGCAACCGCCTCTTCGAGGGCATAGTCTTTATTTTCAATTTTTTCCTTGGAACTTCTGTAGGTTTTGCTTCTCTTTGCCATTATTTAATCTCCACACCCATACTTCTAGCAGCTCCTTTTACAATTTGTACCGCTGCTTCCAGATTGTCGGTATTCAAATCCGGCATCTTACTTTTGGCAATCTCCTCAACCTGTTTCAATGACACCTTTCCAACCTTGGTTTTGTTGGGTTCGTCGGATCCCTTCATGATGCCGGCTGCCTTTTTAAGCAAATATGAAACCGGCGGGGTTTTCAATCTCATGGTAAAAGTTTTATCTGGGTGAATCAAAACTTCAGCTGGAATAATCATCCCATCTTCCATTTTCGCAGTGGCCTTATTGAACTGATTGACAAACTCCATAATATTAAGTCCGTGCTGACTCAATGCAGGTCCAACAGGAGGAGCAGGAGTGGCTTTACCGGCAGGCAATTGAAGTTTAAAACTATTAACCACAGGTTTGGTTCTTTGTTTTGCCATCTAAAAATCTCCTATATTTTTTCAACTTGTAAAAAATCCAATTCAACCGGGGTTGGCCTTCCGAAAATGGTCACGATTACCTTCAGCATATTTTTCTCTTCCTGGACATAATCCACTATCCCGTTAAAATTGATGAAGGGACCGTCAATAATCTTGACTGCTTCACCCACTTCAAAATGATATTTTGGCTTGGGTGTCACCTGGGTGGTTTCAATATGCTTCAAGATCGTAGAAACTTCATTTTCAGAAAGCGGTTTGGGCTTTTTCCCGGTACCGATAAATCCGGTAACCTTGGGGGTGTTCCGAACAAAATACCAATTTTTGTCATTCATTTCCATCTTAACCAGTATATAACCCGGAAATGATCGCTTCTCACTAACCACCTTTTTACCGTCTCGAATTTCAATGACATTCTCTTTGGGAATCACAATATCAACCACTTGATCTTCCATTTTGTATTTTGTTATTTTCTCTTCCAGTGCTTTTACCACAAACTCCTCTGAGCCTGAAAAAACATGAATAATATACCATTTTACAGTCATCTTGGCTTACTTGAAAAAATCAATGACTTTTAGAATAATGGTTGAAAAGCTCACATCCACCACTTGCAGATAAATTCCAAATATAATTGAAGATACGATAACCGCAATCGTGGTTTTATAGAGGTCGTTCTTTGTCGGCCAGGTGACTTTTTTCAGTTCACCCCTTATCTCATTCAAGTAATTCTTGATTCTCTTAAATATATTTCCTTTTTTTCCCATATTATCCAGAACAGGTCAGGAGGGTCTCGAACCCCCAACCCCCGGTTTTGGAGACCGGTGCTCTACCAATTGAGCTACTGACCTATTTTACCTCCTTATGAAGGGTATGCTTTCTATCCCAGGAACAATATTTTTTTAATTTTAATTTCTCGGTTGTATTCTGCTTGTTTTTCATGGTTGAATAGTTCTTACGGTCGCAAACCGAGCACTTCAATTGAACCTTGATTCGTTTATCGCTTTTAGCCATTTTGTTTTTTTTATTTAATGATCTCGGTTACGGAACCGGCACCGATGGTGCGTCCGCCTTCCCGGATGGCAAACTTGAAGCCCTTCTCAATGGCAATGGTGGTGATCAATTCAATATCCAAATTCGCACTGTCTCCGGGCATGACCATTTCC
>CBDAFS010000010.1:0-28392 GCA_965195285.1 uncultured Aminicenantes bacterium | reverse complement strand
TCCTCTGGTTTCAGGATCACTCTTTATTATTCGGGTTGCTTCGAGCCCATCGATTTTTCCCGGCATCATGATATCCATGATGATCAGGTCAGGTTTCTCCTGGCGGGCAATATCAATTGCCTCCTCTCCGTTTTTGGCCTGTAAAATCGTTAACCCGGATGTCCGCAGGGTTACATCCACCAGTTCTCTCACCTCAAGCTGATCATCAACGATTAAAATTATTTTCATCCTCTTTCTCCTCCCCCTTCTTATATCAATCCTTTGTGTTGATCTCCTTCACATCATTGCCATTACCCCGATCAGCACCTTTCAATCCGACCGGAAGGGAAAAAATCACCCGGGTTCCTTTTTTCGGTTCGCTTTCCACCCGGATTTTTCCTTTATGGGCATCGATGATAAGCTTAACGATACTCATCCCCAGTCCGGTTCCCGGTGGCGCCGTATCTGATGAATTGGCCCGGTAGAATTTTTCAAATATCTGGCTTACCTGTTGCGTTGTCATTCCCAATCCATCATCTACCACCATCACCCGGTATTGGTTATCAGATATTTCGGAGGTTATCCGAATCTCTCCTCTTCCGGGTGAATAATGTACCGCATTGCTGAGCAGGTTTTGCATTACCTGCTCGATTTTTTCACTGTCGGCAAAAACCGATGTATTTGTTTTCTCCAGATGGTTAATAAACTTGTGCTTCGGATTGGCGATCTGGTAGCTTTCGGTAAGTTTGGAAATAATATGATTTATGCTGATTTCTTTTCTTTTCAATGTGAATCCAATCCCGGATTCAATCCGGGAAACATCCAGCAGATCACTGATGATATTGCCAAGATTGACTGCCTGTTTGTTGATGTAGTTAAGGAATTTTTCTCTCTCCTCGCTTTTCAGGTCGTTCCGGGTAAGCAAAACCTCGGAGAATCCCTGAATGGTGGTTAAAGGCGTTCTGAGCTCATGGGCAGTAGTGGAGAGAAACTCGGTTTTCATCCGGTCGATTTCACGTTCCCGGGTCACATCGCTGAAGACAGATATTATTCCCGTGGTTTTACCATTTTTATTTTTTATAGTCGAAGTCCTGGCGTTAAAAGTACGGGGATATTTGGTATTTCCTATTAATAATTTAAAATCAAATTGATACCCTTTTTCCGCTTTAAAAACCGTAACCTTAAACTTTTCAGCTAACTCTTTATTTTTTATAACCGAATCAAGCGGTTTATTCAGAACCTTTATGAAATTAACCTTTAGTAAAGCTTCGGCAGCAAGATTCATTAATATTATTCTGTTTTCCAGATCGGTTACAATAAGTCCGTCAACAATCGATTTTAAAATTGCATCGATATTGTCTCTGGCTTTTTCCACCTCTTTTAATGAATCATTCAACTTTTCGGTTTTATCTTGGAGTTCATCACTGGATTCGTTTACATCTTCCAGGAGGAAGGTGAGAGCTTGCTGTGATTTTTCATGCTCTAATGTTCGCTTTTTGACCAATTCTTCCAGGTGTAACCGGTGTTTTTTCAGTTCCGCTTCAGTCCGCTTTCGATCGGTGATGTCCTGCATAATATGGACTGCGCCAAATAGTTTATTAGTAGAATCTAATATTGGATCAACGCTGACTTCAAACCATTTATCACCTATGGGAAGCTGCATCGATTCTCTTTTCAGGGTTTTTTTCATTCGCATGAGTGGACATCCTTCAATCGGACTCGATGTGCCGTGAGCGAGTTGCCAGCAGTGCTTACCGATGATTTCTTTATATGATTTTCCGAATAAGCGGGCGGTTGAAGAATTGCATTTTAATATCTTAAGATCCTTATCTAACATGAAAATCGAGTCTTCAATGACATCAAAAGTTGTTTCCCATTGCTTGTACGCTTTCCATAGCTCTTTTTCCGCCTTCTTGCGTTCGGTGATGTCTCTGCTTATAGCTACAAACCCTATCGGTTCGCCTTTTGCATTTTTCACAATAGCAATACCCATCTCCACGGAGATAGTATCACCACTCCTGGTGGTGATGTGGTGTTCTCGCTCCTCCAGGTTTCCGGTTTTCAGCAACTCCTTTTTTCCATTTATTGCAATGTCTCGTTCATCAGGAATGATCAATTCGAATGAGTCTCTTCCGATCAGGGTTTCTCTGTCATCGATTCTGTACATTTTTAGGGTGGCGTCATTCACATAGGTGATCTTACCTTCCAGGTCAGAGATTACAATGCTGTCCCTGGACATCCTCACTGCATTCGATAATAGGATCGTTTCTTCATCGGTCCATTGTCGATCGGCTTCTGATTTTTCAAGTTTTTTTATCTTTTTTTTGAATATCCTTATTTCTTTTTCTTTTATTACTTTCTTATCTTTCATTATTTTTTCCTTACCTTCTCCAATTCCTTCACTTTATCCCTCAGTTCCTTTATCCTGAATTCCCTTCCTACAAATAGTTCATTAAAGTGTTTGAGCTTTTTATTTTTCTTTTCCAGCTCCGCAGTTCGCTCCTTAACCAATTCTTCCAGGTGATTCTTATGTTTTTTTAATTCTTCTTCTGACTTCTTGCGCTTGGTGATATCTCTCAAGATTGCAATAACTCCTTTGACTTTTCCTTCTTTCTTTACAAATGAATTATGAACTTCAATAATCTTCTTTTCACCTTTTTTAGTCTTCGCTTCCACTTCGTAAGAAATTTCCTGACCTTTAATCAGTTTACCAAAAACGGTTATCATTTTTGACATGCTCTTCTTGGGGAACATTTTCAAAGCACTAAATCGTTTTCCTAAGATCTCCTCTTCTGTATAACCTCCAATTTCAACTATATATTTATTGATTCTTAAAATTTTACCGGTTTTATCGAGTAAAACTATGCCGTCATTAGCTCCGTTGAAAATTGCGTTTAATTCATCCTCATTTTGTTGAAGCATTTTCTCCGCTTTCTTTTGATCTTGTACGACTCTGATATTGTGAAGTGCAAAGGAAATATCGCTGGCAATTTCCCTGAATAATAACTGTTCTTCCTGGTTTTGTGCAAATTCTATGGGAATGGATACCGAGAGCAGTCCGTAAATTCTGTCATGATGAACAAGGCAAACCGTGTAAGCACCCCGCCCGGCATAGGCTGAGGAAAGCGGACAATCCGGGCATTCTTTTTTTGGGTCTTCTGTAATGATCAATTCCTTTTGTTTCAGTGCCCTCTTTCCACACTCTGTCCATTTTTCTTGCTCAAGTAACTTTTTCATCGGAGCAAAGTCTTTTCCAAATCCGGTTCTGGAAGACGCAAGATATTTTCCCTTTTCATCCAAAAGCACTATCCATGCATTATAATAACCACGTGTTTCAATAAGGATTTTACAAGTTTTTTGAATAAGCGCATCCCGGTTTATTTCTCTGATAATAAGCTGGTTGACCTTGCGAATAGCACGAAGTACCCGGTTCAGGTGTTTAATTCTTTCCTCGGCCTGTTGGCGTTCGGCTTCTGACTTTTCAAGTTCTTTTATGCGGTTTTTCAGACGATTTATTTCATGGTCTTTTTTTATTATTTCATCTTTCATTTTTTCTTTCCCCTAATACTTTTGAGTAGAGATACTTTTTCCAAACCCTCGTTACTCTTGTAAAATATTAATATAATAATGTAACCACAAAAATAAATCAATAAATTTTAACAACAAATCTAAAACAAATAGCGCTGTAATTTTCGTTGACATTGTGTCAATTTTCATCGCAGCCTTTTTTTTTTAATATTTTTTCAAATTAATCTGAAACAGGCATTATAAAAAGATATTTTTGTTAATTATGATTGGCATTCAAGTTGCATCATGTTTGTGTAATGAACCAAACAAGGAGGCCAACATGAATTTTTCAGGCTGGCAGAAGCAAAAAATTGAAACCTTGGCCGAATACCAGGATATGTTAGCTTACCTTTATACATTATACAGTAAAAAATTTCCCGCCGATAAACACTTCTGGCTGAAACTTGCCGTCCCCAAAGTAAGGTATGCAGACTGGTTGCGTTCCTGTATCGGAAAAATTGCTGAGGGCAGCTTTCACTATAATATGATGCGTTTTACCATTGAAACCGTTCTGACCGGATTGGATTTCCTTCAGGAGCTCATACGGAATGCCAGATCGATTAGGTTCACCCGGGAAGAAGCGGTGGTTCTGGCTTTAGGAATCGAATCAGGATTTATTGCTTCGAAATTCTATGAGATCGTTGAACAGTCCACAGATGAATTGATTCGTGTCATAGGTCAATTTAAGGCTGAAAAAATGGATGGCATGAAGAAGTTGAGGAATTTTATCACTCCTGAAATGGAAAGCCGCATGCATCAAAACCATTAACCCCATTAAGAAATCCTGAAAAATATTTTGAGAACTAAATTCAGGTGCCTTCTTTTGTGTTCTTCAGATTTTGTTTACTGCGCTGAAGCCTTTTATTTAACGCCTGCCGGGAAATTCCCAGCATCGAAGCTGCCACACCCTGGTTCCCTTCTGAAATTTTGAGCGCCTTATCAATCAAGAACTCTTCGCTCTGCTTCAGGGTGGGAAACCCGTCTATGAATTGGCTGATTTGGGTTGTGTCATCGGAGGCAGCCGAGTCATCATGTCTCTCATTTTTTTCAAGTTCAATGAGTTTCCTGAAACTTTTTAACGAAAGGATACCGGATTCATACCTGGACATGGCATCGTATATGAGGGCCTGAAGTTCGCGGGCATTCCCCGTAAAGTCATAGCTTTTTAAAAGGGTAATCAGCTCCGGGGGATAAGCGGGTACTTTTTTATGAAGGGATCTGGCTGCTTCAGCTAAGAAGTGGCGGACCAGCAGGGGGATATCATCTTTTCTTTCTCTCAGAGGCGGTATATAAATCTGGTGGGCCATAAACCGGTAGTACAGATCCTTCCTGAATTTACCCTCTTTTAACAGTGCTTTGATATCCCGATTGGTAGCGGTAATAATGCGGCAGTCTGTTTTTTGAGGGAGATCTGAGCCCAGGGGATAATATTCCTTTTCCTGGATTAACCTCAGAAGCTTCACCTGGGAGGGCGTACCCAGGTCTCCGATTTCATCCAGGAACAGGGTTCCTCCCTCAGCCTGGACAATCAGGCCGTCACGATGCGAGGCAGCCCCGGTAAAAGCACCTTTTTTATGACCGAAGAGCGTGTCGGTAAAAAGCTGGTTGTCCAGTCCGGAAACGTTTACCACCACCAAATTTTTACTTCCGGAACTGGAAAGGTGAATGGACCGGGCAATCAGTTCTTTGCCCACCCCGGTCTCACCCAGGATGAGTACCGGGAAGGGGGAGTCGGCGATGGCTTCAATGTACTTGAATATGGACAGCATGGATTTGCTGCAGGTCACAAAATGGGAAAAGGCATCTTCGTTTTTCAATCCCTGAGAGAGCAGGGAGTCTTTTAGTGCCGACACCTCGTTTTCGAGTTCTCTGAGTTCAAGCACCCTGGTGATACTGGAGATCAGCCGGTTTTTTTCAATGGGTTTGACCAGGTAGTCACAGGCGCCGGTCAGCATGCAATCAACCGCAGTGTCCACCTCGTTGGTGGCTGTGGCAACGATGACCGGAATCTCCGGGTACTCCTTTTTGATTCGGTCCAGAAGTTCCTTTCCGCTTATAAAAGGCATGTTGAGGTCCAGCACAACTACCGCCGCTGAATTTTCGGATAAAAAGGGCATGACCAGCCTTGGATCGTCCAGGGTAACAATGTTTTCTATCCCCGCACTCTTTATCATGTAGCTGTAACTGAGTAATACCCTGGTTTCATCATCCACTAAAAGTATTGGAGGGAATTTGGGATCCGAATTTGTCATGGCTTATCTCCTTGGTTTTCAACCGGTAATTCTAAGGTAACCGTTGTTCCCTTCCCCGGTTGAGAAATAATTTCCAGGTTTCCCCGATGTTTTTTTACAATGGCATAGGAAATGTAAAGTCCCAGACCGGTACCTCCACTTTTTTCCCGGGTAGTATAAAATGGTTCATAAATTCGAGCTAAAGTCTTTTTTCCCATACCCATACCCTCATCTTCAACTTTTATCTGGAGAACACCCGATTTTTTAAGAAATGCGGATGAAACTTTAATGGCAGATGTTTTTTTTGGTAAAGCCTGGAGGGCATTCTGAATAATGTTGATGATGACCTGTTCTATCTCACGGCTGCTTCCTGTTGTCAGGGGAAGATTATTGTCCAGATTTATACTGAAGGCAGTTGTTCTTTTTTTAATTTGGCTGTTCAGGATGGTGATTGCATAATCTATGACTTCATTGATATTGATTTTCTCAGGGGATAGGCGGCTTTTAGGCAGGTTAAAATCTTTTAAGTTACCGATAATCTGACTGATCCTTCTGGCACCTTCGATATTATTGGTAAGTACTTTGGGGACCATTTCTTTGATTTCGGTAAAGGGTATTCCCCCCATTATAAAATTCCCATGATCTTCGGAATACTTCTGGAATATTTTCTCCATATCCGTCCACATATCCAGGAGTATCTGGCAATTTCCCATAATAAAAGTAACCGGATTATTGATCTCGTGAGCGATCCCCGAGGCCAGGCTTCCCAGGGAGGTCATTTTATTTGTGTGAATGAGCTTCTGTTGCAACAGTTTTTCTCGTTCTTCAAACTCAACCTGATTTTTTAGTTTTTTGTTGGTCTTTTTTAACCTGCGGACGGTTTCATTCAGGGCCTCGGCATAGGCTCTTAACTGCTTATTGGCCGCATCCAGTTCCGTCCGTTTTTCTTTTTCAGATTTGGCAACCTTTTGCAGGTCTTCGGCATATTTTTTTAATTGGCCTGAGTTTTCTGTTTTTGTCATTTTCCGGGATCAGTCCCCCTGGCGTTCTTGAATAATTGACATCATAAATCTGCTTTCATTTTTTTCATATGTGATTTAATTTTACCCCCTCTTAAATATACAATTCCGGAAAAAAAATTTCAATGCCTGAAATCACCAAAAGTTAATCCAAATGGATTTGATATGACTTCGGGTATTTATTCAGGTTATTAAGGCAAATTCATATGGGGTATTTTCCCTGGATGGCCTTGATGATGTCAATGATAGATAAAAAGGCATCCGCCACTCCCGGGTCAAAATGCTTGCCCCGTTCCTGCCGGATGAATTCCAGTATTTTTTGCTCATCCCAGGAATCCTTGTAACTGCGCTTGGACACCAGTGCGTCATACACATCGGCCAGGGCCACGATCCGCGCGGTGATGGGAATTTTATCTCCCTTTATCTGCCGGGGGTATCCCCGGCCATCCCATCTCTCGTGGTGGCACAGGGCCACTTCAGCCGCCATGTCTTCCCATTCCGAACTGGTGTCCTCAAACAGGCGGAACCCGTATTCGGCATGCCTCTTGACCTGCTCCCAATCGGCTTCGGACAACTCTTCTTTTTTTTTCAGTATGGCATCGGTGACCCCGATTTTACCGATGTCATGGAGCATGGCGGCAATACGCAGAATGTCTTTGGTTTTTTTAATTTTGTCCAGAGGGATCTGACGGGACAGGGCCCAGCGATGATAAATCTCAATGCTGTAGGCGCCCACCCGGTTGACATGTGGCCCGGTTTCCTTGGAGTCCCGGAGCTCGGCCATCTTAATCATCCTCAGGATCATTTCCCGGGTCATCATGGCCTTTTCAATGGCCACAGCCGCATGAAAAGCCAGGTAGGAGACCAGCAGCTGATGATCCTGGCTGAAGGTGACGGGAGAGCCCGATTTATCGGTGGGATTGATGATCTGCATCACCCCGGTGATATGGTCCCGGCTGGTGACCAGGGGCACGGTCAGGATGGAACCGGTATGGTAATCCGACTGCAGGTCAAAGGACTTATTAAAGGAATAGGGGAGGCCTTTGCCGATTCGGTAGGCATCATCGATGGCCAGGGGCAGCTTTGTCAGGGCCACATAACCGGCTAGGGAGTGCGGATCAATGTCCATTTCCTTTTTTTGATATATATGGCGGTTGCTGGAGGCATCCTCTTTTTCCAGGGTTTCATTATGGACATATTCAAAGGACAATTTATTTCCCCTGACCAGGTAAATGGAGCCGGCATCCGCTCCTGTGAAATGGCGGGCCTCGGTCAGGACCCGGTCCAGTAACGAATCGATGTCCTTGATATGGTTGATATCCTCGGTGATTTTTAGGATATCAATGATTTTTGCCTTGCTCAGCTTCATGGTACGTTACCGTCCCCGATCCAATCATATCATGCCCAGAAGAGATAATGCAAGGATATGTTGTTCGTTCACCATTCCTCTACATAGTTTGCATGGACGAATTAATGAACATTTATTTATTTTGATATATAAATGACAGAACTCCTTTTTTTCTGGATATATCCGATTTAATTCCGTCAATTAATGGCGGGCTTGCGCAAACAGTCTCCTCCACTTTACCCGAAAATGTTCTCATTTTCGGGAGCCTTCCGCCAATTTTCGATGTTCGAGAAATTGGCTTCAGAAGCCGTTACGGAGATTGTTTGCTCCGCCCGCTCCTTGCTATAAACAACCGTTCATGATCGAGTGAACCTCAGGAAGGGAATTGGGTACCGGTGAGAACGAGTCGAATGATCCCATCTTCTGGAAAAAATGTCTCTGGCTGAGGCCGAAGGCTGAGTTGGACATTTTTAGTGAGACGAGTCGTGATCCGGTCAATTACCGGACGGGTGAACGAGACATAAACGGTTGTTATTATAGCGAGTGTGATGAATGAACAATATCTCCTTGCATTAATGTATAAAAAAATTGAACCCACTTTTTATTGGTTGAAAAAAGTTGAAGAAGTTCTTATAATGTCAAATCATGAAATCATATCCGTTGTTTTTTCAGATTCAGGAGGTTAAATGAAATCAAAAATCACCTGGCAGGAGGGTCTGTCATTTGAGGCGGAATTGGATGGGTTCCGTTTTGTGATTGATGCCGATAAATCAGTGGGCGGCCAGGAAAAGGGTCCCAAACCCAAAGGGTTGACCCTGGTGTCCCTGGCCGGCTGCACCGGGATGGATGTGATGTCCATACTGAAAAAAATGAAGGTGGATGTGGATGCCTTTGAAGTGGAAGCCGATGCCAGCCTGGCCCGGGAGCATCCCCGAAGGTTTGTTGAAATTGTGCTGCGCTACCGCTTCCGGGGAAAAGACCTGCCCGTTGACAAATTGAGAAAAGCCATAACCCTGTCCCAGGAAAAATACTGCGGGGTGTCGGCCACTCTGGTGTCCTCGGTCAACATTAAGACCGAAATCCTGGTTAATGAAGAAAAAATCAAGTCCTGAGAAACTGCTGCAAATCATCGAGAATCATATTCGGGATCTGCAACCCCCGGTCAATGCCTTTGAAAACAGCATCCGAACCACCCCCTTCAGGATACTGATCTCCGTTCTCCTCAGTTCCCGGACCAAGGACGGGGTGACCCTGAAAGCTTCCAAGGCATTATTCGGAGCTGCGGATTCCCCGGAAAAGATGCTGAAACTGGGAGCGGATAAAATCAGCCGCCTGATTTACCCGGTGGGATTTTACCGGCAGAAGGCCGCCAACATCCTGAAGATCTGCCTGGCCATACCGGAAAGGGGGGGGGTGCCGTCAGGATTTAAAGAACTGGTCAGGCTTCCGGGTGTGGGCCGGAAAACCGCCAACCTGGTTCTGGCCTTAGCCTTTGACCGGCCGGCCGTGGCCGTGGACACCCATGTATTCAGGATATCCAGGCGACTGGGCTGGGCTGGCGGAAACACTCCGGAAACGGTAGAGGGTGAGCTGAAAGAGTTGTTTCCGGTTCACCTCTGGAAAAAGTTGAATAAAACCCTTGTCGGATTCGGACAAACGATTTGCAAACCCCGGAATCCGGACTGCGGAAAGTGCCCGGTGAATTTGGACTGTCCCTATTTCAACTGAAGTCCTTTCCAAGAATAACCGCTATGATAACTGCCAGAATTGCCAGAGGCGCAATAAATTTTATAAAAAAACGAAAGAATTTATAGGTTAATTTAGGACTGCCATCAGGTTTATACAACCTGATCTCATCCTGACAGATCTTTTTATCCATGAACCAGCCGACAAAAATAGTAATAAACAGCCCTCCAACAGGAAGCATCCAGTTGGATGCCAGATGATCAAGGGTGTTCAGCACCCCATTTTTACCTTCACCAAATATATTTAGATTGGATAAAAACGGCAACGCACCCAACGAAAGCGCTGCAAAGATGGAAATAACATATGATGAGGCTGTAGCCACCAGTGTTGCCTTATGACGGCCCATTTTCAATTTATCAACAAGAAATGAGACAAGAACTTCCAGTAACGATATAGTTGAGGAAAGAGCAGCAAATCCAACCAGAATATAAAATATGGGTGCTAAAGTAGATCCAAATGGGATTTGAGTATACAACAGATTGGGAAGTGTGACAAACAGCATACCTATTGGGTTAGCGGAAACACTCTCTTTTACATCAGGAACAGAAAAAATAATAGTGAACATGATAATACAGGCACTTATTGCTATCAGTGTATCTAAAAAAACCACCAATGCAGCATTACGTGCTATTGATTCTTTGCGGCTCATATAAGAGCCGTATGTGATCATTGCCCCCATGCCCAGTGAAAGCGTGAAGAAAGCATGACCCACGGATTCAAGTATTGCAGTGCTGGGCAAATCCGCAAAGTTTGCACTAAATAAGAATCTAAAGGTTTCACCAATACCCGGTAAAGAAAAAACCATTATTACCAGATAAATTATAATTCCAAAGAGTATGGGCATTAGAATCTTGGTCGTACGCTCAATACCTCTTTTTACACCTCTCCATATTATTAGGGCAGTTATCACAATAAATGTAAATGATAATGAGAGTTGAAGCAGTCCATTGCTGGTGAAATTATCAAAAGCGCCCTCTGCTGGTTTTACATATCCTGAAAAACTCCATCCCAAACATTTTATAAAAGATGTAATGGTCCACCCGGCAATTACGCAATAATAACCGAGAATAACCAGGCCGGTTATAACACCCAACCAGCCAACTGAACTCCATTTTTTTGAACCCAGTTCCTCAAATGCAGGCACAGGATTTTTCTGGGTTTTCCGACCAATCAGAATTTCAGCCATCATGATAGGCCAACCAATAACAACAATACTGGCTAAATAGACCAGCACAAATGCCCCACCATTATTGTGCCATGTTATATAGGGAAATTTCCAAAGATTTCCCAGGCCTATTGCCGAACCGGTAGCAGCTAAAATGAATCCAAAGCGACCGAAAATTCCTCGTCCTTTTTTCATACTCTAATTACCCTTCTGAATTTTAATGACATTATTGTAATCGCAGAACTAGATAATATTTAAATTAAAAATTTTTGTCAATAAATGGTCAAAATTTAAGCAAAAAAAAAGAACGGGGACTGTGATTGAGCATATCGTTTGTAAATAAAGAATTATACTGGTATATTAATAATGATGATGGATTTTTAGCATGGAGAATAAGAATAATACGCAAAACCAAATTACAGTTGATTATTTTTTTATTATTTGTTTTATTGGTTGTCGATAAATCAATAGGTTCTTCAGAGGACAAACCTGTTCAGATTTACCATAATCAAAAAACCTATCTTCTCTATCCCAAAACCCTTGATCAAATGCCCGATGTGCCTTCTCCATTCAGGACTGAGGATGGCATGGAGGTGGTGATCGCCTTTACAAAAAAAAATAAATTTACTCTTATCCCGGTTACAGTAGAAAATGGAAATCCTTTACTTTATAGCAGAAAAATTAAATCTTTATTTGGAAAAGACCGTCAGCTGGAGGTGGACTCGGGCGATTTTCCTGATCTGGTAAAAACCGGGCTGCACAACGAGCAGCAATTGAATGAAAAAACCATGATTACCGGTATTCCTGTTGAAGTTATCACCTATATTGGATGTCCCGGAAGGTTTTCAGGAGCGGGTTTCATGGCCCATGATGAAGACATCATCTCGGTTTTGAAAGGTGATAACCGTTTGGTTAGAAAGCTAAACCTGACCCATCCTCAGATGGCCAAACCTCTTTTTCATATCTGGAATATCATCCTTAAGGAAATTGAATTAAAAAACTGGGGGAGGTTCTGGGCCAACATTCAATATGTGTTTTACAATGGGAGGAAGATCAAACTGAATGCAAGTGGAACCAAGGGATGGCAGGTATCCATATTTCAGGATGAAATCCAGGGAACGTTCAGTATGAATATTCAATATCAATTATCCCTTGAAGAAAAATTATATGTAGAGAAAAAATATTCCCATCTCTCCAAAAAACAAATGGCTGAACTTGAAAAGAAACTTTGCTGTATTCATTTCAGTGAGATGGCTCCTTATTACATTATGAGATATGGTTTTTATGAAGGGCATACGGATTACCGGGCCGATCCGATTGCCATAGCTTTTGTTTTTGGCTTAAAAAGTTTGAAAAAAATCGACAATATATTTCAAGGAAAGTTGTATAAAGCCTTATCAAATCATTTTGTCAGAACAGTCAAAAAAAATTAATGTGATAAAATATTTACTACATACATTATGCCAATCTCTGCCATGAATGGGGTAGGTGAAACCCTTGAGGGTGATTTGAAATGAAAAAAATTTTTATTCCCCTGCACATCCGGTTTTTGGTCCGGGTGTACCTCATGGGCATGGTTTTCTTTACCCTGTTCCGGATCCTGCTTTTTCTCAACAACCTGGACCGGCTGTCCGCACTTTCTTCTCCCCACGTCAGTCTGATTTTACGGGCTTTTTTAATGGGTTTGCGATTTGATACGGTTGTTTCCGGCTATATTTTGGTCATCCCTTTTCTGGTTCTTTCGGTTTTTTCATTTTTTCGAAACCGGAACAATGAATGGGTCTTAAAAATATCCACCCTTTACACGGGAATTTTGTATTCCCTGGCTTTCCTGATCTGTTCGGTTGATGTCCCTTATTTTAATCATTTTTTTTCCCGGGCATCCACCGGAATTTTTGCCGGTGCCAACAATCCGAATTTCGTTTTTAAGATGATTATTCAAGATGTACGCTACTGGGTATTCATCTTTCCCTTTATCTTGAGCTGTGTGTTATTCTGGTTTTTTCTATTGAGGATCAGAAAAAAAATCCAGCGGCAGAAAAAAAACCTGTCCGGTATGTCGCGGTTTCATCAGCTGGTGAATGGAATTGCTTTTTTTATTCTTTTCTCCATTATAATATTTATAGGCATCCGGGGGCGGCTGGCGGTGAAGTCCCCGATCCGGGTCGGAACCGCCTATTTTTCCGCTTACGGGTTTCCGAATCAACTCGGTTTGAACCCGGTTTTTACCCTGACGAGAAGTATTCTGGATGATAGGGCTGATAACAATCGGGATCCCGCCTTCATGGATGACGGCCGGTTCCTGGAGCAGGCAAGGAGATATTTCAATATTCGGGAATCAGATCCGAAGGATTCGCCCATTGCCCGCCGGGTGGTTTCAGATGGTGAACCGCTGCGTGCCAATGTGATTCTGGTGATCATGGAGAGCATGTCGGCTGAACTGATGGAACATTTCGGCAATAACCGCCGGCTGACTCCCAACCTGGACCGGCTGGCCGGGGAATCTTATATGTTTGACAATATTTACACAGCCGGAACCCATACTTATTCGGGAATATATTCCAGCCTGTTTGCCTACCCGGTTTGGAGGCGCCGGAATCCGCTAAAAGGGGCTTCCATAATGGTCTATTCGGGGCTTCCCAATATGCTTAAGCAACAGGGCTATCAGACCATATTCTTTACTACCCATGACGATCAGTTCGATAATGTCGGCGGATTTTTAAGGGCCAATGGAATGGACCGAATTATTGCCGAAGATGACTATCCGGCTGAAAA
Organism: uncultured Aminicenantes bacterium; assembly: GCA_965195285.1. Lineage (GTDB taxonomy): Bacteria > Acidobacteriota > Aminicenantia > UBA2199 > UBA2199 > CAZOWT01. Next base: position 14,562 of record CBDAFS010000010.1, on the reverse strand, counting down.
GGTGTTGAGCACCCTGGGAGTTCCGGATGACTATATGTTTGAGTTTTCTATTCCCCGGCTGAACCGTCTGAACCGGGAAGGCCGGCCCTTTTTTGCTGTATTTTTATCCGCCAGCAATCACCAGCCCTTTATCATTCCCGATGATATCCCCTTCCGGCCGCGGAGCCGGAAACTGAAACACAGGATTGTGGAATATGCCGACTGGGCCCTGGGAAAGTTTATGAAACTGGCCTCCCGCCAGGAGTGGTATGCCAATACAATCTTTGTTTTTATTGCCGACAGCGGCAGCCATGTGAGGAACTCCTATGACCTGCCCCTGTCATTTTTTCATACCCCCCTCATCATTCATGCTCCCCATATCCTTAAAGAACCCCGTCGCTTTACCCGGATTGGCGGGCAGATCGATGTGTTTCCGACCATCATGGGGCTGCTGAACCTGAGCTATGTGAACAATACCTTTGGCATCGACCTGATAAAAGAGAGGCGGCCTTTTATCTACTTTTGCAGTGATGACAAGGTGGGCTGTCTGAACCATGAATATTTTCTGGTGATCCGGTCCGTGGAGAATGAATCGCTGTATCATTATCATTCCCTGGATCCCCGGGACCATATCAACAGCCGGAAGGTGCTGGCATCTGAAATGAAGACCTATTGCCTGTCCATGCTGCAGGCCAGCCAATGGATGCTTGAAAACCGGAAAGTGGGGCCGGTTTTTTAAACCGGTGGCGAATCGGGATTTTTTTTGATACAATATGGACCAAATATCGTATAACAGATAACAAGAGGATAAAATGAAAATGAAAATAATTGTACGGATTGTATTGGCGGTTTTACTGGCCGGCCAGCTGGTTCAGGGGCAGGGCGATCTGACCCGGGAAAAATTATTATCCCGGCTTCTCTATCAGAGCCTGGAAAACTTTCATTATAGTGAAAGGAAAATAAATGATGATTTTTCGATCCAGGGGTTCAAGGAATACCTGGAGATTCTGGATTATAACAAGCGATTTTTTATCCAGACTGACATCGATGAACTCAAACCGTATCTGACCCGCATTGATGATGGGCTGAAACAGGGGGACATGGACCTGATGATCATGGCCAGTCAGCGTTTACAGCAGCGGATAAGGGAGGTCATGGGATTTTATGCCGAAATCCTCTCCCGGCCTTTTGATTTCTCAGAGCTTGAAACTCTGGAACTGGATGCCGATAAGCGGGCCTACTGTCAGGACCGGGCGGAGCTGAAGGAATACTGGCGGAAAATATTAAAATATTATTGCCTGATCAATTATGTCAATCTGGTCCGGGTCAAAGAGCAGAAGGACTTTTCGCCCGAACTGGAGTCAAAAGCCCGCAAATCGGTTGAGAAAAGTTTCAAATCCCAGTTTTCCAGAATGCTCCAGACCAGTCAAAATGATGCCTCCCGGCTTTATTTTAATGCCCTGGTTCAGGTGTTTGACCCCCATTCCAATTACCTGCCTCCCAAGGAGAAGGAAGATTTTGATATTGAGATGACCGGTCAATTCGAGGGAATCGGGGCCCTGCTCAGAGAGGAGGGGGGACTGGTCAAAGTAGCCCGCATCATTCCGGGCGGCCCGTCCTGGCGTCAGAAGGAGCTGCAGCCCGGTGATTCGATATTGAAGGTGGCCCAGGGTGAGGAAGAACCGGTGGATATCGTGGGCATGCGGGTGGTGGATTCAGTAAAATTGATCCGGGGTAAAAAGGGAACCCTGGTCCGGCTGACCGTTAAGAAACCGGACGGACAGATAGAGGTTATCCCCATTGTCCGGGATGTGGTCATTGTCGAGGAATCTTTTGCCAAATCCGCCTATCTGTATAATTCAAAAATAAAAAAAACCATCGGTTACATCTATTTGCCCCGGTTTTATCGGGATTTTTCCAACAGCAAGGGCCGGAATGCAACCGATGATATCAAGAAGATTCTGGCTGATTTCACCCGGAAACAAATGGACGGAATTGTCCTGGACCTTAGAAACAACAGCGGCGGGTCTTTGATTGATGCCGTCCGCATCTCCGGGCTGTTCATCTCCAGGGGACCGATTGTTCAGGTCAAAAACCGGCAGCAGGGCATCCGGGTTCTGAAGGATACCGACCGGAAGATCCAGTTTAACGGACCGCTGGTGGTCATGCTCAATGTCCTGAGTGCTTCGGCTTCAGAAATACTGGCGGCGGCTCTCCAGGATTATGGAAGAGCGGTTATACTGGGCGGCAACCAATCGTATGGTAAGGGGACCGTTCAAATCATGGTTGATTTGGACCGTTATCTGGCTACTACCACAGATGGCCGGGATGTGAAAGCAATGGATAAACTGGGGGCATTGAAATTAACTATCCAGAAGTTTTACCGCATTAACGGCTCCTCCAATCAGTTCCAGGGGATTATTCCGGACATTATTTTCCCGGACCGCTTTGATTACCTGGAGATTGGTGAAAAATACCTGGATCATTCACTGCCCTGGGATACCATCACTGCCGTCTCCTTTTCAAAATGGGATGCCTACCCGCTTGATCTGGAAAGCCTTTCCTCGGAGAGTCAAAAGAGAATAGAAAGTAACCCCTATTTTAAGGGCCTGAAATTATATGTTGAAAATCTAAGCGCTGCCCGGGAAAATACGCGGAAAAGCCTCCACTTTGAAACCTTTTACCAGGAACAGCAGCAAGTGCTGCAGCAGCAAAAAGAGATCGATCAGCTTCAGAAAGAATTCCCCCATATAACCGTCTCCTCATTGGGGACGGCCCTCAATCCGGTTTCAGGGGCTGCGGAAGAGCGGTCCGGGGAGCAGCGGAAAATTGCCGCAGATATCCGGCAGGAATGGTTTAAGCAGTTGAAAAAAGACAATTATCTGGAGGAAGCCATGATGGTTATCCGGGGCATTATTTCACCGGCTCTTTCGCAAATGGGTGATCAGCACAAAGAGGAAGAAGGGAGCTCCCATCAATGAAGTGATGATGCCCACCGGAATTTCGGCCGGCGGAATCATGGTGCGGGCCAAAAAATCAGTCAAGGTCAGCAGCATTCCTCCTAAAATTATGGTAAAACCAAGCATTAACTTGAAGTCTCTCTTAAATAAAAGTCTGGCAGTGTGAGGGACAATCAGTCCGATAAACCCGATGGGGCCGACAAAAGAAACCAGAATCCCGATCATGAAAGACACAGCAACGAAAATAATGATTCTGAATTTTCGAATATCCAATCCCTTGGAATAGGCAAATTCTTCTCCGGCGGATGCGATGAGCAACTCATTTTTCAAAAAATAAGTTCCCAGGATGAAAAAAATATACAGGGGGAATAAAAACAATAATTCCTTGTACCCGATAGGGGTAATTCCTCCCATCAACCAGCGCAGGATGGAAATGGTCTGGGTGAAATCAAAAAGATATTGAATCAGTACGATAATGGATGAGAAAAGGAAATTAAGAGCCACTCCGGACATCAGAAGGGTATAGATTGAATAACTCTTTACTATTCGGGCAATTCCCAGGATCACCCCGATCGATAGCAGGGCCCCGGCAAAACCGTATATATAAAGACCGTTTAGGCCCAGAAAAGTCATGGATAAATTTAGTTTGATACCCAGGACAACACCAGCCGCTGCACCGGAAGACACTCCCAGGGTATAGGGTGTGGCCAGGCTATTTTTAAATATATTTTGAAAAATGAGGCCGGCCAGGGCCAGGGACGAACCGGCCATGAATCCCAGTAATGTCCGGGGAATCCGGATTTGCCAGAAGATAAAACTGCTGTTGCTGTTCTCAAAAAGAGAAGCTAAATTTATGTTAATAATTCCGATAAAGGGGAGTAACATTACCATTACAAGGCCAATAATCAAAAGCAGAAGATATTTTTTATTCATCGATGAAAATGATTTCTCGGTTTTCCAGGACCAGATGATTGAATTGAATTCCATAAGTTTTGGCTAAAATATCCCGGTCAAATACCTTATCACCGGAATAGATGAGATTGCCTGATTTCAAAGCCGCTGTTTTATTGACCAGAGGGAATAAAGTTTCGATATGGTGGGATATGATGATTATGGTTTTCCCTCCCTTATTCAATGTGACCAGGTTTTTTTTCAGATTCGAAGCCGCCTGAGGGTCAAGAAATGTGAATGGCTCATCCAGGAGAATGATGGATACATCCTGAATAAAAGCGGATGCCAGCATGACTTTTTTCCGCTCGCCTCCGCTCAGGGTATTGATGTCCCGATTTAGAAAGTCGTCGAGTCCGAATTGTTCAACAGCCTCATTCAATATGGCGTAATCATTTGTTGAATAATCCCTAAAAAAAGAAGTGTAGGGATATCGTCCTGCCAGAAGAATTTCCTTTACCGATAACGGGAGTGAAAATTCATCAAACTGGGGGAGGTAAGAAATTTTTTTTGCTATTTCTTTTCTTGATTTTTTCTTTATATTCTCGGTATCGACATGAATTTCGCCTTTATAATTCCCGATCAATCCAGTCAAAATTTTAAATAAAGTTGTTTTCCCGGCTCCATTGGGACCGAAAATCAGCCAGAAATCACTCTTTTTTATTTTTAAATTTACATCATTCAGGATTGTTTTTCCCTTTATCTGATAGGTTAAATCATGTATTTCTATTTCATTTCCATAATCGGCATTTCTGTTACTCTGCATCTTTTTCATTTTATAATATTTATAAAATATTATACATTTTTATAATTTATGTTAAAAATATTCTTGTAAAACTTTTAGGCTTTTTTCGAACAGGGTTGGATGATAATTTTCAATTGTTAAAATTCCTTTAAATTTCTCAATAATTTTAAAAATGTCTCGATTGTAGGTTATTGCCTTATGGTCACAAAATTTATTTCCTTTTTTTTCAATTCCATGTATGTGTAAAACACGGGTTTTAATTAATCGGCTTTCAATTTCAGATAGATCTCTTTTTTGAAATAGCAGGTGGCCAATATCGATACAATAAGTTATATCACATTTTAAGACGACTCTATCGAGTGCGGATAAGGGAGTTTCTGTGTTTTCAAGAGATATATTGATTTTTTTAAAATTATTTTTTATGGTTTGTAAAAATATAATATATTTATCATCGATTTCTTTGGCTTCTTTTTCTTTTAAATTTTCCCATTTAACATTATCCGGCAAGTCATAATGGAACATGAATGAACTGATATTTAATTTATTTAATTTCTCTATTGTAAATAGTGTTATATCCAATCTTTTTTCATAATCTTCAAATATTTTAGGTCTTACCTGCATATGAATAGAATAAGTAATATTTGATTCTTCTGCTAAATAATTAAGTGTGTTTATAGTACTGTCCTTAAATAAAGGGTCGTCTGACATGCTGTCAAAAAGTAGAAGTTGGATATCATCCACCTTATTCAATAAATAGGTTACATTTTCAATATATCCTGTTGGTAACAGGTAGGAAGGGGCACTGATTTTAAAGGGAAAAATATCTTCTTTCTTAATTGTTCTCGTTATACCGGCCTGAACATTATATACTTCATTTGCATATCCGGCTATTATTCTGTTCCATCTTCCCTGAAGTTCTTGAAAATATCTTCCGAGCTTATTTATTTCTACCGGTGCGCAACCGACCTCATTACTAACGAAAATAATATTTAACTCATTCTTATTAATGATTTTATAAATTTTATTTAAATATATTTCATCATCCTTAATTAAATTTTCAAGATTCAGGTTCTTTTTTTTTAATAGCAACCTGTTTGATAAATTTAAAGTTAAACAGTCAATAATAACCGTTTGCCTGGATAAATTATTTAATACCTTTGTCAGGTCATAAGGTTCTTCAATTAATTTGAATTTTAATTTTCTTCTTTTTTTGTGAATTTTAATCCTATATATTGTTTCCTCATCAAATGGTATCGAAGTGGCGATATATACCGGTTTATCAGAATAAAACAGCGCTTTTTTTTCAGCGAAATATGATTTACCGCTTCTTATACCGCCGAGTATTAAAGTGATTTTTTTCATGGTTATTTTTTTTTACTTATTCCGGCAGATTCGAAAGTTGCCATTTTATTTAAAATTTTGATTGCTGATTCTACAATATTCATGGCAAGTGCAGCGCCGCTACCCTCACCAAGTCGTAAATCTAAATTTAAAATGGGTTTCTTTTTAAGTATTTCCAGCATTTTTTCATGTCCGGATTCTTTTGATTTGTGAGATGCTATTATATAACTGATTGATACAGGATTTAATATCTTGGCGATTAAAGCCGCAGATGTGGAAATAAATCCATCGATTAGAATAGGAGTTCTATTTCTTGCTGCTGCCAGTATGATTCCGGTAAGACCTCCGATTTCATATCCGCCAACCTTTTGCAGAATGTCAATTCCGTTATCTTTTTCCGGTTTATGTAATTTTATTGCCTTTTTAATAGCAGCTATTTTTCTTTTTAATCCTTTATCGGAGATACCCGTTCCTCTATCGACGATTGTTTCTATTTTTTCTCCGTTAATCACAGCAAGTATTGTAGTCGCAGGCGTGGTATTTCCTATTCCCATCTCTCCGATACCTACAAGATCGATTTTCTCTTTTTTATATTCTTCTTCAAACAATATAATACCCGTCATTATTGACTTTATCGCTTCCTCCTTTGTCATGGCAGGTTCTTTTGCTATATTTTTGGTTCCGTAGTTTATTTTTCTATTTCTGAAGTTATTGCCGGCAATATTCAACTCCGAGGCAACACCAAAGTCAGCCACAATGATTTCAGAGCCGGCATGTGAGGCAAGAATATTAATTGCAGCGCCTCCTTCAATAAAATTATAAATCATCTGGGATGTTACTTCTTGTGGGTAGGCACTCACACCTTCTTCAACAACACCATGATCTCCAGCCAAGGTGAATATGACTTTTCTGTGTATCTTGGGGATTTCCTCTCTTTTCATGGCGGCTATTTCAATTGCAATTTCTTCAAGTTTTCCAAGGCTTCCATTGGGTTTTGTCAGGATATCTTCTCTTTCTCTCGCTTTTTTCGAGAAAAAAGTATCGATATCCTCAATTTCATTCATATATTTATTTAAATCTTTCATTTCCTGCCATAAAAAAATCGTAGATAAAAAAGCAAATCGGTACCTCAATTAAATTTTTATATTCAATGATACCAATAAAACAAGGTTTGTTGCTTCAACTGTAAAACCTAATATATCACCGGTTATACCGTTTATCTTTTTTTCTGACCATATTCCTATAAAAAGTGATATTAAAATAGAAAGAAAAAAATATTTAGCATAAGATAAATTTATTAAACAAATGGTGATAAAGGTTGGAATCATAGCAAGAATAAATGTATTTTTATTTACACTTTTTACAAAAAATTTACCGCAACCATCTTTCCTGGCATAGGGAAATAAAACAGCTAAAAGAATTATATTCAATCGTGACAGGGTGTGAATTATTATTTGATCTTCGGGTTTAAGTAACGGAAGTGTGGAGAACATGGTTAAAAACCATATTCCCGTTCCCATAACCGCAAAACTTCCTGCTGTCGGTTCTTTCATTATTGTTAAAATTGTATGTCTGTTTTTTCTGCTGAAAAATCCGTCGATAGTGTCTATATAACCATCAAGGTGTAATCCCCTGGTAATAAGTAAATAAATAAAAATAACGGATATTGATGAAAGATTATCGCTTACATATTGATTCAGGAATAGATATCCATAGCCCGTTATAAATCCGATTACGGCTCCGACTAAAGGAAACCAAAGAATAGATTTATTTAAATTATCACGGTCGGTTTTTATAGGAAGCGGAATGGATGTCAAGAATTGAAAGGCGGCAATAATATTCTTTATACTTCTCAATTTATCTCACTTCGCATCTGACAACAAAATCATTCAATAGTTTTTTTATTTCTTCAAACATTTTATCCTCTTCTATCTTTATTTATTAAAATGCATTTTACAACATTACTGCATTTATAATGTATTCCTGTCTGTGTTTTTTGCAGGAAGTTAACAATTATCTAATTATTTGAAAACAGTTCATATAGTTTTTCTGCGATTTTTACAACCCTGGGTCCGGGTCTGAACCAAAATGAGTCTTTTATAATTATTATTCTGTTTCTTCTGGCTGCAGTTATTATTTTATATTTTTCCCAAAGCTTTAATATTTTATCTTCTTGAATTTGTTGATTGAAAGCAGAAAGCTCTATTATATAGTCCGGGTTCATACTAACAACTGATTCGATTGATATATTAGGGTAGAGTATATTGCCGGTGTAAGCATTGATTCCACCTGAAATCTCAAGTATATCGTTTAAAAAATCCTTGTTTCCGATCACATACATGTTTGATAATTGATCCGGATTTCTTCCAGCAATTAATAATGTCTTCCTTTTTTTCTTATTTTGAGATTTGTTGCGGATATTTTCCAGTGTTATTTTTATGTTTGAGACCATGAACTCCCCTTTTGTGATTTCCTTCAATTCCTTCGATATTGTTGTAATGGCCTCATAGAGATGATTCAGAGTCTTATGATTGACAGTTAAAAGTTTTGTTCGGTTTTTTAATATTTTCATTTTTTCAAAATTTTCCGGATATAGTATGATTAAATCCGGTTTCAGATTGATGACCATTTCAATATTCAGATCCATAAAGCCACCGATTTTGGTGATGGCTCTGGCTTTTTCAGGGAAATCACAAAACCGTGTATTACCGACTATAGAGTCTCCTTTACCCAGGGCAAAAACAATTTCAGTTAAGGCCGGAGCCAGGGTGATGATTCTTTCGGAAAAGATAAGGGATGGGAAAATGGTAATAAAAATTAATAATATCTTAATAATTTTCATAATATTTATTGGGCAGCCCCAAAGGGCTGCCGTTCTACATTATTTTATATTTTATTCCCAAAATGAAACGGCTTCCCGGGGCCGGATAACCTAAAACTTCCTGGTATTCCTGATTGAAAGCATTGGTAGCCTTTCCGATCAAGGACAGTTTTTCATTCAGGGGAATGGACAGATTGAAATTAAAGGTATTGAAAGAGGGGCTTTCAGAGGTTTCCCAGAGCAGTTCATCGTAATCCAGTCTTTTACCCACATAGATCATTTCACCAGAGATGAAAAAATATTTGTGTTTATAGGATATCATGGCCGAAATCGAGTGTTTGGGGCGTCTCAGTAACTCCTGATCATGCTGAATATCATAAGTGTCCAGATAGGTGTAGGCCGCCCATAATGTGATCTGCTTGAATAGGATCACCCTGGCACTTAATTCTATTCCTGATATATCAGCTTCATTTAAATTGTCAAATACCCAGGTGGTGGGATTAAACCCGATCAGGTTTTTATATTCAGAATTGAAATATACCAGGCTGAAGGTTGCCGCTTTGGTGTAAATATCGGCTCCGATTTCAAAAGATTTTCCCTTTTCCGGTTGTAAATCTGGATTTCCCCACATAGGATTCAACAGTTCTGGAAGGGTTGGGGCGCGAAAATTCTCTGAGTAAGAAGCCCTGATTTTAAAGATGCCTGAGAAGAGGTAAGATAAACCCAGCTGAGGCGAGAACTCTTCATCTATATCTCTATACTTGTCATAACGAAGCGAGGCCGATATAAAAAGTCTTTCTAGCTCCAGTCCGGCATTTAGGAAAGCGGAGATATAATTTGTGTTTTCATCATCAAGTTGTTTTTCTGTATTATCCTCGTTTGTTATTTTCTGATCGGAATAATCTATTCCCGTATTTATAAATAGATTTTTTAATGGTTTTGTGCGAACCGCAACCTGAGCTTCATTTATTCTTGATTTATTCATGAAATATGAATTCCAGGTGTCGTCGGGGTCTTCAAATTCATACATGTTATAGTTGTGGGACAATTTAATATTAAGGATTGTAGGTCCTGGGAATTTATAACTGAAGGGTAAAGCAAAAAGATAGTTATTCTGGGAATATATTCGATTTGGGGTAGGATTACCCATGCTGAAGGGGATACCGGAGTTGGCAAAATTCCCAAAAAATATAAATCCTGTTTTTAATCCCTCTTTATCATATCCTATCTTTGCTTTAATGCTTCTGTTTTTAAATTCATCGTTCTCGACTCCGTCACTGTACCTCAGTAAATTGCCGTTCAGGATGAATTTGAAATCCCCTGCCTTTTTGGAAAGGTAGAAGTTGCCTTCGTAAGTGCCGTGACTGCCGGCAAATGTTGTCAGTTCGATGCCCTCCTTTTCTCTGGTTTTCAGATTGATGACACCGCCCATGGCATTGGAACCGTATATATAACCAAGTGGCCCTCTGACAATTTCAATTTTTTCAAATAGATTGGGTGAAACAAAAGTCAGATTTAAGCCGATTGAGGTTGAAGGATCGGTCATTTTAAAGCCATCGATAAGAAAAAGAGTCTGGTTTAGTGAAGCTCCCCTGGCAAATGAATAGGCGAACTGACCGGGATGGCCACTACCGAGTACCAGGAATCCTGCTGTCTGGTTTAATAATGATTTTAAAGTCTCGTTGTTGAATTGTTCCATCTCCTCCTTGCTGTAAACTGTTACACTCTGGATGGCCCTGTTAACAGGGATTTTCCCCAACACTTCAACCTCTTCTACAAACATTGATTTTTCAGTGGGTTTTTTTGTAGAAGAGGATTCCTTTTTTTCATCAGATGTTGCTTTTTCTGAAAAAAGTGTGAAAGACAATACCAGGCACATAAAAAAGAAACAGATTTTTTTGTACATAAAAGTCTCCTTTAATCTGCATTACAAAACTTATGAGTAATACAGGTTTAAATTTTTGGAGGGAGCATTTAATTTATACACACTGCCCTCCGCAGCATGTATATAAAAAGTTAAGGCTTAATAGGTCTTCCGACTCCCGGGATCTTTAAAACACCTTCCCTCTCCGGCTGGCGAAGAAGTGGTGATTCATTTTAAAGACTTTTCCACGGTCACGGCAGCGGGGGCTGTGGGCTTAAAGGGGATCAACAGGGATCCGCGCTTTTGCCTCTTCCCTTGAATCAAGCCTTAAAAAATTATTTTAATCCTTTTCATATGGTTTGTCAAACCATAAAATGTTTTTAAAATTCTGGCTAAAACCCGGCCCGGACCTGGCCTTGTGAAATATAAGCGCCTGGGGGCTTGATTTTTTTTGCCGGCTGTTATATATATGTATAAAGAAATAAGAGGCTTTTTATGGACATGAATAAAGGTTCCCTGAGCCAGATTCCAATTGTCAAGTTGTTGATTACAATTTTTGAACAAAATTCCTCTGGGGTACTGTATTTAAAAAAGGAGGGGCCTGAGGCGGCGCTGAAGGTTCTGTATTTCAACCGGGGAAAATTTTATGCGGCTATATCCAATTCGGATGTGGACCGGCTTGAAAATATACTGCTGGCCAAGAAGCTGCTGGATGAAAAAGCACTCAACCAGGTCAATGAGGAAGAGCATATTTCGGAATCAAAGGGGAAAATCCTGGTTGAAAAGGGCATGATTACCCTGGAGGATTTGATTGAATCTACCAAGGAACAATTCAGAAATATCGTGATGAGTGTTTTAAAGTGGGATGAAGGAAGATTCCAGTTCGTTGAAGAATCTCCGCCCGATGCCCTGCTGAATCTTGATATCAATATTTTAAATTTTGTATTTAATTACATTACCCAGTTTCTGGATGAGGAATATATCGAAAAGCAAATCGGTTCGATGGAATTGATGCTGAGCAGCAACCCGGATGCAGAAAAGTTAAACAAATACAATTTGAATGATAAACAGAAAACACTGCTGAGCCGCTTTAACGGTAAGGTTGCCATAGCTAATATTCTTACTTCCTATCCCGAGGAACACCAGGGCTCGATTTTGAAAATTATCTATTTCTTTTTTCTGAGCGAATTGATCCTGAAAATCGAGCCCAAACCCGTTCAAAAAACGATTTTGGTAGAGGATCAGGATCCCAAGGCATCTGCGGACCCGAAAAAAATGCCCCAGAAGGATGCCTTTGTTTTCGGAAAAAAACAGAAGGCAAAACCTGATGAGGTTTCGCCGAGAGCCAAGGCTCCCTTTTCTATGCCGGAAAAACGCGTGGATGAAAAGAAGAAATCAAAGCAATTCAGCTACATCATTATTTTCATTATTCTGATATTTGTCCTGGGCGGTTTGATTTTCATTTTGTTGATGGATGATGAGGCCCCGGATAAAAAACCAGACCGGTCAATCCGGAAAGATGTAGTAACCGTTACAGAAAAAAAGCCGAAAGCTGCAACCGATAAAGACCAGCCCATTGTCATAAAAATGCAGAAAGCGAAAGGAGCTCAGCAGAAGACCACTCCTCCCAGGCAGACTCCGAAAGAATCTGTGTCCCCGGTCGTCAAGCCAACCCAAAAACCCAAGACCGGAAAAACCGCTATTATCCATTTTAAAGATGGTGATTTTTACGAGGCCTGTGATGCCTGGAAGAAGGAACTCAAACGGGCCGGTATCAGCCACAGTATTCTGCTGGAGCTGGATTGCCAGAAAGAGTCGGTTCTGAATGCCTACAACCGGATTGACCGGAAAGACCAGTTTTTTATTCTGAAACGCGACCTGGGAAACCGGATTTGTTACCTGGTTTTCTGGGGCCGGTTCATGTCCGGCCAGGAGGCTACCGATTCCCTGAAACTGATCAATCAATATTTCTGGGGGCAGAGCAATCCGCCCAAGGTCATGAGCCTGGATAAGTATCTTTAAACCTCTTTTTTGATTTTACAAATCCCCATATTTCCTCAACCGCTCTTCATAAATCTCTTTGGCATCCGCCACGATCTTTTGAAAGCGGGGATCATCTCTCAAATTGTCATAGAAAGACTGATTGATTAAGAATAAATATTTATTGGAATCTTGATTGGATTCCAGAGATTTTTGGATGATGGCAATGGCCCGATCTTTTAAACCCAGAATGGCGAATGCCTGGGAGGATGTATGGTTCAATTCCAGCACCTTGTTCCGTTCACCCCTGAGAGCATACAAAATCGCCTGCAAAGAGTTAACATTTCCGGGATTGTGGTTAACTTCCTTCAACTTCTCCAGGATTTTTTCCGCCCTTTCATATTGGCCGGTACGGAGATAGAAGCCGCATATAAATAGCAGGAGAACGGGATGATCTTTGCGAAGTTCGGTTGCCTTTTTGATATAAGATTCCGCTCTTCTGTATTCTTGTAAATAAATGGAACAGAGGATCGGCGTCGTATAGGAATGGGGCATGAGCGGGTCGAGATCAATCGCCCTGTCACAGAATCTGATGGCTTTCTTGTAAAGGCCGGCCCGATAATAAAAGAAACCGATCATGTATGATAAATCTGCATCATTGGAGGAAATTGTCCATGCCCTTTTAAGATGGGCAAAGGCCCGGTCAAAATCTTTTTTTAATGTGTAATACATCCCTAGAACAAAGTGTCCCCGCGTAGAATCCGGCGCGATTTCCTCCAGTTTTTTAGATAATTTCAAGACTTCCTTAAGATCCCCCTGGTTTCCAGTATACATCAAGTGGCTGGTGTAAGCCCACACCAGTCCGATGTAGCCTTTGGCATATGTGGGATCCAATTCCAATGCCTTTTCCAGCATCCTGACAGCCTGCCGAAAATCTTCCTCTTCCAGTGTGTTTAAATATCGGGAATTCATCAAAAATATGCCTTTCAGATAATACTCATAGGCCAACATATTTTGGGTTTCCCTCGATTTAAACTGATCCAGTACTCCGGGAGAAAGGGTGACTTCCAGTGAATTGGAAATTGCCTTGGACACCTCGTCCTGAATAGTAAAAATATCTTCAAGTTTCCGGTCATAGTTCTTGGCCCACAGGTGGGCGTCGTCAGACACCCTTATCAACTGGGCCGTAATCCGGATCCGGTTTTTATCCTTTCTCACGCTGCCCTCTAACACATTTTTCACTGCCAGTTGCCGGCCGATTTCCTTGATGGTTTTTTTACTGTTTTTAAATCTCATCACCGAGGTTCGGGAAATCACCTTCAGATCATTGATAGTAGTCAGCTTGGTAATGATCTCTTCGGTCATACCGTCACAGAAATACTCCTGCTCCCGGTCAGCGCTGATATTGGTGAACGGGAGAACCGCGATGGAGTTTTTCCATTGGCTGTGCGTCGTGGAAGTTTGTTCAGAGGGTTTTTGAGTTTGCGATTCTCCAGATCGTTGCGGTTGCTTCAGGATAAAATACCCAGCCACAATCAGTATGATCAGCGCGGCCATGATGAAGGGCAGCCATTGTTTTTGGGCGCTTGGCTTTTTCCACGTGGCTAAATCCCGGGAATGTTTGATCCCTTTGGAGTTCTGTTGTTTTTGCAGATTTTTTAAATCGACGATGAGGTCGCCCGTATTGTTGTAACGCTCCTGCGGATTTTTATTCAGGGTTTTGTTGACGATGCGTTCCAGCTCCTTGGGAATACCAGTCCTCAGGCCAGTCACAGGTTCCGGATCTTCGTTCATGATGGCGTACATGACGGCCTGTTCGTATTCGCCTTTGAAGGGAAGTTGGCCGGTGATCATTTCGTATAGCAGCACACCCAGGGACCAGATGTCGGAACGGTGATCCATTTTGTCTCCGGTTGCCTGTTCC
>CBDAFS010000009.1:0-92859 GCA_965195285.1 uncultured Aminicenantes bacterium | reverse complement strand
TGATTCAGGACCAAAGTATTTATTGTTTTGACTTTTGCTTGAACTGGGAAGGGGTTATTCCGGTAAATTTTTTAAAAGCGGTATTGAATACCGATTTTGAGTAAAAACCCACATCATAAGCAATTTCAAGAATGGTTTTTTTCTTTTCCTCCGGGTCCAATAATTTTTCTTTGGCTTCGGAGACTGCAATGTATTTTTGAAAAATCAAAAAAGCAAAAGACCGTCCCCATTTTGTTTCATTTTTTTCACGATTCCTGTAACATATAAAAATAGCGGATCACTTACTTTAAAAAATAGGGGCAGGTCAAGCCACCAAGGAGAGTACCGATCTACAGAGAAAAGAGTCTGACTGCAAAGAGGGCAAGAGCGATCATTATTGCTGCCTTTCCGGAGTTCCATGGTGCACGTGTGGAATTGCTGGATGAAGGGTGGGATTTTCGGATATTTGAGGTTGATGCAAAATGGTTGTTTCGCTTCCCAAAGCGAGAAGGGGGCGTAGCCAAGTTGAACATGGAACGCAAACTCCTTTCCGGTCTCGGGGAGTGGGTGTCACTGCCAATTCCCAACTATGAGTACTTCTGTGAATCGCGTGAAAGCTCAAGCCGGCCATTTGCCGGATACAGGAAGCTGCCAGGTATTGGTGGTGATACCTCGAAGATTGTTGATCGGCATCGAGTTGCACGGCAGCTAGGAGTATTCCTCGCAAGACTACACACTTATCCTGTTGACAAAGCCAGAGAAGCGGGCGTACCGGAAGCACGTGACCTGGTTGCGCACTGGCGGGAAAAGTCCCGCGAACAGCTGAGAAGGCTGAATGGTCTAAACGTGAATCTGGGTCTCTTGCGTCGCTACCTTGAGAATGAAACTCCGGTGTCATTCGAAGGGGCAGCGAGTCTGGTCCACAATGACCTGTGGGCAGAGCATATTCTAGTTGACAGTCGTTCAGGTAGGGTGAGCGGGGTTATTGATTGGGGTGATACTGTTATTGGTGACCCTGCGATAGACTTTGCCTGCCTGTATACCTGGTATGGGAAGAGTTGGCTGGAAAACGTTTTGGCGCATTACACCGGCAAGTTGGACGCTGAGGTCATTTCCCGGTCACGCTATCTGGCGACGTGCGTGGCAATTCATTGCATCACGCTTGGTCGAGACCTGGGGCGGGTCCAATGGGTCGAGGCTGGGTATGCGGCTTTGGAGTTGGTCCTTGCCACCTGAATCCATAAATGGGAGAGGGGGCCAGAGAAATATTGACAAGCAAAATTGGGCGTATACGCCACATTATCTGGATATATAGGCCATATAGACATATCTTCAACCATATTACAGCCCTTTCCGTACACCAAAAGAGATCGTCTGTCAGGGTGGATTCTGGAGAGATTTAAGGGCATAAATAGGTGGCTTCATTTGTGCATTTTAGCGAAAATGTCAACTAACTCACTGATCATGCCACAGACGCATATTCCGTTGAGACGGAAATGATGAAGGAGATGATGGTGGGGGGTGGCCAGTCAGGAACGATAATCTGGACAGCATCTTTTCTGATATGCTAAAAAATTGTTGCAAAAATTTAAAACCAACCACAAGTTCAAATCCACTACAATATAATTCAGGGAGAGAGTAGAGATAATCAATAAAACAAAGAGATTTCGGATTAATTATCCGGAAACCATGTTACAAATCCGCTACAAAGCCAACTGATTTTATTTAGTGGAATTGCCCAAAAGGCTGGTAGAAAAAGCGCTCCCGGAGAGACTCGAACTCCCAGCCTACTGATTAGAAGTCAGTTGCTCTATCCATTGAGCTACGGGAGCATCTTCCATTATTCAAGGCCGGGGAATTGATGGATTATTCTGGAAAATCTCGGGGCGAGAGGATTTGAACCTCCGACCCTCGGTTCCCAAAACCGATACGCTACCAGACTGCGCTACGCCCCGCCCCAATTACTTTAAAATCCGGTGTATTCCCGCTTGATCCGTTTGCGCATCCGCTTCTTAGCCGCAGCAATCTTCAGCCGCTTCTTCTCGCCGGGCTTGACATAAACATTATGTTTCTTGATATCCTTGATAATTGCTTCCTGCTGGACTTTTCGCTTGAATCGTCGCAATGCACTGTCGAATGATTCTCCGGGATTTACTTCAATGTAAGCCAATAAAAATCACACTCCTTTTTGTAAAATAGGCAAAAATTATATCCTATTTACCCATCCGTGTCAAGAAAGTATCAATTTTCTTCGTTTTCCAGAAGCTCGATCTTTCGCTTGAGCCGGCTCAACCTTTTGTCAAGGTCCCGGCGCTGGGACTCACTCAGCCCGACCTCATCGATGGCCCGGAAAACAAACTCCAGCGCGCCGTGATAATCCTTTCTCCGGTGTTCAAAATGAATGGAAAGCTCGCGTAGAGCAACATGGTCCTGGTCCTCCGAGAGCAGCTCCCACAACTCGTTGGCTTCTTCATACAGTTTCTTCTTCTTTTTCAGGACAGCCAGGCGTTTAACCGCTTTCACCGTAACATCTTTTCGTTCCGAACTCTGCCTGGCGATCTCCAGCAGCTTTCCGGCTTTCTCAAAATCTCCGGATCTTTCGAACATCCGGGCTGCCCCTAACACCTCACCGGCATCACCCGAATAGGAAACATCCTTTAAAACCATCAACCCCCGGAGCAGCAGGGCCGAAAGCCCGACCAGGTCCAGGGCATTGTGTTCAACCACTTTTTCCAGCATGGAAAAGCGGTTGGTGTGTAAATAATTGAAATACAGGGAAGGAATCAGGCTGGCATCCACATCATCCTGCCGGGATATTCCCAGCAGCATATCCCCCAGGTATCCCAGCTTACGAGATTCAAAGGTGTTTTTCCACAGGATGCGGGCCGGAAAGAGAAAATCAAGATGGGGTTTTTTCAGCAGGGGGAACCGTCTCCGGTGTAAAATGTACCGGGTTTCCATCAGAGGAAAATCAAAGCTTTTTCCATTGTAGGTAACGGTCCCGGGAAAATCGAAATTATCCAGGAATTCATCCACGGCCGAAAGCATCTCATCTTCCCGGCTCAGGTCATTTAAAATAAATATTTTTGCAGTAAAATTTTCAGCCTGAAAAAACCCGAATCCCAGCATAAAGGGAATGGTCCCGGTTCCGCCGGAAAGTCCGGTGGTTTCCACATCAAAATAGACCAGTCTGAGCGGATCGATATCCACAAATGCCTTATCACCTGAGGCAATGCCCAGCAGCCCGGGTGAAATCTCTCTCCAGCTGGATAATTCCAGGTCTTTAAAAACCGAAGTCAGCGGGTAAGTGAATTCACGAACCAGAAAAGCGGTATCAATCGCCTGATCAGGTTGAGGTAATTCTTTCTCCGTCTTGGGTGTGGTTCTTCTCAGGTTCAGGCCGACCAGTTTTTCCAGTTTCTCTTTGGTGGAAAGTGATTTTTGGGAATCCAGGGAATCCCATCTTTTTTTGATGTTATCCTTGTCCGATGGTAATTTTTTTTTCCTGGGCCCGCTCATTTCAAATTTTTATTTCCCGGGGATGATTTCCACAACCTTTGAATATCCGGATATATTTGGTGGAAAGAATAAACTCAATCGATAATAAATGTCATCGGGTTTTGCGGTTTGCTGGCTACCCTGACCTCATAGTGAAGATGAGGGGCATTACTTCTTCCGGTACTGCCCACATAACCGATAACCTGACCCCGCTTGACCCGGGTACCCTCTTTGACATTAAAGGAAGCCAGATGACCGTAGTACGTGGTAAAACCAAAGTTATGATCGATAATGACCAGATTACCCAGCGAGCCACGGCGTTCCGCTGCCAGAACAAAACCATCGGCAGTGGCAATGACTTTGTTGCCCAGTTGGGTGGCGATATCCTGGCCATAGTGAAAACTCCTTTTTCCGGTTATGGGGTGGATCCTCCAGCCAAAGGCATCGGTCAGATAACCCTTGGTGGGCCAGATGGCCGGGGTGCAGGCCAGTCTCACCTTTTGTTTATCAATGACACTTTTGACAAACTTCAAGGTTTCTTCTATTTTCTCGGCCGCCTGGGTGATCTCATCTGATTTTTGAATAATATTCTCTTTGGGTTGGCTCTGGGCCTTGGTTATGCCGGGTGTATTGGTCGGAGATTTTGAGATAATTTCATCATAGTACCCCCCGCTTCCCACTTCTTTCAGGGCATAGGGAGATTTTAAACCGGAGGCAATCATGATCTTGTCTTTATAGATCTCCATCCTCTTGATACTTCTCTCAAGACTCCTGATATTGGCATCCAGGTGTTCGATGGTCTTTACTTTCTTGATGTTATCCTGTTCCAGTTTTCGCATTTTCTCTTTGTTGAATGAAGTGGTCAGATAATCAAATAGAATAAAACCGAAAAACAGCAACAACACTGAAACCGATACAATCGCATTTTTGATCAACTTGGAGGATATTAAAAATTCCCGGTTAGTAGAAGTGGCATCAGAAACAATAATAACCGAATATGTCTTTTGTTTGCGTTTCATGGATTTCAGCAGTAGAGTAGTAAAATATATTATTCTTCTTGAAAAGTCAAGGAAAATCAGGGATATTATGGCATTTTTTATCATTTTCCTCTAATTTTACCCTGGTTTTTTACCGTTTTAACCTATAAAAAAATGAAGTTCAAATTTTACTTGACATTAATGTAATAAAAATGTTAAAAATAAGTTAACCGTAAAGGAGGATGATATGAAAAAGGAAGCAATCTTTCTTGCCGATAACAGCTATACCATTCGGAGAATCGTCGAATTGTCATTCGCTGAAGAAGAAAATGTTGAACTGATCAGCTTCGAAAACGGACTAAATTTAAAAGATAAACTACTGGAAATAAAACCCAGAGTCGTTCTGGTCGATATCAAGTTACCCGAGTTCAACGGATATGAGACCTGCAAATTCATTAATGAAACCGAGGAACTGAAGGACACCCAGGTATTCCTGATGAAGGGCGGATTCGAACCCACAGACGAGAGCTTGCTGAAGAACCTGACCTATGTCGATATCATCACCAAACCATTTGATTCCAATGCCCTGGTCAATACCCTCAAGGACATGCTGAAAAAAAAGGAAGCCCCGGCATCTCCCTCCAAGCCAGAACAGGTTCCGGAAACCTTACCGGAAGATCTTCCTGGAATTGATGAAATAGTGCAAACCGAGGAAGAGATCAGCTTTTCTGATATCAAGGATGAAATTGAGTCAGATAAACCCGCCGATATCAATGCAAGTGACTCTGATGAAGAAGTTCCCAGAGAAGATGTCATGCCATCTGAAGAAAAGACCCAGGGTTCTCCTCCGGAAAAGGATGCCCTCAAATTCGATAACATTGAAGAGATCGAAAATCCGTTCAAGAATGAGCAATCCATCGGCCAGGAAGACGCTGAAGGCCTTGATGAAGAAGAATTAGAGGTCAAGGAAAATATCAAGGAACAGGAAAGTGAATTGGAAATTGCCTCACTGACCCAGGAAGAAATTAACATTAAGAAAATCATGCAGGGGAAGGGGAATGGAATTGATCCCGAGCCCATCGGACTGGATGGTGTAGACGAAGACACCGAAGACAAAACCGATGACCAGATCGAAGACACCTTGAAGGAACCCGATGTCGAACAACCGGAAACAACCGAGCCTGACATCTCCGAGGAGATCAAAGAGCCGGCAGAAAGCGCCGAACCCCAGAAAACGGATCAACTGGAATTGGAGATCAAGGAACCGGAGGAAAAAGAAGATATCCCAATGGAAGCGGATCTTAAGCCTGACGAACCTCCTGAAATCAAACTGGCCCCCAGTGAAGCCGCCCAAGTACTGGAAGAAAAAACGGAATCTGAATCGCTACTGGAAGCGGATAAAGAAAAAATTCTCACCAATGTTGAAGATACCCTGACCATAGCCGTCAAAAAAATATTATGGGAGATCGTACCTCCCCTGGCTGAAAAAATTATCAAGGAAGAAATCCAGAAAATAAAATCTGAAATCGATTCTTCTTCTGAATAAATTACTTATTATTGACATTCAAAAAATAGGCAAAACCCGAATGGAAAAAGAATACAACCATAAATCCGTAGAAAAAAAATGGTTGCCGAACCAGTCAATACCGGATCATCCGGCCCGGAGTTCGACCCTCTTTCAGTACATAAATTCGCTTCCGCCAGACAGCCCGCTGGACCTGCAAAATCTGGCCGCCCTCAACCGAACGGATACGACAAATATAAAAAACAGGATGCAAAACCGTGGATTGACCCCGGATAATCCGGTGATTCCCGATCCGGATCAGGGGCGTCCAAAACGATTCAGTCATAAAAATGAAAGTAAAGCCACCGAGGTACTTAATATTCTGGAAAATTTTGGCTGGGACAATTTCAAGTTCACTCTGGCAATAAAGACCGATCCGGATCCCGAATTATCCGTATTCCTGACCCGAATAAAAAGGATCAAAGCCTTTACCCGTAAAATCTGGAATGCTTCACGATATGTCATCATGAACCTGCGCAATGATGAGGATTCATCCCTTAAATTCGATAAAATCACCGCTACCGACAAGTGGTTTTTGCACCGCTTGAATAATACTGTTGATCAGATAAACCGTCAAATGGATCAACACCAGATACCAAATGCAGCCGCAACTCTCTATCATTTTTTCTGGCATGAGTTTTGTGATTGGTATTTGGAGTTTTCAAAAACCGACATCAGAAGCCGGGAAACCCGGAAGGTCCTGAAATTTTCACTCCTGCACCTGCTTCAGTGCCTGCATCCCTTCATTCCCTTCCTGACCGAAGAGATTCACCAGAAAATCAATCCCGACCAAGGCTTATTAATGACTGCCGCTTTCCCCCAATTCAACGGCAACTGGGTATTTCTCCAAGATCACTCGGCTATCGAGAAATTAAAAACATTAATCACCAGAACCAGAAAAATCAGATCTGAAAATAAAATAAATCCCGGCAAACCATTCTCCGTTTATATCCGGGTAAATTCCCCGGGAATAAAAAATGGGATTGCTAAAAACCTGAAATACTATGATTTTCTAATCCGGAGCCAGAAATCCGAAATTGTTGATGACTTTTCCGGTTTGCCCTGTGGATTCAAGGCAAAAATCCAGAATCTGGAAATTCTCCTGCCCCTGAAAAATGAGACTGAAAGGAAACAATACTTGAATAAGCTGATGAAAGATTTCGAGCAAACCAGAGCCCGGATATTCGGCGCCGAATCAAAGTTAGCCGACCCTCAATTCATCAGCCGGGAACCGGAATCGGAGTTGTCTGCCCTGAAGAAATCATTGTTAAAATCACATCAAAAAAGAGAAAAAATTCAGAAAACCCTGGCCGACCTCAGTAAAGAAGATGAATCCCAAAAAATCAGTTGAGAAGAAAAAGATTGATACGGGTAGGCATATCCTAACCTTTATCAGGCTGGACTCCTGCGACTCAACCAACAATTACTTACGCCGGAACCTAACCAAAATGACCGATCAATTCCCGGTGGGTATTTCATCCAGGACCCAGGTAAGGGGACGTGGACGGGATAATCGAGAATGGTTTTCAGCCCGAGACCAAGGCCTGTATATTTCACTGGGATTTTTTTTCAACAAGCCGCAACATCTGAACATGCTTTCCCTGATAGCCGGAATTACCCTATCTGAAACCCTGAACCGCATCACCGGTCGGGAATTTAATCTGAAGTGGCCCAATGATGTCCTCTATCAAGGTAAAAAAATTGCCGGGATTTTAATTGAAAACATCATCAAAAAAGACAGGATAATCAGTATCTGCGGCATGGGAATCAATATCAATCACCTCCGGTCTGATTTTCCAGATGATTTGAGAAGAAGTGCAATTTCAGCCCGGATGATAACCGGGCAGCCCCTGGAGATCCAAACGGTAGAACCTCACCTGATCCGGTTATTCTTTAAATGGCTGGATGTTCTGGAAAGAGAAGAAAAGTCAACCATCATCAATACGGCCATACGGATGAACTGTTATGAACGGGGGGAGAAAATAACATTCCATCAGAATCGGAAGCCCATTAAAGCACGCTTCCTGGAAATCAATCCGGAAGGGGGAATCGTGTTGGAAAAAACAACCGGTGAAAAAGTGGTTTTTTTCTCGGGCGAGATTGATCCCTTCCCTCAATCATCCTGAAAAATTTTCAACCACTGATCGACTTCCTGTTTAGATAATTTGGAATGAATCCGTTTCAGTTTCTCCTCTTTGGCCCCATTCAGCCGATAAACTCGCTTGAGTTCGAAATAGAACTCAATGGAATTCATTACCTTGGCTCCCTTATTCTTGGCAAAGGATTTCAAATCCCGGTCCGAAGAAATCAGGGTTACTGATTTGTAATCGCTGTATCTCTCCAGCATTTTTTTTATTTCATCATCAGCCGAACTGCCGAAACTCGGAAAGACTACCGACACTTTTATGCCAGGATTTTCCGGTTCCAGGCTGGGTTCAGGCCCACCATCAAAAACAATAACGATATTGCTGTTTTTGGTTTCTTGGTATTTTATGATAAGGTGCAATATTTTTTTTCTGGCAGCCGGATCATCCAGGGATATATCCGGTGAACTTCCGATCAAATTGTTGCCGTCAATAATTGTTGGCATTCAGACCATATCTTCTCTTTTGTCTATCATATTCAATCTTCAACCCGGAGGCCATTTCATTTTCCTACCGGCCAGCAGATGCAGGTGAATATGAAAAACCGCCTGACCGGCATCTTTTCCGGTATTGATCACATAGCGAAAGCTGCTGATACCGAGCTGTTCCGCAACTTTATTTCCGGCCAGAAACAGGCGTCCGATAATGACTTCATCGGAAATATCTTTAATGGAAATGTAATGGTTTCGGGGGATGATTAGGATATGGTCCGGCGCCTGAGGCTCAATGTCTCTGAACGCCACCACCAGATCATCTTCATAGAGAAAGTCGGTGTTGAATTCTCCATTGGCAATTTTGCAAAAAATACATTCATCCATTGATATCTCCTCATATTTTATTGCTTTGCTTTACCGGATGATCGCAAACAATTTCCAGTTGGGCTCCCAGCTGTTTCAGTTTCTCAGGCATATCCTCATAGCCGCGAAACAATTGATAGGAATTTTCAATAACGGTTCTCCCCTCGGCAATCAACCCCCCCAGCACCAGGGCAGCCGAAGCCCGCAAATCAGTGGCACTGATATTCCGTCCTGTCAATGAGGTTTTCCCCCTAATGACCGCCACATTATCCTTGACCTCAATATCCGCTCCCAGCCGATTCAACTCTCTGACATGTTGAAAGCGATTGTTAAAAATATTCTCCCGTACCCGGGAAACTCCCCTAACCTGGGTCAACAGGGTGGTTAACTGGGCCTGCAAATCAGTGGGAAATCCGGGGAAGGGACGGGTTTCAACCTCCACAGCAGAAAGGTTTCCAGTTGAGCATACTTTTATCTTATCCCGATCAATCGAAACTTCAACTCCAATAACCTTTAAAATTTCGATTGAACTTTCAATATATTCGGGAACTGCATTTTCAATGATGATCTCATTGTCCAGCATCCCCCCCGCTATGATATATGTTCCCATCTCAATGCGGTCGGGAATGACGCGGTGGCAGCAGCCATCCAGAGACGATTGTCCATCTATGAGCAGGCAATCACCATTCTCAATTCGGATACTGGCCCCCATTTTTTTCAACAGGTTGATGAGATCATGGATCTCTGGCTCGGTAGCGCAATTATTCAAAACCGTAGGACCCTGGGCCAGGGTTGCCGCCATTAAAAGATTCTCGGTCCCGGTTACTGTTTTGGCTGGGAATTTAAATTCGATTCCACACAGTTTATCGGCCTTGGCAATGATATGCCGGTCATCCACGGTGATGTCAGCTCCCATCTTTCTCAACCCATCCAGGTGATAATTGAATCTTCTATCCCCGATCGGACATCCGCCCGGTTTTGATACCTTGGCATATCCGTTCCGGGCCAGTAAAGGCCCGAGGATCAGGATGGAAGCCCTGGAAGTTTCCACAATATCCCGGGGAATCAGAGCAGACTTAACCGATTCCACACATACTTGAATGGTATTCTGTTTGAAATCACCCTGGGCCCCGATATTCTGCAGGGCTTTTAACATCACCTTTATATCTTCGACAGCCGGGACATTTTGGAACTCAAAGGGCTTGGAACTCAGGATGGTAGCAGCCAATTCGGGTAAGGCGGCATTCTTGGCACCGGAAATCCGGACACGACCGGTCAGCTTGTGTTTCCCATTGATCACGATTTTTTGGTCGGTCATACCTGAATTCCACTGTGCCCAGATTCAAACCATTGGTTTTTAAAAAGGGGTATAAAACCAAGTTTTTAATTATATAGATATTTCTCCGGTTTTTCAAGTATATCCGTCCATTTTTTAAAATGAAATTCCATAAAAAAAAGCCCACCACCGGTTTTATTTACCGGATGGTGGGGTCGGGATTAATGATGATGATCGGTTAACTGAATTTTCTGTTGCCCGGGGGACCTGAATCCCTGCGATCCCAACGCTGGAAACGCCTGATTCTCATTTCCTTTTTTAAATTTTCTATTTTCTGGATCTGCTCTTCACTCAGCACTTTTTTGACATCCAGCATAAAATGAATCCTCTGAATGGCCAGGTCGGTTTTCATCATTCCGATCTCTCTGATCATTTTTTCCATGGCAGACCGGTTAACCGTATCGTTTTTCAAAAGGGTTCCCAGTTTGAGCTCTTTTAGCTTCACTTCCGATGATTGTTTAATAGCCAATTCCTGATGTTTCAGTCGAATTTTTTCAATATTCTCCACCTGAACATCAGTAAGCCCGATTTCGTCCTTGAATTTGAGAAGTAAATAAACCGGAAACAGATTCTGTTCGGCCATCCGGATTCCATATCCCATCCTCTGATTGCCCATTCTGTTCATGGCATCAAGGTTAACATTAAAAACCGCCAGTATCACCAAGATTAACGTGGCACCAATTACTTTTTTTACCATTTTATCCTCCTTTATCCTGCTATAAATGAACCGTCGTCGCTGCTGAACAGGATGTTTTGTTTTGTTCATTGCATTCAAACCATAAAACAAAACACCTGTTGGTATCTTGCAAAAAAAGATTTTTTTTCAGTTGACTAGGACTTTGATATCAAGGTTAAGTAAATCTGGATGGCATTAATGGAAGCCGGAGTGATGCCGGGGATCTGAAGGGCTTGCTTCAGATGGACAGGGCGAACCCGGGTTAATTTCTGCCTGACCTCGGTAGAGAGACCATCGATTTTATAAAAATCCAGATTACCGGGGATTTTTATTTTCTCCAGGTTTTTCATTCTGTCCACATATTCATTTTGAATCTTGATATAACCTTCATATTT
Organism: uncultured Aminicenantes bacterium; assembly: GCA_965195285.1. Taxonomy (GTDB): domain Bacteria; phylum Acidobacteriota; class Aminicenantia; order UBA2199; family UBA2199; genus CAZOWT01. Next base: position 81,493 of record CBDAFS010000009.1, on the reverse strand, counting down.
AACCGTGGCCTCTATATAGGATGTGTCGGTCAGGGTCCTTTCTGGGATCAAATCCAGACCGGAAATTTTTTCAAGCTTTTCATAGGTCATTTCCGGCATCTTGAGTAAATGATAAAGCGAATGGATCTTGTTCCGATATTTCACCTGGTGGCGTTTCAAACTCCGGATGGTCTCTTTTCGCTTCTCCAGTTTTTTCAATTCCCTGGCAAACATTTTTTTATCCAGAAGACCAAACTTCAGGGCATGATGACTCAGACGCTCAAAGGCATTATCTTCCCTCAATTGCAGCCGGTATTCCGCCCTGGAGGTAAAAAGCCGATAGGGTTCATCCACTCCTTTGCTCACGATATCATCGATCAAAACCCCGATATAAGCTTCATTCCGGTCCAGTATAAACGGATCATCCCCTTTCAATTTTAAAACCGCATTGATCCCGGCAACCAGACCCTGGGCCGCAGCCTCCTCATATCCGGATGTCCCATTTACCTGGCCGGCAAAATAAAGATTCCGAACCGCCCGGCTCTCCAGGCTATGGGTTAGCTGGGTGGGTTGAATGGCATCATATTCGATGGCATAGGCTGGCCTCATCATAAAGGATTTATCCAAACCGGGAATGGCCTTCAGAATTTCATTCTGAACCGCAACCGGAAGACTGGAGGAAAGCCCATTGACATACACTTCCTTGTTATCCAAACCTTCGGGCTCAAGATAAAAGTGATGCGCCTCCCGGCTGTTAAACTTGACTGTTTTGTCTTCCATTGAGGGGCAGTACCGGGGCCCAATTCCAGTGATTTTTCCCGAATAGAGGGGGGAGTATTTTAGATTATCCTGAATGATCTTTTTGACCCGGTTATTGGTGTGCCCGAGATAACAAACTATTTTATTCTCCGGTTTAAAGTCCGTAAAAAGCGAAAAGGGGAGGGGCTGTTCATCCCCGGGCTGGGGACTGAACCGATCCCAATTAATCGAATCGGCATGAAGCCGCATGGGAGTACCCGTTTTCAAGCGAATGACTTCAAATCCCATTTCTTTAATATTTCGGGCCAGATCAATGGAAGCGGGTTCATTGGAACGACCGGCTGCATAAACCTGATCCCCAATATAAATCTTCCCATTCAAAAAAGTGCCGGCAGTAATAATCACGGCATCGGCATCCAGCGTATTTCCTTCCAGAAAGGCAACTCCGGTCACTTTCCCTTTCCGGGTTAGGATCCCGGAAACAACAGACTGGTAAACATGTATTCGGGCTGTATTCTCCAGGAAATTCTTCATGAAATTCCGGTACTGAATCTTATCATTCTGGGTTCGGGTGGCCCTCACGGCCGGGCCCTTACTTCGATTCAGGACTTTAAAATGGATTCCGGTATAATCCGCGGCTCTGGACATGATGCCGCCCATGACATCTATCTCCTTAACCAGATGACCCTTGGCAATTCCCCCGATCGACGGATTGCAGGACATCTGGGCAATGGTTTCCAGGTGAATGGTGGTCAGGATGACATCCGCTCCCATTTTTGCCGCTGCCAGAGCCGCTTCGATCCCAGCGTGTCCGGCCCCAACCACCACAATTTTCATTTTCCCACGCAGAATCGAGAAAAAATCCCATTTAAGATTTCCTCGGTAGATACAGTTCCGGTCAGATGACCAATGATTTCAAGAGACTTCCGGATCTCTTCGGCAATGATCTCGGCATTGGGGTAAACCGGATGATCATGGGAACCGCCGGATTTAACCAGCTGTCGCACCCCTTTCAATACTTGATCCAGATCTTCAAAAAGCTTTTTCTGTCTTTGATTGAGATAGTAAGTGCTCTCTTTTTTTTCCAAAGACTTCAACAGCTTATTGAAAAAGGAAAAAACCGAGTTGATATTCTTATTTTCCTTCGCCGATATCTCATGGATTTTTTCCTTTCCAAAGGCTGATTTGATCTGGTTCATCACCTCCGGTTTGACGATATCAATCTTGTTGGCCACTATCATTTTGGGCCTGGACTTGATGAGTTCATAGATCTCAAAATCGGATTGATCAAGTTTTCTAGAGGCATCTAGCATAAAAATAACCGCATCACTGGATTGAATTCTTTGGACACCCCGCTGAATTCCCAGGGTTTCAATCTCACCGGCCTTTCCCCGGTGAATCCCGGCCACATCAACCAGGATGAATGGGAATCCCCCAACATAAATCCGCTCCGAAATATAATCACGTGTGGTTCCCGGGATCGGTGAAATGATTGCCCGCTCCTGCATCAATAGAGAATTGAAAAGTGAAGATTTACCGACATTGACCTTGCCGGTCAACACCACCTGAAATCCCCGGTTCAAAGTTTCATTTAAAACAGCATGGGATAATATTTGCCGGAGCATGGTCAGGGTTTCGGTTACTTGCTTCTCAATCTGGATTTTTTTCAGAAACTGGTCCTCTTCAAATTCAATCACCGTTTCAATTCTAATACCCAGATCCATGATACGCTCTCTTAACAGCTCGATCCGTTCCGATAATCGGCCATCCATATTCTCAAATTGAACCGAGGCATAATACTTTGAATTGGCATTGATCAACTGGTTAACCGATTCCGCCTGAATCAAATCCATTTTACCATTCTTGAAAGCCCGGTAGGTAAATTCTCCCGGTAAGGCACTTCTGGCCCCGATCTTGAAAATCAACTCCAGAACTTCTTCTATCAGGAAGGGATTGGAATGAATGGATATTTCAGCCAGGTCTTGCCCGGTATAGGAATTGGGGTTTTTAAAAAAAACCACCACACATTCATCAATTCTTTTATTTTGGGCAACTACAAAACCATGACGAGCCCGTCCCGGTGAAATGGATCTGGGGAGGGGTTCAATCAGTTCTGCCAGAATATGGCGGGTATTGGCACCGGAAATACGAATCACCGCTATCCCGCCTTTCCCCAATGGCGTGGAAAGAGCGGCTATGGTATCATCATCCATTACTTTCTTTTTATGGTGATCACCTTCAAAAAACTGTCTCCCATACTCTTTGATTCAAGGTCAGAATATTTATTGATGGTTATGTGAACAATTCTTCTCTCAAAAGGATTCAATTCCTTTAAACTCAGGGGTTTTCCCCTTTTTTGGACTTCCTTGGCATAATGATGGGAAAGATTGGTGAGTTCTCTTTCCCGGTTTTTTCTGAAATTTTCACATTCGCAGAATATTTTTTTCCCCACCGTATCCGAAAACAACCGGTTCAATAGATACTGAATGGCATTCAAAAGATTGCCATTCTGGTAGAGCAGCAGCTTGTAATCATCGCCACTGAAATTGACTCTCAAAAATCCTTTTTTATCCTCGATTTCGAAATCCAGATCAAGCCGCATTTGGTCGATAATTTCCTTCAAAAAAGACTTCAGCTCATCTTCTTCACTGCCATCATAAGGCCAGGCATTGATAAAAATCTCCCGCTGTCTGTGACCGAAATATCGGGTTTTCTCGGTGATGATCTCATACCTGATTTTTTCTTCATCGGTGTTGAATTCTTCAGCTGCTTTCAAGATAGCGTCTTTCAAAGAGATATCGCTGAATTCCTTTTTCTTCATTTATTTCACCTTCCCGCCCTTTTTTCTTTTATCGACTTTCCGCTGCCGGTCTTCTTCCTTTTTCTTGGAATACATTCTTTTATTGATAATATGCTGCTGACCCATCTGGAGCAGATTGCTCACAAACCAGTAAAGGGTGAGGCCGCTGGGCAGATTCATGACAAAAAATACAATCACCACCGGCATGATATACATCATTTTCTTCTGAGCCCCTTCGGTTCCGCTGCTGGGAGACATCTTCTGCAAAATGATCTGGGTTACTCCCATGAGAATGGGCAGAATATAATAAGGATCCTTCAGGGAAAGATCATCGATCCACAGCATCCAAGGTTCATGATGGACGCTGATGGAAACCGCAAGCAATCTGAAAAACCCCCAAAGAATGGGTAATTGCAGCAGCAGCGGCAGGCACCCCCCCGCCGGATTGACTTTCTCTTGTTTGTAGAGGGCCATCATTTCCGTATTCATGGCCTTTCGCTGTTCAGGGTCCTTCTGGTTTTTGTATTTTTTCTTGATGGCCTTTACCTTGGGTTGAAGGGTTTGCATTTTGGCCATGGACACACTCGATGTATAAGTCAGCGGGAAGAGCAGGAGTTTTAAAAATAGAGTGAATAGAACGATGGCCCATCCATAATTACCATAGTTCAGGATTTTCCGGTAGATGAAGTTGATTCCCTTCCCCATGATTTTGGCAATACTGCCAAACCACCCGTATTCCACCACCTCATTGGCATTGAGGAAAATATCGGTCACCGTGGACAGGACATCTTCATCCTTGGGACCCAGATAGACTGCCCGGGGATCGGAAACAATCATGTAGGAATACAATTGGGGCTTGTTTTTTTCAACTATTTCCTTGACCAGACTATACTTGATATCCGACTGCCTGGGATCGATTTTAAAGATGGCAGCAAAATAAGTTCTCTCATATGCAGCCCAGAAAAAAGACCCGTTCAGAGGACCACTGATCTTTTCCAGAGCCGGATTGTCGGTTTTCTCTGTTTTTAATTTTCCGAATTCCACGGAGGTGATTTTATTGCCATCGTAGGCACCGATCTTCAAGTTCTGTTGCATCACCCGTTCGGAGCTGACATTATTTTCAATATCGGGCCCGAAAATAACCGGGGGAGTTATGGACTTGCCGTCTTTAATGATCTCGAATTGAAGTTCAATGACATAACTGTAAGGGGAAAAAACAAATTTTTTCCAGGCTTGAAGATTTTGGGTTTTATCGGCATATTTGAAAATGATTTCAAGCCTGCCATGCTTGACCTGCCTTTTCAATTCTCCCTGATAACTGAATTTCTGGCCGTTTAAAGTGACAAAAACATCGTTTTTTTCATCAGGCCAGAAATAAAACGGATAGAGTTTGGTTCGGGCCACTTTCTCGGAAACCAGGTCAAGGGGATTCTTCTCATCATCCAGATATTGTTTATCCCCGTGAAATCTCTTTTTCAGGATGAATGATTTCAGGCCGGCTCCCTGATTGGTAAAAGTAGCGGTATACAACTCATTTTCAATGATAATGTCTTTGACCTGGGTATCGGCAATATCGGATTCGACTTTCCGGGGTTTCACCGGTTCCGGAACCTTCTTCTCCTCTTTCTTGGGCGAAAAAATATCCTGAATGCTGGAGGATTCCGAGGTAGTGGCGGGACTTTCTGCTGTCTTGGGTTCCCGGGACTCATAATCAACCGCATCCGGGACCTGCCGATCCGATTGAGCCTGGGGCTGACGCACCGTTTCGGACGGTTTGGGCATGAAGAGATACTGATAACCCGTAATCACAATAATTGACAGTACAATGGCTAAAACTAACTTTTTTGTATCCATTTTTTATTTCACCTTATGTTTTTTCGGGACCTGATCCAAGCCACCCGGATGCAGGGGATGACACTTTAACAATCTTTTCACACCCAACCATATTCCCCTGAAAACACCGTGTTTTTCTATGGCTTCATAGGTATAGCTTGAACAGGTGGGATAAAACCGGCAATGATTCCCCATCCAGGGCGAGATCCATTTTTTATAAAAAGCCAATATCAGTAAAAACAATTTCCTTATCATTGATACTCAATCCTGATCAGTGCATCAACAAATAAACGCTCAATTTCAGACATGTTGCTTTGATCGAACTTTTTCTTCACCACAATCCATAAATCATGCCGGGAAGTTAGCAGATGCTGATTCAGTCGAAAAAGCTCTTTCATTCTCCTCTTTATATAATTACGATGAACCGCGTTATCAATCTTTTTATTTACAGAAATGGCAAAACGGTGATACGGAAAATCATTCCTTAAAAAGTATAAAAAAAAAATCACTTCGGATTTTTCGGGCTTTTTTCAATAAAAATTTAAACTCTTCTTCTTTTCTAATTCTCTGAGAGGCCGGGAACCTAAATGACATGAATCAAAGACCCGGGATTAAACGGTTAACCTGTTTCGGCCCTTTCTTCTCCGGTTGTTCAACACCGATCTTCCGCCCTTGGTAGCCATACGGCTTCGAAAACCATGGGTTTTCTTTCTTTTTCGATTATTGGGTTGATATGTTCTCTTCACAGCAACTCCTTAATACCAAATCAACTGTCAAATTGACTCTATGATTTTTTTTATATGCTTTAATCTTACCGATAGCAATTATATAATATATAAAATAAAAAGCCTGTTGTCAAGGCCGGCTTCCAGTCAGTTCAATTTTAATCCGATTTCGCTTTTAAAACAATCAGGGTGAAATCATCGTTGTATTTCATCCCTTTGCTGAATTTTTCGGTTTCCCGGCAGATCTTTTTTGTCAGTTTTTCAGCTGAAAGCGAGGTATTTGCCTTGACCAAGTTGATCAGGGAATCCCGGCCATATTCCTGATCCCGGGGATTATTGACTTCGATGACCCCATCGGTATAGGCCACCAGGATATCCCCCTTTTTCAGCTGCTGAGTGGCCATCTCATATTCGGCATCCTCCACAAATCCGGTTAAAAAACCTCCGACCGATAAAGAGATGGTCTGGTCTCCGGATACAATGAAAGGCTCAATATGGCCGGCATTCACATAGGTAATGGCCCGGTTTTCATCGTCAACCAATAACCAGAACAGGGTAATGAAACGGTTTCCCTTGGTAAAGTTATAAATGAGTGAATTGGCTTTGGAAATAAATTTGGCCGGTTTAAAAAAATACAACTCGTTCAATGAATGAAAAATAGCCTGAGAAGAGGCTGCCAGAAGCGCAGCCGGTAACCCCTTGCCCTCCACATCGGCAATCAGCACGGGGATCATACCTTGCCTTTCTTTCAAAATATCATAGTAATCACCCCCAACTTCATTGATGGGACGGTAAACCACAGAAATTTCAAAATTACTGAGTTTCGGGATTCGCTGGGGAAGCAAGGACAGTTGAATATCCTTGGCTATTTTGATCTCATGTTCGATCCGTTTATTCTCAATGATCTGGTGCAATAAGACCGCATTATCAATGGCAATCAGGGCAAAACGGGAAATAAAGAAGGAGAATTCAATTTCCTCCTCGCTCAACTGTAATTTATTGAATTTGTAACCGAGTCCGATAAATGTTTTTTTTTTGGATGAATCAGAGATATTAACCAGATAATGAACTTTTTTTTCCAGTAACAGATTTTGCAGAGAGAGAAGATCAGGGGACAAGTTTTTCACTTCCAGGAAAAACCAGTTCCCTTTGATTTTTTTCACATCTTTCCGGAATCGGTTTATTTCAGAACTGCTGAGCTTGCAACCCCTTTCTCTGAATAAATTCTTTGACGTATCAAAAAAAAATATTCTCGAGATAGCCATCTGACCCATCAGGGTGGAAAAAAGAATTCGGATAATATTGCTGATATCAAACGAAGAGTACAGGGATGAAGAAAACTCGTAAATGGAATTAAATTGAAATCTTTTAAGTTTTAACTCTTTTTTTAACCGGACTATTTTTTGGTCTTCCATTTTATCATTTCACAATAGTTCACATCATTGACCGTTTTATATTCAACCGAATCCATTATTCTTCTCATTAATTCAACCCCCAGTCCGCTCTTTCTTTTTTCCCTGATATACTTGTTTAAGTCAACACCTTCCTTGGACAGAACCGGAGGAATACCAGTAAAAATGATTTTTATCTTCAATCCATTCCCATTGGTGAAGTATTCAAGCCTGATATCCTTATCCTTTTTCCTGAGATAAGAATGCTTGATGACATTGGTAATGGCTTCATCGACTGCCAGGGCAATCTTCTGGGAATCGGAACTGGGGAATTGATTGATGGTTGCGATATGCTTGGTCAATTCAACAACCATTTTCAACAATTCGGTCTTGCTGGGAATTGTGATGGATAATTCAGGTTTTTCAGGAAACATTTTTAAATTTGTTGATGGCACTGGCTTCATCTTTAACAAAATCATAAATATCGGTAAAACCCACCAGGTCAAATATTTCATATACCCGGCTATTGACCGAACAGAGCCGGATATCTCCATTCTTATCCCGGATCTCATCCAGATATCCCATTATGATTCCCATTCCAGCGGAGCTGATATAATTTAAATCCTTGCAGTTCACCACAATCCGGACAATGTTATTACTCAATAATTTTACAATTTCTTTTTCAAACCGTTCCACATTATGAGCATCCAGATGTCCTTTAGGATAAATAACTGCAATCTGCTCTTCAACTTTAGAGCGAATATAAAAATGTTTCATTATTGTCTCCCAAAAAGCGTCACCATTTTATACATTGTATTATAACCGGATAAATATTTCAACTTCAGAGACTTTCGAATCACTCAATCAGTACAAAGGCTACAGCATATTCCTCGGTATGGGAAACCGACAGATGGATTTTTTTAAACTTCATTTCATCAAAATGATGGCGGGCTTTCCCGGATATTCTGATTTCAGGTTTTCCCAGCTGGTTGTTTTCAACCCATACTTCCTTCCAGCTCATACCATATCTCCAACCGCTTCCCAATGCTTTAAAAAAGGCTTCCTTGGCCGTAAAACGGGCAGCGTAATGCTGGGCTATCTTGGCTTTGGACGTACAGTATTCAATCTCTTCTCGGGTAAATACTTTTCTAATGAACCGGTCATCCCCGTCAATCATTTTTTCCATGCGGCCAATGGCCAAAATATCAACCCCGATTCCCTTGATCATCATAATTTCCTTGAAGCTCTGCGCTTGTGCTTCTTCATTTAATTCCCTCCCATTATAATACATTTAAACCGGATTCAACAATACCATTGGCAAATTTTAAATAACTGTCACATAAAAAAAACTGAGGTTTTAAAATCGTCACCTAAATGTGACAGTCCAAATCCATATGGATGGCACACGAGTTGCTTCTTTTCAGGAGATGCAAAACCGATTATTGGCTGAAGGTTTGAAAAAAATTCATTTTTTAGATATGATTGGTTTTTAGGAGGGCTTAGTGAAACATATACTGATATTAATCGGAACCATATTCGTTCTGGTTTCCTGTCATCCAAATAACTTCAAATCTGAATTCGATTTTGCCAACAAACTGGCCCAACAGGGATTATGGAAAGAGGCCCATTTCAGATGGGAAAAAGTAGTGACGCAGGAAAAGGAAACCGCCGCCATACACAATAATCTGGCGATTTACTATGAAAAAATCGGAAAACCAGAAAAAGCCGAAACCGCCTACAAAAAAGCACTGAAACTGGAACCCCAGAACAAATATATTTTAAGTAATTATAAAAAATTTAAAGAAAAAGACGAGAAGAAAAAAAATGAAAATTAAAATCCCAATATTGTTGATATGCATGTTTGTGTTCATCTCCTGTACCAAAAAACCGCTGATCGTTAAAATTCCGATCGATCAGGAGAACCGGGTGGCTTATGAAAAATTTGATACCATATTCATTGGCGGATTTGACATCACCGCTCCGCTTTCCGATCCGAACCCCAAAAAGGAGTTAATCAAATTTTTTACCGATGAGTTTCAACAGACCATCCAAAAAAAAATCGAATATGTCGATATTGAAACAGATCCGGAAAATCGCCTGGAATCGATAAAGAACAAACTGAGAAAGCATCCCAACACCCTGTTCATCACCGGAAAATTTACCATCGATATCAAAACCAGAAGCATTGTAAAAAATGTCAAAGAGAAAAAGAAAAAAGCCTTTGTTAAAATTCAATTGTGGGAAATGACCTGGAAACTGGTCATGATCGAGTCGGATTCTCTGAAAACCATCAGCCAGCAGACTTTTGATTCAACACTGAAGGATGCGGATCCGAGCAAAGCCCAGTTCAACTTCAAATCTCTGTTTGATAATCTGACTGAAAGCTTCTTGCAAAATATCAAGAAAAAATTTAAATTTCAAAATAGATACCTATTACAAAACAGGAAATAATCATGAAAATAAAAACAATCATTCTACTTTTGGTATTACTTTTCACAGTGAATAACGCTTTTTCACAATATTATTATTATGGCAAAAACAAGGTTCGGCAGTCTAAATTCGATTGGAAATTCCTGGAAACAGAGCATTTCAAAATTTACTATTATACAGCCAATATTGCCCTGATCAAGCAAATTGTCAATTCTGCCGAGCAAGACTATAACCGAATGTCAAAATTCATGAATATCGAAGTCAAGAAGAAAATCCCCATCATCTTCTATAAAACTCACATTGAATTCGAACAGACCAATCTATACCCGGGATTTCTTCCCCCCGCAGCCCAGGCCTTTGCCGAGCCCATCGGCCACCGGGTTGTTATTCACGGTGACCTGTCCATAGATGAGATCTTGGGCACCCTGACCCATGAACTGGGCCATATATTCGAGTTTTCGGTTCTCTACCAGGACATCTCCCGAAGCAACATGTCCTTCAGAAGCCCCCCCCTTTGGGTAATGGAAGGTTTTGCCGATTTTATCACCCAGGGCTGGGATAATTTTAATTTATTGACCGTCCGGGATGCCGTGCTCAATGACCAGATCCCCATACTCACCAAAAGCGGGCAATTGCGATCCACCTACGGCACCAACCGGGCCGCCTATGATTTCGGTCATCTGGCCATCGATTTCATCCACGAAAAGTTCGGAGACCGGGCCGTCAAAAACTTGTTTTACTATTACCGGAAAGCCTCGGTACTTAAAAGTAAACGAAATGTTTCCAAACTGTTTTTTCCCTCCGTTAAAATATTCAATTTCGAATTCAAAAAATATGCCCGGAACCGGTTTGAAAAATTTTTCACAAAGGAAAATCCCGAAGAATACGGTATTATGCTTGGACCCGAATTTCCCTTTGTTTACTCCTTCTCCCACCAGGTTTCACCCACCGGTGAAATGCTGGCAGTTTTGACTGCGAACCGGAAAAACGCTGATCTTGATATCCTTCTCATTTCCCTCCGGGATGGCCACACCATAAAGAATATCACCCCGGGTATGACCAGCAAATATGACAACATCAATCTCAAATTCAATCCGGCCGATGGTATATCCTTTTCCTGGGACAATCAGGGTGAAAAAATCGCCTTTTTTGCCCGGCACGAATTAAGTTATTATCTGGTCTTGCTGGATATTCTGGATGGTAAAATTCTGAAAAAAATTAAAATCGAAAACATCCAGGATCCGACTTCCCCCGATTTCTCACTTGACAACAACCATTTATACTTTACCGGTATTGAAAATTCAAAATCCTATATTTTCACCATTAACCTGAACACCAATCAAATCAATAAACTCACCGAAGGGTTGTTGTTTATCAAATCATTGAATATTTCCCCGGATGGGGAAAAAATCGTTTTTTCAGCCAAAAGGGATCAGTTTTATAAACTATTCCTGGGAACACTTGAAAAACCGGAAATGGCCATTCAATTGACCACCGGGTATTACAATGATATCACCCCGGTATTTTCTCGGGATTCCAAGCATATATATTACAGTTCGGATGAACTGGAATCCTACAATATCAATTCAATTGATCTGGAACAGAAAGTGCTTTACCGGTATACCGATGTTCGCACCGGTAATTTCTTCCCCTTTGAAATACCGGAAGATCCAGAACGGTTGGTGATATCAACCTACTATAAAAACAATTTCCTGCTATTTAAAAAGGATATCTCCGAACATCTGGAGGTCAGAGAGATCGAATTCGATGAAATCAAAAAAATTGAGATTGCCAAAACCCAAGAACCGGAAGTAAAAATCAGCAAAGAGAAAAAATACAAACCTTTCAGTAAACTTTTCTTGACCGCCATGCCATCAGTTACCATCGGTTATTCAAGTGATGGAAGCTTTCTGGGTTCCGCTGCCCTGAAAATAACCGACCTGATGGGCGATCAAAATATTATTTTCTATTTGGCCTCCTATTACGGGTATACATCGTCCCACATATATTATCTCAACCTGACCCACCGGTGGCAGTATTTTGCCCACATGTATTATTACCGCGAACCCTATTATTATCCCTATTATGACTATGCTCTGGATCAACCCTACAGCCAGTCTTATCTCACCCTTCGTAAAATATACGGTGGAGATTTTTCCCTATGGTATCCCTTCAGTCGCTCCTACCGGGCCGAACTGGGTCTGTCACTGTACAAGCAGGAAGAAAATTCAGAACTGTTGCTGGGATATGACCTTCCCTACGGTCAATTTTTCAGCGGCTATGCAACTGCGGCTGAATTATCCCTGGTCGGAGAGACCACCCGTTTTTCCTATTACGGCCCCAACCGGGGACACACCTTTAAACTTTCAGTTAAAAAATATTTCAAGCTGGGTGATTCATTCATGGACGCCTATTCAGCAGATGCGGATATTCGGAAATATGTCAATCTAAACATCCATACCCTCCTGGCCTTCCGGTTTAAAGGTTTTACCTCCGGTGGGGATAATGCCATCTTGTATTGGACCGGAGGCAACAATACCATCCGCTCGGTCCCCTGGAGATCCATGGTGGGCAACAATGGATTTTTCTTCAATGCCGAGTTCAGATTCCCCCTGATCACCTCGGCCAGAACCCTGATCGGGAATGTGGGCCCTGTGCGCGGTGTATTGTTTTTCGATGTGGGTGGAGCCTGGTTCACTGACGATCCTGATTACCGGTTCCTGGAGGAGGGGAAATTCAAGCTTCTGTACGGAATTTCCTCTTATGGTTTCGGTATTCAAGCGTTTTTGTTCGGTATTCCCATGCATTTTGAATGGATTTATCGCTGGGATTTTACCCAGAAAGAGTATTATGGGTTTACTTTCTGGATAGGCCTGGATTTCTAACCCAAACATCAAAATTCATCCTGACATCGTTCCGCTTTCCAAATTTCGGAGTCCCTTTTTTTCATGGTTATTGAAATTTCCGAACAAATATATTAAAATCAAGGCATGTCAAAACTAATTGAAATTGAATGCCCGCATTGCCATTCCAACCTCTGGGTAGATTCCGAAAAGAAAACCGTAATTCAACATGAAAAAACCAAAAAAAAAAATTTTGAGTCCTTTGATTCGTTATTGAAAAAGGAAAAGGAAAAAAAAGAGAAAGCCGATGAACGATTTGTCCTGGCCAAAGAATTGGAGAAGGAGAAAAAAAAAAAAGCAGAAGATATATTTAAAAAATCCCTGGATCGACAAAAATAAATTTACCGCCTAAAACAGCGGCCTATAAAAGGAGTAAATATGGAATTTTCCGAATTAAAGAAAAAAATTGAAACCGACTTACAACTGGAAAAACCGGACTTTGTCAATGACACCGAAGACCTGGTTAACCTCGGTCATATCGAACTGACAGCAACTCAGAAACTGATTTTTTCAATCTCAAATTTCAGAGGCAGAAAATATATCGATATCAGAACCTGGTTTCAGGATCAATCCGGGGCCTGGAAACCCACCAAAAAGGGGATTCATTTCAGCACCGATAAATTCCATGATTTTGAAAAATTATCCAAAATTTTTTCAGATATTGTAGCCTTGGATACCTAAAGCCCTTCTCTAAGGATTGAATGAATAAATTATTGCTGAGTTAAAAATTTTTCTTTGATTAAATTCACCATCTGGATGTTATCAGAATGGCCTGTCTTGAAGGCGGTTATTTTCCCCCGGATGGACCTGCCCAGAAGATAAAAATCTCCGATAACATCCAGGATCTTATGCCTGACCAGTTCATCCTTGAAACGTAATTCGGTATTCAAGACCCGGCCTTTATCAATTAATATGAAATTATTGATTCGTCCGCCCTCCGCCAGTCCCATCTGAGACATCTTATTGATCTCTTCAACAAACCCGAAGGTCCTGGCCGGGGCAATTTCCCTTTCAAAATCCTCAGGGGAATGCATGACAAACTCATAACTCATTTTTCCCATCGGTTCCGGGAATTCAGCTGTATAATTCACCGTAAAAATGTCTGCAGGATCTACCCGAATGAATTTACCACCACCTTTTTCATTCCCGATAACCAAGGGCCTATCAATAATTATGTCAGTTATGAATTCATTCTGCTCCACCACACCGCTTTTCCGTATCAGATCACAAAAGACACTGGCCGATCCATCCCCGGTGGGAACTTCTTTATTGATTTTGATTGAAATATTGGTAATACCGAATGCATGCAGGGCAGCCATAAAGTGTTCAATTGTTTTGGCCTCAAGAATATCTTTTCGCACCGAAGTGGCATAATTGGTAGTATCAATATATTCTATCCGGGCAGGGACATATCCCACTTCGGTGATGTTCTCAAAACGGATACCCTTCCCGTCAGGCAGAGGCTTTAGGGACATACCGGTTTTTTGTCCGGAGTGCAACCCGATTCCGTAAAAAATATTATCCTTGCGAATGGTTTTTTGTTTCCTGGAATATTCGACGTCTCCGATTTCAAATTCAATTCTACCGGTACTTTCTCTCTTCACAATCTTCTGAATACTGGGATCGTTTTCGCGATTATCCGATAACATGGACTTCAACATCCGATTTTCCTCTAAAATTTTCTTATACTCAAGGCCCCGTTGTAAGGCGAATATCACTTTATCAATACTCAAAGGTTTTTCCATAAAGTCATAGGCTCCCTCTTTGAGTGCTCTTACTGCTGTGGTGATACTGCCATGACCCGAGATCATAATGATAATCTGAACCGGATCAACCTCCAGAATTCTCCTCATGGTTTCCAGGCCATCAATTCCCGGAAGCCATATGTCCACGAAAGTGACATCGGGTCTAATGTTTTTAAATTTTTCCACTCCCTCTTCACCAGAGGTTGAGAAAAAAACCTTGAAACCTTCATCTTCAATAACCGAAGCCAGAGATGCCTGAATATTCTTTTCATCATCGATTATGAGTACTTTCTGCATTTTTTTTTCACTTTCCATCGAACTTTTCAAGGAGCACTTCCTTTCCTATTGAAGCAGTACCGGCTACTTCCAGCTGTATGTCAACTTGCTGGTTGTTCATAGCACATATAATGACACCGGTCTCATTCCATTCTGAGGTCAGGGAATAGTCGGCAATTTTTTCCAGTATTTCAGTCTTCAATGCCCGGGAAATATTTCTGGCCCCATATTCCTTTGAATAATATTTCTGGATAATAAAATCAAAAACCTCTTCCTGAATAACCAGCTCTTTGCCCTGTTTTTCAATATTATGCTTCACTTCACCCAGCTGGATCTCGATGATTTTTTTAATATCTTCCGCTTCAAGATGATTAAAAACCACTATCTCATCAATCCGGTTTAAAAATTCAGGTGAAAAAAAGCGTTTCAGGGATTTTACCAGCGCACCCCGGGACACGCGGTTCCCATCCAGATCACTTTGATATCCCATCTGGGTTTTCGAAAACAAAGAGGTCCCGATGTTGGAGGTCATAATGATGGTCGAGTGGGAAAAGTCCACCACATTTCCCCGGGCATCGGTTAATCGCCCGGCATCAAAAACCTGCAAAAAGATATTCAATAACTGGATATCGGCTTTTTCAAATTCATCAAGCAGTATAACGGAGAACGGATTTTGACGAATTTTATCGGTTAGCTGATTGGTATCGTAATAGCCCACATACCCCGGCGCGGCCCCGATAAATCGGGAATAGGTAAATTTTTCCATATATTCGGACATATCGATCCGGATCAGGTAATCTTCGGAACCATAAAGGGCTTTGGCCAGGGCAATAGCCATTTCTGTTTTTCCCACACCGGTGGGCCCAATAAAAAGAAAGACCCCGTCAGGCCGGCTGTTTTTAATATCCAAATTCAATTTGGAGGTTAAAACCGAAGAGACGATCCGGTCAATGGCTCTGGTCTGTCCCACAATATTTGATTCCATATATTGCTTCAAGCCAGCCAGCCTGCTTTTTAAGGTGACGGAAATATTGGTTTCCGGAAGATTCAGGATGTCGGAAAGCACTTCCAGGATATCAGCCTGGATCAGTTCTGATCTCTGCACGGTTTCCAGGCTGTTTTTCAATTTCAGTTTGGATACCGCCCTATCCAAAATCATGATGGCCCCGTCAGGCAATTTTTTTTCCTTGATGTTTCGCTTGGCACTTTCAACTATATCCGTGATAATGTCTTCTGGGACACATATGTTCTCTCTTTCCAAGACCGCTTTGGCCAAATTTCCCAGAATGACCCGGGTATCATCGGTGGAAAGTTCGTTAACAGTGAGCTTCTGGAAAAACCCCAGCAGGGAATTGTCCTTCTCCACCGTATTCTTATACTCATCATAGCTGGTTGTAGCGATAACCTGAATGGATTGTTCTCTTAAAAACTGTTTTAAGATATTGACCAGGTCGAGCGATGTGCCACGGGTGGTACCGGATGACATCATTAAATGAATATCTTCCAAAATCAGGATGGCATTTTGAAATTTGAAGTCATTCAGGATTTTCAAGGCCTTTTCTTCAAATTGCCCTCTGTACTTTGAACCGGTTAGTAGGGCCACAAAATTGATCTCCTTTATTTTTTTCTCTCTCAGGGCCGAGGGAACTTTTCCATCCAATATCTTTTGAGCCAGAAATCGAATCAAGGCGGTTTTCCCCACCCCACTATCGCCAATTAAAATCAGATTTGACCGGGACTGAGAGATGAGTACTTCTACCATCTGGCGGAATTCTCTTTCCCGGGAGATGATGACTTCTTTATGTTCCAGTATCATTTCGGTTATATCATAAAACATATCACCCCGGGAAGATTCGGTTTTTCGTTTACCTTTTTCGATCTCTTCCTTGATGGCTTTTAATTTTTCTGTCAGTTTCTTGTTTTGGGTGATGTTTAATGCCTTGACATATGAATTATGGGCCAGTTCATGATTCTCTTCTTTCAGATAAACATCCCCCAGAATTTTATAACCTGTTGAATAGTAGGGATACAAGAGAATAAACTTCTGCAATAAACGCTTGGTATCAAAGATACGGTCAAGTTTAAGCAAACTTTTTATCTTGATGACATACAACAGGGGAAGGTTCAATTTATCAATTTCAAGTTCTTTAAACAGATTCAAACAAACCCCATATAGTTTTTTCCGGTAAGAATTCACAATGTTTTCAATCACATCGGCATGCACCAAATAAATGTTTTGCTGGTCAGCGCTACGACCACTGATTGATTTCAAATTTTTAAAATCAAGATTGGAGATGAAAAATTCTACCAGCTTGGTATCCAGCAATTCATTTTCGACAACAATTGATTTGTCCTGCTGAATATCCCGGTACAGCAGTCTTTCTTCGGTGATACCCTGGAGTAAAAACCAGGTTTTCTGTTCACCTATAATGAAGGGAGAAAGGGGCAATCTGATCTCTGCATTGGTAAAAAATAATTCATATCCCCCTGACTCTCCAGAACGTTTTTTTCGTTCAAATGAACCATTGATTTTCTGATCAAAAATTTTAAAAAAATTTTCAATCCAGAATTTATATTCAGAATAGATATCCTTTTTTCCTTTTTTATCGGAAAAGAATTCAAGATTCTTATGGTAATCGATCAGGTTATCAATGATAAAGATAAAGGTCTGACGTTCTGTTTTGGAAAAGTCAAATATCCGGGTATTGAATTGATTCAAATGGATACCGATATGATTCATGACCGGTATCAAGCTCTGCTGAATAATGGAATCCCCATTCACCTGCATGAGATTTCTCTTGTGATATAAATTTTCCGATTTAAGCAGGGCATCGGTCAAAAAGATCAGGTAGGAAACCAGGTCTTGGGAATTGGACTTGTTCAGGTTGAATTTATTGAAATCCGATTTGGGAAATACCAGATTCAGGATGGATTTGATTTTGGTCAAACTCTCAAATTGTATATTCATTTCTACCAGTTCAGGAAATTCGATCTTAATAAAAAATGTTCGATATCATTTCATCAACAGTAGCAAACATTTCAGTAAAATTATCAGATTATTTAAATTTCATTTATGCCATACTGACTGGAGACATTATATAGACTAAACCAATTATTGTCAATCAAACGAAAAAATGTAAAATTGATTTTTTCCCTTATATTTGATATACTTTCCAAAGAACTTCAATGGATATAATTATCGATTTTCTGAACGATAATCCCACTATCAAATTATTCGCCATTTCCCTAATCATCGTCATCGTATTGAAAATTGTTTATGAGATTTTAAAGGTCTCCAAGGTATTGAATATCCAGGACAAATCTTTTGTGGATACCGTTTATTCAATACTGTTCAAGAAATCTTACCTGATCAAACAGGCCAAAAAGGCCCTAAAACGGGGTATGTTTGCCAGAGCCGGAAAAATATTCGAAGAAATCGGAGATTATAAAAGGGCCTTGAAAACCTATGAGGCTGGCCAGGAATTCAACCTGATGGGCGACCTGTATCTGAAGCTCAAGAAAGAAACCCAGGCCATTGAAGTCTTCAAGAATAGCGGCAATATTGACGGAATTATTAAATTATATATAAGAAGAAAAAATATAGAAGCCGCCGGAAATCTTCTGGAAAACAACAACCGTTTTCAGGAAGCAGCGGAACTGTATTACAACTATGAACGTTACGAAAGAGCCGCCCAGATATATGAGAAAAAGGGGTTTTATAAAAAAGCCGCATATGTCTATGAAAAATCCGGTAACTTAAAAAAAGCCGCCCAAAATTTTGAAAAATGGTTTTTAACCAATGCCGATACCGCAGTAGGATACCAGAATACCAGTCAACTTGAAGAAGATCTCTTCAAAGCCGTTGAACTTTATATCAAGATCAATGAAAACGAACATGCTTATACCCTGTTAAAAAAGCACAATAAATTCGAAAAAGCGGCAGAACTGGCATTGAAAATCGGAAAACTTGAGGAGGCTGCCCAGTTTTTTGAAAAAGCCCAGCTTCCCATCAAGGCCGCTGAGATTTATGAAAAAATCGACCAATCAAAAATCGCATATCAATTGAGAGGTGAGGATGCCTTTGCCAGAGGGGACACCCTTCAAGCCGCGGAATGGTATCTCAAGGGTCAGGATTACACCCGGGCTGCAGAATTATTTGAGTGGGACACTAATTTTGAAAAGGCAGCTTACTGTTACTTTATGAACCAGAATTATCTGTCTGCCGCTGATAATTACCTGAAAGCCAGCAATGAAGAGGAAGCAGCCAAAATGTTCGAACTGGGAAGGGAATGGAAGAATGCTGCGGAAATTTCATTGAAATATAAGAAATACCAGAAAGCCGGCGAACTATTTGAAAAGGCAGATGACTTTTACAATGCCGGTATCTCATTCCTGAAAGTGGATGATGACCGAAGGGCTTTGGCCAATTTTCAAAAAGTAAAAAGCAATTCTTCCGATTATGAAACCGCAGTTACCCAGATGGCCTCGCTTTTTCTAAAAAACAGAAAACCCCAGCTGGTTATTGAAAAAATCGGCAATCTCCTTCAGAATCAACCCATAAACAAGTCAAATCTGGAATGGTACTATGCCCTGGGACAGGCCTATGAAAATGTCGGCAATTTCAAGAAGGCGTTTGAAATTTTTCAGGGCATCTTGACCGAAGACTATTCATTCAAAGACATTCATCAGAAACTGCAGGAAGTGGAAAAATTGATGAAGAAATACAAAGAGATGGAAATGGTTTCTGAAAATTCAGGTCAACGATACAAAATGCTGAAAAAGGTTGGCGAAGGCGGGATGGGAGTGGTTTTTAAAGCCGAAGACACGGTTTTACAGAGGATTGTAGCCTTAAAAATTCTGAACTCCAGTCTCATCAAGGATAAGGTCAGCTTGGAGCGATTCTACACCGAGGCCCGATCTACAGCCTCTTTGTCCCACACCAATATTGTTACCGTTTATGATGTCGGCCAGGTAAACGGAGATCATTTTATTTCCATGGAATTCATCGAGGGTGAAAATTTCATGGCCCTGATCAGAAGAAAAAAAGAGTTCTCCATCCCCCAGATCCTATTTATTGCCATTAAAATATTGAAAGCACTCGATTACTCCCATCGCAAAGGCATCACCCACCGGGATATCAAACCCCATAATATTATGATTACCCGTCAGAAGGAAATTAAAATCATGGATTTCGGATTGGCTGTCATCCGGGGGGATTATAAAAAAGGTGAAACCGGTATCATAACCGGAACCCCCTACTACATGTCTCCAGAACAGATTCAGGGAATAAAAATTGACCACCGGACCGATATCTACTCAACCGGAGCTACCCTATTCCATCTCATCACCGGTAAGGTTCCCTTTAAGGGTGAAAATATTTTTTATCAGCATTTATTTGATCCGATTCCCTCCCTGAAAGAGATCCGGAATGACGTTCCCGAAAAACTGATTGAAATTATAGAAAAATGCATGGAAAAGAAGCGTGAAGACCGTTATCAAAGTGCTCAAGAAATATTAAATCAAATAAAACAAATTAAACTCTAGGAGAAGTAGGAAATGGATTTTAAACTAAGTGAAGATCAGTTGGAGCTAAAAGAACTGACCCATCAGTTCGCAGCCAACGAAATCAGGCCGGTGGCTGCAGAATATGATGAGAAAAACGAATTTCCGGTTGAAGTGATGAAAAAAGCGGCAGGAATCGGATTCCTGAAATCAGGAATTCCCCTGGAGTATGGAGGGGCAGGCTTTTCCAATATGGATAATGCGATCGTATGTGAAGAACTGGCCTGGGGATGCGCCGGAATGTATACCTCAATCATGGCCAACACCCTGGCCACCACTCCGATTGTTTTATTCGGAACCGATGAGCAAAAAAAGGAATTTCTGACTCCACTAACCACGGAAATGAAATTTGCTTGTTTCGGATTGACCGAACGGGAAGCAGGCTCGGATAACGCTGCCATGAAGACTACAGCGGTAAAAGACGGTAATTTTTATATTTTAAATGGTTCTAAAACCTTCATTACCAATGCCGGAGTGGCCAATCTGGGGGTTGTTTTTGCCAGTACCGACAAGACCCGGGGAGCCCGGGGGCTTTCTGCCTTTATCATTCCCATGGATCTTCCCGGAGTTTCGGTTGGAAAACATGAAAATAAAATGGGCCATCGCGCTTCCAACACGGCTGAAATTTATCTTGATGAAGTAAAAGTACCGGTTAAAAATCTGCTCCGGAGGGAAGGTTTCGGCTTTATCATTGCCCTGAAAACACTTGATTATGCCAGGCCTGCGGTCGGAGCCGGCGGAGTGGGTGTGGCCCGGGCTGCCTATGAAGAAGCCTTAAAATATTCCCAGGAACGGGTACAATTCGGCAAGCCCATTGCCCATTTTCAGCACAATGCTTTCAAACTTGCTGATATGGCAACCGATATCGATGCGGCCCGGTTGCTGGTCTATCGCTCGGCCTGGATGCTGGACAACAATCTTAAGGCTTCCAAAGAATCGGCTATGGCCAAAATTGTGGCCACCGATGTAGCCATGAAGGTCTCGATCGATGCCGTTCAGATTTTCGGAGGATATGGATATATGAAGGAATATCCGGTTGAAAAAATGATGCGCGATGCCAAACTCCTGCAAATATATGAGGGAACCAACGAAATACAGAGGCATGTCATTTCACTGGAAATACTCGGTTCAATGAAGCTGTAATCCATAATGACCAAATCGTTTGACACCATCATTATCGGAAGTGGTGTCATTGGACTCTCCGCTGCTTTTCACCTCTCAAAAAGAGGCCAAAAGGTACTGGTACTGGAAAAAAATTTCCCCGGTTCCGGATCCACCACCCGCTGTATCGGAGGCATCAGACAGCAATTTTCCACCGAAGCCTCTATTAAACTCATGCAGGAAAGTATGAAACAATTCCAACAAATGGAAGAGGAATTCGGTTTTTCAGTAGAGTTTTATCAAGGCGGTTACCTGTTTCTGGCCTACAGCCAGGTCAATCTGGATTCATTCAAAACCGTGGCCCGGCTGCAAAAATCCCTGGGACTTGATATTCGAATCCTTTCCATCCAAGAATGTCTGGAAATCGTCCCCTGCCTGAATCCCGAAAACTTATTGGGAGGCGTTTATTCTCCCGATGACGGCCAGGCTTATCCCTTCAAGGTCATTGCCGGGTATATTCAGGAAATCCGAAAAGCCCAGTCTGTCATCAGATCTTTCGTCGAGGTCACGGAAATGATTGTTGAAGGGGAAAGGATAATGGGGGTGATATTAAAAGGCGGAGAGAAGATCTTCGGGGATACGGTCATCAATGCTGCCGGTCCCTGGGCAGGGGAAGTCAGTCAAATGGCCGGAGTTGAGCTTCCTATATTCCCGGAAAAGCACGAAGCTCTCATCACCGACAGGCAGGAACGGCTTTTTGAAACCATGATAGTGGACTACCGCCCGGATGGATGTTATTTTCAACAACTGATTAACGGACAGATTATCGGTTGCTATACCCCGATACCGAATCAACCGGGAACAGATACCGGCTCATCCAAAGAATTCCTGATTGAAATGTCAAAACGAACCATCCGATTAATACCTGAATTAAACAAGGCAAAAGTATTAAGACACTGGGGTGGTAGTTATTCAATGACACCTGATGGCAGCCCCATCGTTGATAAAACAGATATTGCCGGATACTATGTGGCTGCCGGAATGAGCGGACACGGATTCATGTTTTCACCGGCCATTGGAAAATATATTTCCGATATCATCATCGATAATCAATACCCCTTTGACTGGGATGAATTCAAGTTAAAAAGAAATTTTTCCCGGTCTGAACTAATGAAGTAATGTGAAATGAATATCCATTTAATCATTTTAATTATCGGTTCAGTCATGGTCATAGAGGGGTTGCCCTATTTTCTATTTCCGGATAAGATCAAAATCTACCTTTTACAAATTCAACAGCTGGATACCAATGTGATGCGAATACTCGGACTTATGCTTATCGTATTTGGTTTGTTGTTGGTTTATTTAATGAAATCAAAAATATGCTGATAAAAATTGATGGAGACCAATTAACCCTGGATGAATTTTTCAGGGTGGCCAAAATGAAAACCAGAGTTGAACTCTCGGAAACCGCCATCACCAAAATCAAACATTCCCGGAAAATCCTGGAACAATTCATAAAGTCTGAAAAGGCCTACTATGGTATCAACACCGGTTTCGGGGCCCTGGCCACTAAAAAAATCGATAACAAAGACCTGATGAGATTACAGAAAAACCTGATTAAGAGTCATACCGCCGGTGTGGGTGACTTTCTACCGGAGGAAATCGTTCGGGGAATCATATTGCTGCGAGCCAATGTACTGGCCAAGGGCAACAGCGGGGTTCGACTGAAACTGGTTCAACTCCTGTTAGACCTTCTCAATCATCATTTTGTTCCCTTTATTCCCGCCAAAGGGTCGGTAGGTGCATCCGGTGACCTGGTTCCCCTGTCCCATTTGGCTTCAGTTTTGATCGGAGAAGGATACGTCAGCTTCCGGGGAAAAAAGGTCCGGGCCAGAACCGCACTGAAACAAGCCGGGTTATCGCCCGTTATCCTGAAAGAAAAGGAAGGCCTGGCCCTGATAAACGGAACCCAGGTCATGACCGCTATTGGGGTTTTCAATTTACTGGATGCTGAAAAACTGGTTAAAATCGCCGATATTGGCGGAGCCGTGACCTTCGAAGCCCAGTTGGGAAATCCCTCACCATTTTATGATGAAATTCAACAGGTCAGACCCCACCCGGGACAATTGACAACCAGTCGAAACATACTCAAACTTATAAAAAATTCACCTTTATGGATATCCCATCAGGGTGAAAAAAAAATCCAGGATGCCTATTCAATCCGCTGCATACCTCAGGTTCATGGAGCGATCAGAGACACCCTGAATCATGTCCGGAAAATACTGGAAGTCGAAATCAATTCGGCAACCGAAAACCCCCTGATTTTCCCGGATAAAAAATTAATTTTATCCGGTGGAAATTTTCACGGTGAACCAGTGGCTTTTGCCATGGATTTCCTTTCCATTGTCATAACCGAACTAGGCAACATGTCCGAAAGACGAATCGATCGGTTGCTCAACCCCTCAACCAACATGGGATTGCCTCCGTTTCTGATTCAAAATGATGGCCTGAATTCGGGATTCATGATTGCCCATATAACCGCCACCTCACTCACATCCGAAAACCGCACCCTGGCCCACCCCTCCTCGGTGGACAACATTCCCACTTCTGCCAATCAGGAAGACCATGTCAGTATGGGAACCATTGGCGCCAGAACTGCCCGGGAAATCATTCATAACGTCAAATATATATTAGCCATTGAACTGATGGTTGGATTGCAGGCGCTTGATTTCTACACTTTAAAAAGTTCAAAAATCATTGAAAAGATAAAAAGTAAAGTCAGACAGAAGGTGCCATTTCTGGAAAAGGATCACCGGCTCGATCTGTACTTCAAAGAAATTGTTGACATGATTAACAATGATTCTCTGTTAAATATCGTGAAAGACCTGCAATGATTTTTATTATTCGAATCTTAAGATTTTTAATCATCGCAGCCGCTGTGTACTTCCTGGTCAGACTATTTTGGAAAGGGGACCTCTTCGGTTTTCTTAAAAGAGAAAAAAAATCCGGATCCCCCAAACCGATGGAAGAGATGAAAAAAGATCCGGTTTGCGGAACATATATCCCGGAAAGCCAGGCCATCAAACTAAACTGGGAAAAGGAAACCGTTTACTTCTGCTCGAAGAAATGCAGAGATGAATTCCAAAAGCTACACCACTAAACCATTTTGTTAGCGGCTGTTGATATTTTCGGGTTTTAACTTTAACTTGGCTGAAATGAGCTCATCGTGAGACAGACGGAGCAGATCCGCCAGTTTATGAACCATATAATCCTCAAACTGGTCAAAGCTGCCATCGGCAAATATGATTTTCCAGAACCGTTCCACCATTTGTATTTTTTCTTCCCGGGAAAAATGCTGATTGATTAAATGGGTGTATTCAAAGATATCCGTACTGCTGGTCCGGTCCTTTTCCGCAATGGCCAGAATTTCCTCAACACTGTTTCCCGGAATTTCCAGTTCGGTCTCGAGTATACGGCGAATGGTTTTCATTTCCACCGGAGCAAATTCATCATCACTTTTGGCAATTTCAAGCATCAATACACAGGTGGCGACTAAAATTTTGTCTTTCAATTTGACTTCGGGAGCCCGGCTGTCTTTTTCACTGGAAACAAAATATTTTTTCAATACCGAAAACATAACATATTCCTTATTTCAATGGATTACCCATCTATTTTATAAAAAATCTTCTGACAATTCAAGGGAAAAACATGTTGACAACTCCGATTATAATCTTTATAATTGAGCTTAATAAAAATCCTGTCTGTAATTTTTTCCCATAAAAGGAGGCAAAAATGCCAATTATTCTCAACGGTTCAGGCCTGGCCATTGAAAAGCTGGTTCAGATCGCCCGTCATAACCAACAGGTTGAGCTTCATCCGGAAGCCATTGAAAGGATACAAAAATGCAGGACTATGCTGGAAAAGAAAATAGTCGCTCGAGAAATCATGTATGGTGTGAATACGGGGATCGGAGAATTCTCAGAGGTTGTTCTCAACGATGACCAGATCAAGGATTTTCAAAAATACCTGATATACAACCATGCGGCCGGTATTGGAGACCCTGCACCCATCGAATACGTGCGGGGGGCCATGGCCAGCCGGATCAACGTGCTCTCCAAAGGAAACTCAGGCTGTCGCCCGGTGATTGCCCAAACCCTAGTGGACATGTTAAACAAGGGGGTAACACCCTATGTTTGCCAGAAGGGTTCGGTTGGTGCCTGCGGTGACCTGGCACCCATGTCCCAGATTGCACTGCTTTTACTCGGCGAGGGGGAGGCCTATTACCAGGGAACACTGCTGGAAGGCAAAGAAGCCATGGAAAAGGCCGGGATTCCCATCCCAGGATTGGAAGCCAGAGATGGCCTGGCCACCATAAACGGATCCAATTTACTGACTGCCATGAGCGCCATATTCCTGTATGATGCCAACCGATGGCTTAAACAGGCTGAAATTGCCACCTCCATGTCCCTGGAAGCATTGAAGGCAAACATGAAGCCATATACGCCCAAACTTCATGAAGTCCGTGGATTCTCCGGTGCCATTCGATGCGCCCGGGCCATCAACGCCTGCATCCAGGGTGGAGATCTGATTAAGGGAAAAATCAAATGCAAGGTTCAGGATGCCTATTCCATGCGTTCTACACCTCAGGTTATCGGAGCCGCCCATGATGCACTGAACTATGCCCGGTCCCAGGTTGAAATCGAACTGAACGGGGTGGGTGACAATCCCATCTTTTTCCCCGAAGAAAACCTGCAATTGACCGGGGCCAACTTCCAGGGATCTCCGGTATCCCTGCCCATGGATATGGCCGGCATAGCCATCACCATGGTCAGTGTATTATCCGAACGAAGAATGAATCGACTCAATAACCCGGCCCTGAGTGTCGGCCTGCCAGCATTTTTAACCAAGGGAGCAGGAATGTTTTCCGGGTTGATGTTAAGCCAGTATACAGCTGACATGCAAATCGTGGAACAGCGGATACTCTCAATGCCGGCCTCAATACAATCCATTCCGGCAGCAGCGGATCAGGAGGATTTTGTCTCCATGGGAATGAATACCGCCATTAAGAATTTTCAAATACTGGATAACGCCTATGGTATACTGGGAATTGAATTTATGGCAGCCGCCCAGGCCCTGGATTTCAGAGAGTACAATTTTGGACGGGGAGTGGTAAAAGCCAAAGAGATTATTCGCAAATATGTGGATTTCCTGGAGATTGACCGGCCACTTTATCCAGATCACACGGTTATGAAGAAACTGGTCAACTCATGTGAAATTCTTGAGGAAGTCGAGAAAGAGGTTGGGAGTCTGGAGTAAATTAAAACCGGTACATCACTCCCACATAGGTATTAATATAGGAGAAGATTTCCGAATCAAAGGGTATATCATAAAAAACAACCAGTCGAAAACCAAAATGTTTCATCTGTAGAAATTTCAGTCCAATACCCGGATGAAATCCCCAATAATTTTTGTCCTCCAGCCTCATTTCCTCATCCGCTGAAAAATGGTTATAAGTCAATCCGGCCAGAATCTGCAAACACCAGTATTTATTGAAACTCAACAGGTCATAAACCAGATTTACCTCTCCCGAGACTATATTGAAGAAAAAAGTGTTTTTTTCAGGTTCGGCCTCGGTATCATCGGTTAATTCTCTATATTCATAATCCTGGTATCCGTACTTGATGGTAAAACCGGGAACCACATACAATTTTTTAATCACTGGAATGGTTACACTAACATTAAATCCGAAGCCCAGATAGTTGTGTCTCCGCTCCACAAAGTTTTTACCCTCATATGAAAAAAACAACTGGGATGCATCAAAAAAATCAGACAAGCCATAGTTATAATTAATATTCAGATTAACAGAAAAATCAGATGAAAAATTCCATGTCGCCAATATCACAATGAACAAAAGTATAAAAGCAAGTTTTCTCATTCATGACTCCTTTCAGGTCAGGTCGTTTATCCCATCCTGGTATTGTATATACGGAATTGGGTTCGGGTTGGTTCTGTTTTTTTTTGAAAAAACCCAGTCCGGAAAAACTTTTTTCATTTTTCACCGTAACACATAATGTAGGTTTATTATAGAACCACTTTATTTGGTAGAATATACAGGAGGCTGTTATGAAAAAAATGACTTTGCTTTTCTCAATTACGCTGGCCATTTTGTCTTTGTTGATTATGGGTAGTTGCAAAACCACAGATGAAGATACCATTGTTTATGATTTTTCCATTGAAAACACATCCGGCTATTCCTTACAGGCAACCGTGATTCCCAAAAATCAAAATCAGGAAAACAAAATACTCACCAGTATTAATCTTTATGCGGCGATTCGTAATCACACCAATGTTACCGCTACTATAACCAGCTGGTCCTTTAAAATAAAGCGTGACATTGTAACCATTTTAGAAATCAATCAAAACAATTACCAACATTATAAACTCACCATTTCAGATGGCTTGGTAGTACCGGGGGATGATATCATAGAGATTTTCATCGGAACTCCGCAACCCTTTCTGACCAATGCACTTGCCGATGATGTTTTTATCTTTAAACCCTATATCCCCACCCAGATCATTGCTGAAATGACCATCTCCGATCAAAATGGAAACCTCCATGAGATTACGACCTCTGGAAGTTATACCTTTGAGGAAACCACTATTAACGAAGACTAATTCCTAATCTTTTTTGCGGAACATCCCTCATTTTCCAGACAGCTTTGTGTTGTTGATTCGTCTCCCTTAGTTCTTAAGTCTCTTCCACACATTTCACAAGAAGTTGATTTCCTCTTTCTATATCCGGAGAAATATAAAACCCACCCCATTATGAACATAGTAATAAAAGAAAAAAAGTACACCAATATCGGATTAATTTTGATCTCCTCGGGAATCCAAAATTTTTTCAAATTTCGGAGTTGATTTTTCTATAAATCCATTATCTGCCTTTTGGACAAAAAAAACAGCCAGATCTTCTTTTAAAGCAAAATCATAACCCTTATCCGGTCCCAAAACATTGATTGCAGTCGCCAGGGCATCTGCAACCAGACAGGAATCATCAATAACCGTAACCGAGGCCAGATTATGCGAAATGGGTCTTCCGGTTTTAGGATTAATCGTATGAGAATACCGGATCCCGTCTTTTTCAAAGTAATTCCGATAATCGCCTGAAGTCGCCATTGACCGGTTCTTCAGATCAATCACTTTCTGGATACCAAACGTGTTGGTAGGGGAAGCGATTCCTATCCGCCACCATTTGTTATAATTGTTTTTCCCTCTGGCCCGAACCTCACCGCCGATCTCAATGAGATAAGAGGATATTTTTTCGGAATCCAAATATTCAGCCAATCTATCTACTCCAAATCCTTTGGCAATTGCCGATAAATCACAATAAATTTCTTTGATCCTCTTTTTTACAGCAGGGGGCGACAACCGAACGGATATATTTTTGTAACCAATGATTTTCAGACTTTGTTTTATTTCATCTTCATCAGGAATTCCTTCAACAGTTCTGGTCCCAAATCCCCACAAATTTACCAAAGGACCAACGGTTATATCAAAAGCTCCATTAGATTTTTCACTCACAGATAATGCCTGCTTTATAACCCTAGCTGTATCCAGAGAAGTCCGGAACCAATCTGAGCCTCTAAAACGGTTGAATTGAGAAATCTCCGAATCATTTATAAATATTGACATTTGCTGGTTGATTTGCTTCAGAACCTGCGTTATACCCTTTTTTAAAAGAAAATAATCAACCTTTTCACCCGCCACCGCTGATTTAAAACCGTTAACAAGCTTAACCGTATAGGTGGTTCCCATGGTTATCCCATTGATAACCACCAATTTATCCTGGGCTTTCTCATTTGAGCAACTGGCAAAAACAAAAGGAAGCAATATGATTATAATAAAAAATTTTATTCTGTTCTTACTGGTCTCGAGTCTATCCATTTTAACACCCCATTTTCAAATTCTGGGTTTGTCCAAAATGTTATAAATCAACCAAATTCATCAAGCAGTATGCTTTCACTTTCAATGCCCATTTCATCCAGCATCTTTAAACAGGCAGAAATCATCAAGGGAGGCCCGCACAAATAATATTCACAATCTTCAGGAGCCGGATGCTCATTTAAATAATGATCATGAACAATCTGGTGAATAAATCCCACATAACCTCTCCAATTATCTTCCGGCAAGGATTCTGATAAACCAACATACCATTTGAAATTTTCATATTTTTCCTGAAGGATATTGAAATCATCAACGTAAAACATCTCCTTCAAACTTCTGGCTCCATACCAGAAGGTTATTTTCCTTTTTGTCTTGATGCGTGTCAATTGATCAAAAATATGTGATCGCATCGGAGCCATGCCTGCACCGCCTCCGATAAAAACCATTTCATTCTCGGTCTCTTTGGCAAAAAATTCACCATATGGCCCTGATATTATCACCTCATCTCCAGGTTTTAACCCAAACAAATATGACGACATCTGGCCGGGCGGTGCTTTGGGTTTTTCCGGTGGTGGGTTGGCAATCCTGATATTCAGCATGATTATTCCCTTTTCCTCAGGATAATTGGCCATGGAATAAGCGCGGGAAATAGACTCATCAATCCTGGAAACATAACGCCACATATTATTTTTATCCCATTCAGGCTGGTACTCGGGTTCGATGTTAAAATCCCGGTAGTTTATTTTGTGTGCCGGGGCTTCGATCTGAATGTATCCGCCGGCCCGAAAATTAACCTCCTGCTTTTCAGGAAGTTCCAGGATCAGTTCTTTTATAAAGGTAGCCACATTGTGGTTGGCCCTGATGGTACATATCCATTTTTCAGCTTCAAGTATTTCCGGGGAAAGTTTTATTCGCATGTCTCCCTTTACGGGAACCTGACAGGCAAGACGAAAACCATCCCGGGCATCCTTTCGGTTAATCAAGGAACGCTCGGTTGGCAGAATAGTGCCTCCTCCTTCCGTGACTATTACCCGACAGGTACCACAAGTACCACCTCCCCCACAACCAGAGGGAACAAATATCTTTTTATCCGCAAGGGCTCCAATCAATTTCCCCCCAATCGGTACGATCACACTTTTATCCACATCCTCATTAATGACAATGTTCACATTTCCGGATGCAACCAGTTTGGATTTTGCCAGTAATATAAGCAGCACCAAGGCCAAAACAATAAAGGTAAACATGAAACTACCAAGAAGTATCAATCCTATCATGCTCATTGCATTACCCTCGCTTTTTCATAATCATGGGGGTTACAATTGAATTCCAGAAAATATCATGAAAGCCATCGCCATCAGTCCGACCATAATAAAGGTGATCCCTAAACCTCTCAATCCTTCCGGGACATTACTGTACTTCATTCTCTCCCTGATCCCGGCAAGAGCAATGATGGCCAATGCCCAACCGATACCGGAACCGAATCCAAAAATCACACTTTCAACAAAATCATACTCAAATTGCACCATAAAAAGAGAGCCTCCCAAGATGGCGCAATTTACCGTAATAAGAGGGAGGAATATCCCCAGGGCATTGTATAACTTGGGAAAGAATTTATCCAAAATCATCTCCAGAATATGTACCATTGCGGCAATAACACCGATGAAGGTGATCAAGCGGAGGAAGGTAAGATCAACCTTCCCCAGACCAAGCCAGCCCAATGATCCCTCTTTTAACAAATTATGAAATATCAGGTTGTTAACCGGAACGGTAATGGCCTGAACAACAACAACCGCTATGCCCAGTCCGGTGGCAGTTTCAACTCTTTTGGATACAGCCAGAAATGTGCACATACCCAGAAAGAGGGCCAGAGCTATATTTTCCACGAAAATCGATTTGACAAAAAGGCTAAGATAGTGCTCAAGCATTTTATGCCTCTTCCACTTGTTCTTTTCTAAAGGTCCGGATAATCCAAATAATAAAACCAATAAGGAAAAAGGCACTGGCAGGGGTTAATAACATACCATTGGGACTATACCAGCCTCCCTCTGTGCTTAATTGAAAAACAGAGAATCCCATGAGTTTCCCGGATCCGAATAATTCTCTAACAAAAGCAACGGCAATTAAAATAAAAGTGTATCCCAAGCCGTTTCCCACACCATCCAAAAAACTCTTCCAGGGAGGATTCTGAAGTGCATAAGCCTCGGCTCTTCCCATAATAATGCAATTGGTAATGATCAATCCCACATAAACTGATAATTGCTTGCTGATTTCCGGAAGATATGCCTTGATCACCTCATCAGCGATTATAACCAGAGAAGCAATAATCGTCATCTCAACAATTATTCGTATATTGGTTGGCACATGATTCCGGATCAAACTAATCGATAGATTGGAGAAAGCCAGGACAAATATGACTGCCAGCGACATCACCACCGATGTCTCCATTTTTGAAGTAACAGCCAGGGCAGAACATATCCCCAGCACCCCCAGAGTGATTGGATTGTTATTTAGAATGGGGTCGAATAATATCTTACTGTACTTTCCCATCAAACCCTCCTCTCCTGAGTTCTTGTATAAACATCGCAAATCCATCCTCGCCGAGCCAGAATCGTACCAGATTATTCACACCATTGGTGGTCAGAGTTGAACCGGATAATCCATCTACCTGATATTTTGACTCCAGCTTCAATATATCTACCTTCCCCTTTATAACCTCAATCCGAAGCCTATTATTTTCATCAAAAGCCAACTTCCCTTTCCATAAAGCCTTCCATTGCGGATTATCAACTTCACCTCCCAAACCGGGAGTCTCTCCATGTTCATAAAAAGTAAAACCCTTTATTGTATTCAAATCCCGGTCCAGGGCAATAAAACCATACATGGTAGACCATAAACCACTGCCATAGACCGGAAAGATGATTCTGCTAACCTTTTCGTCCTTTTTCACAAAGTACACCGGAACAAATTTAGGCATTCTTCTGATCCGGGCCCTGTCCTTGTTCCGGGGAATCAACTTTCCTAATTCAGGATCCTTGGCCACTTTTTTTATGTTATATACTTCCGGATTCAAGAGTCCCACTTGTTTGTCTTTGGGTAGATATTTTCCGGTTTCTAAGTCCACTATTCTGGAGTCAATGTGACCCTTATAAATATCTTCGATATCCTTATCCACATCCATTAAACCACCCACAGCAATTATATTCTTCATTTTTTCAATTTTTTTATTTTGATCTTGGATTGGTTTTAATGTAATCGCAGCCGTAGAGACCAACAATGACCAGATCACACAAACCGCCAGTGCCACCAGAATTGTTTTCCCTATTGAATCATTGCTCATTTCGGAGCAACCTCCTCTTTATATTGGAATTGATAAAAAACCTGTCGATGATCGATGCGAACACATTCGCGAACAGAATAGCGAGCATCATACCTTCTGGAAATGCCGGATTAAGAACCCGAATTAATACCACTAAAATCCCGATCAGAAAACCGTATAAATACTTGCCTTTATTGGTCACCGCAGCGCTAACCGGGTCCGTGGCCATGAAAACAGTACCGAAAGCAAATCCCCCGAGAACCAGATGCCAGTGCGGTGACAGAAAAAACATGGGATTGGTTCCGCTACCAATGAGATTAAATAAAAGCGATAAGCCCACCATACCCGCCAACACACTCACCATTATTCTCCAGGAGCCGATACCAGAAACAATCAAAATCATGGCCCCGATTAGGCAGGCCAGGGTGGATGTTTCTCCCATTGATCCGGGGATAAATCCCAGAAAGGCATCCTTGAATGTGACCGCCAGTGGCTCCAATTCAATTCCCTGGACAATTCCGGGAATCTTGCCCAGTGCACTTACCCCTCTTTCAGAAACAACGGCCAGTGGCGTTGCCATGCTTAATCCATCAACCGCAGCCCAAACGGCATCACCTGATATTTTCAGCGGATAGGCAAAAAATAAAAAAGCCCGGGCCGTTAGTGCCGGGTTCAGGATATTCATTCCCACACCACCAAATACTTCCTTGCCGATTACTATGCCAAAGGAAATTCCGATGGCCACTTGCCAGAGAGGAATGGCCGGGGGGAGAATCAAGGGGAACAACAATCCGGTTACCAGAAATCCTTCCTGAATCTCGTGTTTTCTGACAACCGCAAACACTACTTCCCAGAATCCACCCAATGCCATAGTAACCGCGTATATCGGGAAAAAATAGAGAGCACCGTGAAAAATGTTGGCGAAAATATTCCCCGGGTCAAAGCCGATACCCAAAGTAGTAATCAGGTCAATCCGCCATCCGGAAGTCGCTACTTTCCCCAGTTGGGAAAAAATCAGATTTGCCTGGTACCCCGTGTTATAGAGAGCCATTATAACCGTTGGAATCAATGCATATACCACCATCATCATGACCCGCTTAAAATCATTGACATCCCGTATATGGGGTGGCGAACAGGTCACTTTCCCGGATGTAAACATGAAATTATCAAGCGCTTCATAAAGGGGATATAGCTTTTCCAATTTCCTCCCTTTTTCATATAATTTTCCATGTCGATCAAGTATTTTTCTTAAAAACCTCATCTATCCTTCCTTTTCGATTTTGGTCAGGTTTCTCCGCAAAACCGGACCATAATCTATTTTTGATGGTGAAACAAAACTACATAAAGCCAGATCTTCTTCATCCAATTCCAGACAACCCAGTTTTTCAGCTTCCTCAATATCATCAACCATCAAAGATCTCAATAAAAACGTGGGCAGGATATCAATCGGCATAACCTTCTCATAATTCCCAATAGGCATAATGGCCCTCTTCCCTCCATGAATCGCTGTGGTGAAATCAAACTTCTTCCTGGGGAAAAGGCGAGATATTACAATATTCCGTGAGGAATAAACATTAAATCCCGGACTCATCCAACCAAGGAATTTTCTATCCCTCCCCTCTTCCAGGACTGAAATCTGCTGATGATATCTCCCGATGTATTTTACCGCTCCGGTGGAGATTCTTCCCGAGAGTACGGAACCGGAGATAAGACGGTTATCTTTCTCCAATAATTCACCTTCGGTTATTTCCTCAATACAGCCCCCGATTCGTGCCTTCAACAAACGGGGCCGTTTTACGGATGGCCCGGCCAAAGAAATCACCCGTTCGATTGGAATTTTCCCGCTGACAAAAAACCGGCCTATGGCAATCACGTCTTGCACATTGATGTACCAGACAATTTTATTTCGATGCACGGGATCAATAAAATGTATGTGTGTACCCACATTCCCAGACGGATGTGGACCTGCAAATTCCTTCACCTCAAGGGATTTGATGTCAGCATCTGGAATTGGAGCACCGGGACATTTACAGATAAAAGTTTTTCCATCTGTCAATTTGGATAACACAATCGCTCCGTTTACATAATCCCTTTCATTTCCTTTTATGATAACGTCTATTATCGGAGCATGGGGATTGGTATCCATGGCCGTAATAAAGAGGGAATGAGGAAGAATACCGGGATCGGCTACCTTGCTGTAAGGTCGAGCTCGTATGGATGTCCATAAACCTGAATCAATGAGCAGGGTTTTTACTTTTTCCCTGCCTATGTTTTTCAATTGGGTTTCGGAAAAAGAATCGAAGGTGATCTCATCCTGTCCATTAAGCTCAATTACAATCGATTCAAAGACCCGCTTGGGACCTCTATTGATAGAAATCACTTTTCCGGTTCCCGGTGAGCTATATCGAACCGAGGGCATTTTTTTATCAGTAAACAACAGTTGTCCCAACTTCACCAGATCGCCGACCTTTACCGCCAATTTCGGTCTTAAACCTATATAATCATAGCCAATTAGAGCTACAGTCCTGGGGTTTGAAGCAGGATATATCTTCTGTTCCGGTTTACCAAAAACAGGAATATCTAAACCTTTTTTAATTTTTATTAATCCCATGTTGAGTTCTCTTTTTTGATTTGATTTATTTAGAAAATATATTAACATAAAAAAAATTTTAAAACAAAAATATTTTTTTAATTATTAGTTTTGTTGTCAAGACTCAATAACCAGTTAAAATATATAAAATTATTGCCTTGTTTTTAAATTCGGAATATGAAAAGAGGTTACTTTCAGCTTTTTTTAACTATTCAAAAAATAGCAGAACGGCCGCGATTTTTTTTAATCCCAGATTTTTCCCAACTTGTTCAGTTCTTCATTGGCGTACTTTCGGAATAAAATTTCCCATTCCCGAGAGCCCTCGGGAATAGTCTTTTTTTGAGAATTCACCCTCTCCTTGGCATTGTTCTCAATATCTTCATACATCCTTAATTCATTCATAATGATATGAAACAATTTCAATCGAATATTTCCAATGTCTTCAACATAATCCAGTTCCTCATTGATTTCAATATACTCAATAACCAATCGGGTCAGGCAATTCACTTTATTTCTGGATAGCTTCAGGCTCATAAGATAATATTCTCCTTCTCAGCCAATTTGGCTTTCACCATTTTAAACATTTCATAATAGTCAATATTTGCATTCCGAATCTCATTCAGTTTTTCCTTTAAAATTTCCTTGACCTGATCATCAAGCAAATCTTCCCTTCCCAGTTCTTTGGTAATAATTTCATGTACTTCCGTAACCATTTTTTCTTTATCTTCGGTAAGAATCAAACTTTCCTTTAAAAGTTCATTCACTATATTAAATGCCATATGTTCGAGCTGTTGTTTGTTCAATCTCATGTATATAATATAACAAATTTTGTCAATTAAATCAACTATGGGTAAATATTTCACACATTTGAATCAAGAGCTTGGAGCCCGATGGATTTGTTTCCGAAAGCCCTTCCATAGAAATGCTTGACAAATCATCGAAAATATTGTACATTTACATTTTTCTACGAGGTAATTATGAAACTTAATAAGTTGAACAAGACGCTTATACCACAAAAAGATCCGGCTGAAAAAAAATGGTGGCTGATTGACGCTGACAACCTGGTACTGGGCAGGTTAGCAACCAGAGTGGCTAATATATTAAGAGGTAAAGACAAACCGTCATATACGCCTTTTTTTGACAATGGCGATTTTGTAATTGTTATCAATTCCAATAAAATAAAGCTGACAGGTATCAAGGAAAAACAAAAACTCTATTACCGCCATTCCGGATATATGGGAGGGTTAAAGGAAATTTCCTATAAAAAAATGCTGAATACACATCCGGAAAGAATTATCATGCACGCGGTTAAGGGAATGTTGCCCAAAAATAAACTAAACAGAAAGATTTTAAAAAAATTGAAGGTCTACCCAGGTACAGAGCACAAACACGCCGCGCAAAAACCTGAAGCCCTGAAGATCTAACGAGGAGGACATTTTGAGTATTGTTCAGTACTACGGAACAGGAAGAAGGAAAACCAGTGTAGCCAGAGTATATCTGAGACCTGGTAAAGGAAATCTGAAATTAATTGTTGGCAAAAGGGTTAGAGAATTTGATACGTATTTCCCTTTGAAAAATTATAAACTGACTATCTACAAACCATTAAACATAACCAACACTGTTGACAATTTTGATGTATTTATCACCGTACAAGGTGGAGGAATATCTGCTCAGGCCAATGCCATCCGATTGGGAATTTCAAGAGCACTGCTAGAATACAACTCCGAGTTAAGACCTGCTCTTAAAAAGGCTGGTTTATTGACCAGAGATGCCCGGGAAAAAGAAAGAAAAAAATATGGACTGCTGAAAGCACGTAAAGCATCTCAATATCACAAGAGGTAGGTGTCAAGTATGGTTAACATTAATATGAGAGAAATGTTAGAAGCCGGGGTCCATTTCGGTCACCAGGTGAGACGATGGAATCCAAAGATGAAGCCCTATATCTATGGGAAGAAAAATGGCATCTATATCATAAATTTACAGACCGCCATTGAATTATTCAAAGAAGGATTGAAATTCATAACCGATACGGTGGCTTCCGGTAAAGATGTCCTCATCGTGGGAACCAAAAAACAAGCCCAGACTATAATTGAGGATATTTCCGAAGAAACTGAGGGCATGCACTATGTTCATAAACGGTGGTTGGGAGGATTGTTAACCAATTTCTCCATGATCAAAAAGAGTATTGAAAAACTGATTGATCTGGATGAGATGAAAAAGGACGGCCGCTGGGAAGTTAAATCTAAGAAAGAACAATCCAAATTGGAAAAAGTGTACAAAAAACTCCATAAAAACTTATGGGGAGTCAGGGACCTCCAAGAGCCTCCCGGAGTTATCATCATTATTGATTCCACCTATGAGAGTATCGCTGTTTATGAAGCCAAAAAGCTTAATATTCCAATCGTGGCCATAGTTGACACGAATGCCAATCCAGAAGAGATTGACTTTCCCATTCCCGGAAATGATGATGCTATCAGATCCATTCGATTATTTGTCAGCAAATTCGGAGAAGCCGTTAACGCCGGTATGGATAAAAGGCAAACCGATGACATGGTTCAGCAGGAGCAAGAAATTGAAGCAGCGGAGCCAGAAAGTGAAGAGACTGCGGAAGTGAAAGAGGCCGCTGAAGAAAACCAAACCGAAAGCAAGGGAAAAACCGAGGAAAAGAAAGTAGATACGGAAGAAGAAACCGAAGAGGAAACAAAGGAGAATTAAAATGGCTGCAGATATGTCCCTGGTTAAGAAACTCAGAGAGGAAACCGGGATTGGAATCCTTGAGTGTAAAAAGGCCGTTGCCGAGACTAACAATGATTTTGATAAGGCAACAGAATTGCTGAGAAAAAAAGGTTTTGAAAAGGCCAAAGCAAGATCAACCCGAACCACCAAACAGGGAATCATTGGATCCTATATTCACACCAATGGGAAAATTGGAGTGCTGGTTGAAGTGGGGTGTGAAACCGATTTCGTTGCCAAAAACGAGGATTTCCAGTCTCTGGTTAAGGATATTTCCATGCAGATAGCCGCCATGAACCCGAAATATATTTCCAAAGATGATATCCCGGCCGATGTGATTGAAAAAGAAAAAGATATATATCGTGCCCAGGTAAAAGACAGTGGCAAACCCGAAAACATCATCGAAAAAATTGTTGAAGGAAAACTGAAAAAATTCTATACCGAAATATGCCTGCTTAATCAAATCTTTTTCAAAGAAGACAAGAAAACCATAGAAGAACTAATCATAGGAATCATCCATAAAACAGGAGAAAATATCATCGTCAAAAGATTTATTCGTTACCAGCTGGGTGAAGAAAACTAAAATGGATGAGGTCCCCAAATCTAGAAGAATCCTCTTAAAGATCAGTGGAGAGGCTTTAAAAGGGGATCGGGAATTCGGTATTTCCAATTCCGTTATCGATGACATTTCAAATGAGATAAAACAGGCACATGACTATGGTGTTGAGATTGCTATCGTAACCGGGGGCGGAAATTTTATCAGGGGAAATCGGCAAAATGAACTGGGAATTGATCGTGCATCCGCTGATTATATGGGAATGTTGGCTACGGTTATCAATGGAATCGCTCTCCAGGATACCTTTGAAAAAAAAGGGTTGATCACCCGTCTAGTTTCGGCTCTGGAAATAACCGAAATCGCAGAACCCTTTATTAGAAGGCGGGTAACCAGACACCTTGAAAAGGGACGGATAGTCATATTCACAGCAGGAACCGGAAGTCCATTTTTTTCAACCGATACTGCTGCAGCTTTACGGGCAATCGAAATCAAAGCGGATATATTATTGAAGGCAACCATGGTAGATGGAGTATTTTCGGATGATCCCAAAAAAGTAAAGGAAGTGGTGAAATTCGATCAGATCTCTTATTCTGAAATTTTATCAAAAGAATTGAAGGTCATTGACAGTACCGCCATTACCTTATGCAAAGAAAACAAATTGGAACTAAAAATTTTTGATCTAACCAAAAAAGGCAACATTTTTAAAGCCATCATAAACAAGAATATTGGAACGCTGGTCAATTAGGGAATGAGCATGTTACAAGAAACCCTTGAAGAAGTCAAAAGTAAATTGGCTGAACTGGAAGCAGAATTTAAAAATGAAATATCCAAATTCAGGACCGGAAGGGCATCCGCTTCCATCCTAGACAATATCCGGGTCGATTACTATGGAACCCCCACTCCCATAAACCAGCTGGCCACTTTATCGATACCGGAAGCCAATTTGATTATCATCCAGCCATGGGATCACAATATTATCGGAGAAATTGAAAAAGCAATTCGAAACTCCAATATTCATATCAATCCGGTATCCGACGGTAAGCTGATCAGACTTCCAGTACCCCCTCTGGATGAGGAAAGACGGACAGAAATCATCAAAACCTTGAAAAGCTATACCGAAGAGAGAAAAACATCCGCCAGAATTCTACGCAGAGAATATCGTGAGCTGGCCAAGTCCTTGGAAGAGGAAAAGGAAATTTCCGAAGACAATGAAAAACGGTTTTACGATGACCTGCAGAAAATCGTGGATATCAGTATAAAGAACCTGGAAGAAATTGAGAGTTCCAAAAAAAAGCATATCCTGGAAGACTAGAGGATCACAACCCGCAAAGTCAATTGGAAAAATCACCTTCCAGCCCCCTCCAGATCAACCCTGCCCATAATCTCTAAAAATGCCAGAACTGGGAATTTTGATAAGCCATCATACGGTAATGAGCTATGAACTGGATGCCTGGGGTCATGTGAACAATGCAGTTTATTTAAATTATCTGGAAAAAGTCCGTAATGATTTCCTTATTTCCAAAGGTTTGAATTTCAATGACTTCTTTAAATGGGAAAAATTCCCCGTGGTCAGAAAAGCTATCCTTGAATTCAAATATCCGGCGAAATCTGGAGACAATTT
This sequence comes from uncultured Aminicenantes bacterium, assembly GCA_965195285.1. Classification (GTDB taxonomy): domain Bacteria; phylum Acidobacteriota; class Aminicenantia; order UBA2199; family UBA2199; genus CAZOWT01. Next base: position 41,229 of record CBDAFS010000009.1, on the reverse strand, counting down.
ACAGATCAACGGATGGATTTCGGATTGCACGGCGACCCGTTTTACCCTGACCTATAAAATTTTCAACCGTGAATCAAATATCCTTATCCTGTCCGCTCAAACCCTGCATGTATTTGTCAATAATCGCAATAAACCGACCCGGATTCCCGATGAATTTTACCACAAATTCATTGTCCCGTCCCAAAAGAAGCCGGGCCAGGAGAGCTCATGAAATCCATTTTGTTATCCAAAAAGCATTTATTCTTTCTCTTTTTATTATTAATGTTTTTTATTTCTTTTTTTATGCGGGGTGTTACCCATGAACCTGTCCAGGCGGACCTGGTCATAAAAAACGCCAAAATTGTGACCATTGACCAGAGCAACCCCAGGGCGGAAGCAGTGGCGGTAAAGGGAGAAAAAATTATTGCCGTGTCCTCCAATCAGAATATTACCCGGTATATTAAAAAAGATAAAACCATTGTCATTGATGCCTACAACCGTCTGGTGGTTCCCGGTTTCAATGATGCCCATATTCATTTTATCAGCGGCGGGTACTCATTGATGAACCTTGATTTTCGCTATATTACCGATATTAAGATCATCCAGAAAATGGTTAAGGAAAAAGTGTCCCGGTCAGAACCCGGAGAAATAATCAGGGGAGGCGGATGGGATCATGAATTGTTTCCGGATAAGCAGTGGCCTACCCGGGAAATACTCGATGAGGTTGCCCCGGACAATCCGATTATCCTGGCCAGAACCGATGGCCATTCCGTCTGGGTGAACAGCCTGGTTTTAAGACTATCAGGAATTACCAAAGACACTCCTGATCCGACTGGTGGAACCATCATCCGGAATAAAAAAACCGGAGATCCCACCGGAATACTGAAGGAATCGGCTCAGAACCTGATCGATAGCACCAAGTTTAAAAAACTGTCAGCGGATGAACTGAAGAAAAGAGCCACCAAAGCCCTTGAGCTGGCTCTGGAGGCAGCCCGGCGAACCGGAGTGACCAGCATTCAGCACCTCAATAATCATTCGGAATTATTTGAAAAATTCCATGGTCAGGAAAAATTGACCGTACGGGTAACCTTCAACATGTGGCTTACCGATAATGAAGAAACGCTGGCCCGGTACCAGGAATTGCGTCAGAAATTCCATTCGGAAAACAACTGGATCCGGTTCGGATATCTCAAAGGTTTTATAGATGGCACCCTGGGTTCCGGCACTGCCCTCATGTTTGAGCCCTTTAGCGATGATCCCTCTACCAGGGGCTTACCCCAGATGTCTTATGAAGAACTGGAAAAAAAAGTAGTAGTCAGTGATAAAAACGGGTTTCAGATCGGCATCCATGCCATTGGCACAAGAGCCAATCACTGGATTCTCAATGCCTATGAAAAAGCACAAAAGCGGAATGGCAGGCGGGATAGCCGTCATCGCAGCGAGCATGCCCAGATATTAACCGACCAGGATATCCACCGGTTTGCCGAACTGGGGGTCATCGCCTCCATGCAGCCGACCCACTGTATTACCGATAAAAGATTTGCGGAAAAACGAATCGGCCTCAAAAGGTGCAGGGGCGCCTATGCCTGGAAGCGGTTACTGGATTCCGGTGCTCAAATCGCTTTTGGCACCGATTGGTACGTGGAACCGATTGATCCCCTGGAAGGTCTCTATGCCGCGGTTACCCGTAAGGATCGAGCCGGTGAGCCCGGAGAAGGATGGTTTGCCGATCAAAAACTTTCCATGGAAAAAGCCATTGAGTTATATACTCTGGGTTCAGCCTATGCCGAATTCACGGAAAACCGAAAAGGATCGATTAAAAAAGGCATGCTGGCCGACATGGTCATTTTCAATCAGGACCTGATGACCATCGCTCCCCAGGATATCATGAAAGCCAAGGTGGACTATACCATTGTCGGCGGCAAAATCGTCTATCAAAGAAATCAAGCCGAATAGCAAGTCTAATATTCGATTTTTTTTGGACAACATGAATAATCACAACCCTTCCGGGAAAATCCATCAGGAAATTGATGGAAAAAAATTTGCCATGCTCATTCTTGGAAGTATCGGCGGAATTGTTTTGTTCGGTTTGTTTGTCTTTCTTCTCGCCGGGAGATTCGATTATATTCAGGGTTGGATTCTGCTGGGTATCTGTTTTTCAATACTTTTGGTCACTTCAATCTCCTTTCGGAACCGGAAGGACCTGATAAAAGAAAGGAGGAATCCGGGTCCGGGGGTTAAGAAATGGGATAACCTTATTATTGGCCTGTACCAGGTACTACTATATGCAATGATAATCATTGCCATACTGGATTCCGGCAGATTTCGCTGGTCGCCAACATTTCCAATGGGCATCTATATTCTCTCCGGTCTGATACTGACACTTTTTTCGGCTTTTGCTCTATGGGCCATGCAAGTCAATAACTTCTTTTCATCGAAAATTCGGATTCAAAAAGAACGATATCACCAGGTGGTATCCACTGGTCCCTACCGGTTTGTCAGACATCCGGGTTATGCGGGAGTAATCTTGATTATTTTGACTTTTGCATTGATTATGGGTTCCCTGTGGGCACTGATTCCCGCGGGATTGATTGGCATACTGTTTGTCATCCGCACCGTTCTTGAAGACCGGGTGTTAAAAAAAGAGCTGTCCGGATATACCGAATATGCCCGAAAAGTCCGTTACCGACTCATTCCGGGAATCTGGTGATATTTTTTTAATTCCCATTGATTCGATTTGGATCGGCTGAAATAAATATTAACATAACAATGTAATTGAAAAAAGAGAGAGATTATACTAAATATTTAATGGAGAAAAGATCGAAACCAATATCTTAAAAATCAACTTTCATAACCGAATCAGATGAAGAGACGACAATTCATCAGCTCAAATATGATTTTGGCTTCCGCTGGATTGTTACCTTCAGCAAATTTACCTCATTCAGAAAAGGGGGGCAAAAAAAAAGATTTTGAACCATCATATCTGAAACTCCACCGGAGCGGAGAACTAAAAAAAAGGGGAGAAATTCTTTGGAAACTAATGAAAAGTTGCCAGCTCTGCCCCCGGGAATGCGGAACTGATCGCCTCAGTGGACATGAAGGATTCTGTCATGCATCTTCCCAACTGGAAGTGTCGGCTGCCAATCCCCATTTCGGGGAGGAAAGACCACTAGTGGGTCAGGGCGGATCCGGGACTATTTTCCTGACCAACTGCAACCTCCGCTGTGTTTTCTGCATCAACTGGAGAATCAATCATGAAGGAATCGGTTCTCCCTGCAGTTTGGAAACTCTGGCCGGGATGATGTTGAAACTCCAGAAGCGTGGTTGTCATAATATAAACCTGGTAACCCCCACCCATTACTCTCCCCACATCCTGCTGGCATTGGATCTGGCCGCGGCCAGAGGATTAAAGATACCGCTGGTATATAACACCAGCGGTTGGGAACGACCCGAAATTTTAAAACTACTGGATGGAATTGTGGACATTTATCTCCCGGATTTTAAATATTCCGACCCTGAAATGGCAGGAAAATATTCAGCCGATGCCTTTTCCTATCCTGAGATCAGCCGTAAAGCCCTACTGGAAATGAACCGTCAGGTGGGAGTGGCAAGACCTGCAGCAAATGGGTTGATGCTCCGGGGATTAATGATAAGACACTTGGTTTTGCCCAATAATGTCAGCGGAACTCGGAATGTGATTCAATGGATTTCCCGCCATTTACCCAAAGATACATATTTAAATATTATGTCCCAGTACCGACCGGCTCACCAGGCACATAAATACCCGAAAATATCCAGGAGAATTACCCGCAGAGAATATCATAATGCTGTTAGGTGGGCCAAAGAAGCAGGCCTTTCCAACCTGGAGATACAGGGATACAGTCGGCTTTTTTAGCCAATGAAGAGGTTGATATTGAAACAACATATGCTTTATATCATCTTGATCACAGGACTGGTATTCCTCTATATGGCGCCGGAAATTCATTCAGAGGAGAGCAAACTCATGGATATGGCAAATAACATTCACTGGCTCGGCCAGGCCACCGTAAAAATCAGTGTTCCCGGCAAAACCATCTATATTGACCCTTTCCAAATAAAAAAAACCGATCAGGCGGATATCATCCTGATCACCCATAGCCACAGCGATCATCTCTCTCCCGGAGATATTTCGAAAATTTCCAGTTCAAATACCATTATCATAGCTCCCGAAGATTGCTTGGCTAAAATAAAAAATATCCCAAAAGAAAAAACCATCACTTCAGAACCGGGGTTTAAAACGCAAGTAGGAGGTATCCTGATTGAGGCAGTTCCAGCATACAATATCATAAAAACCAATTTTCATCCCAAAGAAAACCAATGGGTGGGATATGTTCTGACCCTTAACGGGATCAAAATTTATCACGCCGGGGATACGGAAAGAATTCCGGAGATGAAAGGTTTAGAATGCGATATTGCCCTGTTGCCGCTGGGCCAGACCTATACCATGAACAGTATCAAAGAAGCGGCCGAAGCAGCCATCGATGTCAAAGCCAAAGTGGCCATACCCATTCATTATGGTTTGTATGAAGGCCAGAACCAGGACGCCAGAGAGTTCAAAGCTTTGCTGAAGGACAAAATAAAAGTCATCATAAAAGAAAAAGAGTGATGCATTCAGCAATAACACAAACCGTATCATTTCTGTTTTCAATTTATCTTCTGGGAGTTTCTTCCCCGGGCCAGGGAACAAAGGTTAACAACCAAGAAAAAAAAATACTGGCAGAGCTATTACAAGCAGAAGACAGTCGGGATGAAATCCGGCTGGTAAAACTCATTTCACGGTTGAAAACCGGCATGTCGAAAATCGCCGAACAGATGGCTCATGCTGCCGGCCGAATTCCCTCCTTCAAATCCTGGCAAATCCTTTCAAAAAGGTATGCCCACAACCGAAACGTCACCGATTTTCTGGCCATTGCGGCCCGTTATCCGGAAAACGGATTCCCCAAAGAAAAAGTCTTGGAAATACTGAAAACTTTTTCCCTCTCCGCTGTCATGGTGGAGACCCTGCTTTATTTGAATATCCAAGAGGCCTTTCAACATGCCCTTTCCCTGAAGGAGTTTCAACCCACTGTCGCTGCCAACCTGTGGAGATCTAAAGACCATCTGACCCCGGACATATTAAAATCCTACTATGAGAAATACCCCCGGGCAACCATTTACTCAATCTATCGATCCCGAACCACAGGGATCATCAAAACCGGGAGAATAAGCAACCTGGACCTTACCAACCGTTACTACGGCTGTCTGGTCTGTGATCACCCGGAAGTATTTTTAAAGGACCCGGCCTGGCAGGTGAGGATCTCAGCGGTAAAGGCCAGCAATTCGGTTGCAGCGGCAACTGTATTACTGGATGACCCCCATGAACTGGTTAGAGCAGCCGCCCTCCAGGTTTATCTCAAAAACAACGGGAACCCGATGCAAATTAATCCGGATCAACTGAATCCCATGCAGGCGGAAATCCTGGCATCGATATCAAAAGATAAGACCGTGATAAAAAATATTTTTGACAAAACCGGATTATTCAGTGAAGTGTCTGCACCATTCCTGAACAAACAGGATTTGAAACTGGTTATGTCCAGTGGCCTTTCAGATAAAGCCAAGATCATGTTTTTGGAAAACCAATGGGGAAAAGAAAAATCTGTCTCATATGCCAAAGACATATTTCAAAAAAATGATTCGACTTTTGCCCTGCAATATTTACTCTATCAGCAGGAAGGTATCGATAAGGAAGAAATTGTCAGAATGGCCAGGGCCAAGGGTAAATTCAACTCGGAGCTCAGGGATTTCGGGTATTTTAAACCGGCTCCGCCCAGGCGCCCCATCATCTTCTACCAGGCACTTTTAAGCAGGATTACAAAATACCAGGGGTTCGAAATTAAGACCGAAAAGGGATCTATACGGTGTAAATTCTTTCTCCGGGCCGCTCCCATGACCTGTTTTAATTTTATCATACTGGTCGAAAAGCAATTTTTTAACCAGGTGTATTTTCACCGGGTGATACCCGCTTTTGTGAGCCAGGACGGGGATCCTTCCGGCACTGGCTCGGGAGGCCCGGGATATTCTATTCCCTGTGAATACAACCAGATCAAATACGACCAAGGGGGCAGGGTGGGTATGGCACTGGCCGGAAAAGACACCGGCGGTAGCCAATATTTTATTACCCACTTGGCCACACCCCATCTCAATCACAACTATACTGTATTTGCCCAGGTTATATCCGGCATGGAATTACTGGCTGAAATCTGCCAGTATGACCGTATAAAAAAAATCATGCTCTTTTAAACTCAATGATCAAATACCGGGAAATTAAACCCACTGAGAACCGGTTTTGTATAAGGGGAGATCGAAATGGAAATCATAGCAATCAATCCAGCCAACGGTGAGGAGATAAAATCATACCCGCTCTTGGACCAGCCTCAGATTGAGCAGGCCATAGAAGCAAGCCGCTTTGCCTTTTTATCGTGGCGCCGTACCACCTTTTCAGAGCGATCACGGCATATGAAAATTGCAGCCCGGATATTGAGGGAAAACATCAGTCAATATGCTGAATTGATGACCCTGGAAATGGGAAAGCCAATCAAAGAAGGCCGGGGCGAAGTTGAAAAATGCGCCTGGGTATGCGATTACTATGCAGATAATGCTGAAGGTTTTTTAAAACCGGAAATAATTCCCACCAATGCCTCAGAGAGCTTTGTTTCCTTTCAACCACTGGGTGTCATTCTGGCGGTCATGCCTTGGAATTTTCCCTTCTGGCAGGTTTTCCGTTTTGCCGCTCCTACCCTGATGGCGGGTAATGCCGCTATATTGAAACATGCCTCCAACGTTCCGGGATGTGCCCTGGCCATCCAGGATGTTTTTAACCGGGCAGCATTCCCGGAAAATCTTTTCAAAACCCTGCTGATAACTAGCAGCCAGGTCGGTTCAGTGATCGAGCACCCATTCATTCAAGCGGTCACCCTGACCGGAAGCACACCGGCCGGGAGAGAGGTGGCCGGAAAAGCCGGCACCATGCTCAAGAAAATCGTAGTGGAACTGGGAGGAAGTGATCCATATATTGTTTTGGAAGATGCGGATATTGAAGAGACAGTTAAAGACTGCGTGTTTAGCCGCTTCATTAATTCCGGCCAGAGCTGTATCGCTGCCAAGCGCTTTGTCGTTGCCGAAAAAATTCAGGAAAAATTCGAAATCCTGTTTGTCGAACAGATAAAGACTTATCCGATGGGAAATCCGTTTGATGAAGATGTGCGGATCGGCCCGCTGGCCCGTTTTGATCTCAGAGATGAACTTCACAGTCAAGTACAAGAGAGTATAAGCAAGGGAGCCAGGTGCTTGCTGGGAGGCAAAATCCCGAAAGGAAAAGGAGCCTTTTATCCGGCAACTGTTTTAACCGGGGTTAAGCCGGGCATGCCCGCTTATGAGGAGGAGTTATTCGGACCGGTGGCCGCGATTATTCCAGTTAAGGATGAAACAGAAGCCATCCGTGTTGCCAATGATTCGGAATTCGGGCTGGGCGCAGCCATTTTTACCCGAAATCTGAAAAGAGGCCGGCAACTGGCCGAGCAGGAAATCGAGGCCGGGAGCTGCTTCCTGAATACCTTTGTCCGATCAGATCCCCGGCTGCCTTTCGGAGGGGTCAAACAGAGCGGCTATGGGCGTGAATTGTCTCATTTCGGTATTAAAGAATTTGTCAATATAAAAACCATCTTCATTAAATAAATTGGGATTTTTTTGCTTTTTTCAAAACATCAAAACCCTCAGGTATTAATCGAAACCTTGATTGATTATTGATTTAACCATTAATGTCTATACTCAATCTTTTCAATCGATCTGCGAACCGGTTGTGGTCATGATGAGTTTCCCGTGCTTGACTCCACGGGTACTCAGTAATTCATCGGAAATTTTCTTGATCTGAAGACTCTTCCCTTTCAATATAATGACCTCCAGACAATTGTGGCGATCCACATGAATATGAGTCGAGGAAATAATCAGTTCCAGATTCCGATGCTGGATGCGGTTCAGAGCCTCCGAAAGCTCCCGGATATGATGATTGTAGACCAGGCTCAGAACCCCGATGGTATTAAAATCACCTACTTTCCATTCTTCAGCCACCAGCCGTTCCCGAATCAGATCCCGAATAGCCTCTGAGCGGCTTTTGTACCCCAGTTTTTTCAACAACGGATCAAATTGGTTCAGAAGTGATGATTCCAACGAAACCCCGAAACGACTTACCTTTTCCATAATTCACCTGCTAATCCATGTTAGCATGCAGGGCAATCAAAATCAAATCAACACAGAATTGACTTTTCTCAATGTTTTGGGGACGGTCTTTTGTTTTTATGATTTTTTTTATATAATTTAAACATGAGACATGCACGATTAACCTGGGTGGGTGCCTTCCATCATGTAATGAATAAAGGATTGGGTAACGAAAATATATTTCTCTCCGCTGAAATGAAACAAAAATATATTCAATTACTGACGGAGAAATCGAACTTATCTAGAATCAGAATTTTTTGTTATTGTGTCATGGATAATCATTTTCATCTGGTCTTGGAGAATGCATCGGGAAAATTATCTGATTTTATGAAGCAACTCAATAGTTCTTATGGTATCTACTACAGGAAGTCAGTCGGGGGAAAAGGATATGTATTTCAAGATCGTTTTCGATCAACCTTGATCCAAGATGAAGCCTATTTATTAACTGCTATAAAATATGTTTTACAAAATCCGGTTGAAGCAGGTATCAGTCCGAATTTTTTGGATTACACTTGGTCCAGCGCAAGATTATATTTCAGAAGAGTAAATCAATCATTCGTGGATATGAAATTTGTTGAGAATTTATTTATCAGTAAAAGGAACTTTATTGAATCTGTGAATAAATTCAACATAAAAAATATGATTGACTACCCTACCAAATTCGGCAGAATCTTGGGAACAGAAAAGTTTATAAAAGAGGCAGAGGAAAAATATGATCGAAGGAAAACTGAATCTATAAGAAATAATAAAAGAAAGGATGACATGTATTTTGAGTCTATAGAAAAAGTATATTACGAGTTTGAAAGAAAAAAGAATATCCGAATTTCTGAGATTGATATTAATAGCCATAAGGGAAAAAGATTAAGGGGAGAACTATTGATATTGTTAAGGGACAAATCAGGGTTGAAGTATCGAGAAATCAAAGAGTTACCCGAATTTAGTGATATTAAGTTTTCATCACTGGGAAGTTTGTATTCCAGCACCAAACAAAGACTATTAAAAGAAAAAATCAAAAAAACAAAAGACCGTCCCCACCAAACCCACTAAAAGGAGTTTGATTTGGAAAAAAATATTGGCAAGTTGTTTTTAGAAAAAACAAAATTTCAGAATCTGAGTATCTCAGACCAGATGAAAGGGATCTCATCTCCTCCTTTGGAAATTGAAAGCGATCCTAATCAACCTAAAATCGATCTCCCCAGGCCCGAACCCAAAACCGTATCCGATATCAGTATAAAAAGTGCTATCGAAAACCGTCAGAGTATTCGTAACTATTCAAAAATCCCCCTCACACTAGAGGAATTGTCCTTCCTGCTCTGGTGTACTCAGGGGGTCAAACACCTATATCCGGGATCCGGAACCTTACGAACCGTGCCCTCTGCCGGTGCCCGCCATGCCCTGGAAACCTATTTACTGATTAACCAGGTCACACAATTGAATCCCGGACTTTACCGCTTTCTGGCCATTAATCACACCCTGATAGAAATTAATTCGGATCTCCAAATTGCGGATAAAATCACCGCAGCCTGTCTGGGACAGACCTTTGTTAAAACCTGTGCGGCCACCTTTATCTGGACAGCAGTCCCCTACCGAATGAACTGGCGTTATAGTGAGAGGGGATATCGTTACCTGTTCCTGGATGCCGGACATGTCTGTCAGAATCTCTACCTGAGTGCTGAAGCCATTCAGTGCGGAGTCTGTGCTATTGCCGCTTTTTCCGACGATGACCTGAACCAAATCCTGAAGTGTAATACGGAAAAACAGGTTGTTATCTATATTGCGACAGTGGGAAAGAAATAAGGCCTTTTTTTGACATGACTGTCATAGAGAAGAAAATCACAGAAGTTGCTTATTTAACTGTTTGACTATCATTTCGGTATTCCGCTGAAAGGCTCTGATCATGGCCACATTTCCAACTCCGATTTTCTTCAAATCAGCCACATTTCCAAGATTTAACCCACCGATAGCCACAACCGGGATGGAAACAGCTTTAATCACCTTTTCAACCATATCCAATCCCACAGCCGGATAATCCTCCTTGGTAGGAGTTGAAAAAACCGGGCCAATGGCAATATAATCCGCCCCGTCAGCCTGGGCCTGGAGTGCCTGTTCCAGTGAATGGGTGGAAAAGCCAATAATAAAATGATCGGGAAGGAGCATTCTGGCTTCATGAATCGGAAGATCACCCTGTCCCAGATGAACGCCATCGGCCCGGGCCAAACGAGCAATATCAATATGATCATTAACCATGAATCGGGTATTGGTTTGCCGGGTGATATTCCGGATTACTTTGGCTTTTTTCAAAATCGCCCTTTTATCTGAACCTTTATCCCGATACTGAATGATGCGGGCTCCGGCCTCACAGGCTCTTTTTGCCATTTCAACATGATTTGAACTGGTAATCACATAAGCGCCAAAGTGGAACTTTTCCACCGGCGCTGCCAGCCTTAATTTGAAATTTCCGGATAATCTCATGACATCGTCTATCAGGGAACGGTGGCTCCGAAAGGCAATAGTTGGCAATTGATCGATCGGATAAAACCGCACGGCTTCGGAATCATCACCCGCCATTAACTCCCCCCTTACTTCAGCCAACCAATAGCCGATCACCAATACCGATTTGTAAACCGGACTTTCACTCAGATAGACTCCCACCAGTTTCTTAATATCACCCTCCAGATTGGTCTCCTCTTTCAACTCTCGCAGACAACACGCTTCCGGGGCTTCCTCCATTTCAACATAACCGCCAGGCAAACACCAGTCACCCTTATTGGGGTTTACCTTTCTCTTCACCAGCAGGACCTCACGGTTTTCATTGAAGTAAATCGCAGCAGTGGCCGGGGTTGGATTCTCATACAGGGGACTCTGACATTGCGGGCAATAAAGCCGCTGGCAGCCTTCAATAATTTTTTTTGATAAAATATGCTGGCAGAAAGGACAAAATCGCTTCGGTCTCATTCGTTCAATCGACTGATTAATTCACGGGCAACCTTCTCTCCGGAAAGCAGCATGCCTCCAAAAATCGGCCCCATTCTGGGTGCACCTTTGGATGCATTGGCCGCCATGCCCGTCACATACAACCCGGGGAAAATTTCAACCGAATTCGACACGGTTAGTTCTTCCCCTTTATCGGCACACATGGACATTTCGCCAACCACCTGACCGGTTTTGGTATCCAATTCTTCACCCAGTTTCCGGGTAATGAGCGAACACACCTCGGCCAGGTGTCCGGTACCGTCAACCACAAACTTCGACCGGATGGTTAATGGATCTACATGCAGAGAAGTGGCTTCAACCGGTGACCAGTTTAAGACCAGACCATTGATGCGTTTGCTATGTCGGGCATTTTTATCCAGCTCACTGCTTTCACTGAACATTACATCCACAACTTTTACCAGATTAAAAATTATGGTGCCGGCTTTAACACATTTGGATATCAAGGTGGAAGTTGATTCCACACTGTCCGCCACATAATAACCTTGGTCGTGTGGTTTATATCGAATATCCATCTTATCCAGCAGATGTAAGGCGGATTCCTGAACCACAATGTCATTGAACATCATTCCCCCGCCCCACATACCTCCCCCGGGTGAAAGTTTTGATTCAAAAATTGCCGATTTCACTCCAGATTCCCCCAGAATGGTCCCGCATAACAAATTGGAAGGACCGGCCCCCACCAGTGCAACATCAAGTTCTAATGCCAGCAACAATTTTTGAAAATAATTTTCAATGATGGCCTGCGAGATTTTGATATCATCAATAATCATGGTTGACTCCTTGTTGTGGTCAACAACTCTTTATTTAAGTCCGTCGTTCAACTCAAACTTCAACATTTTATTAGTTTATGACAGATTTGAATAAAACACAAGCATGAGTTCAATATATTTCCAGGCGCCTATCTGAGTGAATTGAATCTTTTCTTGACAACAGATTTTTCCCGGGTACAATGAAAAAGGCATGCCCTTTGAAGTCAAAAAAAAAGAACTGAATAACCGTTTTTTCAATGTTTTTGAAAACAACCGACTGGCATTCGGTTTTACAGAGAAGGAATTTTCTCTCAAAGATCTGGACGAATATTTCAATAAGCTTCCGGTTATCCAGCTGAAGCAGATCCATTCCGGTATCATACTGTATTCAGACCAAATAAAACCGGGAGCCTCCGGTGATGGAATAATCCTGAATCAACGAAATCACCTTGTATTGATAAAAACTGCGGATTGTATTCCGTTAACCTTCTGGGACGAAAATTATCAGATGGGGGGGATAGTCCATATAGGTTGGATGGGATTATACCAAAGAATTGAAACCGGACTCCTGCAGATCCTGAGCAATACCCGGACAAAAAAAGAAAACCTGTGGTTTCATATCGGTCCGGCAATCGAACAGAATTGTTACCCGGTAGGACCTGAAATCCATGCATTATTCAACAACCATTCATTCCGAGATCAGGCATTTTCAAGAAATAGCAAGGGCCAACTACATCTGGATTTAAAAAAGGCATTAACCCTATCGTTATTCGATTCTGGGGTGGCACCCCAACGGATTATTGATTCAAGAATATGCAATTTTTGCGAACAGAACCGTTTCCCTTCATTCCGGAGAGACGGACAGTCAAAAAAGCGAATCTATAATTTCCTGCTACTAAAATAAAAGTCCGGATATCCCCGTATCTATACCCGATTCATTTGACATTTACCCCGGTTTGTATTATTTTTCTCTATTGAGGAAAGATGACATGAAACCCAACTATCGATTGGTTTTTCTATTAATTATTCTAAGCCTGTATTTTCCCAAAATGCTCAACACTTCTGATTCACCCCAAGAATTCCCGCCGGTCAAAATGAAATTTATCAACAATTCTCGTTTCCCCATTTCCATTCACCTATACAGCCAAGAATCATTGATAAACGCCCATTTTCTCAAACCCAAAAAAACCCACGAATTTGAAATTGATCACGCCGTAGTCATTCAACTGGAATATGCCCCGCCGCCATATAAAACCATTTTGAAATCCATTAATTCGGAAAATGAACTTTCCAGAACAATCACCTTTTCCAATGACGGTGAACATGTGAGGATCAAGGAAAAGTTCATTTATAAAAAAAATGCCAAAATAAAACCCCAGAAAAAAAAGAAAAATACAGACAAAGAGGAAAAATCCGATTAGAACCGGTATTCAAATCAGGATGATTATTTATGCCTAATATCATTTTTAATTCATACTGTAATCGAAACTGCATTTACTGTTTTGCAAAAAAAAAAAATGAAGGACCTTACAAACAGCTGTCCCTGGATAATCTGGTCACTATCTGCGATTTCCTGGTACAATCCCATATCAAGAATGTAAGTGTACTGGGTGGGGAACCCACCCTTCATCCTGAATTCACCCTGTTTCTGCAATATATTACTTCCAGGGGATTCAATATTACCGTATTTTCCAACGGGATAATAAAACCGGGTGTGATTGATGGCATCAAGGAAATCATCGATGAATGGGAATTGGATTTCAACAAATTGAGATTTATTGTCAATGTGAATGAGCCAAAATACCGGACACCCCAAGAAATAAAAATGCAGAAAAACACCTTTACAAATTTAAACAAGTACTGCGGATTGTCCTTTAATATTTTCGAAGAAAGCTGCAACCTGGAATTTCTGACGAATTTGATACAGGAATTCCGGCTCATGCCCCAAATCCGCCTGGGCCTGGCAGCACCCATCGTTGGGAGACAAAATAAATTCCTGCCCCTGAACAGTTATCCCCATATTGCTAAAAAAATTTTGAGCCTCTCTGATCGCTGTCAGAAAGATTCCATTAAATTCGGGTTCGATTGTGGCTTTCCCCTGTGCATCTTTTCCGATGAGGCCATCGGGAAACTATATAAAAATAAAGTTCAACTATTATTCGTTTGTGATCCTGTTTTGGACATAGATCCGGATCTGAATGTCATCTATTGTTATCCACTGTCTGAATACAATAGTTTGAAACTAACGGATTTTAAATCGGTCTCCCAAATATACAACCATTTTGAAACATTAATCTCAAAGGAGGACCATCAGAAGGGAATTTACCCTGAATGTAAAAACTGTCCGTACCGGAAAAGCGGAAGATGTGACGGCGGTTGTAAGGGACACTATCTGTCCGGCAACCCCTCTTCCGCGGAACCGGTATTGTGAGTGAATAGCATGAGAAACCTCACCATCATTTTCAAGCCCACAGACCGGTGCAATGCCAGCTGTATATATTGTTCTGCCTATAATCAGGATGGCCCCCGTAAAATAATGAGTATTGACACGTTGGAAAAGATGTTTGAACGGTTGGAAGAATGGGCAGCCACTTCAAAACAACTGGAAGACATAAAGATAATCTGGCATGGAGGGGAACCTACCTTAATGCCCATGGAATTTTTCTCCAAGGCCATTGAACTGGAAGACCGGATCTGGAGAACATACCAGCTTCCCATTCACAATCTGATCCAGAGCAACCTGCTAAATTTGAATGAGGAAAGGGTTAAAATGCTAAAAGTTCTGCTTACCGATGAAAACGGAGAGATTGGAAGAATCGGCACTTCATATGATCCCTTTCCCAACATCAGGATTACCAAAAACAACGATTACAACACCCTATGGGAGCAATCTATACGACTTCTGAAAAAGGAGAATATCCCCTTTGGTATCCTTTTTGTGGTTCACAAACTCGCCCTGAAAAATTTTGATTATATAGTGGATTTGTTTTCAAACCGGTTTTCAGGAATCGGGATCCGATTTAATCCACTATACCGGGAAGGAAGGGCCGTGATCGGAGATAAATGCCGGGACCTGTATATTACCCCGGTAGAGTGGGGAAGCTTTCTAATCCGATTATATCGGCAGTGGGAAAAACTGGATAAGAAACCCCGCTGGGTACCATTGAAAGAATTTGATGACTATCATCTCCATGGTTCTTCACGACTAAGCTGTGATTTTTCCGGAAGGTGCGCCACCTCCCATCTGGGAATTGATACCGATGGCACCCTTTACAGCTGTGGCAGAGGGATAGACCGAAAATATGAACAATACGGGAATATCCATGAAAACAGCTTTCAGGATATTATATTGAATCCCGCCAGGCAAAGAATGCTGAATCGCACCACCTATTTGCTGCATACCCACTGTAAAGGCTGTAAATGGTGGAATTATTGCCATGGGGGTTGCCCGATGGATGCCGTTATTAATTACCACAGCATATATAATAAAACAAATTTTTGTGTGTCCAGAAAGAAATTTTTCAATACCATATATGAGGTACCCAGAAATGTCGCCTAAGCAAAGTAATTTCGATGGAAAATTTTTTGTGCTCAGGGAATCCAGATTGTTTGATTTTCCATTAGTAAAACAAATAGTATTTATCAATGACAATATCCAGTTGATTAATGCCATGAATGAAAAGTATGGGGAAAAGATCGTGCAAATTAACTTCACCGGGGAAATCAACGAATCACTGAAGATAAAGAATGTGGACAAACAACTGGTTAAAATCTTTCCCAAAAACAAAAAAGAAATCATCAAAATATCAAAACCCCTGAAAGAAAAAAAATATTTAATTTGTCCCGGCTATCCAATCAGAAAACTGGAAGATATTTCAATAATCTCTTCAATGGGTTTAATCGTTGATCTTATTCCGATTATCGAGACTATCGATTTTAACACTTCACTGGAAATCCTGGATTATTATTTGCATAACCGAAATCTGGAAGTCCCGATTGAACCCTTTCATTCCATATTGATATCGAAATTGCTGCAAAAAACCAAAACCCTCTGGAATATGAATCTGACCAATCCGGATTTGTTTTATTACAGTGATGGCGAGGGCCTGTCTGAAGATACGGAAAACCTCAAAAACCGAACATATCTGTATCTCGTCCAGCATCAGTCCAAGGCATTTCTAAAACAGGGGAATCGATCCCCCCTGGAATCGTTTTTTAAATCCCTGCCCGAAGCCCATCCCAAATGTCTTGCCTGCCCCCATTTTCATATGTGCATTGCCTGGGCCGTCCATCAAAAAGATACCTGCGCAAAGTGGAAAAAAATACTTTCTGTCTTACAGGAAGCCAGCCGAGAAATTCAAGTTTTGGAAAAATTTGAAAAGGACCATGCCATTGTTCAACCCGGGCATAAAGCCGAGTAAATTCATTCACGGTAAATCATCACCTTGATTCAGTTTCAAAATAATCTGGGCATCCCCCCCCATTCCTTTTTGATTCCGAATGACCAGGTAAACAGAGTCTTCAACCAGGACACGATCACTTTTTCGAATCCTGACTTTCCGATAGAAATCCTTTAATTTATAACCTCCCCACACCTTCACCTCCGGATGGGCCTCACCACAGATTTCAATAAAGACATCATCCATGCTATTCAGGCGGTAAGATAAGCGGAAGGGATATCTTTGCTTAAAAGTAATAAATCGCTTTATAAATGTTGCCATTAACCAGGCCGCCTGATTTATATTTTCACTGAAATCCAGCCATTGACTCTTCCATTCATATTTTTGGTTTATATTAAAATT
This sequence comes from uncultured Aminicenantes bacterium, assembly GCA_965195285.1. GTDB lineage: Bacteria > Acidobacteriota > Aminicenantia > UBA2199 > UBA2199 > CAZOWT01. Next base: position 24,413 of record CBDAFS010000009.1, on the reverse strand, counting down.
GCTTACGTTTTTCGGAAGATAAGAATGATTGAAAATCTTTAAAAATTCAATCATGATCCGGTACACATTGAAATCAATTTTTGCTCTTTGTTGATTGAAGGTAGGCCTCAACTCCAGATTGAAACAAAAGCGATCATGTTTCCCAAATTGATCCCTGCGAAATCGAATTCCATTTGCTTGTTCGGTCGGAATTTCAATGAGTAATTTCCTGGTCCTCTGCATATGTTGAAAGTATGCTGGACTACGATTTTTCAATCCATTCAGTTTGTCGACCAGAAACACCAGCAATTCATCCATTTCATGATAGGCGGCCACAATCACAAAATGCCTGGCTCTGAATCCCAGGCTCCTGAATAAATACCCCGGTTTATTGACCCTGTCGAAAGTGAACTCATATTGGTTTAACCTGTTTTCCCAGGCCTTAAAATCGGCAGAACCCGAGACCTCAAAACAGACCCGGTAGGGAATGACCAATAGGAATGCCCCTCTCACCTCTCCCTGTACAAGGTAAGTAATGTTATAGGATAACTCAACCCCGGACAGACCGGTAAAACCAATAAAGATAAAAAAGCATATCAACCGTTTCATTTATGAAATCTCAAAGCCGGGATTAAGTTCCGGGACCTTCTATATAAACTTGCCTGGAAAAAGGATCAAAAGAGACAATCCAATTTTCCTTGAACACCTGTGGTCCTAAAATCACATCAGCAGTTAAGCCGGAGAGCCGGCGGTAAAATCTTTCAAAAGACCATACTTCAATATTCTTTCTATCAAATCGCCACTGGCCCAGCGAGACAGATATCGGGGCTTCAAAGAAACGGTATACTTTGCCATTGGAAAGATATCTTATTTTGGGTTTCAGCGGTAAACGGAGAATCCGGGCAAAACTCAGTTTAACCGCAATGTCCTCTGCGCCGGTCTCAATGATCCCCAAGCCATTCATTTTCTGGTTCACCAATACCGGGAGAAAAACCTGTTCATACCCATACCAGGGTAACCTGGCATATTCTTCAGGCCTCAAATTGGCAAGATAACAGTCAAAGGCAGCCTTCGTCCTTAAAACCAGTTGCCTTTTCTTTCCATCCAGGGATATGACCCTGTTGCGGATAAAAATCGGGTTCAAATTCCCATCAAAAAAATCAGGTCGGGGCTTGGGGATATAAAAACCGATCAAATGATGTAGCTGAAACGACTCAAAATCCAACAATTCGGTATAAACACGATATCCATCAAGGGCCTGAGTCTCGGTTCCGATAATGGCTGTTGTTCTTCCACCGATCTTCAACTTCAAATTATCATATAACTCCCGATCATGGATCATCCATCCGGTGGCATTTCCGGTATCCAGTATAATCCTGAATGGCCTACTTTTACCCGTTCTGAAATTGATAAAAAAATAATTGTTGTCTGGTGTTCCGGCAAAAGGAAAGGTAACGGTATCGGCTTCCGTGGTGGTTTCAAATAACTTCTCTTTCCTGATGCTTTTATAGAGGCGTGCACTGGCCTTTAAATTTGCAGCGGTCTGTTTATCACTCTTCTTCATCCATTTGGCCCGCTGATTATACCAGTTGAACATTTTGGGCAGGTTTCCCACCGCATAGAAAATTTCCACCCCGATCAAAAAAACCTGAAAGGAATGGACCAAATTGGGATTGCTTTTTAGAAAATGATCAAACAACTTTTCTGACTTTTCATACTGCTTCAGATAGAGAAGCAATAACATTTTGGCCAGCATGGCATTCGGGGTATTGCCATCCAATTCCAGAGATTTATCGAGAATATCCTCCGCTTTGTCCAGATAGCCTGAGGAAAGAAAAACCCATCCGGCACAGGCATATATCCTGCTTCGGTGGGATTGTTCAATATCCAACTGCTTTATTTTTTCTCCTGCCAGGTTATTCCGCCCGGTTCTGGCCAGGCATTCGATAAACAAGAGCTTTTCATCCAGTGATAGGGATTGATATTTTCTTTTCTGAAAACAATCAACAATTTGAACGAAATCAGCATCCCAGTAAGCTTGGTTTAGATCAATTCTCGCTCTTGAATCAGGCAGAAGCGGTAATGAAAAAAGAGTAAAGGCCATCATAGTGGCCAGACATTTTACCCAAGACGTTTCGTTTAAGATAAACATGAAAGAACTCGCTCTTTATAAAGCCATTATAATATAAGCAAAAAAAAAATCCATACCATTGAAATTTAAAAATGATTAATTGGCTATGCTTTTATCGAAATATTTACCCGCATGGTTTTATGAATCATGTCGACATTGACAATCTGAATTTGAATACCTTCGTTCTTTTCCATCAGGTTCAGTTTCATGGTTATTTCCTGCAATTGCTTGACCGAGAGAAAACCCGGATAATCCAACTCCGCTCGGATTTCAGCGTAATCTCCCCGGTCAAAATGATCTATACGTAAAACAGGGAAACCGTACCTTTCAAAGGCTCCATAAATAATTTCAGGATATAAAGTATTTTTCATAGCTGATCATCCAACATTTTACCGATTTTTTACAGGTCTCATACCCAATCTGTTCATATATATACTACAATGAAGATTGAAATTCAACTGGATTTAAAAATCGCTTCTGATCTTAAAAAAGGGAATCTCATCAAACATCCAATCAAAACCTCAAGCAAACAGGCAGTAAAATGAAAACCAGGAGCCAGAGCCTGCTCCAGAAGCTCTTTTTGAAGTTTTTCCAATGGATGACACCAACAGCAGTCAGGATTAGGAAAATCAAGGTTATTCCAATTCCCATCAGCAGCGAGAACCAACCTGAAATTTCAATACCCAGCAGTTCAAACAACCAGAAAAATGGGATGACAAACAATGTTTTTTTAAAATCAAAAAATAAGAAGAGCCCAAAATAGTATAAAAATCCCAGGTAGAAACCCTTTCCGTAAAGTATGGACAACCACAATATCAAGAACAAGGGGAGATAAAAATAGACCATGAAGGGTATTTTCAGAAATCGGGTCGATTCCAGCAAATTATCCACATACGAAATCGATTTACCTAACATCACCTGTACTTTTGAATCCAATGAATGTTTCGTTCCTGAGGAATCCAAAAGGAAGGACAGTAATGCCGTGCCAAAGAATTTTACCTGAAGGGTATCTCCCCGCTGTATTTCTATCACATCCTGGGGCAATAATTTTACCCAGGTCAGGCCCGATTCAACCAGAACCGCCAGCCGGCCAAGTTCCACAAATGTATTCGGTCCTGAATTTGAAATTAAAAAAACCACCGGATTAAGAAATGTATAATATGAGACAACAGCCAAAGATCTGGCCCGGGTATCCGAATATTTCAACAACCTCTGTCTGGCCTGTTCATAGGAAGACAGGCCCATAAAAAAATAGTTTTTGGGCTCAACCAGAGGATTACTCTTTAATTCCAATTTGGTCATTTGCCAGATGAAAGAAAAATTGAGAAAACGAATGACAATCAGTATAAGCAGGCTCACCATCAAAACCAAAAATGATTTCTTTTTTTTACTCGACCGGATGGGTGATTGACTGTAAAGCGTCCCTGCCTGATTTTCCATAATCAATTTATCCTCTGATTCCCTGATATAAATCCTGTTTCCACTACTCTAAATTATACTTTTTTATCTTCGAAATCAGATTGACTCTGGATATTCCCAGAATTTTTGCTGCCTTGGTTTTGTTCATGGAGGTTAATTTTAAGACTTTGTTTATATGCTCTCGTTCCACTTCCAGCAAAGATCGCGAATCTATTTCACCAACCAACTCTCCCGGGATATGATTGTTGGTCAGAAAATAATGGGGAAGGGATTTACGTCGCAATTCATGGTTCGACTCAACAATAATGGCACTGTTAATTAGGTTCATGAGTTCCCTGATATTTCCGGGGAAATGATAATTCCTCAATAGATTTAAAACCGGTTGTGAAATTTTGGTAATACTTTTCTTATATTTTTTATTGAATTCCTTCAGGAAATAACTGGCCAGCAAAGGGATATCCTCTTTCCTGTCCCTGAGAGGAGGCAAATAAACAGAGTTTATATTCAGCCGGAAAAACAGATCCTTCCGAAAATTTCCCTTTTTGATTTCTTCAAACAAATTTTTATTGGTTGCGACAATAATCCGAACATCAACTTTGAGGTTTTGGGTTGAACCCAGCCGGTAAAATTCCCCTTCCTGTAATACCCTTAGGAGTTTGACCTGAATGGGTATGGACAATTCCCCAATCTCATCCAAAAACAATGTCCCGCCATTGGCATCTTCCAGAAAACCCTTTTTATCGGCTAAAGCACCGGTAAAAGATCCCTTTGAGTGCCCGAAAAATTCAGAAACAAACAACTCGTTGGCAAAAGCACCGGAGTTTACTGCCACAAACTTTTTTTCACTTCTGCCACTTATTTTGTGAATTGCCTGGGCAATCAATTCTTTTCCGGTACCACTTTCTCCCCAAATCAGTACTGAATTATCCGTTTCGGCAAATTTCTCCACAATATGGAAAGTTTTTATAACCTCTTCATTCTGGGTGATAATTTTTTTAAATGCCTCTTTATGCTTGAGACTATCGATACTGAATGAAAGAGAGGGTTCGTCTTCAATTTTTTTAATTCCTATTTTGTCAATAGCAGAATCCAGGACTGATAAAAGTTTTTTTTCCTCTAAGGGTTTCAACAAATAATCAAAAGTACCCAATTTCATTGCTGAAATGGCCAGATCAATGTCTTCGACTCCGGTTAATACAATGGTGGTGATATCAATACTGTTTTCTTGGATAAACTGTAGGATATCCAAACCAGTCACATTGGGCATATCCATATCCAGGAGTAAAATATCAAATTCATTCTTTTCCAGATATTTATAGGCCATTGAACTGTCCTGCAAGTTTTTTACCGAAAACTTTCCCGTCTGTAATAAAAAAATTCGAATGAAATTCAGTATGGCCTGATCATCATCTAATACCAGAATCTTGGTCACAATGCCTCCTGGTGAGCCAAGGGGAAATGAATGGTGAATCTTGTGCCCTGACCCAACCGGCTATCCACTTCAATGCATCCCCGGTGTTCTTTTATAATTCCATAAGTGATGGATAGACCCAATCCGGTGCCTCCTTTATCTCGCTTGGTGGTAAAAAACGGATCAAAAATATTCTTTATTGCTTTCTCATCAATGCCCTTTCCATTATCCTCAATATGGACAATGATTTCATTGTTCTCTTTATCGAACTTCGTTTCCACCTGGATATACCCCTTTCCATTTTCAATGGCCTGGGAAGCATTAATCAACATATTAACCACAACCTGCTCCAGCTTCTGGCAATTTCCTTTAAACTCGGGGATTTCAGATCCAAGCTTCAACTTCAATTTTGCCGTTTTCCTTAATTGAGTTTCAACCAATCGATAGCTGTTGTTGACCACATGATTGATGTTAACATTCTCTTCCAGTGATTCTTCGTCTTTTCTGGCGAAATTTCTCAAACCATCGACAATCTTCTTGATACGATTGGCCCCCTCAACCATATCATCCAAAAGAATGGGGATATTTTCCCTGAACACATTATAATCCAGTCGGGCAATTCTCAATTCTTGGCGTTGGTCATAATAGCTGTCTATGATAGGAAAAATATCATCAAACGACTCTTTCATTATTTTTATATTACCCCTGATGAAAGTATTGGGATTGTTTATTTCATGAGCAACACCGGCCACGAGCTTTCCCAAAGATGCCAGTTTATAGGATTGCAAAAGTTGAAATTCCATCTGTTTTTCTTTGGTAATGTTGCTGCAAATTTCCAGAACACTTTCCACCTGACCGGAACTGTTTACTATCGGATAATCATTCAAAAGAAAATATTGATTTGATACCACCTTTTCTACAGAAATTGATTCGCCTTCCTGAAACGATATTTTTGCCGGACAATCAAGGCAGGGACTATCAATTTCAAATATTTTTTCATAGCATTTACCTGAATTCCCAATATCTTCCTTGTTGGACATGAGTATATTAAATTCCGAATCAATCACCACAATGGTATCGGTAATAGCATTAAACAGTGATTCCATATGTTGCCGGCGGTTGCTGCATTCTTCTCCCAATTCCAGTAACTTCTTATTTTTCATCAGTAATACTTTTTTTTGTTTTTCCAGATCCTTTACCAGGTCCTGAAGCTTTTCCAGATGAATTTGTAATTCAATCTTTAAATCCTGCTTCTCAAGAGCTTTGGCAATCATGGTAGCAATCTCTTTAATTAATTCCTTTTCTTCTTTCAGAAAAATCGCCTTCTTGAAATAGCAAACCTCGATCGTTCCCCGGATTAATTTGTTTACAATAACCTCTTCTTTGAGTACATTCTTGGCCTGACCGGAACAACCCTTCCAGTCGCCATATGACTGCCCATCTATTAAAATCCTTACTGCGGTAAATTCCGAAAACTGAAATCCCTTAATTAAAGGTTGTATACAATTGGGCAGGGTTTCACTCGTTTTCTCACTGTTTTCCAGTTCCGAACTTATTGAATAAAGACATTGGATTTCTTTTACCCTCTCTTTTAAATCCAATTGAATTCTACTGGTTTGCAGGATTTTTTCCTCGGTTGAGATGATGACATTCTGGGTTTCATTCAGATTTACCGGAAACAGAAACAGCGTTTTCTGAATTCGTTCAATCTTTAATGAATTGGGACGTTTGTTTTGTCTGACTTCATTTATTTTTTCTTGCCATAGTCTTCTCTCATTTGCCTGGGAAAAATTATTTAGAAATGTATTATCTTTGCTATTGTGGGTTTCAAATAAAACCCCTTCAATGTCATCCCCGGTATAAACGATATGATTGTTCTCATCTAAAATCAATATATAATTTAATAGTTCAAAAACCAGGTGTATGTTTCTCAAATCACTCATTTATACTGATATTATAACATTAAATATCGTTTAATTTTTAATTTGAAATAATTTTCCGAAAACAAAATACTGGATTTCTCAGGATTTTGGGTGGTGATGCCAGAAGCAAATATGGAAAAATGGGCTTTGTTGTCCGGAGTATAATATCCTTCTTTAAACAACCCTGCCCCCCAGAAATGATCTATCTCACAACCATGATAACAACGGTTAACCGTTCGAATCTCATCCAGTATTTCGTCAGGAGATTTATACGGGAATTGTATTCCAAAGCCTTTGGACAATTTCAGAATTATTTCCCAGTTCTGAAAACCATTTCGGGGATAAAAAATCCGGTTTACTTTTTGAAGTCTTCGGTCACAGGCAGTATAAGTTCCATCCTGCTCAATATAGGAAGCAGCCGGAAGTATAACATCCGCTTCATTTGTCGTTGCCGTTTCAAACAAATCAGAGACCATCAAAAATTCTACTCCGCCAAAATATTTCCGATTTTCATTCAAGCATAAGGGATCCTCGCCAAATATCAGCATGGCTTTAATATCACCGGCAAGCAAGCGACTTTTTAAATCCACCGGCCTGAATATTTTTTTTAGATCTTGTCCCCAGAGTCTCCCGATGCGTTTGATCTCTTCTTCATTCCCGGCAGAGACATAACCGGGTAAATAGTCGGGTATCCCGCCCATATCCAGGAGTCCGGCAGAATTGACATAATCCCGGAGAATAATCACACCATTTCCTGCTTTTCCAATTCGATTGGTCAATAATAGAAAATTACCAATGGCCTGAAGGTCTCCCTCAGATTTCTCTTTAGGTGAATCAATATTATAAATAAATGAAATTTTATTTTTGGTATTCCCCAGCCATTGGTATAACAGTTCGAGTTTTTCATTGTTGATGCCGGTAAGCCGGCACACTTTTTCCCTACTAAAAGTTGAAACCATCTGTTTCAAGCCTGAAAACCCTTCGGTCTGATCCTGAATAAAACTTTCATCAACCTGACCATTTTTTATCAATTCCCTGATAAATCCGTTTAGAAGAGCCGTATGAGTTCCCCTTCTGCTATCCATCCACAAATCAGTAAATTTGGTCAGTTTAATTTCAGAAGAATTTATCAGAATCAATTTTGCATCCTTTTTTTGTGCATTTTTTATTTTCAACTCCATCACCAAATTTTCATCTGATAGATCTGCATTCATCACCACAATAATATCAGAGTTTTCCAATTCATCCATATTCATTGTGGATACGGTCATCCCCAAAGCCTGATCCAGGCTGTTAAAATCCTCATGGTAAAGAAGGTTGGAGAAACTCGAAATATTGTTGGTTGTCAATGAAACCCTGGCCAGTTTCTGGAGCAGGTAAATTTCTTCATTGGAGAGTTTCGGTGAGGCAAAAACGGCAACAGAATCCGGCCCATGCTTGCGGACAATTTTTTTCACTCTTTTAACAACCGAATCAACAGCAATCTCCCAATTCACTTCCCTTGATTTGCCATCCTGGTTAACAATGGGTTTATGCAGGCGATTCTCAGACAGCAGGAACCGATGACCAAACCGGCCCTTGACACATAGATAACCTTTATTGTGCGATTTCAAAACATCAGTGGTGGAATTAGCCACATAAAAAACCTCTCTATTTATTACTTTATAATTCAGGTTACAACCGATTGAACAAAAATGACATATGGCCTGATAATCATCCTTGGGCAGAGTTCCAAGAACCTTGAAGGGAAATTTTTCTGATAGGGCGCCGGTCGGACACACATCAACACAATTTCCACAGGAGATACAATTGGTTGCTATCAGGGGGTGCTCCATTGCCGGTTTTATAACCGCATTAAAACCCCGGTTAATAAAACCAAGTGCCGAAACCATTAATACCTCAGAGCAGGTTCGGGTACAAAGCCCACAATTAATACACTTATTGAGGTCCAGGTTAATAAACGGATGCTGGTCTTCTACTTTATATTTCCGGACTTCGCCAATATAGTTGGAAATATCAATATCAAATTCATCACAGTATTTTCTGAGCACACAATCATAATATTCAGAACATCCGCATTCCAGACATCTTATGGTTTCATTCTTCACCTGGTGGTTTTCAAACCCGAGTTCAACCTCTTTAAAATTATTCTGTCTCTCCATCAGAGACAATTCGGGCATATGTTCTCTGCCTATGTGTTCAACATACGACATTTCCTGCTCTGATATTGAACCAAAACGGCTTTTCTGACTGATAAATGGAACACTATTTTTGCCGACATCTCCACTAACCAGAAAAGAATGAATGGATTTGGCTGCGGTTTTTCCCTGGGCGATAGAGGCAATGGCTGTCCAGGGACCGGTAACCACATCTCCCCCGGCAAAAACCCCTTTTATACTGGTTTGCAGGCTTTGGGGATCAACTTTCAAAGTGCCCCATTTCTCCATATCACAGTGATTTCCGTTTGAAAATACAGCGGTATCAACCTGCTGGCCGATAGCTGCAATGAGATGATCACAGTTTAAAACAAATTCTGAATTCGGAATGACCACCGGACGAGGCCGTTCCCCCGGGTTTCCCTCTTTTAACTCCATTTTCAAACACTCAACCGCTTTTAACCGATTTCCATTGCGAATAATCTTTTTGGGATTGGACAAAAACAAAAACTCCACACCTTCTTTTTCTGCTGCTTCAATCTCCTCAGGATGGGCAGGCATTTCTTTGATACTGCGACGATAAACAATCTTCACCGTATCAGCTCCACATCTCTGAGCAGATCTGGCTGCATCAATGGCCGTATTACCACCACCAACCACCACCACATCTCCCTGTAACCGGGGTATTCCACTGAGTTGTAGGTCCCGTAGAAAATCAATACCGCGGATTACTCCCTGGGTGTTTTCTTCATGCTCCAGCCTCATTCCGCTGGCTTTGTGTGCTCCGATAGCCAGATAAACGGCATCATATCCCTCTGCCTTCAAACCGGGAATATCGAAATCCTGGCCGAGAACCGCCTTGGTTTTAATTTGAATTCCCAGTCCGGTAATCCAGTCAATCTCAACCGATAATATTTTTTTAGGAAGACGATACTCGGGAATACCATAGCGAAGCATTCCTCCCAGTTCCGGCAATTTTTCAAAAATGGTCACCTGAAGGCCCTCTAAATTCAAATAGTAAGCACAGCTCAGACCTGAAGGCCCACCGCCGATAACGGCTACCCGTTTACCCGCCCGTTTCTTTATTTCTGGTTTCCACATTTCATTGGCATCTAAATCAGCCACATATCGTTTCAGGGCATTAATGGCTACCGATTCATCAACAATATTCCTTCTGCAGGCGACCTCACAATCCCGAATACAAACCCGCCCGATCGATAACGGAAGCGGATTGTTTTGTTTGATCAAGCGAAGCGCTTCTTTATACTTTCCAAGAGAAATAAGGGCAATATACCCCTGAGCATCTACTCCAGCCGGGCATTTATTCTGACAGGGCCCGATACAATCGGCATAATGATTCGACAGCAGAAGCTCAAGAGCTGTTTTCCGGGCACTCATCACCCGGGAGGAATTGGTTTTAATTACCATTCCATCACTCACTTTTGTCGAACAGGATGGTACCAGCTTATTCATTCCTTCCACTTCAACCACACACAGAAAACAAGACCCGTAAGGTTCTATTCTCTCATCATAGCACAAGGTGGGGATATCATCGATTTCATGATCTCTGACCACTTCCAGTATGGTTCTGCCCGAGTTTGCGGTTATCACTTTTCCATTAATGGTAGCTTCAATATTTTTCATCCTTATTTTCTCCAACTTGATTATATTTTTTCAACCGCTTCAAATGCACAGACATCATAACAGAGTCCGCATTTTATGCATTTATCCTGATCAATGACATGGACCTTCTTTACTTCACCCGTTATGGCTTGAACCGGACACTTCTTGGCACACAGTGTACAACCCCGACAATTGTCTGCCTCAATACGGTAGGTCAGAAGGGCCGGACAATTGTGAGCCGGACATCGCTTTTCCTTTATGTGGGCTTCATATTCATCACGAAAATACTTCAAGGTCGTCAATACCGGATTGGGTGCTGTCTGGCCCAGTCCACAAAGGCTGCTGTCTTTTATTTTATAGGCCAAATCCTCGAGCAAATCGAGATCCTCTTCCTTTCCCTCTCCTGAAGTTATGCGTTCCAGTATTTCCAGCATACGTTTGGTTCCTATCCTACAGAAAGTACATTTGCCACAGGATTCATTCTGGGTAAAAGTGAGAAAATATTTTGCCAGGTCTACCATACAGGTGGTTTCATCCAAAACAATCAGACCTCCGGACCCCATAATGGCCCCGGTTTTGGTGATTTCATCATAATCAATCTTCAGATTTCCCATACTGGCAGGAATACATCCCCCGGAAGGTCCTCCCATTTGAACCGCTTTGAATACACCGTTATTTTTTATCCCACCGCCCACATCAAACACAGTTTCATTAATGGTCATACCCATGGGCACTTCGGCCAATCCGCTGCGGACAATTTTTCCTGCCAGGGCAAATACCTTGGTACCTTTGCTCTTTTCTGTTCCCATCCCGGCGAACTTATCAGCCCCGTTCAGAATAATCCAGGGTATATTGGCAAAGGTTTCTACATTATTGATGTTGGTCGGTTTCCCCCACAAACCACTTTGAGCCGGGAAAGGAGGGCGGATCCTCGGAAGACCTCTCTTTCCTTCTATGGAAGCAATCAGGGCTGTCTCTTCTCCGCAGACAAATGCCCCGGCCCCTTCCTTAATTTTTATATTGAAATCAATTTTGGAATTAAAAATTTCCTTACCCAGATAACCCCGTTCCCGGCATTGTTTGATCGCATTCTGTAGTCTCACGATGGCTTTGGGATATTCAGCCCGGATATAAATATAGGCTTCATCCGCTCCAATTGCAAATCCGGCAATCATCATGCCCTCCAAAACAGAGTGCGGATCACCTTCCAGTACACTCCGGTCCATAAAAGCACCTGGATCACCCTCATCGGCATTGCAGATTATATACTTTTTATCACCGCTGGCATTCCGGGCAAATCTCCATTTCAGACCGGTCGAGAATCCTCCGCCACCCCTTCCCCTCAAGCCGGACTCATACACCACATCAATAACTTCACCGGGAGACATTTCAAACAAGGATTTCTGGATGGCTTGGTATCCGTCCCGGGCAATATATTCCGCTATCGATCCGGGATCAATTTCTCCGCAGTTTCTTAAAACAATTCTTTTCTGTTTTTTAAAGAATAATTCCTTTTCACTTTCATCCCGATTATTGACCACCCATTCCAAAACCGGTTTATTGTGTTTAATATGTTCTTCAATGATCTTGTCCACTTTGTCAGGGGTTATTCTTCCGTATAAGAAATGTGATCCATTTTCAACCACTTCCACCAGTACTTCTTCATAACACATCCCCATACACCCGGTTTCCTTCAAAATAACATCCAGTTTGTTTCGAGTGATTTCTTTTTTAAATCGGTCAAAAACCTGAACACCTCCAGCAGAAGCTCCACAGGTTCCCAGTCCTACCCTTATTTCCTTCATTACTATTTCTCCTTAAACAATGGAACCCTCCTCTGAATCCGTTAATGCTGGCAAAATTTCTTTATAATTCCCTGAACCTTCTTCGGAGTGAGATTGCCGTGGGTTTCATCATTTATCATGATAACTGGAGCCAGCGAACAACAACCCAAACAGGCAACAGATTGCAGGGAAAAGAGTCCATCCGCAGAGGTTTCTCCAACCGAAATCCCCAGTTCATTCTGGAGCGATTTCAGGATGTTCTTTCCATTATTGACATGACAGGCAGTTCCTTCACAAATTTTTATCACATATTTGCCTAGGGGCCTCAGCCGAAACTGAGAATAAAAAGTGATTACACCGTAGATCTCAGCAGCGGGGAGCCCAACCACTTCACTGATATAGTAAATGGCCTTTTCCGGAATATAGCCATACGAATCCTGTGCAGATTGAAGCAAATATATCAGTGCTCCGTCATTATCCTTCTGGTTAATCAGATCGATCTTAAACTTTTTTATTTCTTTTTGAAAAACCGGGGAATTCAACTCATTCATTTAAAACTCCAATTCGAAGTATGATATCACATTTCAAATAGATTGATGACGGGATACTCTTTTATCCTCAAAATCCCATCCAGATTAATGATTTTTTCCTGAATGATTTTATCAATCTCACTGAAATAAGAGCCATGAATCATAAGCACTATATTGAATTTTCCACTGGTGTAATCACAGTATACAATGTTTTCATTCAACCTCAACGATGGATAGACCGATTCAAGTTTCTCCTTTTCCACTTCAATTAGAACATAAGAACATACCCGATTTCCCAGATTACGATTATTTTCCTGATTAAAACCATCAGCTGAGAATGCATCTTCGGCAATATTAATAACATTGGAAGTCGCCTCATCCAGAATTGGATTACTGATAGGCAAGAATTCAACCAGTTCGACACCCTGGATAGTCTTGATTTGGGTATCACAGATATTTTCCAGAAATTCCAGGGTTGATCCCTGCAGCAAGAGAAAAATATCATAATCACCTTTGGTAGCGTCACAGTAAACCACATTATCCATATAATACATGCGTCTATATATTTCAAACAGGTCGGCATCGGCATTGGTTTTAACCAGAATGTAAGCAGATTCGCTTCTCGCCTCATGCCTCTCTTCATCCACAACAGGTTTCGATTCAGGTTGTCGCTTCAAAATACGTTCAAATTGATCGGCCAATTCATCTGCTGAAAAAGGTTTTTCCAAAAAGGCATTAACCTTTAAATCTCTAATCTCCTGAGGATTGAATTTATCGGCGTATCCGGTAATCAAAATAATAGGAATTCCCGGATATTTAAACCGAATAATTTTCGCCAACCGGGTACCATTTATATCCGGCAGTTGAATATCAATCACCACTGCTGCCGGTGGCAAATCATTTTTGATAAACAATTCCAGTTTTTTTAACCCATTCATTCCATCCTCGCAAGGTTCCGTATCATAACCCCTTTGATTCAAACCCAGTGATAATGACCGTCTTATTGATGACTCATCATCAATTAATAAAATTTTTTTTTGCATCTTTTCCTCCTTAATGCTATCAAACAAATTTGATGCAAGTATAATGCCAATCCTGAAAAGCGTTTGTTATCAACCCTTTCTGACTGGACAACTTGTTAAAAGTTGCAACTTCTGTTAAATATTTTTACACCTCCCGGGCAAAACCATTGATAACACAGCTTTTTCAAACTGTTAAAAAATTTAACACTTTTAAAAATTTTATAATTCTGTCAAACCCTTAATAACTCAGGCTTTCATGTGTAAAATATTTAACTATAAAAAAATTTAACACCATTTTACTATTGGATTAATGCCGAGCCGACAGATTGTTTTAATAACCATTGACAATTCAGTAGGCTTTCAGTATGATACCATCAAGTAGAGGCATCTCCATGCAACCATATCGAATCATTATTGTTATCAGCATACTTCTGACAGTCACCATTATTGCCCTGTACATTCATTTTTTTGTCATTAACAAAAGCAATGATCACCGAAAACCACTCCTTACCGCTCAGGCAGAAGGTAAGCCACCGTCCTCAAAGAAACCTTCAACTGAAAAAAAATCCCTTCCACCAACTGACCTCCCCCCCATGAGTAACAGTGACAATTTTATTCAAGAAAGCTTGAAAAGCGCTTCCTCACTGCCAGAATTTCGGAACTGGTTGAAGGAAAAGGATATCATCAGGCGGTTTGTGGCCATTGTGGATAATATGGTCAACGGAGAAAATCCGGCTGTCAACCTGAAATTTTTAAAACCTGAAAAATCCTTTCAGATCATCAAAAATAAAAATGACCTGATCCTGGACCCAAATAACTATATCCGCTATGATCGGATGATCACAATAATTACTTCCCTGAAAACCCAAACCCTCATTAATCTCTTTCAACAGATTGAGCCGCTGCTGGACGAAGCATACCAGAAATTGGGATACCCGGGGGGGGATTTCAGGCCCGCATTCATCCGGGCCCTGAGAGTGGTACTGGAAATCCCCGTTATCAACTCTCCCATCCTACTGGAAAAAAAAGTGGTCACCTATTCCTTTAAAAAACAGGAACTTGAAAATTTAAATCCTGCCCAAAAGCAAATTCTAAGACTGGGTCCGGAGAACATCCTGAAACTCCAAAAGAAATGCCGGGAGTTGATTGGGTTGCTCAATTCCGGTTACGATCAATAGTATCGATTTTTTTTACTTCTGGGAATTGCCGGTTTTTGGCTTATAGATTTTTCCGGTCACATACACCACCCACTTGCGGGGGAAAAACCGGATAATCAGGTGGTTCAGTTTATAAAACAACCCGGTTATGTTCAGGGGCTTTTTTTTCTTAAAGGCCCGAATGGCTTTTTTGGCAGCAGTCGGGGCAGTCATCATAACCAGATTATTCCGGGGAACATTTTTCTCAATACCGGATTCTGAATACATTTCCGTATAAATACCACCGGGAACGTAAATACACATCACTATTCCGCTGTTTCGACATTCCTCCCTCAAGGCTTCACAGAAAAACTGATAGGCACTCTTGGATGCGGCATAGACGTTCTGATACGGCATGGGAATAAAGGCACCTTGGCTGGTAACATTCAGAACGGCTCCCTCGCCCTGTTCCCGGAAATATGGTATGAACAGCAAATTGAGCTTCATGGCCGCCAAAAAATTGACCCGAACGATCTTTTCATAAAATTCAATATGCTTCTTTTCGGTCTTTCCATAAAAGGTTATGCCCGCATTATTAACCACTGCATAGACAGGGGCGATGGCAATGGCCTGCTGAAACAGTCTTTCGGCCCCGTCCGGCTGGCTTAAATCAATCTGAATGACCTCTACCCGGACATCTTTACTCCGCTCTATCTGCTCTTTCAACAGGTCCAGTTTGTGTTTTCTTCTGGCAGCAATAATTAAATTGGCTTTTTCCCTGTCAGCCAAAACCAGGGCCATTTCTCTCCCTAAACCACTTGAGGCACCAGTGATCAACACCCATCGGTTGTTAAAATTCAATTTTTTCATCTTTTTATTATCATGCCGGCCCTGACCCTAAATTTCAACTCATTACCACTTCCAATCACCCAGTTTATCTGAGCGGTAGAAATATTTCAAATGAAAATGTTGAAAAAATAATATGATTTTGATAAATATATAATATATCAAAACAAAACCAATGTATAGATATTAATGAAATGATTTCTTAGGCAGGTAAAAATAGAATGAAGGTAAATCTGGAATTTCTCACTCAGGAAGATCTTCGACAAATCAAGAAGCTCGGAATATCCGGTAAACAAATTTATAACCAGCTTCAGGCATTTGAAAGAGGAACCCGGTTCTGCAATCTCATTCGCCCGGCTTCAATAAACGATGGCATCAAACGGGTTTCAAAAACAGAAAGGGATCTGTTTATTACTCAATACGAATCAAGCCACCGGCATATAAAGCAGGTCAAATTCATTCCTGCCTCCGGAGCAGCCACCAGAATGTTTGAGATTCCGTTATTTTTCCTGAACCACCCGAGTGGCACAGAGGACTGGTTGAAAACCGACAAACTCAATTCTCCGTCTGAGGAATTAATTTTCATGAAAGATTTTATCCAGGGGTTTGAGAAAAATGAATTTGCCTTCTGTTCAGACCTGACCGCTGTGATGAAAAAAGGCAACCAGTATGTACCAAAAATAAAAGATAACCGGGATTTAAACACTGTGCTGAATTATCTGCTGACCTCCAAAGGCCTCAATTATGCCAATCTGCCCAAGGCCTTGATAAAATTTCATGCCTACGGCAACCACAGCCGGACCCCGCTGGAAGAACATCTGGTGGAAGCCAGTCAATATATCAAAGATGACCGGGGCCTCACCCGGCTTCATTTTACTGTCTCAGCCGAACATCGGAAAAGAGTGGAGCAATACCTGAATTCGGCCCTGCCCGGATTCAAACAAGAATCCAGTGGTTTTCGAATCTCTTATTCAATACAGAGTCCTCACACCAATACCATAGCAGTGGATAAGGACAACCAGCCCTTCAGAGACTATCAGGGCCAGCTGGTTTTTCGGCCCGGGGGACACGGAGCGCTGATTGAAAATTTGAACAAGCTGGCAGCAGATCTTATTTTCATCACCAACATCGATAACGTGGTCCCCGATCACCTGAAAGATGATGTGATTTTGTATAAAAAAATTCTGGCCGGTTATTTATCGGTTGTTCAGGGGAAAATATTTAATTATCTAAAACAATTCACAAATGAAAAATGTAAGCGGAGCTTACTGGATCAAGCAATTCAATTTTGCCAGAATCATCTCAATATCCATTTTCCTGAAATATTTGGGAGCTGGAGTCATGAAAAAAAGATTGCTGTTGTTTTTAACAAACTCAATCGCCCCATCCGGATTTGCGGCGTGGTTGAAAATACCGGAGAACCGGGTGGTGGCCCTTTCTGGACCTCTGACCATCAAGACCAGATATCCCTGCAAATAATTGAAAAGGCACAGGCCAATCCAAAGTCAAAACAACAGCAATCAATACTATCCTCATCCACTCACTTCAATCCGGTAGATATCGTCTGTGGCATTAAAAATTTCAAAGGAGAAAAATTCAACTTATCCGAATTCATCGATCCGGATAGTTATTTTATTGCTGAAAAAACGGTATCGGGAAACCCACTCAAAGCTCTGGAACTTCCCGGACTTTGGAACGGGGCCATGGCCAATTGGATCACCCTATTTGTTGAGGTTCCGATTACCACCTTCAATCCGGTCAAGACTGTAAACGATCTAATCAGAACCCCGCATCAGGAAAAATGAGGACCCAAAACCAATGAAACGTGCTCCGGTCATTATACCATTATTGTTTTTGTTTTTTATCATCACTTCATGCAACCAGCCAACCGTTATCAGTTATGAATCCGATCCCATAGATGCATCAATGGATCCCATCCAGGAATCGTTAAACGAGAGCCATTCATTCAGTCTACAAAAAGGGGGAAATCTATTCGATTTGAAGCCGGTAGTCCGGTACCTGATCTCAGCCCGAGTCGTTAGTACCCGATCCTATTCGAGCGGATGGGAATCCTCTCTCTCACCGGTTGATCTGGCCCTGGTATGGGGGGATCTGGCAGACAAAAAATATGATCGATATATATCCTATCGGCAGCGGAACCGATGGTACTATTACCGGTACTCTGCTGATTTCCCCCTATCCAACCAGTATATCATTAATCATTCATGCAATAACCATATGGTTCCGGCAACCGACAATATCCGGCGGGCTCTGAAAAGTATAAAAACCAATGACCTCATCACTGTCCAGGGTTACTTGATCAACATTACCGGCAAGACGGGAGGGAGAAATGTCTGGTGGAGCACCAGCACTTCTCGTTCGGATTCAGGGGATCATTCCTGTGAAATCATTTATGTTGAAAAACTCCGGGTTCGAAACAGGGTTTATTTGTGATCGCCCAGAAAAGACCCACTGCTCTTCAAATTTTCCTTTTGGAGCGATTTATCCAGCAGATCTAGAAATTCCTTTCGGGGAATTTCTCTGGCACCCATGGTTTTGAGGTGAGAGTTGGAAACCTGACAATCCATGATCCGAAAATCCAATTCGTTTAATTTTTGCACAAAGCGGACCAGACCAAACTTTGAAGCATTATCCACTCGGTGAAACATGGATTCGGCAAAAAAACACTTTCCCAGAGATACCCCATACAATCCCCCGACAATTTCATCATTCTTCCGCACTTCCAGGGAATGGGCATAACCCAGTTCATGAAGTCTCTTATAGGCTGTGGCCATTTCTTCGGTAATCCAGGTTTCTCCCTGGTATTTCCGTGGTTGTTGGCACGCTTCTATAATCGCATCAAAACTCCGGTCAAAAGTAATCTCAAAAGGATTTCGGTTCAACAATCTCCTTAGGCTCCCGGATATATGAAGTTCATCAGGAAATAAAACCAAACGGGGATCGGGAGACCACCATAAAATGGGTTCCCCTTCAGAATACCAGGGGAAAATCCCCCTGGAATAGGCGGCAATCAATCGCTCGGGTGACAGATCGCCTCCCACGGCAATAATTCCTGTTGGATCGGCCTCATCTGCAGGTGGGAAAACCGGCTCCTTCCCCAGCAAATAGACAGCCATTCTACTGAATCTGAATCACAATATCATCATTTTGGACATGGGCCACGGCCTTTCCGCCTTTGGCCAACTTTCCAAAAAGCACCTTGTCAACAAAAAATGTCTTGATCTTTTCCTGAATCAAACGGGCAACTTCCCTGGCTCCGAATAAGCGAGAATATCCCTTTTCTGCCAGCCATTTATAACATTGCTCCGAAACCTCAAGCTCGATTTTTTTCGCTTTCAACTGATGTTTGAATTCATCAATATTCTTCTTAACAATTTTCAATACAATACCCTCATTTAAATGATTGAATATTACCACTCCATCCAGGCGGTTCCTGAATTCTGGGGAAAAGTGTTTTTCCACGGCTTCGTGAACAGCATCCTGATGGATTACTTTGTCATCAAAACCAATCTGGGTTTTCCCCAGTTTTCTGGCGCCGGCATTGGATGTCATGATCATAATCACATTCCTGAAATCAGCTTTTTTCCCGGTATTATCGGTTAAAGTTGCATAATCCATTATCTGAAGAAGTGTATTAAAAATATCGGCATGGGCTTTCTCTATCTCATCCAATAATAATATGGAATGGGGATGTTTACTGATGGCATCGGTTAGAAGCCCTCCCTGATCATAACCCACATAACCCGGAGGTGCGCCAATGAGTCTGGCCACCGTATGTTTCTCCTGATATTCACTCATATCAAACCGGTGTAGAGAAATACCCATTACGGAAGCCAATTGTCGAGCCAGTTCGGTTTTTCCGACTCCGGTAGGACCGACAAACAGCAGAGATGAAACCGGTTTTTCGGGATCCTTAAATCCGGCTCTGGCCCTTTTGATCGCATTTACAACCGTAGATGTTGCCAGATCCTGACCGTATATTTGACTCTTGAGATTTGACTCCAAGTGTTTCAATTTGACCATTTCCGTCTCGGATACGGTTTTTTCCGGGATTCTGGCAATTATGGCCACTACTTTTTCGATATCCGGGGAATCAATTTTGATTTTTGATTTCTTGGATCCCAGGTTTTTCAATTTCAATAGAGCACCGGCTTCATCAATAATATCAATCGCCTTATCCGGTAAAAACCGATCATTAATATATTTTGATGACAATTCAACAGCTGATTTCAGTGCTGAAGCCGTATATTTGACCTGATGATAATCTTCATACCTTTCTTTTAAACCCTTCAAGATAGCAATGGTTTGAACCACAGTGGGCTCCGGGACATCGATTTTTTGAAATCTCCGTGAAAGGGCACGATCGCGCTCAAAGTACTTTTTATACTCTTCATAGGTAGTGGATCCGATACAACGCAATTTTCCCGAAGATAGCGCCGGTTTAAGGATATTGGATGCATCCATCGAACCTCCTGAAACAGCTCCAGCCCCCACCAAATTATGAATTTCATCAATAAACAGGATTGAATTTTTTTCCTCCAGAAGTTCACCAATTACATTTTTCAGCCGGGCTTCAAAATCACCCCGGTACTTTGTGCCGGCCAGCAATGCACCCATATCCAGGGCATAAATCCTTGTGTCTCGAAGCAAGGCAGGCGCATCGCCATCGGCTATAATCTGGGCCAGTCCCTCGGTAATGGCTGTTTTCCCCACACCGGATTCTCCCACATGAACAGGGTTGTTTTTTTGCCTCCTGGACAGAACCTGAATGGTCCTTTCAATAATATCGTCTCGGCCGATAACCGGATCGATTTCTCCCCTGGCGGCTTTACCAGTTAATTCAGTGGCAAAAAGTTGAAGATATTTATGCTTCTTCCTGCCAGCCTCTTTTTCAGGTTCTTCAATCTGAAGGGGTTCGGGTTTTTTTCCATCCTGAGTCCCTTCCATCTGGGACTCAGGACCGACTGATATTCCGTGAGAAATGAAACTTAGAATATCCAGCCTGGAGATCCCTTCCTTTTCAAGGAAATGAACCGAAAAAGAATCTTTCTCATAGAAAAGAGCAACCAGAATATCATCGATATCCAATTCCCCTTTCTGGGCTGAAGCCACATGAAAAATGGCGTTTTCAATTACCCGCTGGAATCCTTCGGATTGTACCGGCTCCTTTTTTTTCACCTGGGGGATATAATCCTTTTTAAAAAATTGGTCCAGCTCTTTCTGCAAATTATCAATACTACCCCCACAATTATGTATGATCTCCCTGCCCCGATCAAAAAATAATGATGCATACAGAACATGCTCGGGAGTCACGTATTCATGTTCCCTTACCCGGGCTTCATTCAGGGCAGCATTCAGGATATTATTTAGCTCTTCATTGATTTTCATTTTATGATCCAGGTTTCTTTCGTATCAAGCTTTTTCCAGGTTGCATTTCAGAGGAAACTGGTTTTTCCGGGCCAGCTGATGGACCTGATTTACTTTTGTCATGGCAATATCATAAATATAAACACCACATTCCCCTTTACCACATTTATGAACATCCAGCATAATCCGGGTGGCCTCAGCTGCAGGTTTATCAAAAATCGATACCAGTATCTCAATCACAAAATCCATGGTGGTATAATCATCATTGTGAAGTATGACCCGATACATTCTGGGAGGGCTCGGCTTTGCCGATGTTTTTTCTCTGGATTTGATCTCCACCAATTCATCAAAATCCAAATCCGTCCCCTCTTTGTCAATTTCACATCTATGTTTTATCATCGGAAAATAGAATTATCTCAAATACCAATTGGTATTGCCTACCCAAACTGCCCGGAAAGTATACCATTTTACCATTTTCTTGTCAAAATCTCATTCTTTCGCTAAAATTGGAATTACAGCCAACGATAGACAACAGGCTAAATGAGTGAACCGGAAGGGTATTTCCAGTATATAACCGAATCATAAAAATCATTTTTTACCCGATAAAAAGGGATAAGGGCAACTGAAATTTCCTTGTGATCAATATTGATTTCAATCGTATCATTGCTTCTCTTGGTGGTTTCATCTTTGTAAAGATAGATCAACGGGTAAACAATTGAATCCGTCAATCCCCTGTCTCCTGGGAAAACCGGGATATCCTTCCTGCCACCGGTTCTCAAATCAATATTGTTCATGGTAATATAATAACCGATATCTCCAAAATAGCTGATATTCTTTATAAAAAAGGCAGGAATGTAAAAAAATCTGGTTTGGGGATTCAGACCCTGCTTCCCATCTTCCACGATTTTGTACTGGCTGCAAATCTGCCAGAAGGGAAAATACATCTGGGTATAATCACGCTTGATTTTGGGAAGCATATAAAACAAATCATACATTTTCGGTTTGGAATCCCCGACATCATATGCCAGATTGCAAGACGTACAAAAAAATAATTTACTATTGTTTTCGCCCTGAAGATGATTCTGACATTTCGGACAATTCAATAAAATCAACATCTTAACTTGTCCGGAAGTCCTACCAAAGTTCAGTCCTCGCTTTTCATAGAAAACAACCGGGTAAATTTCTCTCCGAAAATCCGGCTGAATCGGATCAGGGTATTTTCGGTATAATTAATGGGAATAGTCTCAACCATCTTACCCCGAATAATGACTTCTTCACGAAAGGCAAACACTCTCCACAGATAGGGAAAAAGCAGTGCCGTTAAAAACAACAAAAGGGGAAATCCAAGTACCAAAAAAAACAGAGAAAATCCACCAAAAGGAGTGTGAGACATAACAAAAGCAAGCTTAAAACTTCGGGATAATAATGTCCCCAAGCCAAACAAACCTCCAATGGCCAGGACCAGTTTGATATGGTGGTTTTTCAGGGCATGGATTTTTATCGCTTTCCCATCAATGGCGGACAAATAACTTTTAAATACAATTCCCTTATAGGAATAACCAACTTCCCAGACAGGAAAATAAACCACCCGGAAATGCTTTTCCACCACATCATATGAAGTTTGGGTATGTTCATTCCTCAGCGATTTAAGTGATTCGGGGGGGATAATCACACCCTCCTTTCTCATCTCTACCGGACTGAAGGTAATCTGACGGGCATTCAAAATCGAATCTTCTACTATAGAATAATTAAAAAAATCGATTTGAAGATCATTGAGTTTATTGGCCTTTTCCAGATAATCAAAAGCCTGGAAATTATATTCACCTTTTTCAGTGGGGAGTGGTGAATTCCAGCCCGCTTTCATTCCCCGGATTTCAAAAAAAGGAATATAATACAGAGTGACCTTTTCAAAGAATAAATTTTGCACAAATCCCTTGGCCACGGAAGAATGCATTAAAACCTTTAAAATCAAATTTTTTGCTTCTTTTAATCCTACTTCGGGTTTTAAAACCACTGCCGGAGGTGAATCCTGTTTCAGATAATATCGGCTATTGCAGTAATGACATTGAACCACAAACTGACATTCCGGAATTTTGAGTGGACCGCCACAATGTCGGCAACTGTGTATCTGGACTTTCATTTTTTGTAAATCCTCTTTTCTATCAGATGTAAAGAAATCTGAAAAAACAAATAAAACAGAGTCAAATTTATGACAATTGAAAGAATGAAACGGTCAAAAACATAATTAACCACCAGAAATACCAGAAAAATGGTTAAAAAGAGGGGGAAAAATTGACTGACTTCATTTCCGGAAATAAAGGGGATGGGATCTCCGAAAATTTCTCCCGATACGGCATTTACAAAGAAATCATGATTTTTTTTCCTGAATTTAACCGTGATCTTAAAAAAAGGATAATAGTACAGGCTTCTTTTCCGGGGCTTATCCGGCTGGGTATCGATTTCAACCACTTCGATGCGATAATCGACGGCGTTGGCATCAAAGAAAATCCGGTTGGCTGATAAGAAACCAATGGTTTTCCGGGGAAAACGTGAATTCCCACTGACCACCTGTTGCTCCCCCTCAACCTTCCAGAAGGGGAAATAAACCGGAATGGAATCGATAATTTCCAGCTCTTCATTAAAACCCTTTTTTTCAAAGTCCTTTTTCAAGTAGGCACCGATTTGATGCGGTTCAATGGAACTTTTAAATGAATAGATCGCAACAATGTCATCTAAATCAATAAAAAGAAAATTTTTACAATTGGAACAGCTGAGATAAGAATCAGGCTTATCCAGTTGGATTTCTGCGCTACACTGAGGGCAGACAATTTTCATGAATCAATCAAGTTTTTTGCCACAGTTTTTCCTTTATATCCAAATTCCAACTCCGATTTAAATATTATAGATAAAAACCCAGGAGATTTCAAATATGGCGGGGTCAGGGCTTTCATTATAGCAGGAGAAAATACAACAGCTAAAAAATTTTTAACTTTAATCCATCCAGTTAACCGGATCTGTATTGTAATAATTTTTCAATTCCTGATAAAGCTCAGGGTGTTTTTTTTT
>CBDAFS010000008.1:0-15536 GCA_965195285.1 uncultured Aminicenantes bacterium | reverse complement strand
AGGCATCGGTGTAGGAACATGTTTCATGGCCAAAGAGTTCATTTTCCAACAGATTATCCGGGATGGATGCGGAATTAATGGCCATGAAGGGCTTGGATTTGCGGGGACTCAGGTTGTGGATGGCCCGGGCAAATAGTTCTTTCCCGGTTCCGCTTTCACCCAGAAGCAATACCGGTGTGTTGGTAACGGCCACCTGTTTCAGTTTTTCTGCCTCCTGCAAGATTTTCGGGCTGTTACCGATGATCTTGGATTCTCCCAGGGCTGATGAATAGGCCTCTTTGAAAATAATATTTTCCCGGAGTATCCGGGTGGATTCCAGTGCTTTTTGAATGATGAGCAGCAGGTATTCCGGATCCACAGGTTTAGAAATAAAATCAAAAGCCCCTTCCTTGATGGCCTCTACGGCCTGCTCTATGGAGCCGTAAGCGGTCAGTATAATAAAGGGAATTTTATTGGATTTGATTTTTTTAAAGAAACTCAATCCATCCATATCCGGAAGTTGAAGGTCTGAAACAATGACTGAAAAGTGGGTCCTTTGCAGAAACAACAATGCGGTTTTGACATCTTCTGCGATTTCAACACCATAGCCCTTTTCTGATATGATGTTATCCAGCATCTCCCGCATTGAACGGTTATCTTCAACCACCAGTATTTTTTCCATCTTCAATTCATTATAACGGATATGGCAATTTTTTCCAAAAAAAAGTTGCCGGTATTCCAGATTTATCTTTTTCCAGTAAACTATTTTTGCTTTTTTTTCGTTATATGATTATAAATTTAATTCAATAAAAGGAAAAGCAGGTGAGCATAAATGAGATTTAGATGGATATGCCTGGCAGGTCTTCTTTTTCATTTTTTAGTGTTTCCGGCAGGTGTGAAAGCGGGTAATCAAAGAGTGGTGAAAGCAGTGAGGTTGACCGAACCGGTAAAAATCGATGGAATACTGGATGAAAAAATATGGCAAACAAAGGGATATACGGATTTTGTTCAGCGGGATCCCCAGGAAGGTGAAGCTCCCACTGAAAAAACCGTTTTCTGGGTAGCCTATGATGACAAATTCCTCTATGTGGCCGGGCGCATGTTTGACTCCGAACCGGATAAAATCACCAACCGCCTGGGACGACGGGATGATTTTGTTGACTCTGACTGGTTTGTCTTTGCCATCGATCCCTATTTTGACAAACGGAGCGGATATCGGTTTTGTGTGAACCCGTCCGGCTCTATCATGGATCATGTGCTGTATAACGATGAGTGGGATGATGAGACCTGGGATGGTATCTGGAAAAGTGCGGCCATTATTGATGATCAGGGCTGGACAGTTGAGATGCAGATCCCTTTCCATCAGTTGAGATTTAAAAAAAAGGCGGAATATGTGTGGGGCATCAATTTGCACCGCATCATCAAAAGAAAGAACGAGGAACTGTGGTATGCGATGGTAAACAAGGATGACAGTGGTTATGTATCTAAATTTGCCTTACTGGAGGGGGTCAGGGATATTCATCCCGGACGCCATATCGAGTTGCTGCCCTATATGGCCGGCAGGGCTGAATTCAGCCCTAAAGATGAGGATGATCCGTTTGATTCGGGTCAGGATTTTATGGTCAATGCCGGGATTGATTTCAAGATCGGACTGAAAAGCAACCTGATCCTGGATGCCACGGTGAATCCAGATTTCGGACAGGTGGAAGTGGATCCGGCGGTGATCAACCTGAGTGCTTATGAAACCTATTATGATGAAAAAAGGCCTTTCTTTATTGAGGGGGCCAGCATATTCCGTTTTGGTTATGGCGGGGCCACGGATTTCTGGAGCTTTGACTGGGGTAATCCCAGTTTTTTTTACAGCCGGCGCATCGGCTGTTCACCCCAGGGCCTGGATAATCTGGATTATGATTATGCCGATTCACCGTTATGGACCACCATTCTGACTGCTGCCAAATTGACCGGCGAAATCGGCAAGGGGTGGAAAATGGGATTTTTAAATACCCTGACTTCCCGGGAATATGCAGAAATTGACCTGGGCGGTGAACAATTTACCGAAGAGGTCGAACCCTTTTCCTACTACGGTGTCCTGAGAACCCAGAAGGAGTTTAATGAGGGCAGGCAGGGGCTGGGCCTGATTGCCACATCGGTGATTCGGGATCTGAGAACTGAGAATTTGACTTCATTTTTAAATAAAAATGCCTTTGCCCTGGCCATAGACGGCTGGACATTTCTGGATGAAGACAAAGTCTGGGTTGTGGCAGGATGGCTGGGCGGGACAACCGTATCCGGAAGCACCGAGGTCATCACCAGCCTTCAGGAATCTTCCCTGCACTACTTTCAGCGGCCCGATGCCGATCATGTGGAATTGGATGAGGAGGCCACCTCCTTGAGTGGCTGGTCAGCCCGCTTTACCCTGAACAAGCAGAAGGGCAATATTATGCTCAATGCAGCGGTCGGGGCGATCTCCCCGGGATTTGACAGCACGGACCTGGGTTTTCAGTGGAGGGGTGATATTATCAACGGTCATATCGGACTGGGATATCGCTGGCTGAAACCCGGAAAAATTTTCAGAATTGCCTGGCTTATCGGTGCCACCCACCGGAATTATGATTTTGGGGGGATAAAAAACAGCGAGGCCTATTACCTGCTTGGAAGCGGTCAATTGAAAAATTACTGGGGTGGTGAAATACTGACCGCCTATTATACGGATGCCCTGTCCAATAATCTTACCCGCGGGGGGCCCTTGATGCTGTATCCCTCATTTGTTTTCACCCGGTGCAATTTTTATACCGATAACCGAAAACCAGTGGTAGGTTCTGTGTTCGGGACCTACTTTGAAAATACGGCCGGTTCCCATTCCTGGACTGCCAGGTTGAGTCTGAAGATAAAGCCCACCAGCAACATATCCGTTTCTCTGGGTCCCGGCTATGCCTATGAAGATTCGGTTTCCCAGTGGGTGGATAATATAGGGGACAGTTTGATGACTGAAACCTTCGGCACCCGGCATATATTTGCCACCCTGAAACAGAAAACCATTTATGCTGAAATCCGCTTCAACTGGACTTTTACCCCAAAATTGAGCCTTCAGGTCTATCTCCAGCCCTTTATTTCCAATGGACAATACAGCGGTTTCAAGGAACTGGCCCAGCCCGAGACCTTCAATTTCAATGTATACGGAGAAGGTAATTCTACTATCAGTTATGACGGGGAAGCCGAAGAATATTTTATTGAGCCTGATGGCCCCGGAGCCGCCGAGGGGTTTTACCTGTCCGATCCCGATTTCAATTTTAAATCACTCCGGGGTACAATGGTTTTACGGTGGGAATTTCGTCCCGGTTCCATTCTTTACCTGGTCTGGACCCAGAACCGTTCCGATGATTCCAATCCCGGGGATTTTCAATTTGGCCGGGATATCGGGAATATGTTTTCTACTTCCGGCACCAATGTATTCATGATCAAATTTTCCTACCGGTTCCAGTTGTAAAGAAAATCTTTAAATTTAAATAGTAAATAGGGACACATCCCATTTATTAATCTGATTTTTTTGGCCTTCCTTTTTTTCTTCTCTTCAAGGAAATTCCCAATTCCTTTGCAATATGTTGAATAAATTTTTCTGATCCAGTAGGTATTCCACTAAAAGTAGATTTTCTAATCCTTTCTATTTCGTCTTTATCGTCACTCTGGTTCAAAAACTTGCTATATTCATCTCTTTCAAGATAACCCTTCCAAATTGGCTCAACCAGTTTGTTTTGATGATCAAAAGTAGTGTTGGCCTTTGCACTGGACCATTTGTACTGAATTGGTTCTTTAACGATCCCGGTACGAACTGGATTTCTTTCAATATATCGACACACTGACCAAAGATATGCTTCCTTTTCCACTACACAGGAATGAAATCTGCATTCCCATAACCTGCCAGTTCTCTTGTATGTTTTATTAATATATTGAGTATATCTCAGGCTCAATTTTTGCATTGTTTTGGAGAGTGAATTCTTATGTTGAGGATTTAGTAAAAGATGGATATGATTCTTCATCAGGCAATAAGAATTTAATTTACATCCACATTCATCAGTGTATTTATTCAGGAACCTCAAATACTCCTGTCTATCTTCATCATCAAAAAATACAGTCTGTTTATTATTACCTCTTTGAACTATATGATGCGGATAGCCCGCATAAACTATTCTGGCAATACGCGGCATGTTATATTACAACATAAAATCTAAAGAGAATCAATTAAATAGGATGTGTCCCTATTTTACTTGATCAAATTTTCCTACCGGTTCCAGTTGTAAAGAAAATCTTCCTGGCTATTTAACGGGCACAAAGCCCCGGGCCATATTATTTATTATATTGCTTGTTTGTGTTATAATTGAAATGTGGAAAAAGTAGTTATCCTCTTAAATCCTTCATCCGGCCAGGGCAGATCAATCAGAAAGAAAAGAAAAATTGAAAAGATATTCAGAGCTAAAGGAATACCCTATGACCTGTTTGTTTCTGAAAGCGAGAGAGACCTGAGGAAAATGTCTGTTGAAGTCATGCATCGGTATAAAGACATTATAGTGGTTGGAGGGGATACCACTTTTAATATTATTGCCAGTGAAATTTTGAATCATGAAACCCCCGTCCATCCTTTACCGAGATTGGGAATAATCGGGACCGGTTCGGCCAATGATGTCTGCCGAGATTTGGGTGTCGAGAAGATGGAATCATTGTGTGACTGTCTCGTTGGGGAAAAGATCAGGAAAATGGATGTGGGCCTGGTTGAAATCAGTGGTGTCCAGCAGCGCTATTATTTTCTGGGCAGCATGAGTGCCGGTCTGGGAACAGAGGTGAATCAGTTTGTTGATCAATTCAACCGGAAATACAGAGGGCTAACCCGTTTTACGCCGGGTGGACAGGTTTTAGTCGGGGGCCTGGGGGTTTTAAAGGCATTTGCCAGAAAACAGGTGCCGCTGACCCTGACCCTGTTCTCAGATCACAATGAGGAAAAAATTTCTTTTTCACTGCTGGTTTTCTTGAACACCCGTTATTATGCCAATGGACTCAACCTGAATGACGAAACCAGCGCTTTTGACGGCCGGATCGATTGCATGGTCCTGTATACTACTTCGGCCTGGGAGACCCTGCGGTTCAAACAGTGGCTGAATCAGGGTCGTCACCGGGACCAGGATGGAGTCCGGTACCTTGGTTCCAGCCGGTTTGATATTTCAATGGACACGGCCATTGACATTCTACTGGATGGGGAAATTATTCGCAATGTCAGCCAGTGCCGGGTTACCGTACTCCCTGGCGCCCTGGAGGTGTTTGCCCCCTGATGCGCAGGGGAGGGTATAAATGAGTGAATTTTTGAGGAGGATGGCATGGTTGAAATACTGAAATGGATTGTCTATGCCGGTTTGTTGCTGGGAGTGGTCTGGATAGTTCAGCTGCTGATCAAATATATAAGAAAAAGAGAAAAGGATAGCTGATTAGTCCCCGGTTCAGGGGTCAATCCTTTTTGATCCGTTTGTTCAATATAAATGATTCCTGGAATATCCCCAGCAGGTTGAGGGTTTGCTCGGCCACTTTCATGCAGTCGGCCATCAAGGCGTAAAACAGGATGCTGAGCCGGGTTTTTGAGCTCTCATCCTGGATCCGTTTGATCTGGTTTTTATCAAATTCATTGGCCAATTTCTTGAGTTTATTGAATCGGGAACGGATATATTGATAATCCACATACTCCCCTTTGAGGAAGGCATCGGCGGTTCTGCTCAGAAGCTCATCCAGGCAGTTTCTGATCTGGCTCAATTCTTCAATCTGGACTTTCAACAATCCCTTGTGATTGTTATTGATATGGGTGTCGGCCCTGAGGATGGCATCCCGCTGGCTTTCGGAAATTTCCTGCAGGGCATTGATGATCTGGGCATAGGCCTGGGTCTGAACCATATCCTGTTTGTGCAGCAGCCGAAGGGTTTTAAATATATTGGCAATAATGATATTGGTCCATTTCTGAATCTTTTTGGTTTCTTTTTTATTGATTTTCAGAATTGTCCGGTTCTGAGTAAACAGACCTTCAAAACTCTGATTCAGGGTCTGATTGATTTCATTGAGAAAGTAACCGCTGTGTTCAAAGCTGGCATTGATGGCAAAGCCGGCATCGGAAATTTTCTTCAGGTTGAAAATTTCAGTGGCCTGGTGGGCACGGCTGCGGGTTTTATGCAGGTGATAGTTTCGATAAATCATGAACAGGGCCAGGGCAAGGATACCCAGAACCCCGGGAATCCGCCAGTAATAGATGGCTACGGCAAAAATAGAAGAAACCGTAAAGGCCATGAAGGCGGTGAAAAACCAGCCCCCGATCACGGTCAATACACCGGTTACCCGGTAAACCGCGCTTTCACTCCCCCAGGCCCGGTCTGACAGGGAAGTTCCCATGGCCACCATGAAGGTTACATAGGTGGTTGAAAGCGGCAGTTTCATGGAGGTGGCCCAAGAGATCAGGGCGCTGGCAACCACCAGGTTTACCGAGGCCCTCAGCAGATCAAAAGAAGCCGCATCTTCATCACCCTTTTGGACAGTGGGATACTGTTTCTGATCGAATCGGCGGTCCATGATTGAATGCCATTTGTTGGGAATGATTTTTTGGTAGATTCTGGATAAAGAGGTAAATATCCGGACAATGATTCGGGACAGGGGTGATGAACCAAATCGTTCGATTCCCTCATCCTGACGGGCAAGATTGATTTCGGTCCTGGATACGGTAGATGCTTTTTTTGATATCCAGAGGGTCACCACCATGATGGTGCCGGCCAGCAACAACAGAAGCGTGTCGGATTTAATGGGCTGCTGCATCACTTCCATGGTTGCCTGAAGGGGATTGCCGGTGGCCCCGGCAAATTTAAATGCATTCAATCCAGCCAGGGGTACACCGATAAAATTCATCAGATCATTGGCGGCAAAGGCCATGGCAATGGCAAAGGTTCCGACCAGGATAATTACCTTTAAGACATTGACTTTTAACAGGGAGGTAAGCAGCTGGAGCAAAAGAAAGAAAGCCACAAAGGAAACCAGCAGGATCAGTATGGTATGGGTCTTGATCCAGAGTACCGTGTCTTTGCTCATGAAGGATGCTCCCTTGGCTCCTTTGATGAGAATGAAGTAAACAATTGAGGAGAGGGCAATTCCTCCCCAGATGGCCCCGTATCGTTTTAACTGTTGGTGAAAGTCAAAGGTAAAAACCATCCGGGTGATATATTGAATAAAGGCACCAATAAAAAAGGCCAGAACAATGGAAAGCAATATTCCCAGGATAATGGCCAGGGCCTTTTCATTATTAATGTAGTCACCCAGGGTCATCTGATCATTTTTGGCGATTTTTATCAGGGAGATGGCCACGGCTGCTCCCAGTAATTCAAAAACAATTGATACGGTGGTGGAGGTGGGCAGGCCAAAGGTGTTGTACAGGTCCAGCAGAATGATATCGGTCAGCATCACGGCCAGAAAGATAACCACTAACTCAGGCATGTTGAAATACTGGGGATGGAATATTCCCTTGCGGGCCACCTCCATCATACCGCTGGAAAAGGTGACCCCGGCCAGAATACCAAAACTGGCAATAATCAAGATTACCGAACGGGGGGCAACTTTGGAACCAATCGGAGAATTCAGAAAATTAACCGCATCATTGCTGACTCCGACGATCAGGTCGGAGAGGGCCAGAAAGGCCAGAATGACAATAGCACCGAGATATATTTCCATGGATCAATTTAATAACGGGTCAATAAAGAATCTTTAAAAAAATATATAGCTTGATTGTTCACAAAAGTCAAGACAATTTTCAAGTGAAACTCAAAATTACAGAGTGGAGATTATGGTGTCGGTCATTTCCCGGGTTGTGGCTGCTCCCTGTTTGATCACATCCGGTGAACCCGAAATCTTCATCATGTCGTAAGCCTTGACTTTTCCCTCTTCAACTACCCGTGAAATAGCATTGCGGATGGCAGTGGCTTTTTCGGATTCACCGATGTGGTCCAGCATCATGCAGGCAGAAAGGATCATGGCAATGGGATTGACAATGGGAGTGGCATACCCTGCATATTTGGGGGCAGAACCATGGGTGGGTTCAAAAATGGCCACCTTCTCCCCGACATTGGCCGAGCAGGCAAAGCCCAGCCCTCCCACCAGACCGGCAAATCCATCGGACACGATATCCCCGAACATGTTGCCGCTGACCAGCACCCCGTAGGTTTCGGGATTTTTGGTCAGCCACATCATCTGGGCATCGATATTGGTGTTCCAGAGTTCGATTCCGGGGTATTCTTTTACCATCTCCTGTGCCATACTCAGCATCATTCCCGAGGTTTCTCGGATCACATTGGGCTTCTCGCAGAGGGTAACCGATTTATAGTTAAATTTTTTGGCATGCTCGAATGCTGCCCTGAGGATCCTTTCGGTGGCATGCCGGGTGAAGATACGGGTACTCACTGCCAGTTCCGATCTGGGTACATCCATGAATTTTTTGAATTTTGGGTGGCTTTGAAGGGCATTGTAAACATTGTCGGGGGGGTTGGTCCACTCCACACCGCCATACAATCCTTCGGTGTTTTGCCTGAATATCACCACATCCACCTCTGGTTCTTCAATGGTATCATTTTTCCCCTTGCGGATAAAATTCAGGGGATTTCCCTTAAAGGTTTTGCAGGGCCTCATGCAGATGTCCAGATTGAAGTGCTGTCTCAAACCCACGATGGGGCTGTAATACACATGGCCCTTTCCCTGCAGTTCAGTGGCCAGTTCCCTGGCCGCCTCGGTTTTAGGCTTGGAGGTGATGGCACCAAAGAGGCTGATTTGATGTTGGGAAAGTAATTCCAGGGTTCTCTCCGGCAGGGGATTGCCTTCCTGACACCAGAATTCCCAGCCAATGTCGGCATGAACGTAATCGGCCTCAAAACCGGCCGCTTCCAGAACCCGAATGGCTTCCGGCAATACGGTTCTTCCAATGCCATCTCCGGGCATATTCACAATGGTTCGCTTCATTTTTTTCTCCTGTTTGGGTTTTAGTTTATTTTTGATTTTATAAATCCGATCAATCCGTCTTTATCAAGGATTTCCAAAACCGTATCCGGGTAAGGGGGAAAGGTAAAGGTTCCTGCCGGGGTGATGATTTCCCCTTTTTCCATGTCGATGCTGATTTGGTCGCCATTTTCGATGGCCTCCACGGCTTCAGGTGATTTGATGGCGGGCATGCCGGCATTGATTGCATTGCGGAAATAGATCCGGGCAAATGATTTGGCTACAATGAGACTGATCCCGGCCGCCTTGATGGCAATGGCGGCCTGTTCCCGTGATGATCCCATGCCAAAGTTTTTACCGGCCACAATGATATCACCTTTCCGAACATTCCGGGCAAAATCGGGATCCAGGTCTTCAAGGGCGTGTTTGGCCATTTCCTGAGGTTCCATTTTCTGGTATGTGTACTTGCCGGGAAATATGACATCGGTATTGACATTATCGCCGTATTTCCAGACTTTTCCATTGAATACCCTTTTCATAACATCCTCCTGGGGTCGGTGATTTTTCCGGTCAAAGCCGAGGCTGCTACCGACAGGGGAGAGCCCAGGTATATTTCAGCATCCCGGCAGCCCATTCGGCCTTTAAAGTTCCGGTTGGCAGTGGAGAAAGTGACTTCTCCCGGGGCCATGACCCCCTGATGAGCCCCCAGGCAGGGGCCGCAGCCGGGATTGAGCACCACGGCTCCGGCATTGATAAAAGTTTCAATGAGACCGGTCTTCAATGCCTCCCGGTATACATTCCAGGATGCCGGGATAATCAGGGTTCTGATTTTGACTTTTTTTTCCTTTAAAATCCCGGCCGCTGCTTTCAGGTCATTGAGGCGCCCGTTGGTGCAGGTTCCGATCAGGGCCTGGTCAATCGAGGTCCCGGCGGTTTCCTCAACCGTGGCATAGTGGTCAACGGTATGGGGCCGGGCAATTCCCGGGAGAATTTTATCGGTATCAAAATGGAGGGTGTCTGCGAAGTGTCCATCCGGATCGGACAGAATGTCCCGGTAGGTTTCCGTTGCCCGGTTTTTCAAGTATTCCCGGGTGGTGTCATCCGGGGGGATATAACCGTTTTTGGCCCCCATCTCTGCGGCCATGTTGGTCAGAACCATGCGGTCTCCGATATCCATCTGCCCGATGGCGGTACCGGTAAATTCCACGGCTTTGTAGTCAGCCCCGTCCGATTTGATCTGGCCGATAATATAGAGGGCAATATCCTTGGGAGTAAGGTATTTCGGAAGTTGACCGTTCACATTGATTTTCAGGGTTTCCGGTATCTGGAACCACAATTCCCCGGTTGCCCAGATGGCTGCCACTTCCGATCGCCCGATCCCGGCTGATAAAGCCCCCAGGGCCCCGTAAGTTGTGGTATGGGAATCCGAACCTACGATTAATTTTCCGGGCATGGCGAATCCCTGTTCCACAAAGACCTGGTGACAGATGCCCTGATTAATATCGAAGAAATGAGTTATATTCTGCTTTTTGACAAAATGGCGAATTTCCTGATGGTTGATGGCGGAAGATTCTTTGGGTGCCGGAATTTCATGGTCCAGGATAATGACCACCCGCTCCGGGTATTTGATTTTATCGATCCCGATTTTCTTAAAGGTGGCTGATATGGCGGCAGCATTGTCATGGCTCATCACAAAGTCCGGTTCCACTGAAACAATCTCCCCGGCCCTGACCTCTCTGCCGGCTTTATTCCCGAACACTTTTTCAACAAAGGTTTTACCCATTTTGGTTTGCTCCTTAGTGATAGCTAATTCTAAATCAAAATCATTTTGTTGTAAAGTATTTCAGTTTATTTTTTTATATCCTGATTTTTACGACCCGTCTTGCTCTATTTGACATTTTTATTTACAATGCTTTTGTGAAATTAAAAGATTTTTCCTTTGATCTGCCGGCCGACCGGATTGCTCGCTTTCCCCTGCCCGAAAGGGATGAATCGCGGTTGATGGTGGTGGATCGGAAAACCGGGGATATTTTTCATCGCCGGTTTCGTGAGATCACAGATCTGATCGCTTCCATGGATTTCATGGTGCTTAACCATTCCCGGGTGGTTCCGGTACGCCTGCTGGGAGATATCAATGGCTATCCGGTTGAAGTTCTGATGGTCAAAAAACGGAAAAACCGGGAAGTAGAAGCCCTGACCCGGCCGGCCAGGAAGTTCAAATCCGGGACCAGGATCAGGTTCGGGGATGGTCTGGTTTCAGAGGTGATTGACCAGGGACCCCGGGGCCGACGGATTTTGAAATTCAACCGGGATTTCGATACCGTTATGCAATCCGGTTATGCTCCCCTGCCTCCGTATATCAAACGTAAATCCGCTGAAGCCCGGAAGTATAGGGGATTTGATCTCACCCGATATCAGACGGTATATTCCAGCCAGCCGGGTTCCATTGCCGCACCCACCGCAGGCCTGCACTTCTCCGAATCACTGATTGAAGAGATCCGGAGCAGGATCGATGTACTGGAAATCAACCTGGAAGTAGGCGAGGCCACTTTTCAGAAAATTGAGGTGGATGATATAGAAACCCATCAAATGGGAAGGGAATTCATTTCCATTTCCCCGGAAGTGAGAAGAAAAATATTCCGTTTGAAAGGAAGCCGTAAGCTGATTGCCGTGGGTACAACCACGGTCCGGGCCCTGGAAACCTGGGCTCTGGAAAAACCGAAGCAGGAAACCTTTGAATCAGAGTTGTTTATTTATCCCGGCTTTCAATTTCAGATGGTGGACAGGATGGTTACCAATTTTCACCTTCCGGAATCCAGCCTGTTCATAATGGTCTCGGCATTTGCCGGCCTGGAATTGATGCAAAAAGCCTATCGAACGGCCATTGAACAAAATTACCGCTTTTTTTCATATGGCGATGCCATGTTTATTGTTTAAGCCCGGTTTTAAAATCCGGGAATATGAGTAACCTTATGGTTTGGAATTTTAAAAAAGAGGTGATGAAATGAAAAATCGGTTTTGGACAGTGTTTTTTATTCTTGGCATTTTTTTACCATTTTGTGGTGTCATTGACATAGTCGGGTGTACAATTGTGGCGGTTGGGAAAAACGCCACTGCTGACGGATCTGTCATGGTTTCCCATACCGACTGCGGGCCGGATTCACGGATTTATGTGATCCCGGGGCGGAAATACAGGCCCGGCACCCGGGTCCCGGTTTACTGGGGAATTCAGGATGCTGACCGTCCCCTGAAAGACAATGGGGAAATTCTCGGGTATATTCCCCAGGCAGAAGAAACTCACACCTACTTTCACTCGGCTTATTCCCACTGCAACCGCTTTCAGCTGGCCATTGCCGAAAGCACCATATCCCAGCGGCCAGAGCTGGTGGCCATCCGGGACCGGGATCACAAACCCGGCCAGATCATGACTGTGGAACAAGCTCAAATCTTTGCCTTGCAGCGATGTAAAAAGGCCCGGCAGGCGGTTAAACTGATCGGGGAGCTCATGACCATTTATGGGTTTTTGCCGTCTTCGGGTGATGGAGCTGAAGCACTGGCCCTTGCCGATACTGAAGAGGCCTGGATCATGGAAATTTACGGGGTAGGTAAGAATTGGTCTCCGGATACGGGAAACCCCGGTGCCATCTGGGCGGCCCAACGGTTGGGTGATGACCGGGCCACCATGATCCCCAATTGGAGCATTATCAAGGAAATCAACATTCAGGATACTGACAATTTCATGGCCTCTTCCAATTACCGGCAGGAGGCTGTTGACCGGGGCTGGTATGACCCGAACAGCGGTAAGCCTTTTATATGGCAAGATATCTATTCTCCGATACCGCGGGAGTGGGCCACCGGGCGCTTCTGGTTGTTTCACACCACTTTTACCCCCAACCTGCTGAAATGGCCGGACCGTTCGATTAAAATCGGTTCCCATAAAGGGCTCAACCAGTACTACCAGTACGTTGAACCGTTGGCGCTTTATCCCTTTTCAATCCAGCCGGAGAAGAAAATTTCACTTCAGGACATCATGGCCTTTCAGCGCTCCACTTTTGAGGGTACCATCTATGATTTGACCTCGGGTCCTCAATGGCTGGTCCCGGATGAAAAGGGCGGATTTGATAAAAGTCCCCTGGCCACCCCCTTCCCGGGCAATGATATGAAGAGGTTGTTAAAGTTGACCAACCGAAGGCCGGTTGCCCGCCACCGCGGTCATTATGGTATGATCTGTCAGTTACGTGGCTGG
Organism: uncultured Aminicenantes bacterium; assembly: GCA_965195285.1. Lineage (GTDB taxonomy): Bacteria > Acidobacteriota > Aminicenantia > UBA2199 > UBA2199 > CAZOWT01. The sequence continues at coordinate 2,314 of CBDAFS010000008.1, read as the reverse complement.
CTCCCCCATGAAATTGGTGGAATATACTGGGTATACCTGGATAATCCCCATATCAGTCCTTACGTTCCGGTTTATCTTGGTAATTTGTCTGTTGACGACAGTTATCGAATTTATGATCCGGAAAAATTCCAGGAAGCATCGGCCCGCTGGGCCATCGATTTTGTGGACAATCTGGCCCAGCTCAAATTTCAGCAGGCCATTAAAGATATCCGGGCTGCCAGGGATCCCTTTGAAAGTGGCATATTCGACCGCCAGAAAATCGTGGAAGCCGAGGCCATGAAACGTTTCCAAAAGAATTCCAGGGCAACCCGGAAATACCTTACCGCCTATTCCAACGATTTGATGAAAAAAACGCTGGCTATTTTCCGAAAACTGCGCTATGAACTGATTGTCAAGTATACCAACAACCGGGAATGATTCCTTTTGCGGTAATAATATGACAGTCTGTGGATGGGTTTCTAAGCCCGGTGAGGTTGACATTTGGAGTCAGTTAATTTATTTTTTATTTTCGGATAGTTTTATGCCCGATGCGTAAATAAGTATTGGATGGAATCCATGCGGGATAGTAAATGAAAAATTTTGATTTTTCCATTGTGATCACCACAAAAAATTCCATGGGGGTGATCCAGCGACTGGTTGAAATTCTCCTGGACCAGGACTTTGACCATTCCTATGAAGTGATTTTTATGGATAACAGCTCCAGTGATGGTACCGTGGACTATCTGGAAGAAGCCGGGTTTCAGTACCAGCAGATCATTAATGTTCCCGAAGGTCAGTTCAGCCACAGCAGAACTCGCCTGGAAGCCGCTGAACGGGCCACCGGCCGCTTCATCATCTTTTTTACCGATGATATTGTTCCTATCGGGAAACGGTTTTTAAAGGCATTGACCCGTCCGCTAATTGAAAATCTGGCTACTGCCGCCTACGGGGTGTTTCAAATCAATGAGAGGGATTCCGATCCGGTCGATGCTTATCTGCACAATGACTGGCATCTGGCCATGGAAAATTTCAGTGGTCCTATTTCCGCATCCGAATGGGATGGGCTTTCTCCGGAGGAGCGAAGGCGGTTGAGTAATTTTGACAACTGTGCATCCTGTATAGATCGGGAGTTGCTGCTGAAAATAAAATTCCCGGATGTACCCTATGGTGAAGACATGTTCTTTGCCAAGCGTATGATTCTGAATCACCAGAAGGTGGCCATTTCCAGGCAGGCCAAATTTTATCACTGGCATAAAATGAGTTTTTCCTACCTGTTGAGCAGAATGTGCATTGACCAGCATTTGAGCCAGAAGGAATTTCAAATCATATATGTCAAAAGCAAGACAAGGGTGATATTGGCTATTATGAAAAGAATGGTTCACCGCTCCCTCATTTCATTGATAAGGTTGAAGATCCCCTTGAGAGACCGGTTTTTCTGGATGTTTTATAATCTGAAGATTGTGACGGCGGATTTCTGGGGCAAGTATATGGGAACATTGGACGAATCAGTGGAATCCAAAAGGTTTTCATTTTTGGATAAAATATTATTTAAACGAAAAAAAGAGATCATCGAACGCATTTTTACCAGAAGTATCATCAGGGATTAGGTATCCCTGCCGAAATTCGGTCAGGAAATTTTATTTTTTTTTTACTATTGAATTTCCATTAAAAAAAAGGTATAATGTTGGGGCAATTAAAGAGTTTCCCGCTCAAAACTAATTGACAAATACGTTATAGTTGCGGTATACTCTTTTTTTTGCGCATGCTGGCGTAGCTCAGCTGGTAGAGCAGCTGATTTGTAATCAGCAGGTCGGGGGTTCAAGTCCCTTCGCCAGCTGTTTTTACGGCTTTCATGGGCAGGTTCCAGAGTGGTTAAATGGGACGGGCTGTAAACCCGTTGGCTTTCGCCTTCGGTGGTTCGAATCCGCCCCTGCCCATATTAAATAAAAGTGCCGGTAGTTTCGAGTAAACGGTTGTAACCTGCGTTGATCATATAATGGTCAGTGACGCGGGAGTAGCTCAGCTGGAAGAGCGATAGCCTTCCAAGCTATAGGTCGCGGGTTCGAATCCCGTCTCCCGCTTGTATGCCCTCGTAGCTCATCCGGTAGAGCGCATCCTTGGTAAGGATGAGGTAATCAGTTCGAGTCTGATCGAGGGCTATTATAATTAGAATTATTATTATTTTTATACGACCAGGAGGAATGAATGTCAAAAGAAAAGTTTGATCGTAATAAGCCCCATTTGAATATTGGGACGATAGGTCATGTGGATCATGGTAAGACGACATTAACGGCAGCGATCACCAAGGTATTGAGCAAGTTGAATGAGAAGGTGT
>CBDAFS010000007.1:0-94784 GCA_965195285.1 uncultured Aminicenantes bacterium | reverse complement strand
CAAGCGGCAATCTTGGCTTCCAATCCAAATATTCCGACCAAGAATCTGGTTTGAATTACTACTACCACCGATACTACCATCCCCAAATAGGCAGGTTCATCAACGAGGATCCAATTGGGCTAGCAGGTGGATTGAATATGTTCAAATTTGCTGATAATGATTCAATAAATCATATTGATCGATTTGGACTTTTTTCAGATGAACAGTGGGAAGAATTTAGAAAATCCTGGAACAAAATGGGTATGGGAGCAATAGGCGCTTGGAATAACAAATGGGGTGATAGGCTTAATACAATACCAGAATCAATTTATGAAAGTATTATTGGTAACTTTTTAGAGGACCCTTTTATAGCAGGTGTTGGAGATTTATTAAATTATTTTTTGGGAGAATTATCAGACCTTGATTATTGTTGTCTATTAGAAAGCGCTGCAATAGCAGCAGGATCAATATTTATATTAGAAAAATCGGTTCAAAACATTTCATTTTGGGCAGAATTGAGTGGAATCCCACTTCGAGGTTCTTTTATGTATTTTTTCAATCAATCAATAAGAACAATATCTCCATGGCTTACTGGAGTCTATTTCGCTGCTTTAACAATGGAAATATATAATAAAAAGTGTGTAAAATAGAAATTTTTATGTGAAGCTACAATGAATGATAACTTAAAAAAAAGTTTTCTAAAAATTGAGTATGAATTTATTGGCTATTTTTTTGGTGTAATGAGTGGATTAGCATATTTCTTTATATTATTTGATATGGTAATAAACGAAAATAATCAATTACTGAAAGCAAATTTTCCAATACTTTTAACCATAAAAATATTCTGCTTAGGTTTGGGATATGGAAGCCTAAATAAAAAAATGATCATTTATGATAAACCTTTTAAAAAATCCAATATATTCAGAGATATTTTTAACAAAGTCCAAAACCAATTTAGAAAAATGATTAAAAATGATTCAATATTCAATCTCACAAATTATGTTCTTGCAATACTAATTGGAATATTCCTTTTTTTCCAAATGAATCCCTACATGAGTGCACAAAAAAATATTTCAATACACTTTACATTGATATTCTATATTTTTGAAGCAAGTTATTTTGTATTTTTTACTATACTGATATTAATCGAGATAAAAAATTTTAAAAAAAGAAAAAGTTACTAAAAAGATAAATAATTTTGGAAAGAGAGTTTATATAAAAGGATTTCTCAATATATTATTATTTTCTATTTCAACAAAAGAAAGAAAAAAAGAATCTTGAAAAAATCATAACGAAGTTAAAAAATAACTAATATCAAGTCCATAATTAAATATTTATTATCGATAAATTGAAATCTTGTTTTTCTATTAAATTGTATATGGTTTATATGATAAATATATTATAATATTTATAAATAAAATGAAAAATTGGCATAAAATAATCATTGGTGATTCAAGGAAAATGATTGAGACAAATGATGATTCAATTAACTTAATTATCACATCTCCACCTTATTGGCAATTAAAAGATTATGGCACCAAAAATCAAATAGGATTTGATAACTCATATGAAGACTATATAAATAATTTAAATTTAGTTTGGAGGGAGTGTTATAGAGTTTTACATAATGGTTGTAGACTTTGTATTAATATTGGTGATCAATTTGCTCGTTCAATTTACTATGGAAGATATAAAGTCATTCCTATTAGGACAGAAATAATAAAGTTTTGTGAGGCAATTGGTTTTGATTATATGGGGGCAATTATTTGGCAAAAAGTTACAACGACAAACACTACAGGTGGAGCTACAGTAATGGGCTCCTTCCCATATCCAAGAAATGGGATATTGAAAATTGATTATGAATTTATACTTATTTTTAAAAAAATTGGAAATTCACCAAAAGTATCAAAAGAAATAAAGAATCAATCTAAACTTACAAAATCGGAATGGAATAATTATTTTTCAGGCCATTGGAATTTTCCAGGCGAAAGACAAGAAAAACATTTAGCAGTTTTTCCGGAAGAATTGCCAAAGCGATTAATAAAAATGTTTAGCTTTGTTGGAGATATTTTGTTAGATCCATTTCTTGGAAGTGGAACAACTTCTTTAGCAGCAAAAAATTTAAATAGAAATTCAGTAGGATATGAAATAAATTCTGATTTTTTAAAGATCATAAAAAACAAACTATCAATGAAACAAAAAGATATTTTTGATGATCAAAAATTTGATATAATAATTAGGGAAAATGAAGAATATAATTTTAGAAGAGATATTGAATGTTTACCTTATATTTTTCACGATCCAATAAAGTTTGATAAAAAAATTGATTTAAAAAAGTTCAGATTTGGATCAAAAATTGACAAGCAATCAAATTTTGAAAGAGAAGAATATTATAAAGTTAAAAAAGTCTTATCTTCTGAAGCTCTTCTTCTCAGTAACAATCAAATTGTTAAATTAATAGGAATCAAAGAAATACCTGCATTGAAAAATCAGGCTATTCAATTTTTAGAAGAAAAAACAAAAGGTCAAAAAGTATATATTAAATTTGACAGCAGAAAATATGATGATAATAATAATATGTTTTGTTATTTATATTTGCAGAACAGGACTTTTATTAATTCTCATTTAATAAAAAATGGTCTAGCTGAAGTTGATTCTTCATTTGAATATAAATTTAAAAAAACATTTTTAGAAAGGAGAGTTAAGATTTGATAAAAAAAGATTGGATTGTAGGAGCTGATGGGTATAATCAAAAATATAGACATGAAACGTTACTAAACTATGGGATGAATCGCTGGGGACTTAATAGGGCTTCAAAGGTAGGTCCAACCTCTGAGTTAATAAGAAGATGTACACCAAAAGTATTTAAGGAATGGGAGTCATTTTATTTCAAAAATGCCAAACAAAAGAAAGTAAATGGTCAAAGAATAACAAAAGAATATATGGATGATTTGGGTAGGCGATTATATATTAAATTATCGGAAGTAGTTCAAAATGAACTAGAATCCATTCAAGAAGAAGAATGTATTAATTATGTTTTTAATCTCGTTTTAAATAGAACATATGAAGGATATAAGTCTGAAATAGATACTATCTATGGTCAATTAGAGTCTCACTTAAATAAAAGAATTCATCCTGCCCCTGATAAATGGGATAGAAAATACAATGTGGATTTTTATATTCAAGTAAAATCAGATTATATTGGTTTGCAAATAAAGCCAATTTCTTCAGGCCGAGCCTTAGATTATTATCAATGGGAAAAAATGCATGAGTCTAACCATAGAAAATTTGAGAAAGAACAGGGTGGAAAAGTTTTTTTTATTTATTCCATAACATCAGGGAAAAAGAAAATTATTCAAAATCAAGAAGTTATTGAGGAAATAGAAAAGGAAATAAATAAATTAAATATATAACTTTTTAAATGAGATTTAAATCAACATAAAAAATATTTTGGGGACATTTTTTAATAAATCGGATTATAAAAAATATATCGCATGGTTTGAGATTGGAAATCAAAGTTGTTAAATAGAATATTGATTAAAAAAAACGATGTCCAAAAGGCTCTTGGAAAAAGAAAAAATCAAAAAATTAAGTATGGTGTCCCTTTAATTTTTAAGTTGAAGGAATCGGGGTGATGTATTATATTGTATACAGGAGACTACAATGAAAGAGATCATCACCATCAGAGTGGATCCAAAAACCAAAGAAAAACTGGAAGAGATGGCCCGGGCTATGGATCGGACCAAATCATATATTGCTGCCGAAGCCATTAGGGACTATATTCAACTCAACGAATGGCAGATCCAAGCTATTCAAGAGGGAATCAACCAAGCTGACAAAGGGGAGATGATCTCCCATGATGAGATAAGGAAAAAGTGGGAGAAAAAGGGTGAAAATTCTGTGGACTAAGGCGGCTTCAGAAGATCTTGATAAAATCGAAGTATATATTTTCAAGGACAATCCCGGATCAGCGGTTAATCAGATTTTAAGGATTATTAATGCCGTGGAACACTATTTATCTGCAAATTCCGGAATGGGCCGATGGGGACGGCTACCCAAAACCAGAGAGTTTGTGATCAGCGGAACTCCATTCATTGTGATTTATCGCATAAAAAACAACATTCTGGAAATTATCCAAGTTCTTCACGGAGCCCAGCAATGGCCAGAAAAACATTAGATTTTTTTGCTTTTATAAGCAGGCTATTAAGAATCGAATATCCGGATACATGGTATCATGAGTGATATCGAATCCAGTCTCCCGGGAAATGAAAAATTGGATTTCAAGAGAAGTTTCTGGATTGTATTTGCAGCCATTGCTCTTCTGCAGATATATACATTTGTTTTGGCCATAAAATATGGTTTTAAACTGGATCTTGTTAATCCGGAATTCTATTTTTATATCCATCTGGGTGGGGTTTGCTGGTATCTGGTTTTTTCAGGAGTGTTGATCTTTGATCTTAAATTCAAGGATATTTCGATCAGAAAAGTCGCCAACATTCATTTTTCAGCTCTGAAAAGTCAAATTAAACCGCTTCTTATCTATTTTGTCGGGGTCGGAATATTTATCGTCTTTCTATCTCTGTTTGAGAAAACCACCCAGTTGAAAATTCAGAACCAGAAACCATTATCACTCTGGATCATACTATTATCTGCGGTGGTATTTGCACCCATATGCGAAGAATTCATCTTCCGCGGATACCTCTATACCGCCATGTTCAACCATTTTAAACGAAAAAGAGAACGAATGGTTGTGAATGCCATGCTTTTTGCCGGGGCCCATGTGTTTTTGGTGGAATTCCTGCTGGGGGCATCGGTTCCTTACTACATCTTTGTACTGGGTTACTTACTGGCCAAACTGTATGAGGAACAGCGCTCCATAATGCCCTGCATTGTACTTCACTGCCTCAATAACAGTCTGGTATTCCTGATGGACTGGATTAAGCTGTCAGCCTGACATTTATTAAGACATATCACCCACAAATGCCTAGACGATTATTTTTCAGAACAAACCAGCTTCGACTGAAATCCCTGGGCCTGTTTATTTTTCTCCTGGTGCTTCCGATTCAAAAAGCAGGGATCTCACTGTGCTGGTTTAAACATATTAGCGGACATCCCTGCCCTTTTTGCGGGCTTATCCGGAGCATGAGCACCTTCCTCTCTTTTAAATGGGGAGATAGTTTTGCCTTTCACCCCCTGGGCGGTATGGTAGTTATTTTATTGATTTCTTGTTTGATCACCAATCGAATCCCATTTTCTAAACTTAAATCCAAATTTAAAAACAGAATCATTCATTTACTTCTATCCGCCCGATTTTTAATATTTATATTTTTACTGGTCTGGATCTTCAGGTTAATGGATTTATTTTCATAAAAAAGGAGGATGACTAATGGAAAAAAACATTGAAAAAAAAATGCCGGAATATGCCAGCATATTAACCCGCTTTGGAGCCATTGTAATCGATGGGCTTTTATTATTGCCTTTTTATTTTCCCTTTTATTTAATACCCAACCCATTATTGGAAAGAGATAACCAGCTCTCTGATCCTTTACTATTTTTTTGTTTTCTGCTGATTTCCGGAGCCATTGTATTCGGATTCTGGAATTCCATTATACGCATGGGAAAAACGGGTCAGTCTCTGGGGCGCAAATTTTTATCCATTGCAGTTTTGACCCGGGAGGGAAAAATCATCGGAGTGGGCCGGGCCGCCTTTCGTGAAATCATCGGCCGCTGGATCTCAGGCATATTCTGTTATATCGGATATCTGGCCGGTCTATGGGACAGGGATAAGCAGATGTGGCATGATAAGATGGTGAGAAGCTATGTGTATTATGTAGATGAAGATTTTAAAGCCAACCCGGACGGTTTTGGCATTCCTATCGACTCCTTCAGCGGGAAAGCCAGTAAATCGTCCGTTCCACAGCCGAACACGGAAGGCAAAAAATCAGCCTGGGACGAGGTGGACACCAATACTGAGAACCTGGAGAAACTATACAAGCAAAAAATACTGGGCCAGGAAGAAGATAAAAAAGATGATTGATTGTTTGGAAAAAAATGGGTTTGTGTGGTATAATCGGGTTTTAATAAAGAAAATATTTGAAGAGAGATATTCCGATTGGTTTTAATATTAATATAAAGAAATTAATTCAATATCAATTTTCACCTATTATATATGATAAAGGAATAAGTTTATGAATTTTACCGAACTCAATTTACACCAGGATATTCTTAATGGAATAGACGATGCCGGCTTTACCAGCCTCATGCCCGTTCAGGAAGAAACCTTAAAACACAGTTTGACGGGAAATGATGTGGCGGTGCAGTCTCAAACCGGAACCGGCAAAACCGCTGCATTTTTAATCACCATTTTTCATCATTTTAAGAATGAGAAAACAACCAACAATAAAAAGGCCCTGATTGTCACTCCCACCCGGGAACTGGCCCTTCAGATTGAGAAAGAAGCCAAATTGCTGGGAGGACACCTCAATTTGACCATCGGATGTTTTTACGGTGGGGTTGGCTATTACCAACAGGAAAAGCTTATTAAGCAGGGAGTCGACGTGATCATCGGAACTCCGGGGAGATTGCTGGATTTTAACTACCAGAAGAAACTCAGTTTTGACAATATCGGCTTTCTGGTCATCGATGAAGCGGATCGAATGTTTGACATGGGGTTTTTACCGGATATCAGGAAGATCATCAAAAATTCCTCCTCTCGCAATTCTCGCCAGACCATGCTATTCAGTGCTACTCTGGACAATGAAACCAGACATATTGCCAAGGAATTCATGAACCGGCCCGTGCCTGTCCGGATTCGTCCCGAGGAAATTGCGGTTGATCGTATAACCCAGGTCCTGTATCACGTCAGCAGCAAAGAAAAAATAAACCTCACTCTGGGAATTTTAAAAAAAGAAAACCCGAGAAATGCACTGATTTTCACCAACATGAAACAGGATACAGTTCAGATTGCCAATCACCTGAATTATAATGGCTTTAAATGCCTGCACATCAGCGGAGACCTCCCTCAGAAAAAGCGAATCAGCGTACTGGAACAATTCAAAGCCGGAGAGATCCCTTTTCTGGTGGCCACAGATGTGGCGGCCAGGGGATTGCATATTGATGATCTGGAAATGATTATTAATTATGATCTGCCCGGGGACTGCGAAAATTATGTTCACCGGATAGGCCGTACGGCAAGGGCCGGAAAATCCGGGAAAGCCATAACCCTGGCCTGTGAAAAATATATCTATAACCTTGAGGCTATTGAAGCCTTCTTGAACAAGAAAATACCGGTGGAATTTGCATCGGATGAAATGTTTCCGAAAAGTAAAAGCGAAGGATTAAGATTTGGCAACACGAGAAAGCCCAGAAGAGATAGCCAGAACAAGAAACCGTATTCGGCCGGAAAAAAGACCAGAACACCAAGGAAAAAAAGCCTGCCTGCTAATGGTGAAAAAAGAAAGGATCATCCAGGCGATCAAGGCAGCAGGAAAAAGTTCGGTCCCAAAACCAGGAGAAATATTTCAAAAAAAAACCAGACTATACCTCCCAAAGCCACGGTTGAAGAAAGATTGGCTTATTACAAAAAGAAATACAAGGAACATTTCAATATTCAGTCTCAATAATCAGAAGAGATTTTTTTATCCAAACCCTATCCCTTGACTACCACCAGGGGGATCATGCGGGCGACCTTTTTTGAAATTCCGGCACCCTCGGTTACCTCTACCACCTCGTCAATCTCTTTATATGCTTCCGGAATCTCTTCTTTTAATCTCCTTTGAGAGTGGGAAAAAATCAGGATGTTTTTCTGTTTCAGGTGATCCGCCACATTCATATTGCTGGCAAATTTCACTGCCCCGTGACGGCTCATTCGCCTCCCGGCTCCATGAGCCGAGGATCCAAGGGAAATGTCCAAGGCTTTTCGGGTTCCCTGCAAAACATAAGAAGTGGTTCCCATGCTTCCGGGTATAATAACCGGCTGCCCCACAGTTTTGTATTTTTTCGGAATATCCGGATGTCCACCAGGAAATGCCCGGGTCGCCCCTTTCCGGTGAATCAGCACTTTCATCTTTTCACCATTAATGGTATGGGTTTCAAATTTGGCGATATTATGAGCCTGGTCATAAATCAAATTGAATCCCAGCTTTTCTGAGGAGGACCGGAAAACACCTTCAAAGATAGAAATAATCTCCTGCATCAGCAACTGGCGGTTGGCCCAGGCAAAGTTGGAAGCCGCATTCAGGGCCTGCAAATAATTCCGGCCCTCTTTGGAATCAATTTTCGCATAAACCAACTGGGGATCATCCACCTCAATTTTGGATAGATTGCGCTTGCGAAAAATTTCAATATAATCAGTGGCTACCTGGTGACCAAATCCCCTTGAACCGGTATGGATCATGACAGTTATGTGGCCCTTTTTCAGACCATAGACTTCAGCGGCAGCCTGATTATAAATACTTTCGACTCTTTGAATTTCAATGAAATGATTTCCGGAACCCAGAGAACCCACCTGCGACCGGCCCCGTTCCACAGCTCTATCGCTTATGACGTGGGGAGCATCAAAATGCAGTTTTCCCGAGGATTCAATGAAATCCAAATCATCTTTTTCCCCGCCGAAGCGCTTGATAACTTCTTCCGACCCATTTTTTATAATTTTAAAAAAATCCGGTTTGCTCATCTTCTGCTGCTTCCGGGGGGGTAACCCGGTGGGGATATCCCGCAGAATCATCCGGCCCAGTGACTCGGTATGTGGAACTATTTCATCAGCAGGAATTTCGGTTGAAAGCAAGCGAATCCCGCAGTTGATATCATAGCCAACTCCCCCCGGAAGCACAATTCCGGAATCTGCCGGAAACGCCGCTACCCCCCCAATGCAAAAGCCATATCCATAATGAATGTCGGGCATGGCAATCGAATCCGATACAATCCCGGGCAAGGTGGACACATTGATCACCTGTTGAATGGCTGCCTCCTGGATGGCATTTTTCAGCATTGCTTCTGTGGCAAACACCCGGACATTGGTTTTCATCTTCTGTTGGCTGCCCTTCTCCAGTATCCACTGGAACGGGGTTATTTTCTTGAAGTCCTTTAATTCAACCATGGGTATTGCCTCCGCTTAATATCGTAAAAACTTACTTTTTTTCGTTTATATATCAAAAATGATGGCCGCCGATTTAATACCGCGACATTCTTTAACCCGCAAATTGTGGTAAGTAACCGATTTGATTTCCATCTCCGGTGGATTCTGCATGGGCTGGATAATCAAATCGGCTTGAAGCGCCGTTTCATCTGCTATTTTTATTGCGATTCCAGTGGTAATACAGTCCCGGGAATAAAGCAAGAAAATAATTTCAGAGAGAAGGTTGACCAATACATTTTCACAGCTATCCCCCATAAAATCAAAGGGATAATTACTTGAAGCATGGTCAGACAAGGTTTGAATCTCCTGGCCTGAAACCAGCAGGAAAAATCCCATTATCGCATTCTGGTACAACATTTCATAGGTTTTGCCCCTGATTTTTATCCCCACATCGGCAGTAGTGGAGAAAATCTCATATCCCTTCATTTTCCACACATTTTACCTTTATTGGTCGGTTTATGCAAGATATCGGATCACTGCTGTCTTGACACGAAATTTAAGTGATGATAATATCTCAACCTGTTTCATCAAGGAGGAGCCATGGCAGAATATGTTCTGGTGTTGGAAGATCTGGTCAAGGATTTTGATAAAAAACGGGCCGTGGATCATATTTCCCTAAAATTGAAAAAAGGCGAAATCCTGGGCTTGCTGGGACCCAACGGGGCCGGAAAAACCACCTCCATGCGGATGATCATGGATATCATTGCCCCGGATTCAGGGACAATTGAGATATTCGGAAAGCAGTTTTCAGAAAAGGCCAAGAACCGGCTGGGTTACCTACCTGAAGAAAGGGGATTGTACCGCAAGTTGAAAGTTTCGGAAACCCTCACTTTTTTTGGTGAACTGAAGGGGATGAATTCCAAAACCATACAGGCCCGGGGACTGGAATTACTGAAAAAATTCAACCTGGATCAGTATGTGGATAAAAAGGTCGAGGAATTATCCAAGGGCATGGCTCAAAAACTTCAATTTATCATCACCATCATTCATTCCCCCGAGCTTCTTATTTTAGATGAACCTTTTGCCGGCCTTGATCCGGTCAATATAGAACTGGTCAAGGATATCATCCTGGAGAAAAAACAGGAAGGAAACACCATCATTTTTTCCTCTCACCTGATGGAATATGCTGAAAAAATAGTCGATACCGTGGTCATGATCAATCAGGGTAAAAAAGTCCTGGACGGCACGCTTTCTCAGATTAAAAAAGACCATGGTACCCGGTTTGTGAAAGTGAGCTATGAAGGAAATTCAGGTTTTTTATCCGATCTAAAATACGTCAAAAATGTCAAGGACTATGGAAAGGAAATGGAAATTGAACTGGAAGATATCCAGCATAAAGATAAACTATTAAAAAAAATGGCTGAAAATCTTTCGATAAGCAGTTATAAGATTACCGAACCCTCCTTAAATAGTATTTTCATCCACCAGGTCAATCAGGGAGTTGCCCAATGAAAAGTTTAACCATTATTAAAAAAGAATACAAAATGATTGTTAAGAAAAAATCCTTCCTGATCTCCACCATATTAACCCCCATCATCATGGCCGGATTCATATTCCTGCCCATGCTAATCACCAAAGTGGGCCGGGGAATCAAAAATATTGCCATTGCCGATCTTTCCGGAATGATTCAAACCGAATTCATACAGAAGAGCCAGGAAGTTCAAAAAACGCTCAAGTTTTTTGCCGTAGAAAGTAAAAACCAAACCAAAGATAATTTGATCGAAGTTTATAAAAAGAAGATACTGGATAAAGAAGTTGACGGATTTTTATTAATACCCAAAGATATCAAAAAAGCCAGGCAAATATCATTCTTTGCCCTCAACATATCTGATTTCGAGACCAATAAGTACATTGGTTCAGCGGTTCAGAAGATCATTTCCCGTCAGATACTGGATGAACAGCAAATTGATCCTGAAATTGTGGAGGAGGCCACTCGCAGCATTAATTTTGAAACCTTCAAAGTTAAAAAAGACAGGGTGACCAAAGCCAGTTCAGGCATGGAATATCTGATGTCCATTTTCATGCTCACCATTTTGTTTTCGATTATCATGGCCTATGGCCAACTTATCATGCGGGGTGTACTGGAAGAAAAAAGCAATCGAATCATTGAAATTCTGATCTCATCTACCAATACAAGAAGTTTGTTTTATGGGAAAATCATCGGTATCGGGTTGGCCGGTCTGACCCAGGTGGCCCTCTGGATTCTGATCGGTTTTATCTTCTTCAGCCAGACCTCCTTTGATATCAACGAAAACATACTCAGCTTTATTTCCCTGGAGTTGGCCATCTATTTTGTGATATTTTTCATACTCGGATATTTTATGTATTCCATTCTATTCTCACTGGTGGGTGCATCGGTGAATACCGATCAGGAAGCCCAGCAATTTGCCGCCCCCATAACCTATTTACTTATCATTCCCTTTATCCTGGGAATTATGGTGACTCAAAATCCCAATTCGGTACCGGTGGTCATCGCATCCCTCTTTCCACTATTTTCTCCCACCCTCATGTTCATGAGAATCGGGGTAGCCATTCCCTCCTTTTTTCAGATATTACTATCAATCATACTCTGCATTCTCACCATCATGTTCATGGCCTGGCTTGGTGCCAAAATTTTCCGAACCGGACTGCTGATGTACGGAAAGAAACCATCCATTAAAGAAATTCTCAAATGGATTCGCTATAAATAAATTTATGGAATTGTTGATAACTCCCGGTTTTTATCAGCTGTAGAATAATTGGATTCGATAAAAAATACGATTACAAACGAGTTAATTCCCAGGTTCCAGTAAATCCCCCAGCATTAACCCAGGTTCCCGACATATGATTTATATCTGAAATGGTGCCTGTACAATCAAATCTGGCAAAACCAAAATCCAGATAAAATGAAATATTAGAACCTGAAACAGTGAAGGTTCCGGTTCCGGTTGGACCACCTATGTTTCCACTGGCGGTTCCGGATGTTGCACTGGCTCCGCCAAAGGTTACTTGAAAAATTTGACTATTGTTATCATCCGTATGCAGGCCCTGCCAGTTGCCCCGGATATCCACGCTGGCAGTGGCATTCAGGGTGTGATTGGTTGTCATGTTGATGACTCCGCTGTTTCCCACCGGTGCTCCGTCCAGAGTTACAGCCAGGTTGCCGTAGCCGGCCTGGGTTGCATAACTGTAGACTACCGTATCATTCTCTCCGTAGTTAAAGGCACCGGCAGAAGGAGTACCACTTACACCATTAGATAACGTAACAGTCAAGATATACTGAGTGCCTCCATTTGTTCCATTATTACAGCCAGGATGAAACAACAATACCCCAACCATAACAAAAAAAATTAATGCAAAAACTTGCTTTTTCATTTGTCCTCCTTCCTTAATTGGTGGCAAAAAAACAATATATCATAAAAAAATTAAAATCAAGTCAAAAATTGAATTCGCTTAGGACAAAAGCAAGATAAAAACTTCACTTTTCCAGAATGGATACAGAAACTAATATAACTCAGGAAGTATTTTATTTGAATATCACAGAAACACCAAACCAGAAATAGTTTTCTGTTCCGATTGCCTCCAGCAACACAAACGTATAACAGGCAAAGGGGGAAATCGTAAATCTTTTCAACTTGAATGAAGGAGAAAATTTGAAGTTTAAATCACTGAACCCCGGTTCAGCACCTTCAGCCAGCCATTGACCGCCATTATAGCCCAATGAAGCAAAAAGTTCGGTTTTGATCGATTTTGAGAATTCATGAGAATATCGACTCTGCAGTAAAACATAAATCCCATCTCCGTTGACAAAATCATAGTATACCGTCAACTTGGGGTGAAAAAACAGGTTTGGCAATGCGGCTGAAAAAAAGACCTCCTGACTGGTATTTTCACTAAAAGAAAAATCATCGATAAAATACCAGCCATAAAAAATAAAACCCGTGCCCAGGATTAAATCTCTGGAAATTTTTAGCTTATAGGTAAAATTCAGATCAATTTCATTATAGTCATTATTGCTTAAGGAAATGCTGCTCCAGAGATTGAGGGTAAAGCCGCAATCTCCGCAACTGTATTCAAAAGACGGTTGAAGTGCCGGCTGACTGTTGGGATTCAGATCAAATCCCCTCCAGATATACCGGGAAGTGAAATCCAGCTGATAATCGAAATCAGCCACCAAAGTAGCCAAACAGGAGATAAAAAGAACAAAACCAATAACAAGAAAAAAAATTTTTCTATTCAATTAAATTCACTCCGGTAATTTAGTTAAATAACTTAAATCTAGATGATAGAATAAAATAAGAAAAAAATCACTTGATTTCAAACACTGATAAATATAATTGCTTATTAATCTCATTTGTATCCGGTTTTACCCGGGGAAAAACCTCCTCCCAAGCTTCTTTATCTTCCATACACAGATAGAGGGGTATGTGAGCTGAAATCAGTGTTCTGATTTTTTCAGAGATATATTTAAACATTTCCAGGCGCAACGGTTTAAAATACCGATACTTATTATCATAACCCTTGACCAGTTCGCCTTCAAATAACCGGGATTTTTTATTTTTAAAAATATGATCTCTTAATGAATAAGGAAACCGCAAGGCGCCCAGACTGATCCAGACAACCCGGGCCGGATCCACCACAGAAACAATCTGACTGATCAACCCGGTATATAATGCTTTCCAATCATCAACAAAAATGATCGGATCCAGATGAATCCCGATTTTATACCCCCTCTTCTGAATCTGCTTCATTGCCCGGAGTCGATTTTTCAGAGACGGCGCCCGGGTTTCTTCACGTCTGGCTATTTGGCCTGGATTCAAAGACCAGGAAACAACCAGATTGCTTAAAACATTTTTTACCCGGAGCAGATTCCCAATCTGATTGGATTTGGTTTTAAATTCAAATACCACCTGGGAAAACATTTCAAACAACGATATGATTTTCAAGGAATAGCCGGTTCGAAGATCATAAGCCAGGGAATCCGAAAGTTCTCCGGTTCCAATTCTCACCTGTTCATTTCTTGCACTGAATTCTTTCAATTCATTTTTTAAATCACCCAAATTGATCGAAAAAACTGGTGATTTATGATCCAGATAAACCTGGAGGATGCAGTATGAACAATCATAGGGACATCCGGTATGCAAGTTTAAATTGTGGTATCCACAGGAAACCGTGGAGGGAGAGCAGGGACAGGATTTGATAAAAGGGCCTCGGTGTTCCCTGTATTCTATCACAATAAGGAAGTTTATCAACATTGTATTGTCTTTTCAATAAAAAAAGTGAAATTATTAATTTTAAACAAAAAATATGTGGTTTAACTGATCATTTTTCTGTTAAACAGCAAATAAATTCCATTATCTATTTAAGAATTGACAATATCAACAAAAAATACTACTATATTAACCATGAAATATGTAAAAATTGCCATTATCCTCGGTATCACACTGATATTATTGTTTGTTTTTTTCAATAATGTCAATTTCAGTGAAGTCATCCAGATCATTAAGGGGATAAATCCGGTTTATCCACTTCTGTTTGCACTGGGATCATTCCTACAATTTTTTATCCGGGCCTATCGTTGGGGAATCATTTTGAAACCCTATAAAAAAAAAATAAAACTCTCAACTCTTTACAACTACACCATGATCGGATATTTCATCAATTTTCTGGTTCCCGGAAGGGTTGGAGAGCCGGCCAAGGGAATGTTGCTGGCCAAGAACGTAAACATTCCCCGGAGTTATGGCCTGGCCTCAGTGGTACTGGAAAGGTTAATTGATTTTTTTATTGTGGTCATGTTTTTTTTGTTTTCTCTGCTTTTCATCGAAAACAATAATTCGATATTTTTAATTCAAATTAAAAAAATAGCCATTTTCATACTTCCTGTTGTCATTTTGATCTTTTTTTTGTTTTATCTGTTCAACACCAGGCGTGTTTTCCCTATAGTAGAGAAGTTGATTAACAAAATATCCAGGATCCTGCCTGAGAAGTTCCGAGCCCGTTTGGTAGAATTTACTTTAAAATTCATAAAAGGCCTGCAATTGAACCTGAAATTCGTTGATGTACTGAAACTTTTTTTAGCGTCTGTCGCGGTCTGGTTTGCCCTAATACCCTGTTACTGGATATTAATGAAGGGATTTGATATCCATCTCGGATTATTCGAGGTTTTTCCTTATTTCAGTATTCTGGTGGTTTCGGCTGCCATTCCCACACCGGGAATGGCAGGTACCATTGATGCGGCATCAAAAATTGCTTTAACCAAACTGTATAATATTCCAGTAGATACAGCTGTTGCCTATACCATCCTTTTTCATTTCCTGGTTTTGGCTTTGTGGGTTGTTTGTGGCTTGATCGCATCTATGGTTCAGGGTTTAAATATAAAATCCATAAAAAATTTCAAAGGGGGGGGAAATGAAATGTCCTGAGTGTGGAGACATAGAAGATAAAGTCATTGAAACACGGGAAAGCAGAGATAGTCATTATATCAGAAGACGCAGAGAGTGTTTAAAATGTGGCAAACGTTTTACCACTTATGAAAAACCCGAAGGTATTCATCTGATGGTGGTCAAAAAAGATGGCCGCCGCGAAGAATTCGATATTGACAAGGTTAAAAAGGGGCTCTACAGAGCCGTTGAAAAAAGACCAATACCGGTCAAACAAATCGAGCAAATCGCTTTTCAGATTGAAGAGATGGTTGACAGCTCAGATAAAGAGATTGCTACCAAAGCCATTGGAGAATACATCATGGATAAATTGAAAAATCTGGACAAGGTCGCCTATGTCAGATTTGCTTCGGTTTATTTTGATTTCAAGAGTTTGGAAGAGTTTCTGAATGAATTGCATAGCCTGTTGAAAAAGGAGGAATAAATGGCAAAGAAAAATTATTCACTCTTTGAAATAGAAATCAGCAAAAACTTTTCGACCGGAATCAGTACCAAAGTTGACTGGGAACCCAGCACCAATATCATTGAGGCTGAGGAAGAATTGATAATTGAAGTAGAATTGCCAGGTGTAAACAAGGAAGACGTTTCCATTGTTTTGCAGAGGAATCAGGAATTGGTAATAAGGGGAATAAAACTTCAACCTCGGATCAACAAGCCTCAGGTTACTTATTATCTGTTTGAGAGAGAGTTCGGTCATTTTTACAAAAAAATAATAATCGATTTGACTCTTGATAATGCCAATATCAAATCAATTATGGAAAACGGTGTTTTAATCGTAAAAATCCCCAAAAGAAAACCAAAAAAAATTACAGTGCCCATTAAGTGATGAGGTAAATATGGAAAAAGAAAATGACAATAACAATGATAGTATTATCAAGTCCGAAGAAGAAAAATTAACCCTTCCTGAAAACCTGCCGGTGCTGGTTCTTCGGGATATTGTGGTATTCCCCTATATGATCGTACCTCTTTATGTGGGACGGTCCAAATCCAAGAAGGCAATTGATCATGCCCTGAACTCAGACCGGATGATTCTGCTTTTGACCCAGAAGGATGCCAGTATAGAAGACCCGGATGCCGAAGATTTATACCGGGTCGGGACCGTTGCGTTGGTAGTCAGAATGCTAAAACTACCGGATGGCCGGATGAGGGTGCTTGTTCAGGGAATTTCAAGGGTTAAAGTAAAATCGATCAATGATAACGGTAAAATAATTACCTCAGATATCAAAACCATTGAGGATAAGGAACCAAAGCGGCTGAACATGAAAGACAAAGCGCTTATCCGTAACATCCGGCAAAAATTCGAACAAACCGGGAAACTGGGAAAACAGATACCCAATGAAATTTTTGTTATAACCGAAAATATTGAAGAACCGGGAAAATTGTCTGATATTATTGCTTCAAATCTTGATCTCAAAATCGAAGACTCCCAGAAAATCCTTGAGGAGGAAAACTCCCTTAAAAAAATTAAAAAAGTATATGATTTTTTAACCTATGAATTGGAAATGTTGAATGTTCAAAATCAAATAAATCTGAAGGCTCAGGGCGAAATGGACAAAAATCAAAGGGAGTACTTTCTGAGACAACAATTAAAAGCAATTCAGAAGGAACTTGGAGAAACCGACGAGATAACCGAAGAGATCAACAACTATATGAAAAAGTTGAAAGAAATCCAAATGCCAGATGAACCCAGAAAGGAAGTTGAAAGGAACATTGATAGATTGAAAAAAATGCACCCCGAATCAGCCGAAAGCACGGTTACCCGAAATCATCTCGACTGGATATTCGAATTACCCTGGTCAGTCTCAACCAAAGATAATCTAAACCTGAAACGAGCAAAAAACACATTGAACCAGGATCATTATGGACTTGCCAAAGTAAAAGAGAGAATCCTGGAATACCTGAGTGTTAGAAAACTCACCTCAAAAGCACATGGACCGATTCTCTGTTTTGTTGGACCGCCTGGAGTCGGAAAAACCTCTCTGGGAAAATCAATTGCCCGGGCTTTAAATAAAAAATTCGTACGAATTTCACTGGGCGGAGTGCGGGACGAAGCCGAGATCCGCGGACACCGCAGAACCTATGTGGGAGCACTCCCAGGGAAAATTATTCAGGAAATTAAAAGAGCCGGCTCCAACAATCCGGTATTTATGATAGACGAAGTGGATAAGATCGGGGCTGACTTTCGTGGTGACCCATCTTCTGCACTCCTGGAAGTTCTGGACCCAGAACAGAACAGTTCTTTTACCGATCACTACCTGGGTATCCCTTTTGATTTATCCAAAGTCCTGTTCATAACCACAGCCAACCTTTTAGAACCCATTCAGCCGGCTTTCAAGGACAGAATGGAGACCATTTATCTCCATGGGTATTCAGAAGAAGAAAAAGTCGAAATTGCCAAAAGGCACCTCATCCCCAGGCAAATCGAGCAGAATGGATTGAATCGTAAGCTCATTGAATTTACCCCTGGCGCCATAAAACTGTTAATTGGCCTCTATACCAGAGAAGCCGGAGTCAGGAATCTTGAAAGAGAGATCGGAGGTATATGTCGGAAAGTAGCTCATAAAATCGCCCTGGGCGAGAGAAAATGTTATAAAATTACAGCCAGAAACCTGGAAAAATATGCGGGGTTGGCCAAAATATTTAGGGATCAATTACTGGAAGAAAATACGGTGGGTGTGGCCACGGGAATGTCCTGGACACCATACGGAGGCGATATCCTCTTTATAGAGGTCAAATTGATTCCTGGTAAGGGGAAATTGATTCTGACCGGTTCACTCGGTGATGTCATGAAGGAGTCCGCCACAGCTGCTCTCAGTTTTATCAAAGCCAATGCAGAAAAACTATCCGTTGATCCCAGTCAATTTGATAAGAATGATATTCATATCCACATCCCGGAAGGTGCCATACCCAAAGATGGACCCTCAGCCGGTATCACTCTGGCAACGGCATTATGTTCCGCCTTTACCCAGAAACCGATCAACCGGATGCTGTCCATGACCGGCGAGATCACTCTCAGGGGAAAAGTACTTCCGGTGGGAGGCATTAAAGAGAAGGTGTTAGCGGCCAAAAGATCCGGAATTAAAAATATCATTCTTCCGGAAAAAAACAAAAAGGACCTTCAAGAGCTTCAAAAGAAATACCTGGACGGTATTAAATTCATATTCATAAAAGATATCAAAGAAGCGGTTAATTTCGCTCTGGTTGAGAAGACCCTTTAATGAATGAGCTGGATTTTGAAAGGTTTTTAAAAAACAAGTTTTCCTTTACCCGGGGACAGGGAATCGGCGACGATGCTTCCGTTATTTATTCAGAGGGCACCCACCAACTTATAACGACCGATCTTTTAGTCGAAAACGTCCATTTCCGGCTTAGAGACATTAAAATGAAGGAGCTGGCACTCAAAGCCATAGCGGTAAACCTGAGTGATATCGCTGCCATGGGAGGGATTCCGCATTACTTTTATTTGGGACTGGGATTCCCTAAAAACCTGGGTATAAAAGAATTGAAACAGTTTTTTCAGGGCTTAAAGAATGGCTGTCAACAATGGAACCTGGAGCTGGCCGGAGGTGATTTTTCAAAATCTTCTCAACTGTGCATTTCCATCACTATGGTTGGTGAAGCCGAACATCCGGTTTATCGGCAGAACGCCAGAGATGGAGATTTAATTGGAATCACCGGCCAAACCGGTGCTTCTGCACTCGGACTGAAACTGCTGTTAAGCGGCAAAAGCATCAAGCCCTGGAGCACCCGGCATCAAAAGGTGATCCCCTGTTTGCAGGAGGGTCAGATTCTGGCAAAATATGCCAATTCAATGATTGATGTCTCGGATGGACTGGTCATTGACCTGAAGAGAATCCTGACTGCATCCGGAAAGGGAGGACACCTGTTCTATGAAAACCTGCTCATTCCCCGAACCATGAAGAAAATATGCCGGGAATACCATTTGAATGAATATGAACTGGTACTATCCGGTGGTGAGGATTATGTCCTTTTATTTACCATATCCCCGGAGAATGAACTGCAATTAAGACAGGAAAAGATCAGCTATCGGGTTATCGGAGAAATTCAGCCAAAACAGGATCAATTGACCATCACCCATAATGGGAAGACCATTCAAACCGGGAATAATGGTTACGATCACTTTAATATGAAATCGTAGGCAAACCAACTACCGGGTGTTGTATCCAAAATTCAATCCGGGAAGATAACGCAGGTATATTGACAACCTAAATTCAATCATGTATATATAGGGCATGATAAAAAAGGCATTATTGCTATTTTTGGTGATTTTAGTTTTTTATGTTTTTCATTTTCCCCAGGAAGATTATTTGAAAATCATCACCAATGTAACTCCCAGAACCATATTGCAGGGCGAGGAAGGAATCTTAAAAATCAAAATTACTCCAAAAAGCGGCCTAAAAATTTCTTCTCACCCGGAATTTATTATCAAACTGGATAACAACAGCGATTTCTCCTTTCCAAAAATATTTTTTACCGCATCTGAACTGAACTTCCAAACCAAACAAGAAAATGATGCCATCTTACTCGATCTGGAGAAGGAGATCGAAATTCCGTTTAAGGTCAATGAAAATTCCCTTATCGGGAAACATAAAATAAGCGGAGAAGTTATTTTCACTGCCGTCTTCAAAGATCAATGGTCATTGAAGACCTATCAAAAATTTATTACCAACTTCTTTTCCAAAAAAAACCTTAAAAAAAAGAAGAAATAATGCCATTACGGTATTGCCCGGCCATTTAAGCACTTCACATAAAAATTGGATATAGCAGCTGTTGTCATAAATTTTAATGGAGAAGCTTTTCTCCATGAGAACTTAAAATCATTACTCAACCAATCAATCGCCTTTAAGCAAATCATCGTGGTGGATAATCACTCTACGGATAACTCATTAACAATCATAAAAAAATTCGAGAAAGTAAAACCAATCGAAATGAAATTCAATTCCGGTTATGCCAGCGGTTCAAACATCGGAATATCACTCTGTAGCAGTGATTTAATCTTACTGGCCAATTCAGACACCTATTTTGACCGGGATTTTAATGTCCATGTCATAAAAAAATACTCCGAGGATGCAAGCATTGCAATGCTGTCACCATTGATTCTGCGTTTTGGCGGGAAGCGTATCGATTCTGCCGGTCAGATCTATTCCCGGGCGCTTTATCCCCGGGAAATCGGTTACAATCAACCATTAGGTAAAATAAAAATCAAGGAAGGACCTGTATTTTCCGTATGCGGTGCAGCTACGGTTTTCAAGCGCACTGCATTGAAGAATCTCAAGATATTTGATGAATATTACGATGAGGACTATTTTTGTTTTTGGGAAGACTTTGACCTGGGCTGGCGAGCCAACCTCTATGGATTGAAAGTCTATTTTTATCCACAGGCAATTGCCTATCATTACCGCAGTGGAACACTTAAAAAAAATATTCTGTCCCGCCTGTCACTATCACTGGCCAGAAGCCCGGAAATAAAATTTCATCTGATTAAGAACAGGTACCTGACCCTGATAAAAAACTTTCGCTGGAAGCGTTTCTGGTGGACTATTCCCTTTATTGTTATTAAAGATTTCATCTGGGTGAGCACATTGACTTTGAGTTCTCCAAAAATTATAATAAAATTAATCATGTCCTATAAATATCTGAGAAAAGCCTTCAAGAAAAGAAAATTAATAAAAAAAAATGAATGAAATTATCCTCATTCTTTCATTTGTTCTTTCATTCTTCTTAACCATTTATGGAACCCCGGTCGCTCAAAAAGTAGCCCATCGGTACAATATAATGGATTTCCCCGATCAGAAATTAAAACAACAAACACAGCCGGTTCCCTACTTGGGTGGGGTTATTATTTACTTTGCCTTCATATCTCCGGTCAGCCTGTTGTTCCCCTTTAATAAAACACTATTAGGCATATTGTTTGCCAGCTCTATTCTACTTGTTGTCGGTCTTTTTGATGACCTGAAGGCGATAACCCCCATCATTAAATTCCTTTTTCAAATCATTGCCACGTTTATTCTAATCCGAAGCGGAATCATAATCAATTTAACTTTTCTCCACCCCTGGGTAAACTATATACTGTCATTCATTTGGATCATTACCATGATAAATGCCATTAACATCATCGATATCATGGATGGTCTGGCCACATCAATTACCTTTCTGGCTTCACTAACCATTTTTGTAATTTCCCTGTATAATCAACAATTTCTTATTTCAATTTTATCCATCAGCCTGGCTGCATCATTACTGGGTTTTCTCAAATTTAACTGGAAACCCGCCAGGATCTATTTGGGAGATTCCGGAAGCATGTTTATCGGAATGGTGATCGGATCACTGACCATAATGAGTGATTACAGCAAATACAATGACCTGGGATTTATTTCCGGTTTTTTTATCCTGAGCATTCCGCTTTTTGATACGATATATGTCGTGATTCTGCGCATTTTTCAAAAAAAATCTCCTTTTTTCGGAACCAATGATCATTTTGCCCTACGGCTAAAAAAAAAATTCAGATTGTCAACTATCAAAACCACCTGTATCATTTTTGGTGTTCAACTGATATTGATGTTAATCGTATTTCTCAATTTTTATACCAATCCGACCATAACCATTATTTCAACTATCTGCATCATCCTTGCCTTCACCCTGATGGGACTTTGGCTGGCCGAAGAAAAAATGGAATAGCAGGCCTCTTATGCTGATCATAATCGGCGCCGGAATTTCTGGTTTGACGGCAGCCAATAACCTCAATAAAAAATTTGTGGTGCTCGAGAAAAACAATTCCTGCGGGGGCCTCTCAACCCAGTACAGATCAGAAGATTTCTGGTTCGATTATAGCGGACATTACTTTCATTTTAAAAACAAAGCCGTAATCAAAACCTCTCTGGAGAGATATGCCACCTTTAGATGTTACAACCGGAAGAGCAAAACCTACATCTTTAATAAATATATTCCCTTCCCTGTTCAACTTCACCTGTCTCATCTACCCAAAAATTTGGCCCGGCGTATTTTAAATGAATTCCCGGAGACTCTTCGAACCGATTGCCCGAATCTCGAAGCCTATCTCAAGACCAATTTCGGTGAACAACTCTTTTATACTTTTTTCCAACCTTTTTTGGATAAATATTATCAAACCAATTTAAAAAAAATTATGGCCACCATGGATAAAGGCAGCATTCCAGTACCTGATAAAAAATCAGTTATTCAGGGATTTAAGGGGAAAAATTTTGACAACCAAGGATATAATCCTGTTTTTTGGTACCCCAGAATTCCCCTGCGCCTTTTCATCGAGAATATGGCCACCCCTATCAAATCCCATATTAAGCTGAACGAAGAAGTTCTGAAAATCGACTGGAAGCAAAAAAAAGTATTCACTCAAAACGCATCATACCCATATGAGTATATCATCAATACCATGCCCCTTAACCAGTTGCTGATCAGGATGGAACCCGGTCTTGATTTACCAGACCCGGCAAAGTTTAAACATGTATCAACCCTGGTTTCCAATGTGGTTTTGAAAAGGCAAAGAAAAAGGTTTCATTGGGCCTATATTCCTGAAAAAAAGATACCCTTTTACCGGGTTGGATTTTATCCCTCTAGAAATCCGCCAATCTGTTATCTGGAAAAATCAATCACAAATCCTTCAAGCATCACTCACTCCCGGAAACTTGTTCAGGAAATTTCTTTCACCCTGAAACAATTACAGATAATCCGGGAACCGGATGATATTCTTTATATTGATCACCGCATGATCCCGGTTTCCTATATCATTTTTAATCTTCAATGGGGAGATATCATCCCCCCCATATTAAAAAAACTCAAAAAACTGGGTATTTATTCAATCGGCAGATACGGGACCTGGAATTATACATCCATGAGTGATGACGTTCAAATGGCCATTAATACAACAAACATGATCAATGAAAAATAGAAAAGACCGCATTCGAGTGGTTCACCTGATCACAAAAATGGAATTGGGAGGAGCCCAGGTCAACACTTTGTATACTTTTGAGTCTTTGGATCACTCAATATTCGAAACTTTTCTTCTCAGTGGTGATGGGGGACTGTTGAATGAAAAAGTAAAGAAAAAAGACGGTTTTTTTATTATCCCTGATTTGATTCGCAACATACAGCCAGTCAGAGATATATTGGCATTTTTTCAAATCAGAAAAAGATTAAAAACAATCAAGCCCCATATTCTTCACACCCACTCATCAAAAGCCGGTTTTCTGGGACGGCTGGTTGGCTTTTTTGGTAAAATTCCGGTCACCATTCATTCGGTTCATGGTTTTTCTTTTTCACCTTTTCATTCATATTTGAAAAGGTTTATTTATTCCAGAATTGAAAAAATGGCAGCCCCATTTACCACTCATTTCATATTTGTAAGCCAGCAGGATATCCAGACCGCCAGGCAACTCAAATTGATTGCCAATAATTTCAGCCTGATTCGAAGCGGATTCCCAGCCATAGAGTTTGAAAAACCAGCATTGAATATGGTCGCTCTAAGAAAAACATACAATATAAGCAAAGACGACTTTGTCTGTGGAATAATCGCCCCGTTCAAACCCCAGAAAAGCCTTCATCATATTATTGAAATTGCCACCATGATTACTAAGTCAACCAAGAACATAGTGTTTTTCATCGCTGGAGATGGTGAACTTCGGGAGGAGCTGGAAGTAGAAATCCGAAAAAGAAACCTTGAACACTATTTCCGGATGCCCGGATTTATCTTTGATATTGCTTCGGCAATAGAATTATTTGACTGTGGATTATCCTGTGCCCTCTGGGAAGGATTACCTCAGAGTATTGTTCAAATGAGAATGAAGAAGATACCGGTTATAGTCAGTGACATCCCCGGACATCGGGAGATTATAAAGAACAACCAAAACGGATTTCTGGTAAAAATCGGAGATTACGAACAATTCAAGGAGAAAATCTTATTTTTAAAGCTCCATCCAGAAAAATCAATAAAAATGGGGGAATTTCAAGATGATTTTTCAGAATGGAAAGCAGAGAATATGGTTAGAAAACAACAGGATCTATATATAAAATTGATGGAAAAATATACCAGAAATGAAGTAAGTACCCAATCTTGCAAGAAACATTGATTTTTGTTGTTTTACATTAAACAAAGAAAATGATACCCGATGATGATCTGATTCAGTCTATAAAAGAAGGCCGAGAACAACACTTTGAAACCCTCATAAACCGATATAAAAAACCCATACTCAATTTCATCTTTAAAATGATTTATGATTATGATGAAGCCCAGAACCTCTCCCAGGAAGTCTTTATCACCTTATTCAAATCGCTGGGCCGGTATAGGATTCAGGGCAATTTTCAAGCCTACATCTTCACAATTGCTAAAAATATGACCCTTAATTATATAAAAAAAAGCAAGCGGATCGTGAATTTATCTTCCCTATTGAACAAGAATGCGGCTGACCGCTATCTTCATCACCATGAGTCCCCGGACAATCAATTGGAGCAGGAAGTCAAAGAGCAACAGTTGGTCTCTGCTCTGAAAACATTGAAAGAAAACCAGCGAATAGCCCTCATCTTAAAAGTTTACCTGGACTTTTCATATAAGAAGATTGCGGAAATAACAGATTGGTCAATCCCAAAAATTGAAACCCTGATTTCCCGGGCCAAAGCCCAGTTAAAAAACAAAATATTTTTGCAAGAAAAATCTATTCAAAATGTTAAAATTGTGAGGGAAAAATGAAGTGTAAACAGGTATTGTGTATTCTAAGCCGTTTTCAGGATGGCGAATGTGAAGAAAACGAAAAGGTTGAGGTTGCATCTCATTTACGTCAATGCAAACATTGCCAGCAGGAATTGAACCAGCTGGATCAAACCCTCAAGACAATGAAAGGTTTGGAGGAAGTAGAACCCACCCAAAATTTCACCGCAATGATCATGGACACAGTCAAGGGTTACAAAAGAACTCCGTTTACTCCCCTTCCTTCCCTGTTGTATTCTTTCGTTTTTATACTCTTTTTTCTATTGGGATTGATTCTGGTACTGCCTTTTGAGTCCGGAAAAATATCTGAAAAAAAGGAACTAACCATGGTACAAATATTGATGGAGAGCCAGAACTTAAATCAATTTGACACCCAGAATAAAACCATAAGTTTGTTCAACAGAGGGGAATCCAATGAAAAATAAGGGACTTAAAATCCTGCTGGTGGCATCACTAGCCCTGAATCTGGCGTTCTTTTCGGGTTTGGGAATAAAGAAATTTTTGAATCGGGACAACAAACAAGAGACAGTACTGAACTTCAGAATCGATCTGGACATTCATCAAAATCAAAAAAAACATCTGGATACCATAATCAAACAATTCAGGCTCCAGCTGATAAGATCCAAACAGTACATACTGGAGAAAAGAATAGAAATAATTGAAGAGCTCAGCGATCCGGAAGTTGATTTCGGGATACTGAAAACCAAAACCCAAGAGCTGAATAAATATGAAAATCAAATGAACAATATCTTTGTGGAGGCTTTGATTAATATCAATAACTTACTGGATGAAAAACAGCGACTTTCTTTTCTTTTAAAACTGAGCCAAAACTGGTTTTTTATGGAAGAAACTGCTGACGGAAAATAATCCCTGATGTTTCTTTAAGGAGAAAATTATGAAAAAAACACTGGTAATCATATTTATGTTTCTGGCAATATCAAATGATCTGTTTTTAACGGCAGCCCCCCGGGCCGAAAGATTGATCAGACAATTTTTTGCCCAGGAATTCTTGGCAGATCAAAATCTATTTGATGGCAGATTTGTCATGGGTTATAAAGATCAAGTGAATCTAACTCAGGATCAGATCCATAAAGTTGAAAATCTAATGCTGACATTCGAGGAGCAATTTATTGGTCGATGTGCAAAAATTAAAATTAAAGAAATTCATCTGGCCAACTATATAAAATCCGATCAAATCAACCGAAAAAAGATCGAAAAGATAATCAGGGAAATCAGTTCAGAACGGATTGAGATCTCAATATTATACCTGAACTATCTACTGGATATAAAAATGCTTTTGAGATCCGAACAGATCGGAAAATTAAAAAAAATTAAAAAAAACCATTTCCTGAAAACCAAATGGCCATTCGACAAACACCGGTAGCCACACGTATATTTCTTACGGTTCCAAAACCCTGACCTGTTTTCCCTTTTTTACTGCTTTGAATTTATCATTATACATGGCTTCAAAAAGTGAGGGTGGTAAAATGAATTCACCAACGGTTACCGCATTTAATTTCACCACAAAATCAAGGGACTTCTGGTTCCAAGGTAAATCAAAAAACCACATGATCCGGTCATCCCTGATATCCAGGTACTTCTCCCGATTCAACACCCATTTATTCATCCAGGCAGGAAGATCCTCCTTGAACAGGCGAATGTTTTCAACTTCCCAACCTGAAGGGAGGATTTGAATCAGGGCCAGTTCCTCTAGCCGGCGTCTTTTGTATTCAACCGGTCCCACTTTAAAATGGCCCCAGAAAGTACTTCCCTGCCTTATGGAAGTTGGATCAATGGGAATACCAGCATCATCCAGCCACTCGACTTGGAGCCATAGATTGCGTTCAATATCCTGAATGTCCGGTTTTAAAGGGATGCCATCCCACTCCAGAAGGACAAATGCCCGTTTCAGGTTTGTCTCTGTGTTTATGAAAATTTGAGCTTTTTTTCCAAATCCATGGGTTACCAGATGAGAAAACTTGAGCTTATCGGTTTGAAAATGAATCTTTTTTCTTCCCGGAAGTTTTATATATCCCTTCATCAGGGGATTGGCTTCCCTGAAATCACCCCGATTTGCCTCAATGTATTTGCCCAGTGCCAGTAAGGCATAACCCAGCGAATGGGTGGAATACCAAGAATCACCGGACAGTTCCATAACCAGTTCATCATACAATTTATCAGCTCTATTCCAATCCTCAAACAATGTACTTATTTCCAATATCATGGCTTTATCCCTCAGATAGGAACCATAGGTAGTGCCAATATCAGAATAGGATTTCGCCTTTATTCCCGCTTTAGAAACCACACTTTTTGCTGTATTTTTTTTGCCGACCAGGTAATAAGTTGCGGCCAGCATCCATTTTTCAGTATCCGTCATCTCAGCCAGGCTGTTTTCCTTTATCAGGTTCATAGATCCGATCTGGGGCTCTCCGGCCAGGGCCAGGCCATACAATCTGTATGTTTTTTCCATCAGATTGTCCCGGGTACCCAGGGCCCTCGACTTTTGAAACCGAATGCAGCCGGAAATCAATGCTTCAGGGACATGATAACCCAGTTTTTTGGCTTCAATAAGGAAATGCAGGGCATAGCTCGTTCCCCAGATACTGATCTGATTATTGCCTGGCCAAAATGACAATCCACCGGAAGACAATTGAAAACGCCGGAGACGTTTTATGGCCGCATTAATATGGGAATCAATGTGTTCAGTTTCAACTGCGGATTGTTTTAAGAATTCTTTTAGGTATAATTGGGGAAATGCCGCCGATATTGTTTGTTCAATGCAACCGTATGGATAATGAATAAGCCAGTACAAACGGTGATTGAGATTTAATCTTTCTTTTCTCATCACCGATAAGACCACCCGGTTGGTTCCAGGGATACCCCGGCCCGGAATAATGAAATCCACACTTTTACCCGGAAGACACTCTTTGGTTTCCGTCGTGTAAATTCGAGGAGAATAAGGTCGGATATTAAGATCACTTTTTTTGAATGATTTAAATCGGCCTGAAGTTGCCGCAACAGTTATTTCAGCCTCCCCAACAGCCGGGTAGGCTTGAAGGATGAAAGCGGTATCCTTTTCACCTGATTTTTCAAACTTCAAAACCCGATGGGTTTCCCCTATTATTTTCACCGGTCCCCTGGCCTGAATGGAAACATCAACCGTTTTAATTTCATCCTCCAAAACAAAAACAGTTACCGGAACCACAATTTTATCTTCCGGGCCAAGGATTCGGGGTAAGGTGGGCAACACCATTATTTCTGTTTTTACTGGCACGGTTTTTTCAGCCATACCATAACTACCGCCACGGGCTGAAACTACCATAACCCGCACGGCACCAATGTAATTGGGCATCTCAAAGGAAACTTTCGCATATCCTCTATTATTGGTCATTTCAGGACCCCGGAACATGGATACCGCCTCAAAACGCTTTTTCCCCCGGGGTTCACGCTGTGAAGCCGCATAATCTTTTTCAGTTTCCAGATCTCCTCCAATTGAAAACAATCGAAAGATATCTCCCTTGTGAGCTCCGATAATAGAAGAGAACAGATCAAAAGTTTTAATTCCCAATTTTTGCTTTTTGAAAAAGTGATTCCAGGGATCGGGGGTTTTGAAACCAGTCAAACCCAACAATCCCTCATCAACCACAGCAATGGAATACTGGGTGGGCTGGTTATCTGTTGTCTGGATCTCAACGGAAAATTTCTCCTTTGAACTCAATTTCTCAGCCATGGATATCTTAATCCCATATCGGGTTGAGGCATCTTCCACCATCAATGGAATCACTCCGTACATGCGGAGTGGCCGATCGTTCAGGGTCTGAGAATGGGGTTGAATGATGGATACAGACACGTATACATTGGGCAACATCTCTGAATTAACCGGGATTTCAAAACGATCCTGGGACTTCCCGGGGGTACATTCCCGAACCTGGGAAAACATAACTTTATTTGCTTTTTCAACATTCAGAAAAATCGTCCCTTTGTCAGGTGATGAAAAAAATATGGTAGCCGTATCACCGGGGTGATAAACTTTTTTGTCTGATTTCAACACAATGGTTCCCGCACTATCATCAATCACTGGTGAATCACCCCAATAATAAGCACTAAAGAAAAATCCAGCCACATGCCCTTTCCCAACTTCCTGTTCAACTTCGATAAAGTATTCACCCATATTCTCAGGTATAAAAGTCAGCGTAACCGGAATATTCTTGGTAACCAGGCTTCCCTTTTTTATCAGTTTTGTATAGGTATCTTTTTTATATCGGATCCGAAAATCATCCCTTGAATCGTATTCCCACCACCAGTAGCGAGAATTTCTAAAAATTCGGTAATTTAATTTCCTTCCGGAAACAACCTGACCTTTTTGGGTGGTCAATATGGCGGGGATATTTATCGGATCACCGATCCGACTATACCCGAAACGGAATTCTGGCTTCTGCAATCCCACATAATAAGCAAATGGCACCACTGAAATCAACAAATCGTTCCGCGTCATTCTTCCACCCTTTTCCATTACCTTTGCGGTTACCCGGGCCGTGATTGAGGAAGGAATCGAATCAAGAGGCGGAAGGGGCCATTTGATTTGAGCCTGCCCATTCTGGCTCAATGCCCCCTTATACACATTGGCTTTGTGAATATTGAAACGAAGAGACTCGTTGTTAAAAATAAAACCAGAAAAATGGGGAAATTTCATCTCCCGATGTTTAAGTGTAACCTCGATATCGGTATTGAGGAAGGCTGCCGGATTTCCGAATAAATAAGTGGCGACCAGATCTAACTTCAAGAAACGGTCATCTGGTCCCAAAACCGGTTTTTGGGCCTTTAAATTTAACTTTAGTCGGTAGGGAACCACGGTCTCAATTTTCAGGGGATGGTAAAACGGTTTACTCCCTACCAGAAATTTTGCTTTCCAATTTCCGGTAAGATCCTCTTGCTTGCTTTGAAAACCAAAATGGTAAAATCCATCCCGACTTCGTTTGGAAGTTTGATCGGCCATTAATTGGTTTTTGGGATTGAATATTTTCAAGGAGACCGGATGGTTTTCAGGAAAAGAATTTTCTCGGTTACGCGCAATCAGAGCAATATTGATTTTATCTCCGGGTCGGTAAACACCCCGATCGGTGTATATGAAAGCACGGGTTTCGTCAGGTGATATCCACTCACCTCCCACATTAAAAGAGGATAGGTTCCAGGCCATTTCACTGGGCTTTATCATACTCTTTTGTCCATCTTTTTCTGCTTCAACATAAAAGATCTTATCTTTAACATCTTCGAAAAGGACCAGGCCATTGCTATCGGTATATTTTGAATCCGCAATTTGATTTTGAAAAGTTCTCAACGTTACTTTTACATTTTTCAGCGGCCTGGCATCAAGAATATTGGTAGCCAGCACCAAGTGATGATCGGGCCCGGTTTTATAGGTCAATCCGATATCACTTAAAACCAGGGATTTGAACACCCTTCCATGACGCCATAGATAACCGGAAGAATTCGGATTCGAATAGTACAGCCTTCCATAGTAATACTTTTTCTCTTTGGTCAGGCCAGAATAGAGCATATCCTGCTTTTTGAAAGACAGGGTGATTAAAAACAATCCCTTCTCACCCGGTTGAATCATTTTTTTCAAATCCAGCTGATGATTCAGCCAACGATTTTTAATATTCCCAATTTCAAACTTTCTATCAACTACTGTAACTCCAACCCGATTAACGTTATACTGGTTAAAATCCTGGTTCCGGTTTCTTCGGGAGCGTAACTTTTCGGTTTGGAGGAACTGTCCCAGGTTGGATTCAAATACTCTTTTGATATTCAGACGAACCATCCTGAGATTCATGGTTTTGAAATCCACTTTTTGTTGGTTTGAAGAGGGCAGGAATACACCGTCACTGAGAAATGTCACCTGTGGTTTCTTATCCTGAAAATCAACTTGCTTCTTCACCTCTTCGGAAAGTTTAGTCCCCCATCGACTTCGGATTCCTGAAATTGACACCGTATAGGTCTGTCCAAATTTAAAATTACCTCCGAGATGAATACTTTTCCCCAGGGCTTTTAAGGTTATCTTTACCTCCGGTTCAATTCTCACCAACCCGGTGACATCCTGACTGGTGTCCAGATCATCGGAAAATTTTATTTCCAACCCGGGTTTCTTACCCTGATCCAGCATGATCACTTCTTTGAGTACAAAAACCTGAAGCGGTTCAAGAGTAAATGCTTCATCAATATTCTCGGAAATACCCAGTGGTTTTTTATCAATGCTCATTTTGAAATGAAGGGTTGTCTTCTTTCGATAAATAAATGTAGATTCAAAAGCAAATTGCACATCCTGCTTGAGAATCTTCCATTGAATAGGAATCAAACGTCCTTCCATACGAAGTGAAACCGCTCCTCTAACCTGATTTATTGAAATAGGCTCAGTAAATGAAATTATTCCTGAATAAATCAGGGTGTTCGGATCATTCATGTCCCTCAATTTAAAATCACTATCCAGTTGATCGATTCCCCTTCCTGCTACTTGAAATTGAAACGAAACAGGCTTTTTTTCCGTAATGGCTGGGAACAGCTTGTTCAAGAACAACTTCCCATCATAGTTCTGGCGAAAGGGGAGTTTTTCACGTGCATGAAATACCAGGGTTTGATTATCCCCCCAGCGGGCTTCCCCTTTTATACCGGGTGAAAAAGAAAAAATCGCCTCTTCTAAAACAGATCCAATCACTTCTTCCCGGACCATTGGTTTGACAAAACGAATTGAAATCACATCGGATGAGGAAATGATGCCGGAGGTAATATGGCTGATCAATTCAACAGTACTTTTCTTATGAATTAATTCCTCTGGCTTTTTCTTTTTACCCCCGCAACTCCATGAACCAAATATTAAGGTGATCAAAACAAATGTTAGAAGAAGGGGTAATGCCAAAGAAAAATATTTTACTTTAAAAAAAGTCATGCTTCACCTCGCCGGAAATATTTTGAATAAATTATATTCACTATATTAAAAATATGCAATTGGGCTCACCAAATCGCGAGACTGAGGACGGAATATTCGCTTCCGTGTGTATCATAATAAAACAATTATTACAAGACTATCCAAATACCCTTGACAACCTGGCTTTGAAAGGAATTATTTTTAGGTAAGTATCAAAATGTTACAGTTGGCAATTTTCTCTAATCAATTGATAATTCAGGGTAATCTCATTCAAATATGGCAGGACAGAACTGGATTGATACAATCCCTTAAACCACACTGACAAATAAAAACCCGGAAAATCCTATCCTGAAAGGATTTCAGAGATTTTCGAATCCTGGTATCAAAAATGCTTTCTCTAATATTGCTATATTTGAAAGCATTGTATCCGAAACCAGCAGGAAGCCATTTCGGATCTTTATATGAGACGGCATTAAAGTGAAAAAAGAAGACATTTCGATTCCCAGTATCATACCCCATAATACTAAAAACACAAGCAAAGTCGATCATTCCTTTACAGAACTAACGAGTGAGGCAGAGGCTTATATGTCATTTCTTGAGAATCACCAAAATTTAGCAAATCGAATTTCAGGAGATAAAAACCTCAACCCTGAGCAGATGTATATTGCTCTGCGCAATCAGGAGCGAGAGAAAAATAATAAAACCATTTTGCAATACCTGTTAATTTTCATGGAAGTTGTCTATTATTCAAAAGTAATTAAGAAGGATTTGGTCAATCCTTTTGAACAATTTCGAAATTTTGTCTTATTCAATGTCCAACTATTGAAAGAAGTGGATGTGATTAAGGCGGTTATTCGATACGGACAGAAAAACAACACCTTGAAAGAAAATTGGAACGAATATTACTGGAGACTGAGCATCAGCCGGATTTACCATCAATGCCTGGAAATGATAAAGGGAAAGATAAATAATTCCATAATAGATTGCGGCAATTGTTTTATAGTTCTGATGGATTTGTGTCAGTTTTGGTTCGATATTCATTATAAAAACAATTGTCCTCTCCGCCAAAGTGATATCTTAACTTATAAGATATCCAAAGCCATTCTTAACAAATTAAAACAAGAAAAACCTGTAAATTGAGACCTCTTATTTAATTGGCCCTGATATAAATAAAATGAAAATCAGGCCATATTCAAGTGAAATCAATGGGCAAAATCCTTTACCATTTTTTCTCCGGCAATAATACGAAGGGGAAGCTGATTCTCCTCAGGTGGCAGCGGACAAGTGGCAAACGGGGAAAACACACAGGGAGGATTATAGGCCTGATTAAAATCGATCCAGGTTTCTCCCTTTTCATCCGGTTTTTCAACCACCAGATAGCGACCTCCTCCATAAGTCTCGTGGGTATTTGTTAAGTCTCCGAATATCACAAAGAGATCTCCATCATTACCGCCAGGATGCAAACGATATTCCTTTCCCCCGATCTGAAAGACCAAAACCCCGGGGGAGGACTGTTGCTCAACTGTCCCCAGAACAGTTGGAATTTGCATAATCTGGGGTTTGGTATATCTCTCCAAAACCACTTTTATTTTCCAGTTTTTGTCAACAGGAAAAGTATCGATTTGCTTTAATTGTTGAATTCGGGGATGCCGGGCATCTTTCAAACGAACCCCTAATTGCTTTTCCCTCTTTATGATATACCAGCTCAGAGAACTCCATTCCAGGAGAGTTGGATTTCCACAGGAATCGTCTTCCAGGTTGATTTCCGTGATGGGTTGGCCCCGATAAAGGACTTTTATTCCTGCTGAGGTTTCAAACCGAACTGTTTCGTTCTCCAATATAAACACACCGATACGAGGGGACACACCCTTTTTATCAATGATAAAATCATTTTCAGAGTCCCGGCCAAAGGTATTTTCACCTGTTTCCAGCCAGTATAATCCAGCCAGGCTCAACCAGCTATCAGGAGATTTCAATTTTTCCAGCCTTTGTTTTTGCCACTGCTGGATCTGTCTGACATATTCCTCATCCACTTCAGGTCTGGGGGCTTTTTCACAGCCCTTAATAATCCCCAATACCAACAGTATTATAATTATTTTGCCAAAATTAATTTTCATCTTAACCTCAGTAAAAAACGGTTTTATTTATGAATTCCAATATTACTCCAACCCCAAAAAAATTACAATAATAAAAATTCCGGAACGTATTGGTACTTGATTTGATAGAGGTTAGTGCCTACAATGTGAATGAGAGGTTGACATGAAAATTGCATTTTTTGGTGCCGGATTGATGGGCAAACCCATGGCTTTGCGCCTGATTAGGGCTGGGTATGATGTAACCGTATATAATCGCACTCAGGAGAAAACAGAATTTTTTAAAAAAATGGATGTAACCGTGGCAAAATCTGTTCGAGAGGCCGTGGAATCATCTGATCTGTTGATCACCATGCTGGCTGATTATCTGGCTATAAGGGATACCCTTATAAAGGATAAATCAATCAATTTCAAGGACAAAGACATCATTCAAATGAGCACCCTGTCTTCTCAACAATCCGTACAATTGGAATCGGTCTTTCAGAGTCGTCTCGCCCGTTACATGGAAGCACCGGTTATGGGAAGCATCCCCCAGGTGGAATCCGGAAGCCTGATTGTTCTTTTTGGGGGCAGCAAGGCTCAGTATAAAAAATGGATTCAACTGCTCAGTCATTTCGGAAATAAAATTGAATACCTGGGACCGGTTGGCCGGGCCATGGCCACCAAATTGGCACTCAACCAGTTGATTGTCTCATTAACAACCGCATTTTCCATGAGCCTGGGTTATTTGGAAAAAAGTAACATCAGTATCGATATATTCATGGATATTCTGAGAAATAGTGCACTTTATGCTCCCACCTTTGATAAAAAACTTACCCGGATGCGGAACCGAAATTTCCAGCAACCTAATTTCCCGGTGAAACATCTGCTAAAGGATTTGAATTTGATACTCGATGAATTCAAAGCTCGAGAAATCGAAACAGGCCCATTGAATGAAATGGCAGATATTTTATCCCGCACCATCCAGGCGGGTTATTCCGAGCAAGACTACTCGGCACTATATAATACAGTAAACCCAATCTATTCATCCACCGTGGGCAGCCACAAATAATATATACCGGGCTTCAAGGTGGGCAGCAGATAATCCAAGCCCTTGATTTCCATCTTTAATGGATTTTCATCAAGGCCGGGGCGCGCATAGATATTGGTTTTACGAAGCGGGTAGTAAGAATAGGCTATGACCGTGGCTTCCCTTAGTTTAGCCAGTGACAGGGCCTTTTTAAGAGCAGATTCGAAGTAACCGATTTCATCGATCAGTTTCAACTCAAGTGCTTTTTGAGCCATATAAACCCGGCCATCAGCCAAGGCTTCAATTTCTTCCAGGGATAATTTATCTTTCCGGCTTTGGTAGATAACCTGGAGAAATTTCTGATACATGGCATTAATCAATGTTTGAAAATGGGCTTTTTCCTCAAATGTCATTTCCCGGTAGGGACTGCCTGCATCTTTCATGCTACCTGATTTGATGACATTCATCTTAATGCCCAGCCGGGACAGGGTGAGATTGAAATTGGGCAGGATGGCAATTACACCAATACTACCGGTAATAGTTGTAGGATGGGCAATAATATAATCACAGGCAGAAGCCACATAATACCCGCCGGAAGCCGCCACTCCCATCATCAGGGCCACGACCGGTATCCGACTTTTTTGTCTGAAACGTAGAATCTCATGATAAATGATATCGCTGGCGGTTATTTCACCCCCCGGTGTGTCAAGCCTTAAGATAATTCCTTTCACCAGCGGATCTTCAGCTGCTGTTTTCAGGCGAAAGTATATACGGGAAACCAGATCTCCCTCCCGATTCAGCATCCCCGAATCACTGGTTGTTTTGATGGTTCCGGTCAAGTCCAGAACCACTATTTTTTCCTTTTCTTCACTATCCATCAACACCACTTCCTGGATTTTTTGCTTGCCTAAAAAATCAAGATGAATATGCGGGCTGCAGGCAGCTAAAAAAAGAAGAGAACCAATTAAAAAAACAATACTTACTTTCATTTTTTACCCTCTATTTTATTGGATCTATTTCCCCTTTTTAAGATTTTTGTTTTTCGTTCAAAATTATTTCGGTTCTCTTTTGCTGGCCTTGTTAATTCATCCGGGGACCGTATACGATCTCCCCGTCTTTTATGATAATGTCTCTGTTAAAGTCATTGATTTGGGTAATTTCATAAAAACCACTCTGTTCAAATCCATCAAAAATACCGTCTCGGCCTGCTGATCCCACAAAATAAATATGATTTCCCGATTTGCTAATAAATTGATAGACAAAATCATTTCCCCATCCATCCTTTATGGGCAGGGATTTTATATAAAAGGGTTCCAGCTTGGCCTTGATTTCCTCAAGGGTATTGCCCTGAGGGGGAGTGCCATTATCCACTAAATACATGTCAATGGCAACGGAAATCATCTTCATGTTTGATATGGTTGTCTTTTGTTCCCCCTTCTGCTTGGCTGACAGCAAATTGGGAATCGCCACCGCTCCGATTACTCCAACCAGAGCCGAAGCCGGAAGCAGAGCAATGAATTCAAAACCGAGTTCGTGATTGACAGTGACTACCATTCCATCGCTATTTTTCTGGGTCACTTCAAACATGGACAGATCTTTGGGAAACAGGTCAAACAATTGTTTTAGGGCCAGATCTTTTCCCATGGATTTCCCAGATGCCTGAACTGTTTTTTGCTGAATTTCCAGAAAGAGATGAAACAACCTGGAGCTGACAAATCTGAAGCTGTTCCCTTTTGGGGGCATGTAAGCAGACAATTTTTTAAATTCTTCGGTCTTAAACAGGCTATTATCTCCCTTCTGGGCAGCAAACATAGACTCAACCATTGATTCATTGCTGGCAAAAAAAAGCAGATTTTCTCTCTGCCAAATTACGGGTTTGATGGGAAAGGGTAGGGGCGGAACCGGAATAACTATTTTCTTTTCAACCACTTTTCCTTTATTCGGGGCAGGGGGTATCATTTTTTGCAGCAGATCAAAAATGTATGTGTCATTCACGGAGAATACCAGGGCAAAATCCGGATTGGGGATATCGGCGGCAATCGGGCCCATGGGTATGCGGCTCATCTTCTCTTCATCCAGGCATAAAACCATCCCGGCCCTTCCGGATAATGAGGCCAGCAATTTTTCCAGTTCAATTCCCTGAGATTTCAGCATCGGCTCCAGGGAAAGAATTCCTTTTTTAAGTTCCGGTATATTGCTTGCATCCACTTCCTTTTTTATCCAGTTCCATAGAGATTTCAGTTTTAGATCGGTAAAACCCGCCATGACTGTATTGACCGGGAGCATTTTCAACTCCATCTGTTCATGCGGTCTGGCATCCATCAGGTTCCAGATGAGTCCATCTCCCTTATCGGGATAATGATGAAGTACAAAAATACTGTGATTTAGGTTCTCGCCAATCGCAATAGAGCTCATGCCAGCACCACTGATTTCCATTAGGCCGCTGTTTTTTAAGAACCGAAAAACAATATCATAAACTTGTAGCGGTTTGATTCCATCGGTTTGGATTTTGGTTGTCTGGCTTTCCAG
The DNA here is from genome assembly GCA_965195285.1 of uncultured Aminicenantes bacterium. Lineage (GTDB taxonomy): Bacteria > Acidobacteriota > Aminicenantia > UBA2199 > UBA2199 > CAZOWT01. The sequence continues at coordinate 56,940 of CBDAFS010000007.1, read as the reverse complement.
AATTTTCCTCATTTTGGCGCCAAATTCTTCTATCTTCTGGATAACCTGTTCCGTACTCAGGTAATAATACAGATTCCCCCCCAGATTCAGTTTGGATGTGACTTCATAGAAACTATTTTTATCCACGGACTCGATTTTCTGCGGAGTGGTTTCGTGAAAGATAAAAAATACCACCACCGCTCCGATTAACAGACCGATAACCAGAGAAATTAATATTTTTTTCATCTCATAACCTCCTTGTCAAATTCATTATAAACTATTTTAAACTTAATTTGAATGAAGTTCCTTTTTTCGTAAATTTTTTTAATCAGAAAAAATCGGTTTGAAACGATATGGACCGATAAAGCGTCTCAAAGAATATATATATTGGAGATGACATGAAAAAATTTTTTATTTTGCTATTTTTATTATTGTTATTCATATTTATCTCAGCGTGACCACTCTCAGACTGGATGAACAGGGAAATCTGTGTCCAGCTTCCCCAAGAATAATCTCTGGAACAGGTAATATTTTTTCACATCTTTTGAAATGAATGTTAAAAATGCGAATCTTTCCCTTTTCCACCCTCCTTTCCACATTTCCACAATACAAGAGTTAACTCTTCTCTTTCTTCTTCCTTTTCTTGCTCAATTGAATTGTGATTAGGATAATGATAATCCCAAATACAACCAGTAATCCTCCCACCAATAATCCGTTGATACCATACTCTCCGGCAAAGAGTTTGGATAGTCCATCAAGCATAAGATAACTCCTGAAAAAATTATAACACAACCAGTTCCTGCAGGATCGGGAAAAGTGGATATTGAATTAATAAAGATTTGGACCAGTGGAAACTTCCACTTCCTGGTAATCTTTGGGAATTTCAAAAAAAGATTTAGGAAAACTTTTGGGATTTATTTTTATCACTTCCATGGTGGTGGTCGAATCACTTTTCACCTTACCCTTTTTGTTTTTCTGAATGTTATGGGTGATGATCTTCAAAGGAAAACCAATTTTTTTCATCAGTTTCATTTCCTTATTAATCATTTTATCCAAATCCTCAAAACCGGTTCTAAAATCTTTATTTAAGAAAGCCTGATTGATCTCCTCGAGATGTTTGATATTGGGACTGGCCCAGATTTCCTTAACTTCGTTTATCATCATGGTTTTTTTTATAATGGTGATTTTCATATTCATGGTATAGTCTGATGTGATTCGTATATGATTACACAGATAACCCAGCACCTTTTCCTGGTTTAACGCTTCAACATCAACTTGTTGATCGGAGATATTGATTTGTATCAACTGTCCTACAACACCCATCATTTGAAGTAAATAGTCCAACGATACAGGAGTTACGGTTTTTTCTTTGTCATTCACAATATACATCATTTTCTCGTGGCCCTTGTACAACCAGTAACCTTCCTCTACATATACATTGCGTTTACTTTTGGAAACATTCTTAAAAACCTGCTTTACATCTCCATCCTGAGCATAGACCTGGGAAGTCATCTCACTGTCCTTACTTTTTTTATTGTCCGTGGTGGTAATTTTACTTACCCATTCCACCCCGGCAAATGAGGAGACGGTCAAGAATACAATCAATATTGATAAATATCCAAATCTTTTCATTTTCCCTCCTTTTTTAATTCTTAAAATGAAAAATAATTCCACCCATTATATACCTTCCCTTTATAAATATGTCAAACTAAAAAGATTTTAAAACAAATAGGCACATTCTCCCCCTGACTCCTGCTATTGATTTTTTTAACAAAATAGGCTATTTTAATGGTATGGAAAAGGTGCTGAATGTTCCCAACAGCATGAGTCTGTTGAGAATTGCCATGATTCCGGTACTCTTCCTGCTAATTTTAAATTTTTCCCCCGAAATTTATCCCATGTTGATCTCTGCCTATTTTTTTACTGTTTTACTGGATTTCATGGACGGATTTATCGCTCGAAGATTTCATCAGGAAACCAAGCTGGGAAAAATTCTGGATCCTCTGGCAGACAAACTTCTGATTTTTTTTCTAGTGGTTGCGTTCATGATCACTGCCCGCTTCCCGATATGGCTGGCTGTTTTTATCATTATCAGGGATTTTTTCATTTTACTGGCCAGCTTCATTGTTTACCGTAAATCACATTCGATAAAGTCTTCCATTATTATCGGAAAGGTAACCTTTGGCGGATTGAGTATCTTAATCTTGTTCTATGTGATCGATTTAAATCCATCACTGAACCTTGAAATCCTCAAACGGTTTGCCATTGCATTGGTATTCAGTTTTTTACTCTGGTCGTTCGGAGAATATTACAAAATTTATAAGGAAATCAAAAATGGCTGATAAAAAAACCATTCTAATTGTTGATGACGATTCAGATGTGTTATATTTGTTAAAGGATTTTTTAGAAGAAAGACATTTCAACACCCTGGTGGCCGAAACCGGATCAAGGGCCTTGGAAATCATCAAAACCGAACATGCGGATATATTGATAACCGATCTGCTGCTTCCCGGAATTCATGGAATTGATCTGGTTAAAATCATAAAAACCCAACACAAAATACCGATCATTGTCATTTCCGGTGTCTATAAAGGCGGAGAGCTTTCCGATTTTCTGGAAAGTGAATATGTAGATGCCTATTTTATAAAGCCTCTCATCCTGAACTTACTATATGAAAAAATCATTTCCCTGCTGAATGAATGAACCTTATTATTCCTTTAATACCTTTTTAAAGACAAAGTTCGGTAAACAAAAAGTCAGAAAAATTCCCATTAATGCGGGGTTTAAATGCCCCAATAAAGATGGTACGCTTTCCGATCAGGGCTGTATTTTTTGCGATGAATATGGTTCCGGACCTATAAAAACCTATGGGCTGAGCATCGAAGGTCAAATCGAACATTTTATTCAGGCCAACCCGGGAATTAAATATATCGCCTATTATCAGGCCCACACCAATACCCATGCTCCGATATCCGTGTTGAAAAGCAAGTATTCGGTTATTTTTTCATACCCGGATATTGTGGGATTTTTTATCGGAACCCGTCCGGATGCCATCAAAACGGAGGCCTTTCCGCTGCTGGAGAAATTGAATAAGGAGATTTACTTCACAATTGAACTGGGTTTACAATCAATTCATGAAAAGAGCTTGAAATTCTTAAACCGTAACCACAGTTATTCTCATTTCTTAGATGTTTTTCAGCAACTGAAACGGCTACAAATTGATGTGGTTGTTCATTTAATCGTTGGCATCCCCGGAGAAACAACCGGAGACATGCTGGAAACCATTAAAGAGATGAATCGTTTACAACCTGCCGGAATTAAATTTCACCTTTTTCATGTATTGAAAAACACCCCCCTTTTTTACTTATACCAAAACCAACAGTTCCGGCTTATGTCATTTGAAGAATATATCGATATCATTGTATGTCTTTTGGAACATCTTGATCCCTCGATTGTAATCCACCGTCTTACTGGAGAAAGAGAAAGAGAACTTTTTCATAAACCAGTCTGGGCCCTTCAAAAAGCCGAAACCATCAATGCCATTAAAACCCGAATGAAAAACAGCCATACCTTTCAAGGAAAAAGGCTCAATAAATTGAAATAAATTCAAAACATTACCAAGGAGGCAGTATGAAAAAAACATTTAACAAATTGACTGGTTTTCTGGCCATGCTTTTGGTCATTTATATTGGCTTTTTTTCGCCACTTCAGGCCAAAAAAAATCAGATTGATATAAAACAACAGGTCATTTCCGGGATGCATTCGATTTCCAGTCATGATTTATTCGCTTATGTTAAGGAATTGTGTTCGGAAAAATACGGGGGCCGCTTAACCGGTACGGAAGGATACAATGCGGCGACCAGATGGGTCAGCGGATTACTGAAAAAAATGGGAATAAAACCCGGTGGAGATGACCATACTTACTTTCAGGCCTTTCCAAATCCCTATACTCTGGTTTTTGAAGGCTCCGAAGCCATTCTCCATATTCCAGTAGCAGACAATCAAATCCTTCTGAAACCCTATATCTATGAAAAAGATTTTATTCCGGGTTCCACTTCAGACAGCGGTGAAGTGACCGCCGAAGTGATATACGTGGGATACGGTATAACCGCTCCGGAACTTGGGTTCGATGAATACAAAGGTCTTGATGTTAAGGGGAAAATTGTATTGATGGAACGTGAAGCCCCGGTGTTCCCTGAGAAAGAGCCTGAAGAATTCAAAAAATGGCGGGATTATTCGTTTCACCAATACAAGGTAAAAAATGCCAAAGAACACGGGGTGGCCGGTATGCTATATAATTATCATATCGCCAATCCGAATTGTCAATTTATTGAAAAGTTTATTCTGACTTATGCCGGTCCTGCCATGATCAATGATATCTTTCTGGGAACCGGAAAAACCCTTAAACAGGTCAAAAAAAAAATTCAGAATAACCGAAAACCCCAGTCTTTTGCCACTGGCAAAATTCTTACCTTAAAAAATAATACCGAACATCATCCCGATGGCACCGCCTACAACGTGATCGGAATACTGAAAGGCCAAGACCCGGAAAAGAAAGGGGAGGCCATCATCATCGGGGCTCATCTGGATCATGTGGGCTGTAACCATCTGCTCATGCCCGGGGCCAATGACAATGCATCGGGAGTGGCTGTGGTGCTGGGTGTTGCAGAAGCTTTATCCAGATTGCCCTTTTCCCTGAAACGGACCATTATTTTTATTCTGTTTGGAGCAGAAGAACAGGGAGTGGTCGGATCTCAATTTTATTTAAAACACCCGTTGGTGCCCCATAAAAAGGTCATGGCTTTCATTAATATGGACGGGGTTGGCAGGGGGAGAAAGATAGAGGCCCTGGCGGCACAAAATTATCCACAAATCTGGCAGTATTTGAAAAGGGCAAATCAACAATTTGTTCACCGGGTCATTACTGCCGAACATTTTCATAACCTGGCCAGGCCACGATTAGATGCCTCTCGCTTCATGTGGGCCGGTATTCCTACTATTTCATTTTCAAGCTATGGTGGTGATGAACTTCCCTATTCGGTTTATCATAAGACCCTAGATACTCCGGATATCATCACACCGGAAATCATGGAAGACCTGGCTCAATTGATTTTTGTCGCCGTGGTGGAGATGGCGGGATATTAAGAGTATGGAGTTAAGAGGCAAGAGTTAAGCAAAGCTGTATACTCCGCTTTTTAACTCTAAACTCTGTGCTCTTAACTATTATATGTCCTGAAACCAGCCTTTGGCGAAACCCAGTTCCAGTGCATATTGCTTCACTTTACTATACTCTTCTGCGGTTATGCGCCGGTTTATTACGGTGTCAGTAGCCTGGTAGGCCGGGAAATATTGGCTCATCAGACTCAGATAGGAATTGTTTAAGCCGTCTTCCGCTATGGTTTTCAACACATTCTTTGAATCTTGCACCTGACCGGGTAAAATGAGATGCCGGATAAGCAAACCCCTTATTCCCCTTCCTTCACTGTCCAGGACCAGTTCACCCACCTGGCTGAACATCTCACTTATTGAATCCCGTGCATTTTCCATATAGTTGTTAACTCCAGAGAATTGAAGGGCAATTTTATTATCATAATATTTGAAATCCGGCATATAAATATCGACCAAATCTTTCAAATATTGAATAATATTAATCCTCTCGTATCCGCTGGTATTATACACAATGGGAATATTCAATCCCCTTTTTGAGGCCGAATACAGGGCTTCAGCAAAATGGTAAAGATATGGAGTGGGGGATACGAGGTTTATATTCTGAGCACCCTTTTTCTGAAGATGAAGCATGATATCGGCCAGTTGACAGATATCATAATACTCGCCATTAAAAAACTGTGAAATGGGGTAGTTTTGACAAAAACAGCATTTCAGGGTGCAACCGGAAAAAAAAATGGTTCCCGAGCCCTGGTATCCGGAAATGGGAGGTTCCTCTCCAAAGTGAAGGCTAAAGGAGGCAATTTTGACCTTTTGGGCTGCCTGGCATATTCCGGGTTTATCATTTCCCCGGTCAGCCCCACATCTGCGAGGACACAACTGACATGGACTGTGTGATTCCCTGAAAAAAGCAATTCGGGATTCCCAATCCGGTTGAGTCAACCCTTGGTAAAGCGGGGCCATATCCAATTATTGAGCACCTGTGAACAGGGCATTAAACATAAGCTTATAGGTCCCCTCGGATTGAGCACGGTGGATAATATCCGGTCCGATTAAAATGATTCTGCCATTCCCCCTCATGAAATCAACCACCAGGGATTTTCTAAGCAGAAAATCCTCTCCTTCTAACCACCCGGATAATAGCAGATTTCGTCTGCCGAAAACAACCGGGGTTTTTCTGGTTTCATTATAATTTCTGGGCAAATAAGTACGAAAAACCGGATCTTCTTCATAAAAGACAGCAATATCCCCCTCCAATCCCAGGGTCAAATCAGATTCTTTTACTTGAGCCCTGAGGTAACTGCCGGGGCAAAGGATTTTCTTCGATTGCTCTTTGATATTGACTACCGGCATTTTAAACTTTTCAATCGCATAGTTACACCCATCCCCCATGAAAATCAGGGTCTTCCCGGCTTTTAGAAATTTATGCAAAATGGCTTCACCTTTCTTACCGATTCCCTTGCTATATTTCGGTGGCAATGGAGAAAACCACCGTTCCCATTTTTTGGGTGGCAGACCGGATTCAATGGTTCTCTTGTGTACCCCTACAAATACCAGAACGTCATATTCATTTATGAAGTTTTTCTTTAAGAAATCGCCGGGATGTACCGTTTCATAAGGGATTTTGAATTCGTCAAAAACAAACCGGGTCCAGCCTTCGGTCATATTGTGTCCCCAATTCTGATAGAGGCCCACTTTAAAAGATTTCAAACGGTTGAATTGATCAATCGGGACCTGATTAAAACTCTGGATATCGATGGGATGGATCTGATTCAACTTTGTTAAAATGGTCAATGCCTGGGATTTTTTTACCAGAAATGAACCACGAGAACATTTTTCCCATTTTTGATTCCGCCAAACAGATATCCCGTTTTGTAAACAGGAGGCTGCGGCCAAATAGGAATTGTTAAAGCGGGAATCAAGCAGAATGTATTCAAATATTTCAGAGGGCAACGGTCGTTTATAAACATCACCAAGTTTTACCTGTTTCATTTCAGCTTGAAATGGTTTTTTGATTTCCATAACTTTCAAACCCATCCCCAGAGACAGGGTCCATCCGGCAGAATCGTAAGGCAATACAGGTGACTCAGATTCATTCCTTCTCAAATCCGGGTAATGTTGAATGGAAAGCAGGTTATGGACAAAACTACGGAAGGGCTGGGATAATGGGATTACAAATGAACCTGCTTTAAATTGAAAGGAATCCAGTTGTAATGGCTTCATTAATCTAAATACCCTGATATTCGATTTTAATAAGGTTTTAATGAATTTTTCACCGGTGATCGGATCGGTCTGTTGGACGGGAAGAATATAGGCAAAAGGAGGTGTATTTTTACCCTTTTCTAAATTATCCACTGCCATCTTATAAGAATTCCACAATAATTCTTGTCGATAAATTGCGGCAGATCTGAGGACCGACAGGGTGGCATTCAGCTCATAGTCAACAATGTCCTGAAGCCTCCACCATCCTCCCTCCCAGGGATCTGGGCTAAAAATCCGTTCTTCATTCATCCGACTTTCAGCGCTTCTGACTTCTTCGGATTCGATATAGACCGGGGAGGCCACCCGAACCGAGGCTGCCTCAAACAAAATACCCGGGATATTGTGAAACCAGGCCGAATCATCCAATGCACCAATCCACCAGCCGGTAAAAAATCCCCGGGAGGCCACCCCCTTATAATTCAACCTGCCCAGATCAAAAGCAATACCTGATCCCACCAAGTTAATGGTTTGCCACACCAGAGGATGTACATTGGGCGTTGGAGGATCTTGAAAAGGAGGGATAAAAAACCGATCCCCGGAGCTGCCCATCTGATGTTCATCTACCAATAGCTGGGGAAACCAGTGAAAGTACAATTGATTGGTAATGTTCCATGTTTCTTTCAGGTTGATTTTAAACCAGTCACGGTTATTATCATGTCCGGCATACCAGTGGTACAGGTAGGGAAGGCTACCTCCCTCAAAAGGAGTGCCCTTATACCGGTTATACCAGTCAACCACCATCATCTGCCCGTCGGGATTAACCGAGGGGACCAGGACAAAGATCACATTTTCCAAGATCCGGCGGATTTCATCTGAATTGTCGGTAGCCATTTTATAAAGAATCTGCATGGCCATTTGAGATGACCCGATTTCGGTTGAATGAAGATTACAGGTAATAAACACCACTGCTTTACCGTTACGGGATAATTGTTCCGCTTCAGTTGAATCGACTTCAGCAAGCGACAATTTCCGGCAAATCCCTTTATACAAATCCAATTTTTTTAAATTTTCCGGATCTGAAATCACGGCCATGATCATGTCATTGTTCCGGGTGGTTTTCCCGATATTAAAGTGGATCACCCGGGGAGATTCCCGAGCGATTTTTTCAAAATATTGTTTTATTTGATTATATCGGGCAAGATTCTTATCACTGCCCAGCTTAAATCCTAAAAAATCATCCGGTGATTGTATTCCCCAAATCAGGGAAGCAACTGAAATGATAAAAAAAATAAAAAATTTGATTTTTTTCATTGAGACTCCTTCATGGTTATATGGTTAAATTTGAATAAAAATTAAATATCTTTTAAATCAATCATATCCACTGAGTAAGGTTTACAAAGGTCTTGAGTTTGACATCGGCTTCTCGCAAACGTGAGGACAATGTTTTGGCCAATTTGATCATGATTTTCAATCCATTTCTGCAATCCTGCTCCAGGAATTTTAAGAAATTGGACCGATCAACGGAAATGATAATCACATTGGTATGAGCGATTATGGCTGCAGATCTGGGCAAATCTTCCAGTAAGGCCATTTCACCGAACACCTCCCCGGTATGCAAAATTTTCAATGCTTCTTCCGTTTCCTGGTTGGCCTTCTGGGATACCCTGACCTTGCCCTGGGCAATGATCATCATCGAGGTCCCGATACTCCCCTCTTCAAAAATGATTCTATTCTGAAGATACTCCTTCTCTTCAAACAAGTGGCTTAAGGTTATCAATGCGCTTTCATCCAAATCAGAAAAAATTTCCAGCTCTTTCAGAATGGAAAAGATCATTTCATTTTTTGGCTGTGAATCCATATGGCTATTATATCATTTTTATTGGCATAGTTAAATTTATGTTTCTATATTGTTATTTTTTTTTTTATGTTTTAAAATATTTTTATGAGAGGCATACTTTTGGTAATATTGCTGGCTTTTCTGGTTATTGTTGCCATACAAACCGGATTTTTTTCCAAAAAGGAAAACCTGCCCCAGAAAATGCTGAACGCCGGTCAGAAAGTAGATAAATTAATTTTAGATTCGGATATAAGGCACATTTCCACTGCCATAAATACTTTTTATTCTGATTCCGGAAAATATCCCCGGTCGCTGGACGAACTGATCCCCCTTTATCTCAGAACCGAAGCGGAATGTTTGGATGCTTGGGGGCAAAAATACAAAATTCAAATGGAGGATGAAATGGAAATTTTCCTCATTTCCGCGGGAAAAGATAAAATTTTCGAAACCTCCGATGATTTGAAAAGGAGAATGCAATGAATTTGACGGGGATTTTAAAAAACGAAAACATATTTGTCGCTGATCACTATCCTGATACCGACAGTTTTTACAATGATTTTTCAAAATTTCTAAAAAAAAATGAAATCATAAAAAATACTGAAAAAATCAAACTCCTTTTCATAAAAAGAGAAAGTGTTCAATCCACCGCAATTGGAAAAGGTTCGGCTGCCCCCCATATCTTTTCAGATGAATTTTCTGACTTCACTTTTTTCCTGTCATTAATAAAAGAGGGAATGGATTTTAAATCTCCAGATAACCAAAAAGTATATCTGGTCTTTTTAATTATGAGTGATGAAAGAGAAGTCGGCCTCCATTTAAAATCATTAGCTCATATCGCCCGGCTGGTTTCTTCTACAGATATTGTAGAAACCATGAAAAAAGCCCAAAATCCTCAGGACATAATCAATATTTTTAAGCAGAAAGATCAACTAATATAATGAACCGGTTAACCAAAGCCGGGTTATTAAAGATATGAAACTATTTCTTTGGTATAGGCATGCCTTGGTTGGCAAATAAGATCATCAAAGGTGCCCGACTCTACAATCTGGCCACCATACATGATATAAATATAATCGGCAATATGTTCAATCAATGCCAAGTTATGGGTAATCATCAAGATGGTCATATGGTATTTGGATTTTATTTTCTGAATATAGCCGATAAAACTTTTTCGAAACTGACCATCCACCGACGTTACAGGCTCATCCAGAATTAACAATTGAGGAGTCAGGGCAATAGCCATGGCCAGTAGGCATCGTTGATTTTCTCCTCCACTTAATTCAAAAGGATAGGCATTTAAAATTCTTTGAGAATCCCGCAGGGATAGATTATTTAAAATTTTATCAATGGGTTCGGCTCCGCTTCTGGAAACCTCCTTTAATTGGGTTTTGATTTTTATAATGGGATTTAAAGAAGCCGCTGCATTTTGAGGTGTGTAAAAAATTGTCCGCCCCCTATTTTTCTGAATCCATTGATAGGAAATTATTTTGTGCTTAAAATAGAAAAATCCGGAATCAATAACCATATTTTCCGGAAGTAATCCCGAAATTGTTCGCGAAAAAATCGTTTTTCCAGAACCGGATTCCCCGATCAAAGCGGTAATACAATGGGGTTTTATTTTTACATGAATGCTTTTTAAGATAGGAAAAGCACTTCCTCGAAGCGAAACGTTGAGGTTACGAACTTCCATTAAACACACAGCAAAACCTCAACAGCTCAATCGGTATCCCGAATAATCTTACTGAGTTTTTTAAGTCTTTTATACACATTGGAAGCCCTTTTCATCTTGTTTTTATCCCAGGAGCAAGGCCACAGGGAGTCTATTGATACGACCATGTATTCTTTGCAATTACCGGAAGTAAACTTCACTTCAATCCGATCAAGGGAATTTTTATGAATCACATATCCCTTACAAATATTTATCAATCCCAGATAAATATTTCGGAACTTTATACAATCACCATCATTAAGTTTCCTTCTCCAGCGAATGATTTCTGCCAGTAAGGCCAAGTCTCTTTTCACTTTTTCTCGTTTTTGTCTGAAAATATCATCATATAGGTTCTTGAATACTTGATTCAACTGTAAAATTGATTGCTCAAGGAACTTCAAATTTTCCTTGGTAAAATCGGAACCTACATCAGAGAAGGCGCTTCGCCTTTTTGAGATTTCAATGACCCCGATTTTTTCTCCTTTATAGGAAATTACAGTCCCGATCATTTTCCAGATAAGCTTGGTTTCGCTCTGAGGTGTTTTAACGAATTCAAAAACCGATAAATGCTCCTTCTCTAAGAATTTATTATCAATAAAAGGTTTTCCGGTACGATAAATCTGAGAAACAATCGCATCCGGTGATTCAATAGAAATAATCCCTGAATTGACAAGATAGGTCGGATAAACAAATGACAAGGCGGTTTTTTGTTTGTTGGGAAAAAAAATCGCGACTTCATCTTCCTGTACTCCCAAATTATCCATATAAAAAGCCACGATTCTTTTAATGACCCGATCGGCCTTATCCTTATCCGGGGATTTACCCAACTCTTCCTGCAAACTTAAGAGTAAATTTGCTATATTTGTCACCTCTTCTCCTCGATTTGATCGAAACCAGAAATGATCACTCTTTGATTCATTTATCTAATGGCAATTATATCTATTGCAATCTCAGCAGATAAGGGAAGATCGTTGACGCCAACAACCGATCTTGCCGGGTAGGGTATATCGAAATACTGAGTATAGATATCATTAACAGGTTTGAAATATTTCATTTCCTTGATAAATACTGTGGTTTTCACCACCTGATTTAGATGAGTGCCAGCCTGATTTAGAATCTCTGTAATATTGTCAAAAATCTGCCTGGTTTGAGATTTAACTCCGCCATTGACCAATTGTTGGGTCACGGGATCAATCCCTATTTGCATAGAGAGGAAAACGAACTCCCCTTTCCGTATTCCCTGAGAATAGGGGCCAATGGCGCTGGGTGCCCTTTTGGTATTGATCAGATCTTTGTTCATGGAAGTTGCCCTTTCTGTAGATCAATTTTAAAAAACAATTTTTTGTTTGTCAACCAAATGCCCGTAATCTCTGCAATATTGGTCAAAGACAAATTATGGATCGTCAATTATTCAATTAATTCAATTTTTGGCTTTTTCTGACGCCACCATTTTATCAAAAGTAGTCCTATCAAGAATCCCCCGACGTGTGCAAGCCAGGCCACACCTTCACCACCCGCATATAAAAATTGAAATATAAACCAGACAATCAAGAAAATAAATGCCGGAATATCGACAAAAGTGATAAATATAAACACAAAAACCAGGGTTCGGACCCTGGCGGTTGGGAAAAGGATCAGGTAGGCCCCCATCACACCGGATACAGCCCCGCTGGCTCCAATCACAGGTGTCATGGAATTGGAATGAAATATGATATGAACCAGGCTGGCACCCAGACCGGATAAAAGATAAAAAAGTATGAATTTGATTTTTCCCAGATAATCTTCAATATTATTTCCGAAAATCCATAAAAAAAGCATGTTCCCGAAGAGATGTAAAATCGATCCGTGCATAAACATCGAAGTGAACAAAGTCAGAAAAGGAGAAATTTCTCTATAAATCAGTTGTCTCTGCGTGTATCCATATTGATCTTGTACCTCAATCCCAACAGGACTTTCAATCGTCTTCATATGGGTAATTTCCCAAGGAATCATGGCATTTTTAAACACATTTAAATTCAAATCTGAAATCACTGCTTGATAAACAAACACGGTTATATTAATTGCAATTAATACAATGGTAATATATGAAACGTTGCGGGTGGGATTATAGTCTTTTATGGGAAAAAACATTTACATCTGTCTCCTCTGCCAATAAAAAGACCGGCACAATCATTAAAACCTATTTTATCACGAAAAGCGTAGCCATTCAAAATATACCCCTGGCCTCGGCATTGGGGCATTTGTCTTTGGCCATACAGTGAATACAGGCCATTTTTGGAATAATGATCAATACCCGGAGCAACAATACGCTGATTAAAACCAACAATAAAAAAAGTAAAAAAAATGAAAAATTAAAAACCAGGGCATGAAGCATAAAAATAACCGGAATAACCAGAGCAATCATATACAAATGGTTGTGGCATAACAGGCCTTTTCCCCTTTTGGAGAGATCTTTTGTCCCTTTACAATGTAATACCCTTTTTGAGATGATATTCAAACCGCTTATGCATCGGGATTTATTTTTGCTGTGATATACACAGGCCGGACATACTTTCAGGGGCATGACCACATACATCTGAACAAAAGCAAAAGCCAGATAGAAATATCCAATCAATTTTCCGGCCCCGGTGAAGTTATATCCATATATGATACCCATCCCCCCCAGTAAAAAATGAATAACGGTTAATCCATTATATATTAGAATATAAGATAATGGATATCTTTTATGGGTTTCAATAATTTCTATATTTTCCGTTTTCCTCATCTCAGTATGCTAATCGGGTAAACCTTAACAATACAAATTCAATTAGGTGGTATCAATTCGGACTTTTTCGAGGGAAACCAGTTTATCTCCGCTTCTTAAATTAATGATTTTCACACCCTGGGTAGCCCTTCCCTGTGATCTAATCCGGGAAGAAGTCTGCTTATTAATAATTCCCCTTTCGGAAGATAACAGAATTTCATCATTTTCTCCCAGTGTAACCAGTCCAATGACCTTACCCAGTTTTTCATTTATCCGAATATTTATCAAACCCTTACCACCCCGGTTCTGCAGGCGATAAAGATCAAGATCTGACTTTTTCCCATACCCTTTTTCAGTAACGGTCAGAATATATTTCACCTTGTCCCCGATTATATCTGCTCCAACCAGAAAATCCTTCTTATCCAGCCGGATTCCAATTACCCCTCGGGCGCTTCTCCCCATTTCCCGAACATCTTTTTCATTGAACTTCAATGATTTTCCCAGGTTGGTACCCAGAATGATTTCATTGTCCCCATTGGTGATCTGAGCTTCAAAAAGTGAGTCTCCGTCTGGAACATCAGCAGCAATGATACCGATTATTCGGGGTTTTGAAAAAGCAGCCAGTGAAGTTTTTTTAATATAGCCCTTCCTGGAAAAGAGCATCACATATTGATCCTTGGGAAATCCCTTTACATTAATTACCGAACACACTTTTTCTTCCCCTTCGATTCCAATCAAACGATTCAGGGGTTTTCCCCTTGCAATTGCATCACCCTCGGGCAGATCATATACCTTAATCCAGAAGATCCTTCCTTTTTCAGTAAAAACCAGGACGTAATCATGAGCAGAGGCAACAAAGCACCTTGAGATAACATCTTCCTCTTTCAAGCCGAATCCGCGCTTGCCAATCGTTCCCCGGTGTTGAATCTTATATGAGCTCAGAGTCGTACGTTTAATATACCCTTTTTCGGTGTAAATAATCACAAAATCTTCATCTTTGATCAAGTCTTCGATATTGATTTCAGATAAATCGTGTTCAATGATAGTTGTACGTCTGTCATCTGTGAACTGATCGCTGATTTTTTCAAGTTCTTTTTTTATCAGATTCATTAAAATATGTTCACTGGATAATATTTCTTTCAGATAATTCATCTGTTTCAAGAGATCCACATATTCTGCTTCCAACTTGTCAATCTCCAGTCCAGTAAGGCGGTATAATTGCATATCCAGGATGGCATCCACCTGGATTTCGGTTAAAGTCAATTTGTTCAAGAGACTCGCTTTAGCCTCGGTTCGGTCTTTGGACCCTCTGATGAGTTTTATAACCAGGTCCAGTTGGTTCAGAGCAATTTTCAAACCTTCAATGATATGAGCCCTGCGTTCAGCTTTTTCAAGTTCGAATTTTGAACGTCTCCGGACGATTTCCCTCCTATGACCCAAAAAATAATTGAGGTAATCGATTAAATTAAACTGTTTTGGTTGTTGATTTACAATGGCCAGAAGATTAACGGAAAAACTGCTCTGCAACTGAGTATACTTATAAAGCGAGTTTAGAATTACCTCAGGGATCTCGTCTCGTTTTACTTCTACCACAATTCTCATGCCTTCCCTATCCGATTCATCCCGTAAATCAGAAATCCCATTTATTTTTCTGCTCTTTACGAGAAGAGCAATATTTTCCAGTATTCTTGCTTTATTGGTCTGATAGGGAATTTCAGTGATTACAATCTTCTGTCTGCCCTTTCCATCGGATTCAATAACCGCTTTGGCCCGAACCACAATGGTTCCTCTACCGGTTTTATAGGCATTTCGAATGGATGTCTTACCAAAAATAAATCCTCCGGTTGGAAAATCAGGGCCCTGCAGTATATCCATTAATTCTTCAATACTGGCATCACGGTTATCAATAAAATAATTTACCGTATCAATCAGCTCCTTCAGGTTATGTGGGGGAATCGAAGTTGCCATTCCGACTGCGATACCGGAACTTCCATTCAACATCAACATGGGAAGCAGTGAAGGAAAGACCGAAGGTTCAACCATGGTCCCATCATAGGTAGGATTAAAATCAACTGTGTTTTTATCAATATCAGTGATGAGCGCATTGGATATTTTATCCAGCCTTACTTCGGTATATCTCATGGCAGCCGGGGGATCTCCATCAATAGATCCAAAATTGCCTTGTCCGTCAACCAACGTATATCTCATAGAAAAATCCTGCGCCATCCGGGCCAGGGTATCATAGACAGCCGAATCTCCATGTGGATGGTATTTACCGATTACATCTCCAACAATACGAGCTGATTTTTTATAAGGGCGGTTATAAAGTGTACCGGTCTGATAAAGCGAATAGAGGGTTCTTCGGTGTACCGGTTTCAAACCATCCCGTATGTCCGGAATGGCCCTGCCGATAATAACACTCATGGAATAATCCAGATAAGAAGTTTGCATCTCATTTTCGATGGTTACATCTTCTATTTTTTCTTTGATCTCATCTATGATATCCATCTTCTATCCTTATATATCCAGGTTTTTAACGTTCAGAGCATTTTGAAGAATAAACTCTTTTCGCTTATTGGAGTCGCTGCCCATCAAGGTATCAAATATGGTTTCGCTTACAAGAAAATCATTAATATGAACTTTCAGTAAAGTTCGAACATCCGGATCCATGGTAGTTTCCCATAATTGTATGGGATTCATCTCACCCAGTCCTTTATATCTTTGAATAGAAAATTTACTTTTTATCTTCTCAAACAGGGTGGAGACGAGTTCTTTTGATTTTTCAGTGATAAATTCAAAACCGTTAATCTTACATACATACGGAGCTTGGGGGAAGTGTTTGAGTTTTTCATAAGACTCATTTACTTCAGCAAACAATGGACCGGTCAAATATTCCCAGTTCAGGGATTTTTTCATACTCACGCCATTTAGTTCATATTCAATATCCAGATTGAAAGTAGAGTATTCTTCATCAAAATTGATGGTTACGGATCGACAACAATCCACTTCCCCAATTCTTTCGGCAATTTCCTCTGTCTTTTTGGCATCCGAAAATGTATCTTCATCTTTGATCAATTCAACCAATTTGTTGGTTAAAGCCCTGGGCATCCCTCTTTTTTCAATACTATCCATCAGGGAACTTCTCTTATTAACCAACTTGATGAATTTGACCAGCTTGGAGCCTTTTAATACTTCTGCTGCATTTTGTTCATTGTATATAATGGCTTCTTCACCAATAAGTTTTATGAGGTAATTATCCAGTTTCTTCTCATTTTTGATATACTTTCTGCTCTTTCCTTTTTTAACCAAAAACAAGGGAGGTTGAGCCAGGTAGAGATACCCCTTTTCAATAAGCGGGCGCATATATTTGAAAAAGAAAGTCATGAGCAGTGTGCGGATATGGGATCCGTCAACATCGGCATCAGTCATAATAATAATTTTATGATAACGCAATTTCGAAATATCAAAGCTTTCTATACCGATTCCCACTCCCAAAGCCGCAATAATGGTTTTAATTTCCTCATTTTCCAGCATTTTGGTAGTGGTGGCTTTTTCCACATTCAAAATCTTTCCCTTGAGAGGAAGAATGGCCTGAAATCTGCGATCTCTTCCTTGCTTGGCAGATCCCCCAGCTGAATCTCCTTCTACGACATATAATTCACTTTCTTCCGGGTTTTTGGTCTGACAGTCAGCAAGTTTTCCGGGTAAAGTGGTATTTTCAAGAAGAGTCGATTTTCTGACCAGATCTTTTGCATTTCTTGATGCTTCCCGCGCCTGGGCAGCCAGAGAGGCTTTATTGACAATGGATTTGGCAACCCCAATATTTTCCTCAAAAAATTCCTGTAACTTCTCATTTACAAAAGATTCAACAATACCTTTTACATCAGAATTACCCAGTTTGGCTTTGGTCTGGCCTTCAAATTGAGGTTCTTTTAAACGGACTGAAATGACAGCAATCAAACCTTCCCGAACATCATCACCAGAAAAATTAACTTTAACCGCTTTCCGAAGGTTGTCTGATTGAGCAAAACTATTGATGGTTCGGGTTATGGCCCCTTTGAAACCGGTTAGGTGGGTTCCCCCTTCAGCAGTGTTGATGTTATTTACATATGACAACAACATTTCACTAAAGGTATTGACATATTGAAAAGCAATATCAATTTCGATTTCGTCCTTTTCCGAACTTAAATGAATGGGCTTGTTATGAACCTTCTCTTTTGAACCGATCAAATATTTAACATATTCAACAAGCCCCCCTTTAAAAACATACTGTTCTTTTTTGTTATCCCTCTCATCAATCAAGGTAATGAATAGACCCCTATTTAAAAAGGCCAGTTCTTTCAGTCGTTTTGACAATATGTTAAAACTGAATTCAATCATATCGAAAATCTCTTCGTCTGGCCAGAATGTAACCTTGGTTCCTCGCTTGTTTGTTTTTCCGATTTGCTTGAATTTCGATACCGGATTTCCTTGTTCATACTTTTGAAAATAAACCGCCCCGTCTCTCTTGATTTCCAGGTCCAGACGGGAAGATAGCGCATTTACAACCGAAACCCCCACTCCGTGAAGTCCGCCGGAAACTTTATAACTATCTTTATCAAATTTACCTCCCGCATGAAGGGTGGTCATCACGACTTCTGCCGCCGGTTTTTTCTCCTCTTTATGAATATCTACCGGAATTCCGCGTCCATCATCATTAACAGTGATGGATTCATCGAAATGGATTACAACTTCGATCTTTTTACAGTAACCAGCCATGGCTTCATCAATGGAATTATCAACAACTTCATAGACCAGATGGTGCAAGCCGGTACTTCCGGTACTTCCTATATACATGGCGGGTCTTTTTCTAACTGCTACCAGCCCCTCCAGAACCTTGATGCTTTCTGCCGTGTATTTTTTATCAGCCATTTTTTACTCTATTGAGATTTTTGTCCCCGCATTTTAATTCAATTAAGTTATCAAAACTATTAAATTTATGAACTGAAGTGGCAACAACCTGGATATCCGGACAATTATCCAATAAAAAATCAAGATTTTGATTATCGAAAGTTGTATCAAAGTCATCAATCAAGAAAACAGGATACTGGTTTTTTGTCTTTTTAAAAAGTTCTATAAAAGCAATATAAATCATTAATAAATGGAGTTTTCTTTCTCCGGAAGAATAAAATTTAATATTTATTGATTTAAAGTAAAATTCGAAATCATCCAGGTGTGGTCCAATCATAGATTTTTGGTTTTTAATTTCCAGGCTCCTTGTTTTTTCCAATTGCTGGTAAAAAATATCATCTGAAATGCCTTTATTTGTATCAAGCGATGGTTTATATAGGATTGTCAGATGATTTCCGAATTTATTTTCGATTTCATGATTCAATTTGTTTATGAAGTGCATTCGGGTGTCAACAATTTTCGAACTCATTTCACTGATCGCATGGTTCCAACTATTGAGTTCCAGGACATTTTTTGTGGTTTTTAGTAAATAATTTTTTTGTTTTAAAATTTTATTATAACTCAAAATGTAGTGTATGTAAAGTGAATGAACACCAAATATAAATCGATTAATCATTTTACGCATTTCAGTAACACTGTCAATTGTCCGGTTATAATTGGAGGATGAAAAAAATACCGGATAAAAATACTTACTCAATTCAACCACGTTCGAGCTTTTTTTATTTAAAAACAAATAAAATCCATTCTTTTTGAACGAAGCAATCAGCTCTGTTTCAATACTCCCTTTTAAAACACCCATTTTTAAAAAAAAAGCATTCATATCAAAATTAACCAATTCTGACTTTTTTACTTTTAAAAAAGACTTTCCAAACCCCAGAATAAATATTGCTTCCAATATTGAGGTTTTTCCCGCGCCATTCAATCCATATATTAAATTTTTCTGGGATGATAAAGAAATATCAAGGCTTGTTAGATTTCTAAAGCCCTTTAGTTCTAATTTCTGTATAATCAAGCGGTTTAGATATTGAGTGGCATTACAACATAAATAAAATTAATATCGCTTTCCTTTTTTGGTTTGAATATAAATGAGCTATCACTATCATTCACACCAATCTGAATATCTTTTGAATCAATGTGGGTTAGGAAATCAATAATAAAATTTCCATTAAAAGCAACTTCTAAAGGTTTACCATCATAGTCAAATATTAATTCCTCATGAGCCTCACCTTTTTCAGGTGTAGTTCTCTCGAGGATTAATTTCTGATCAGTAAATTTAAACGCTACTCCGTTGTTTCTGGTTTTAAAAATCAAAACACGACGAAGCGTATTCAGTAACTCTTCAACATTAATAATGGCTTGGTATTCAGTCTTTTCAGGAATTACAGCTTTATAATTGGGAAACTTTTGATCAATTATACGGGAAGAAAGAATTCGATTCTGATATTTAAAAAATAAATTATTTTTGTCATAACTAAAATCCAGTTCACCTTTTTCTCCTATTTTTAACAATTCAAGAAGGGTTTTTCTGGAAATAATGAACCCCACGGGTTCTGAGATAGGTGATTTGTTTTTATAATGGGTATACGATAAACGGTGACCGTCTGTAGCCGCCATTTCCAGAATATCTTCATTGATGTTCATTAATGCTCCACCCAGGTTAAATTTCATTTCAGGAGAGATAATGTAATAATTCTTTTGAATCATTGAATTTAATTTTTCCATTGAGATTTTGATCGAAGAGGAAAAATCTGAAATCGGCAATTGTGGATAATCTGATGATTGAAGTCCCAACAATTTGTATTTACTGGTCTTGGTTTCATTGCTTATATTAATCTGTAAATCATTGTTCTCTGAAATTTCCACAATCCCTTCAGGCATTTTTGACATTAAATCATAAAAATCTTTTCCATTTACCGTAAAAGTACCTGGTTCTTTTACATCAACTTGAAAACTGGATGACAAACCAATCTCAAGATCGGTAGCAACCATTTCCAGCAGGTTGTTTTCAGTTGCGGTCAACATGATATTTTGTAGAATATCCATGAGGGTTTTTTTCTCAAAAACACCTTGAAATAACCTCAATTCATTTGCAAACTTTGATTTATCCACAAAAATTTTCATTTTTTTCTACCTCTATTAATATTAATAATAATATCATAATATATATATAAAAAAAAGAAATATATTGTGTAAAAGTGGAAAATTTGTTTTCTTACTTTAAAGTACCTGTTATTCATTCTGAATTACCTGTTGAAAATTTATTATTTGTGATAAAAATATTTATAACAATGTAATAATTAATCTTGAAAGAAGTTAATGAATGAGTTGATTTGTTTGGAAAAATCTTCATTGCTTTCGATTTCATTTTCAATTTTCTTTATTGAATGAAGAACAGTTGTGTGATGTTTTCCTCCAAATTTACTTCCAATCTCTGTTAGGGGATTTTTGGTTAATTTTTTGCAAATATACATTGCAATTTGGCGGGGAAGAGTAATTTTGGGTCGATTATTTTTTGATTTGAGCTCCCCAACCTTAATATTATATTTTTTAGCAATAAATTCTTGAATACCATCGATGGTTATGGTTTTCTTTTTTAATGAAATATAGGGTTTTAATGCTTCTTTGGCGAACGATAATGTGATTTCATTTCCATTCATATCCGAATATTTTAAATCCGCATATCCGATTAATCGATTCAAAGCCCCTTCAAGTTTCCGGATATTATCCTTTATGGAAGATGCCAGAAAATAAACCACCTCATTGGAGATTTCAAATTGTTTTTTGGTGAGGCTTTTATTTCGGGACACTTCTAATATTTTCTTTTTGAGTATGGCAATTCTACCTTCAAGATCATATGGAAGGATATCCACAATACCTCCCCATTCAAATCTTGATTTTATCCTTTTTTCCAAATCTGGAATGTTATCCGGGTGTTTATCTGAGCAGATTACAATTTGTTTTTCCAATTGGATTAATTTATTGAAAATATAGTAAAATTGTTCGCTGGTTCCGCCCCATTTGGTTATATATTGAATGTCATCAATAAGTAAAACATCTACGGATGTGTATTTATTTATAAACTCTGATCTCTTGTTCAGGCGGGTATATTCTACATATTCATTCATAAGATCACTAGTGGTTAGATAAATTACCCTCATTTTTTGGTTGTTTTCTACAATCCGGTTTCCAATAGCATACATCAGGTGGGTTTTTCCGAGCCCTACATCACTGTATATATACAGTGGGTTATAAGATTTTCCTGGGAATTCGGATACACTATAGGCAAATGAATAGGCCATTCGGTTTGGGTCAAGTTGAACAAAACTGCTAAAAGTATACTTGTTTTGCAGGTTGGATCGATGGTGCAGAACATTTCCCCTTTTGTTATCCTCGGGTAAAACCATATCCTCTTCATCATAAAGAGGAACCAATTTTAGGGTGAATTTAAATTCCTTTTTGGTGTGATCATTAATTTTATTTAACAGATTTTTTTTTAACCAGCTGGTTTTTTTCTTATCTGGTGAACCAACAAAAACCACATTTTTATGAAAACCAATATAAGTCAACGGTTTAATCCAATTGTCATAGGTGGGCTTGTCCAGTATTTTCTTTAGATAATTTTTGGTTAATTCAAAATAATCCATGTTAGCTACTTTTTCACAAAATTATTAACACTTGTGGAAATCTAATCATCTTATTCCCCGCCAAATGTTGTATATTCATTATGATATAGTAAAGCCGAATGTGATGTCAAGACTTGACAAAAATTTTTTTTATATTATATTGAGGAATGCAGCAAAAATCAAAATTTAATACTATCAAAAAGAAATGTGTTGATCACAAAGTTGAATTTATCAGCTTAAATACCCTGGACTTAAAAGGAAAATTACATTCATTGACACTCCCGGTTTATATGTTTAATGAAGAGTTAATGGATCATGGAGTTGGGTTTGATGCTTCTTCATATGGATTTGCCAAAACTGAAAGAAGCGATATGATAATGATACCGGATCTGGATTCTATGTTTATGGATCCATTCTCTCAAAAAAAGACTGCTGTTTTTATGGCCAATATTTATTTAACAAACAGTGAGAAATCCAGATTTTCTCAGGATGTTCGTTTTGTGGCAAAGAAGGCGGAAAAAAGCCTAACCGAATCAAAAATCGGTTCAATGATTATGATGGCTCCGGAATACGAATTTTTTATTTTTAAAAATGCAGAATACGGGGTTGAAGAAAATGAATGCTTCTATTATATCGAAAAGGAAACAGAAGAGAAGAAAAATTTTTATCATTCCCCAGCACCAGACGACCCATATATTGATTTTAAAAACGAAGCCACCTCAATCCTTAATGATATAGGGATAAAAGTGAAATATCACCATCATGAAGTTGCGGTAAATCAGCATGAAATTGAAACCAATTTCGATACGTTATTAAAATCAGCGGATGATGCCGTAAAAATAAAATATGTCCTGTTTAATTTGGCCAGGAAGCATGAACTTTTTGTTACTTTTATGCCCAAACCGTTTTTCGGAAATGCAGGAAATGGCTGGCATATTCATCAATATGTTTTAAAAGGGCAAAAAAATCTTTTCTTTGATGGTGCTCGATATGCCAAATTTTCGAAGAAAGGAATAAATTATTTAACTGGTTTATTGTTTCATTCCGCTTCCCTATCCGCTTTTGCCAATCCATCCACTAATTCATACAAAAGGCTGGTGCGAGGTTATGAGGCTCCGGTTGCAGCGATATTTGGAC
Source organism: uncultured Aminicenantes bacterium (assembly GCA_965195285.1). GTDB lineage: Bacteria > Acidobacteriota > Aminicenantia > UBA2199 > UBA2199 > CAZOWT01. The sequence continues at coordinate 33,595 of CBDAFS010000007.1, read as the reverse complement.
AGTCAAATCGAAACGCATCGATTCGAATTCCCACTTATTCCCGGCCTGAGCAAACCCGATTGGAATACAGGGCCAGTGACGCGTCATCCAATCCATACCTTGCTCTTTCAGCAATGCTGATGGCAGGTATTGATGGAATTAGAAAGAATTTGGATCCCGATGAATATTATTTCGGACCTTTCGATTCCGGCATTCCTAAGACCAAAGCATTAAAAAAGAAAATTAAAATGTTGCCGGAAGATCTGAATGAAGCGTTGGAAGGATTGAAGAAGGATAATGGATATTTAAAGGCAGATGATGTGTTTACTGATCAGATTATTTCTCGTTGGATTGATATCAAGCTGAATGAGATTAAAGAAATTTCACATGTTCCCCACCCCAAAGAGTTCGAACAGTATTTCAATTTCTAAGCTTTTAACAATATTGGATTGTTCATTGATTGGGTTCCAGCAATAAAGAAAAATATGGCCATTAGATTACCCGAATCAATAAAACGCTTTTCGATCAGGATGGTAGCGATAATACTGATTCTGATAATAATAATATCCCCTTACTTTTTAATTATTGATTTCGTTACTTATTCTCCTCTGGTTCTAACAGTATGGTTGCTTTCCGCTGCATATTATGTATTTGTACAGAGCAGAAAAAGATAGTGTAATTGTTAATGATTAACAATTACAGATTCCTGTTTTTCATTATAGTTGGTTAGAATCCGGTGCTATGATATAATTGATTTTTTAATTCACACCCTCCAATTGGAAATGAATGATATGACAATCAGCAGAATGGTTACTCATGATATCCAATTGGATAAAAAAAAGGAGAAATTCATAGAGGAATATATGCATTTTTTAATGAAATCCAATAAAGAAACCAATTTGATATCCAGGAAGATGACCCGGGACAACCTTCTCTGTTTGATACAGGAAACGCTCTTTATCGGACCATTGGTTTCAAAGCCGGGAATCATTGATGCTGGCAGTGGAAATGGACTGCTGGGAGTACCATTAGCGATTTTAAATATAAAACGTCCGGTTGTTTTAGTGGAAACCAAAAAGAAGAAAGTTGCCTTTCTTCGTAAATTGAAAAGTCAAATGTCACTGGATAATATTGAAATTTATGAAGGGCCGATTGAGGATTATTTAAGAAAAACGCCTTCGAAAAACTTTTCCCTGATAACCAGAGGATTCCCTCGACTTGACATAATACTGCGGTATTTACAGAAAGGAATTGTTAGAGAGATTCTGGTAATTACCGCCAAGAGAAAAATGATAAAAATAAAAAAAGGTATGGAAAGTATAAAACAAAAAACTTATAATATACCTTTTAGGGATAACATAGTCATTTACAAAATGGAGAATGTTTCACGTGAAACATAATGAAAGAAATTGCGAAATTATTGCCATTGCCAATCAAAAAGGCGGAGTCGGAAAAACCACGACCGCCATTAATTTGGCTGCAGCGTTTGCCATTGCCGAGAAAAATGTTCTGTTGGTGGATCTTGATCCCCAGGCCAATTCAACCACGGGCCTGGGATTTGACAAGCATGGGATCGAAAAAGACATCTATTCGCTTCTGATTGGAAAAAATCGTATTGAAGATGTTGTACTGGCTTGTGGCCTTCAATTTATGAAATTGATCCCGTCTTCAAGGAATCTTGCCCGATTTGAACTGGAATTGATATCTGAAGATGACAACCATCTTTATTTAAAAAGTAATTTAGAAAAGATTGCCAATCGCTTTGATTATATTATTATCGATTCTCCACCATCTCTGGGACTGCTTACCATAAATGCCCTGACCGCCTCGGATAGTGTTTTGATTCCCATTCAAACTGAGTATTATGCATTGGAGGGCCTATCTGATTTGATGAATACAATCAAGAGAATCCGGGAAAACTTTAATTCTCAATTGAAGATCAAGGGTATTCTATTGACCATGTTTGATGAAAGGACCAATTTGTCCAAACAGGTTGGCGAAGAGATACGGGGTTTTTTTAAATCGAAAGTTTATAAATCGATTATTCCCCGAAATGTAAGAATTTCCGAAGCTCCAAGTTTCGGGAAACCAATTCAGTTGTATGATGTTAAATCGGCAGGTTCAAGGGCCTATATGACCTTGGCAAAGGAGATGATGATTCGATGAAAAGAAAAGTTTTGGGAAAGGGAATTGAGGCTATTATCTCCAACCGATCACCAGAAACTTCAGAAAAAACCCTATCTGAAATCAATATTGAAGATATTTATCCCAATCCCTTTCAGCCCCGAAAGGATTTTAACCCGGTAAAAATAAAAGAGCTTGCCAACTCAATAGAAGAAGCGGGAATGATTCAGCCCATTGTGGTTTATAGAAAGGAAGACAAATATTATCTTCTGGTTGGAGAACGTCGATGGAGAGCGGCCCAATATTTAAAATGGTCAACAATCCCTGCGCTGGTTAAAGACTTAACCATTGATGAGATAATGGTTGGTACCCTGGTTGAGAATATTCAGAGGGAAAATCTGAATGCAATTGAAATTGCCGAAGGTATTGAATTGCTGATGAAAAAGAACGATTTCAATCAGGAAAGTGCATCTGAAAAATTGGGAATGAAACGCGTTACCTTAACCAATTATTTGCGTTTATTAAAATTGCCTGAGGCTATCAAAAAGGGAATTGTAACCGGTGATTTATCTCCCGGTCATGCCAGGCCCTTGCTTTCTCTGAACGGTCAGGATGATATGATGCAGGCATTTTTAAAAATTCTAGATCAAAAGCTTTCTGTCAGACAAACTGAAGCTTTGGTTAAAGCTTTCTATAAAGCCAAAAGCAAATCGGCTAGGGTTGAAGATCCGGATCAACAGAAAATTGAAAATAAATTTACCCGTTTTTTTTCAACCAAGGTAAAATTAATCTATTCGAAAAGCGGAAAAGGAAAAATTGAGATTCATTTCAATAAGCTTGATGAGTTTGAAAGGATATATAAATTGATTTTCAAGGAGTAGTGGATGTCCAAAAATGAACCACCAATTAAAGTAAATGCCTTTATTGATAAAGATACGGAAGTTAAAGGGGATATTCGTTTTAAGGAATCTTTTCGAATTGATGGCAAATTCAAAGGTAAAATTCTTGAAGGTAATACCCTCATTATTGGTGAAACCGCCCAGGTGAACGCTGATATTGAAGTTAGAAATATTTCAATAAACGGAAGAGTCAAGGGATCGATCATTGCCAGGGGCAGTACTGAAATTTTTACCCAAGGAAGGGTTACCGGCCAAATCATTACAGGGAAATTAACCATAGAGGAAGGGGCTTTTTTTCAAGGAACTTGCCAGATGGAGTTGAAAGCATTAGAGGAAAAAAAAACGGATGGAGATGAAACCACCATCAAATAGCACCAATACCTTGAGTATACTTTTTTTTGCACCATTGAGTTGAGTCATTTGCTTTTTATATTGAATTGGTATTGATATATTATGAATAAAAAAATTGCGGCAATTATACCGGCTCGATATGATTCCACTCGTTTCAAAGGTAAACCCTTGGTAAAGATTGCCGGGAAACCCATGATCGAATGGGTTTATCGACAGGTTGAAAAATGTAAAAAGTTCACTGACATTATTGTTGCAACTGATGACAAAAGGATTGCCCAAACAGTTTATAAATTTGGGGGGCAATATCAGATGACTTCCGGGAACATCCAATCCGGGACTGATCGGATATGGGAAGTACTTAAAAACAGCAATTATGATGCGGTGATCAATATTCAGGGTGATGAGCCACTGATATCTGAAAAACTAATCTCACGATTGTACGATACCTTGCTTAATGAAAGAGAGAGGGTTGTTTCCGCATTTTATGTTAACAAATCCTTTGAGGATTTTAGATCAAGGGATATCGTTAAGGTGGTTTTGGATAATCATTTTCAGGCGCTTTATTTTTCCCGTTCTCCTGTTCCTCATCAAACAGTTGAGCAATTTCAGGAATTTAATCAACATATAGGCATTTATGGCTGTTGGCGCGATATTTTGGAAAGGTTTGTAAATTTTCCACCTTCAAAGCTGGAAAATTTAGAAAAACTTGAACAATTACGCTTCTTATCCAACGATATTATGATCAAGTTGGTTAAGAGTGACTGTCCGTCGATCGGAGTTGATGTTCCAGAGGACATAGAAAAAATCGAAAATTTGATGGGTATCGAAAATGAAAAAGACTAAATATATTTTTATTACTGGAGGAGTTTTATCTTCTTTAGGCAAAGGCATCGCCGCTGCTTCTATCGGCAATATTCTGGAATCTTATGGGTTTTCCATCACCATCATCAAATTTGATCCCTATTTAAATGTTGACCCGGGAACCATGAGTCCGCTCCAACATGGTGAAGTGTTTGTAACGGATGATGGGGCTGAAACAGATTTGGATCTTGGCCATTATGAACGGTTTACCCAGGCCAGTATGTCACAGAAAAATAACTGGACTGCAGGAAGAATTTATCATCAAATCCTCCGCAAGGAAAGGCGGGGTGATTACCTTGGAAAGACGGTCCAGGTCATTCCCCATGTTACCGATGAAATCAATGCTGCAATCATGGCTATGGACGGTCAGTATGATATTATCATTTCGGAAATAGGGGGAACAGTTGGTGATATCGAAAGTTTACCGTTTTTGGAATCTATTCGTCAGATTGGTCTATTATTTGAAAAAGAAAACGTTATCTATATGCATTTAACCCTGGTCCCCTATTTAAAAACTTCCGGTGAACTGAAAACCAAACCCACCCAGCATAGCGTGAAAGAATTAAGGGGAATTGGAATTCAACCGGACATCTTGCTCTGTCGATCTGAAATTCCCATATCGTTGGAAATTAAGAAGAAAATTGCCATGTTTACAAACGTAAGGGAAACAGATGTTGTTAGCGCCTTTGATGTGAAAAGTATTTATGAAATTCCATTGATTTTCAAAAAAGAGGGTCTTGGAAATTCTCTGCTTAAAAAATTAAATTTAAAACAAAAGAAGAATGACTCTAAAAAATGGCAGGCCTGGGTAAATCGGTCGAGCAATCTGAAAAAGGAAGTGGTTATTGGAATAGTAGGGAAATATATAAAATTGTATGACTCTTATAAAAGCCTGTTTGAAGCACTTTTTCATGGCGGGGTTGAAAATAATGTTTCGGTAAAACTGGATTTAATAGAATCCGAAGATTTATTGGGAAAACCTTTGGATGAAAGATTCAGGAAAATAAATGGAATTCTGGTTCCCGGAGGATTTGGTCTGAGGGGAATTAAAGGCATGATGATTGCAATTGGATATGCCAGAAAAAATAAAATTCCATTTTTTGGAATTTGTCTGGGCATGCAAATCGCCACCATTGAATTTGTTCGAAATGTTGCTGGGATTAAGGATGCCCATTCCACTGAGTTTGATTCCAAAACCCCAAATAAAGTATTTTTAAAACTGAAAGAATTGGTGGATATAAAAGAAATGGGACATAATATGCGACTTGGTGAATTTTCTTGTCAAATTAAAAAGGATACGTTAAGTTACAATATTTACAACAAAGTTAAAATCTTTGAAAGGCATCGCCATCGCTATGAATTTAATCCGAAATTTGAATCGGTTATAGAGGAAAACGGAATGACCATCAGTGGAAAAAATCTGGAACGGGATCTGGTTGAAATGGTAGAGCTAAATGATCATCCCTGGTACATCGGATGCCAGTTTCACCCGGAGTTCAAATCAAGTCCGATAACACCCCATCCGCTTTTTGTGAGATTTATAAGTGCGGCCAAGAGCAATCAAATGAAATAGTATTCGTTAATTTATAACGATATTTACCAGATGGTTTTTAATTTCTCAACAATTTTTTCCAGGTATTCCTTATCTGTTTCATCGAAATTATTGAATTTTTTACTATCAACATCCAAAACCATTCTAATTTTATTCCTGCAGTCAAAGCCGGGAACGACAATCTCGGAGTTGGATCGGGAATCACAGGCAACATGCCCTGGAAATTGATGAACATCCGGTAGAATAATTGTCTCCTTCTGGTGTACGGCTGCTGCACAGGCACCCTTTTCCAAAGATAGTTTCATGCATGCAGGCGGCCCCTGGAAGGGTCCGAGAATCAACTCTCGGTCATGCAAGAAATAGAATCCCACCCAGAAAAAATTGGAAAATCTCTCCTTCAAAATGGCAGCTATATTCGCCAATGTGGCAACAATATCCACATGTCTATTAATCTGAGCCTGGACCTGTTTTAAGGCCCATTTGTATGATTCTTTTTTTTGCATCTTTATCTCCTTTGTATTTTTGACTATACAAAAAATTAAATAATTGTCAATTCCTGAGTTTTATATACGAACACTTTGACAATTTATTCGTAATCATTTATGAATATAATTGGTCTTTTGTTACCATTCAATAAAAATGAGGTGAACATGAAACAAAAAAAGTGGTTGTTTTTATTATTCCTGATAATATCTTCAATTTTAATCATGGCGGATTCGTTTCCCCTGAACTTTGATCGCTATCATTCGCCTGATGAGTTGAATCAAAGCCTGAAAAAGCTGGTAAATTTGTTTCCCCGCATTACCAAACTACACAACATTGCGATTAGTCCTGGCGGCCGACAGGTAATGCTTATGGAAATAGGGCTGGAAGTGAAAAATAAAAGAAAGAAAAATCCTGCTATATTGGTTGTGGCCAACATGAGTGGAACCGTACCGATTTCCAGCGAGGGAGCAATGAAAACCATTCAAATAATTCTGGATAAAGAAGAATCCAGAAGCGATAAAACCTGGTATATCCTTCCGGTTGGAAATCCAGATGCCTTAAATCGATATTTTTCCAAACCGCTGGCAATGAACCCACGAAACAGCCATCCTCATAATGATGATATGGATGATCAGCTGGATGAAGATGGTGCGGAAGATCTTGATGGAAATGGAATTATTTCCATGATGCGGGTTAAATCTCCGGAGGGAAAATGGATTCCGATTCCGGGTGAACCCAGACTGATGAAAAAATCAGATTGGTCTAAAGGTGAGAAGGGATTATATAAGGTCTATGTCGAAGGAATTGATAATGATGGGGATGGGCAATACAATGAGGATGGACCGGGTGGAGTAAACATTGCCATTAATTTTCCTCATTTATTCAAGTTTTTTAAAAAAACCGGAGGTGCCTGGGCCGGGAGTGAAACAGAGAGTTTTAATTTAATCAAATTCATATTTCAACATCCGGAGATTGCCCTGACTTTTTGTCTGGGTGAAACCAATTTTTGCCTCATCCCGCCCAGAGGTGGGCGAAAGGGAACCGCAGATTTTTCCAAGATAAAAATACCGGAGCGAATGGGAAAGCGTCTTAATATTGATGTCAGTCGTACCTACACCATGAAAGAAATAATGGAAATTGTCAAACGAATGGTACCTTCCGGCTTTGAAATAACCGAATCCATGGTTGCCAGCTTTTTAGGCCTGGGTGCAATGGTGAATCCGTTGGCAGCGGATCTTAAATTCTATAATGAAGTATCTGAAAAGTATAAGGAATTTCTTAAAAAAAATAAAATAGATAACAAACGTTTGGATCCTCCAAAAGCCAAGGATGGATCTTTTGAACTATGGTCTTATTATCATCTGGGATTGCCTTCTTTTAGCATGGATTTCTGGACATTGCCGCAGTTAAAGGAGGAAAAAAAGGGGAAGTCGGACCTTACACCTGAAAAACTGGAGAAAATGAGCAATGATGAATTTTTAGCCCTGGGAGAAGAGAAAATTGATGCATTTCTAAAATCTTCCGGTACTCCGGCCAATGTTAAAGCCAAGATGATTATGAATGCGGTTAAGAATGGCATGATGACCACAAAAAAGATGGCAGCCATGCTCCGAAATATGCCCAAACCCAAGAGCAAGGAAGGCGGTGACCCTGTTTTAAAGGCATTGCTGGCCTTCAGTGATAAGGAGTTGAAGGGAAAGGGATTTATGAATTGGAAACCTTTCCAGCATCCGACATTGGGAGAAGTTGAGTTGGGCGGAGCAGTGCCCTATTCTCAACATACTCCTCCGGCTCATATGATTAAGCAATTGCTTGAAGGACAGGTACCCTGGATTCTTCATTTGGCAAAAAAAATCGCCAGAATCAAAATCATGAAATCAGAAGTAAAACCCCTGGGCAATGGTTTGTTTCGACTAAAAGTCTGGATTGAAAACCGGGGTTATCTTCCGTATCCTACGGAAATGGGGAAAAAAAATAATCGTGTTTCTCCAATAGTGGTAACCATTGAGGGTGAAAATATGAAAATTATTGAAGGAAAAAAGAGAAGCCTGATTAAGGGTATTGCCGGAACCAGCAACCAGGTATTGAACTGGATTCTTTACAGTAAAAAACCCGGGAAAGTAAAGATTAATGCCTTTACTCCTCTTGCCTGGGCAGACAGTACATTCTTGAATTTAGGGGGTTCCAAATGAAGAAAAAATATATACTTTTTATGATTATACTTCTGGGAATTGTATTTGGACCAGTCACCTCTTATTCAAAATCCAACGTATCGGTTCCTCTACGGTTTGACCATTATTATGACTATGAAATGGTCATTGAAGCCTTAAAGGTTCTTCATAAATCTTATCCGGGTTTAACCAAACTGGATCTGGTGGGGAAGAGCGAGGAAGGGCGGGATATCTATTGTATGACTGTCAATAATCCACAAACCGGGCCAGAACTTGACAAACCGGGTATATATGTGGATGGGAATATCCATGGTAATGAGATTCAAGCCACGGAAGTAGCGCTGTATTTACTCAATTATTTATTGACGAATTATCAGGAAAATAAAGAAATAACCGCCCTGGTTGATAAAAAATGCTTTTATGTTGTGCCCATGGTAAATGTAGATGGACGGGTCCATTTTTTTGCCGATCCCAATACATCAAGTAGCAATCGGGGTTTACGCAGACCTCATGATGATGATCATGACGGATTGGTGGATGAGGATTTCCCTGATGACCTTGATGGAGATGGAAATATTTGTACAATGCGGAAAAGGGATCCCCACGGACGATTCAAAACAGATCCTGAAGATCCAAGATTGATGGTCAGAATAAAGCCAGGAGAAACCGGAGAATGGACCATTCTGGGTTCGGAAGGAATTGATAATGATGGTGATGGTAAAATAAATGAAGATGCCGAAGGATATGTCGACCCCAATAGAAATTGGGGGTTTGACTGGATGCCCCCTTACGTCCAGCAGGGATCCGGAGATTATCCCTTTTCCGGTGTGGGATTGAAAGCCCTAGCCAGTTATATTCGACAACGTCCCAATATTTGCATTGCCTGGGCCTTTCATAATTATGGGGGGATGTTTCTGAGAGGACCGAGTACCAAAGCCCAGCCAGCCTATCATCCTCTGGATATAGCAGTTTATGACTATCTGGGAGAACAGGCCGAAAGAATTACGCCCGGATACCGTTATCTGATCAGTTGGAAAGATCTCTATACCACCTATGGTGATTTTGGGGAATGGATGACCATGATTATGGGTTCTTATACCTTTGTGGGCGAACTGTACATGAGTAAACAGGAGAGTTTTAAAAGCTTTAAGGAGATTAAAAAAGTATCCCCTAAAGATGAGGATGATGAATTTTCTTTTGGAGGTAACAGATCCTTTGATCGGGAACGATTGAAGTTTAATGACCACTTGGCCCAGGGAAAATTGTATAAACCCTGGAAAGCGTTTAAACATCCGATTTATGGTGATATTGAAATTGGTGGATGGGTAAAAATGAGCTCACGTTTATCAGATCCCTTCATGCTAATTGATCTGGTTCACCGCAATGCTTCAGCTGTTATTTTTTCTGCCAAAAACACACCGGATATAAGACTGGAAGTGATTGATATAAACAAAATAACCCCGGATCTTACACGTATTCGAACCCGGCTGAGTAATAGCAAGGCAATTCCTACCATGAGCTACCATGTACAGAATGTTAAACTTTACCCTAAGGATATGTTAAAAATATCAGGAAAAAACATCAAGGTAGTCGCTGGTGGTAGCATCAAGGATCTTTATCGTAATCTGGTTGCTTATAAGGAATATCGCCCTGAGATTCAATTTCTTTTTATACCCGGTTTTGGAAAAGTTGAGCATCAGTTTTTAATAAGCGGAAAGGGAAAGGTTGTTATTCGATATGAATCCCCTCATGGCGGCAAGTTGAATACAACGATCAATTTAAAATGATAATGTATGTTCCTTAACTTGAAATGAAAATCCCAGTTATTGAAACCGACAATCTGACCAAATATTATGGTAAAAAGAGAGGGATCAAGAGCATCAATTTGAAGGTCAAAGAGGGTGAAGTCTTTGGCTATTTGGGCCCGAATGCAGCTGGAAAAACCACAACTATTCGACTTTTGATTGATTTTATACGCCCTAACTCCGGACAGGCATTCCTGTTTGGCCTTGATTCCCGAAAAAGGAGTACTTCAATCCGGAAAAGACTTGGATACCTACCGGGCGAACTGAGTCTGTATAACAATATGACCGTTAAGGAAATGCTGCTCTATTTTGCTCAATTAAGGCAGAATGTTCACTGGCCTTTTGTTGAAGAGTTGACTGAACGCTTAAAATGTGACCTTGAACACAATATTCGTACTCTTTCTCAGGGAAATAAACAAAAAGTAGGTGTGATTCAAGCCATGATGCATAAACCGGATCTGCTGATACTGGATGAGCCCACGAGCGGGCTGGATCCCTTAATCAGGCAAGAATTTTATCAGTTGATAATGGAGTTTAAAACAGAAGGAAAAACCATTTTTCTTTCTTCCCATGTTTTGCCCGAGGTGGAAAGGGTGTGTGACCGGGTGGGAATAATCAGAGGAGGAAAGATTGTAGCCATTGAAGATGTTTTAAAGTTAAAAGAAAAGAGTTTGCGACAGGTGGAAATTGTATTTGGGGAATCAATAAAGAGGAATGATTTTTCAGATATAAAAAATATTGACAAACTGATCATAGAAAATCACAGGCTGAAATGTCTTGTTAGTGGAAATATGAATCAATTCATAAAAAAAGTCAGCAAATTCAAAATCATTGATTTTTCCAGTCATCAACCAGGTTTGGAAGAAATCTTCCTGGCTCATTACGGGGAATCTGAGAATGCTTCATAATCTGTTTTTCAAAACATTGTGGGATTATCGATACGCCATACTGGGGTGGTCAATCGGATTTATTGGCCTTTCATTTTATTTAATGTATTTTTATCCCTATATAAGTAAGTCCACTGCAATTTTCGAAGCCCTGGAACATATGCCGCCGATAATTAAAAACCTGATCGGTGAAAACATCAAACTGAGAACCCCGGCCGGTTTTTTCAGCATACAGCCTTTCTCTATGATGGCACCGCTTTTATTTCTTATATTTGGTATTACTAAAGGTGGTGATGCCATTGCCGGCGAAAAGGAAAGGGGAACACTTGATCTTTTGCTTACAAATCCAATTTCCAGATCTCGGCTCATTTTTGAAAAAACCGCCGCAATAGCAGTATCAATGCTGTTTTTAGCATTTATTTTCTGGTTGGGGATGACTCTGAGTTCCATACTGCTTGGGGTCACTTTAAGCAGTATCCGCCTTGCTGAAATTTTATTAAGTTGCTTTAGTTTGGGATTTCTTTTTTCTGTTTTTACTTTGTTTTTGAGTAGTTTGTGGCAGAAAAAGAAATTGGTTATCGGTATGGTTACCGGTTATGCGATCGTAGCGTATTTAATAAACGCTTACGCACCCATGGTTGAAGTATTGCAATCATTCCGAATTTTTTCTCCCTTTTACTATTACAATGGAACCCAGCCTTTGATAAACGGGCTCAATTTTTCCCATTTTTTTATATTAATTTTTTTAATATTTTTATTTTTCATATGTTCCATTATTTCATTCAGAAGAGCAGATCTTTCGTAGAACCATATCAGATAGTTCATTTGGGCTTGAATTGGGCATGATAAGTTCGACACAGGGTATCAATTACCCATTAATTGGACAGCAATCTTACGATTATGAGGTTTGTTATCAAATTCCAAAAAAACAATTTGCTGCCAGGTACCCAAGATTAATTCACTGTTTTCAAAGGGAACAGAAAGCGAAGGACCTATCAGTGTAGCTCTGAGATGAGAATGCCCATTTCCATCATGCCAGGTTTCATTATGATGATATTGTTGCTGCATGGGAATTAACCTTTCCATGAGTTCCGGAAAATCTTTTATCAATCCCGGTTCGTATTCAATGGAAGACAACGCCCCGGTTGCCCCGGGAACAAAAATCAGTATATTACCTGAAGAAATACTGGAATCTAAAACCAAATTCTTTAATTCTTCGGTTATATTAATCATATCATTTTTGCCATTGGTTTTGAATTGAATATACTTGAGTTCTATCATAGAAAATTTTATCACAGGGGAGAATGATTTTGCAAAACCAGCAGTGAAATGATAAAATTAATTAAATGGATTTGCAAAAAATTCAAGCTCCAATTAAGAAGCAGTTACTGGAAACCACCGAAATCATAATCAAGGAACTCAAAAGCAGCAGTAATTTGCTCAGAAAAATCACCAACCTGACACCCATTTCAAAAGGCAAAAAAATAAGATCGACTTTTTTATTTCTTTTAGCGGGATTGAACAAAACAAAAAAAAACGAACTACCCATCATTGCGGCTTCCATAGAAATGTTACACCTTTCCAGTTTAATTCATGATGATATTGTAGATAATTCAAAATTGAGAAGGGGGGTAAAAACACTGAATGTAAACTTGGGTAATTATATCTCGGTACTTGGTGGAGATTTTTTGTTCATCAATTCTCTTAACTTTTTAAACCGTATTGAGAAGAAATATTTAATGGATATTGTGTTAAATGCCGCCAGTTGCATGATCGAGGGGCAGATAGTGGAGGTAGATAATAATTTTAATTATGATCTAAGTCCTAAGACTTACTATTCGATTGTGGAGAAAAAAACCTCAGCCCTATTTGCAGGAATTGCCGAAATAATTCCGGCTCTAAATGAAGATTCCGTCTCGAGTAAAAAAAATTTTTATCAATTTGGTTTGAATTTCGGAACCATGTTCCAGGTCCGGGATGATATACTGGATATCTTTTCCAACAATACCGGGAAGGATTGTTTCAGAGATCTTAAAGAGGGAAAAATTACTTTGCCCTATATTTTTTTATTAAAAGAAAAAAAGGGGGAAGTAAAAAGATTCATAAAAAGTGGTAACTATAAGAAGTTATTAGCCCTTTTTCATGAGTTTAATATCGAATCTTTTTGTTACCAGCAGATAAATAAATATCATCAGAATTGTTGTGATTTTTTATCTGATTTCCCCGGTTCTCTATATAAAGATTTGCTAATTGAGCTTCTGGAATTCACAAAATCACGTGATTATTAAATTTATCCAAATTCAGGTATGAGTGGGTGAATTATTGAATTATTTGGAAATCGAAATCAAACTAAAAATTAACCGAACTAAAGATGTTGTAAAGCAACTTGAGTTTCTGAAATTTCACTTGAGTGACGAGGAATATTTTGAATTCAATATTGTTTTTGATACTCCCGATCACCAATTAGGAGAGGCGGGTTCATTATTAAGGCTACGGAAAAAAAATGAAACCGGTATTCTCACTTTTAAAAAATCGACCTTTAAGGACCAGATAAATTCTGAATATAAAATCAGAGAAGAAATCGAGTGTGGTGTCTTGAATTTTGAAAATATTAAAAAAATTCTTTTTTCACTTGGATATGAAATTTATTTCATTTATGAAAAATACCGGGAAATATATCGGAAAGATAATATTATTGTCACCATTGATCGTACTCCAATTGGAAATTTTATCGAAATAGAAGGTGAAAAGGAAAGTATTGATGAAGTGGCACGATCATTGGGTTATGAGAAAAAGGATTATATTATTGATAGTTATTATAAACTCTTTCGAAAACAGAACCAGACTGGCCATATGGTATTTAAATGAAATGACGAAATTTTTTTTGTTGGCAGCCGGATTAGGCAAAAGAGCTTGGCCTCTATCCTTGATTGAACCCAAACCCCTTTTCCCTCTTGATGGAACTCCATTAATTGAATTGATATTGGATCAACTCACTCAAAAAGGTGTCGATCAGGGTTTTATTAATCTTCATCATAAAGCTGAAAGTATAGCTGAATTTCTGAAGGGATATGACCGCATCACTTTTTTTCATGAAGCCAAACTTTCTGGAAGCAAAATCTTAAATAAGGCCGCTGAGTTTCTGGGAGAGGATTATTTATTGATTATCAATGGTGATGTGTTTCTGGACATTCCCCTTGATTGCCTGATTGAAAAGCTTGACCAATCTAAATCGGATGGTGTTCTACTGGTAAGAGAAGATAAAACCAAAAGGTATTCTTCCTTGATATGTGAACAGGATTGCTACAAGGGGATAGCATCCTATCCCTCTGCCGGATTGATGTATGCAGGGGTGGCACTTTTGAAAAATTCTATAATCAGTAGAATCAATGAGCAAAATTTTTTTCAAACTCTGGGGAAATACAATTTCGATACCCGGGTATTGATTTATGAAGGCCTCTGGTTGGATATCGGGGATCCCCGTTCTTATTTTCAATCAAACTTTCTCTATAAAAATCATGTAAATAAAAATCATGATCTTAATTCAATTTCAAAACAGGTTTTGATATCTCCTGATTCCATAGTTGAACATACGATTGTATGGGGAAATACACGGATTCTGAATAAAACCCGGATTTCCCATTCCATCATTACCGGAAATATGACCTTGGATCATTTGAATTACCAAAATAAAATTATTACCGGCCAAGAGGTTTACAATTTCTAAGGTACAAAGCTTATTCCCGCGGAAAAGTAGATCAAACGGTTTTTTAAAATGGATTTCAAAATCGTATAGGCTTCGATTCCGGTACAATGTCCGGTGATATATTTTTTAACTCGATATTCATTCATTTTTGATCCGATTGCGATTACTGCTTCCGGGGTTTCTGCCATTATCCCTAAGGCGGGATTGAACAGGTGAAATCCCCCGATGACTGCCTTGATTGGATCTTTTTTGAAATAATGATTGACTGTTTCCATCACATTCAAAATTCCCTTATGATTACATCCTGAGAAAATTATTAATCCGTCATTATCTTGTATAACCAAAAGTTGTTCGTGATCAAAATCATCCTGCACTATTTTCGTCTTGGTTTTTTTAAATAGAGAGTTGTTTGCAACAGGCAAGGGATATTTTTGGATGATTTCGGGAATAATAAAAATTCCCTGATCCAGTTCGGTTAGGCTTTCAATAAAGAAGAAGCGGTCTGGATGTTTTTTGAGTAATGAATTTGAAATCGATCGGTCTTTATAAAATCGTTTTCTTTTGGAAAAATGCTTTTCTTTTATGGCATTTTCTTTAATATATATTCGGGCTTTTTGATTATGCTTCAAAAAATGCTTCAATCCACCGCCATGATCATTGTGTCCGTGAGATATGAAAACAAAATCAACCTCCTTGATATTCTTGTTGAGTTTTTTTGAATTGGAGTAATAGATATCTTTATCTCCCAGATCCAGTAAAAATTTAAGACCTTTTCTTTCTACGAACAAAGATATACCATGGCTGATTTTTATATCCGTAAGCATTTGATCCTTGTTGTTTTCCACCAGCACTGTTATGCGGGTTTGTTTTGCATTTGGGCTATCTCGTAAATGCTTATGGCTTTCCCGAATAATCGATTGGGTACTATTGATTTCCCGTTTCACTTTTGTGGTTTCTTGGTTGGGTGAATGAATCAATTCTATTCACTCAATATTAAATTTGATTTCGAAATAGCATATTTCAATTCCGGATAAACGTGTTTGGTTCTTTTCATGAACGGAAAGGATTTGATTTGCTGCTGTTATTTTGAATCGGGTTTAAGTATTTCCAGCAATTCGATTTCAAATATCAGGGTTGAATTCGGCCCGATCACATTACCGGCGCCTCTTTCTCCGTAGGCCAGTTCGGATGGGATAAAGAAAACATATTTTGCCCCCGTCTTCATGAGTTGTAGGGATTCAGTCCATCCTGGAATTACCTGATCCAACCTGAAAGCGGTTGGTTCCCCGCGTTTATAAGAGCTGTCGAATTCATTACCATCGATGAATTTACCGCGGTAATGAACTCTGACTCTGTCGGTTGCCTTTGGCTTTGCGCCTTTTCCCTGATTAATGATTTTATATTGCAATCCGCTCGCCGTGACCTCAACGCCTTTTTCCTTGGCATTTTTTTCAAGAAATTGGGTCCCTATTTTTTTATTTTGTTCAGCCATGGTCTTTTGCTCTTTTTTCTTTTGTTCAGCCACCCGCTCTTGTAACTTCATTAAAGTGTCAGAGATTTCCTTCATGGAAATCCGAGGATCTTTTTGATTTATGGCATCAATTATTCCCTGAATTAGGGTGTCTTGATCTATTTTTTCATAAATCTCCTTGAAGTTTTTCCCCATATTATACCCCATGGAATAACTGGTTGTTTTTTCCGGAGTATCCAGCGAGATGTCCTGGCCGGGTTTGATTTCTGATTTGTTTGAAGGGCTGCTTTTTGTACAAGTTATGTTTAATAACAATAAGATGGAAATAATTACAACCATTGTTTTGTTCATCATTAACTCCTTGGATCAATTATAATGATACTATAACAGACAATTAACCCGAAAGCAACCGGTTATAAAATTGGGAAAAAAGGCCGGGATAGAACCTTTTAATTTAATTTTCGTATTTATATTTTACAATGCGTTATTTAAAGTATCGACATTCAGGTAATATAAGCGTCGGAGGATTTTTATGAGAAAAGTCATGTGTATTGTATCGTTGGTTTTGATTGTTAATGCTTTTTTGTTTCCAGCTGATCAATTGAAAAAAGAACTCTCATTGAAAGAAGCCATCGTATTTGCATTAAAAAATAATTTAAATTTACAGGTGGAGATGACCAATACTGAATATTTTTGGTATGCGTTGAAAATCAATAAATCAATTTTTATTCCAACTCTTGAAATCAATGGAAGCACACGTGAAACCAATGCTCCCTCAACCAGTGCGTTTGCCGGTGCGGATATTACCACCAATGAAAGATCATCCCTGGAGTTTAAATTGACTCAACCCCTGATGTTGGGTGGTGCGCTTGAATTCAGTCTGGATAATAGCAGAGCCGAAACCAACAGCATTTACAGTACTATCAATCCCTCTCTCACTACCTTAATGACTTTCTCGATTTCCCAGCCCCTGTTAAAAAACTTTGGTCTATTGGCCACCCAGAAGGATATTTACATTGCGGCCAATGAGTATAGCAAATACAAGCATCAATTGAGACAGTCCATTATAGATTTGGTTTATAGTGTGGAAGAAGCTTACTGGAACCTGGTTTATGCTTACCAGAATCTTGAGGCAACCAAAATGTCTCTTCAGCGTTCAAAAGATCTTCTTCGTCAAAACGAGATTAAAGTGAGGGTTGGAATAGCAGCCAAGATTGATATTCTGGAAGCACGGGCGGAAGTGGCTTCCTATGAAAGTCAGCTGATTCAGGCCGAACAAACTATCCAGACCACTGAAGAGAATCTTAAGAAAATATTAAACATGAGTAAAACTACCGATATTCTGTTTCCTTCTAACAAACCGGAAGCAAAAAAAATAGGCACTGATTTTGACAGTTTCTTACTGGAAGCGCTTCAAAAGAGGCCTGATATTGAGAGAGCCAGACTTGATTTAAAAAACTACAATATTTACGTTAAGTATTATCGAAATCAACTTCTTCCCAATCTTGAGTTAACCGCATCATATTATACGACCGGTCAGGGTGGTGATCAGCTTATTTTTGATGTTCATCCCTTTTATGGCGGTGAAATTATTGGTGTGGTTACCAAAGATATCTGGAAAACCTGGCAGGATAACATGTCAAATTTATATCAAAATTACTCGGTAGGACTTCGTTTTTCTATCCCGCTGAGTCTTTCCAAAGAAAAAGCCCAGCTGGCTCAGGCCCGAATTAATCTGAAAAAAGCATTTCTGGAATTGAAAAATGTTGAAAATACCATTTATTCGGAAGTGAAAGATGTTATGAAAGAAATTGAATCAAATTTGAAATTGGTTGAAGCCAATAAAATTGCTCTGCAACTGGAAGAGCAAAAACTCAGGGCTGAAGAGAAGAAATTATCAGTAGGCCTTTCAACCAATTTTCAGGTTTTAAACTTTCAGCGGGATTATGCCAACGCCCAGACCAATGCCCTGAAATCGACAATAGATTACAATCTTTCTATTGCCAAATTGAATAAAACCCTGGTGAGAACCTTTGAATACTATCATATTAAATTTAAAGATTTTTTAAAAAATTAAATTGAATTTCCAATTCTCGAATGTAAAATAGTCTGTTGAGCGATTACTATCAAGAAATTCTTTTCCTAAACTAATATTTTTGCTAAAATAAAGAAATGAAACCACGTGTTATTTTGTTATTATGGTCATTTCTCTTTACCATGCTCATTGCTCAGCAAGATGATTTTTTATTACAGCGAAAAAATATGTTGGAGAACCAGATTTTGGCCAGAGGCATAACCGAAAAAAATATACTCAATGCTTTTATGAAGGTGAAAAGACATTTGTTTGTAAGTCCGGGATTGAAAGACAAGGCGTATGAAGATTTTCCTCTGGCAATTGGCGAGGGTCAAACCATTAACGAACCCTATATCGTTGCTATCATTACCTATGCAATCTCTCCTGATAAAAATAAGAAAGTAATGGAAATAGGAACCGGCTCTGGTTATCATGCTGCAATTTTAGCGGAATTGGTTAAAGAGGTGTACACCATTGAAATCAAAGAAACATTGGCTCAAGAGGCGATAAAACGGTTGAATTCATTAAAATACAACAACATAAAATTTAAAATTGGTGACGGTTATCATGGTTGGCCAACGCATGCCCCATTTGATGGAATTATCATGACCAGTGCCATTGATCATATTCCTGAACCTCTGGTTGAACAACTGGCAGTGGGAGGACGAATGGTCATTCCGGTCAGTTATTCATCAGAAGTACAGGAATTGATCATTATTGAAAAACAAATGAATGGACAGTTAAAACGGATTAATTTGATTCCGGTTCAATTCGTTCCCCTTATTCGCAGTAAAGATGAAAAGTAATTGGCTTGATGAACTGAATTCGGTTCAAAAACAAGCAGTTCAAATAATTGATTCTCCCCTTTTGATTGTGGCCGGGGCTGGATCCGGGAAAACCAAAGTAATTACCCACAAAATCGCTTACTTGGTTCTTGAAAAAAATATTTCCCCAAAAAATATTTTGGGGGTTACCTTTACCAACCGGGCGGCAGAAGAGATGAAAGATAGGATACAAAATATCTCCGGGATTTCTGCAAATATGCTTTCAATATCCACTTTTCATTCTTTGGGATTGCGTATTCTTAGGGAATCCGGACAGATTATGGATTTTAACCGTGATTGGCAGATAATCGATGAGCGAGATCAGAAGAAAATCATCGAACAGATAATTAAAGAAAATTTAAAACACTTTTCCAGTGATTTAATAGACAAATGTCGAAGAAAAATTAATATGGCTAAAATGAGTGTTATTTATCCCAATGATGAAGAATCTCTATTCAAAATGGGATTTAACCAGGATGACATTCGAATTTTTTCACTTTATTTTAATTTGCAACAAAATTATAAAATATGGGATTATGAAGATCTGATTTCATTTCCAGTCAAACTTTTGCAAAATCATGAAAATTACAGAAAAAACTACTGCAATCATTTTCAATATATTGTGGTTGATGAATTTCAGGATACCAATCCCAATCAATATGAATTAATCAAATTACTTGCTCAGGAGCATCAAAAAATTACGGTTGTCGGTGACGATGATCAGGCGATTTACTCATGGCGTGGAGCCAGTATTCGATTTTTATTTGATTTCGAAAGGGACTTTCCTGGTCTTCGAATCATTAAATTGGAGCAAAATTATCGATCTACTCAACCTATTCTTGACTTTGCCAACAGTATTATTGAATCCAATTCGTTGCGCAGAAAGAAATCCATGTGGACCGAAAAGAAGAAAGGTAAAGAAGTTTTTTTAATTCATACTTCTTCCAAAGAGCAGGAAGCTGAAAAGATTGCGGATCTGATTTCCCGGTTGAAAAAATCAAATTCGGAAATGTTTCCCCTGGCTGTATTATATCGTATCAACTCTCAGTCTCTGGCTTTAGAAACGGAATTTTTAAAACAGAACATTTATTTTAAAATTATAAAAGGATTGCGATTTTTTGATAGAAAAGAGATAAAAGATTGTCTGGCCTTGCTAAAGTTAACCATAGATTCCCAAGACAACATTTCTTTTCTCCGGGTAGTTAATTTTCTTCCACTGGGAATTGGTCCCAAGACCCTAAACCTGCTCATTAAAAAAGCAAAAGAGACCCAAAAGTCGTTATTTTTTACACTTAAGGATAATTTTCAGGATAAATTTAAGTCCCACAAATTGTTTGATAAAATGGAAGAACTAAACGAAAATAAAAACAATTTTCGCTTTTCTGAAATATTAAATTTGCTTTTGGATTTCTCAAATTACATCAAATTTCTAGATGAAAAACAGGAGCATTCACGTTTATTAAATGTTAAAGAATTGATTACTTTCATAGAGAAATGGGAAAAAAACAATCCGAATGCAGAGTTTATTGATTTGTTGGATAGAATGAGTTTGGAATCGCCTAAACGAAAAAATGAAAAAAAGATGCCTGTTTATTTACTGACAATGCACAATGCCAAAGGTACTGAATTTCAGACTGTCATTGTCGCGGGAATAAACGCCGCTTATATGCCTTTTTTTTTAAGAAAAGGATATGATGAATTGGAAGAAGAGAGGCGACTGTTTTATGTAGGAGCTACAAGGGCTATTCAAAATTTGATCGTGTCCACTGGTTCTCAAAAGGCATCCTATTTTCTCCGGCAGATCCACCCCGCTTTTTATACGACTGTTTTTGAAAGCGAAGAGCTATATCACCGCCTGATTTCCGGAGGAGAAGCCGAAAACTCAGATTCGCTATCACGTTATATTCAACATCCGGTTTTTGGAAAGGGAAAAATCATTAAAGAGCTGAGTAGCAGCACCTTTTTGATTGAATTTGTGGAAAAGGGTGAAATACTGATTGATACATCGGTTGTCAAGGTACAATTTTTATAAGCGGGCTTCTCCAAATTTATTCGGCACTTGAGTTAACGATTGCATTTGTAATATAATGAACAAAATGGATGCCCGAAAAAAAATTGAAAATGAAAAACTATTCAATATCTTAAATCCCAAAAAGGCCAATAGGGATTTTAAAATCACCATTAAATTTCAAAAACATTTATCTACAAATTATGAACAAGCTCTCGAGCTGGCAACGAAAAACAAATATTTTTTAGAAGAGGGAACAAAAGAATCCTATAAAGTTTACGCCAGTTTTTATCCCGAAGACACGAAAGCCCTGCATCAATTGTTTAGTCTTGTTCATCAGCATAAGAATACAGAAATATTTCTGAACAATAAGCGGATTCCCTATATTCAGGATCTGTGGTTATTCTTGATGTGGTTTTATAAATATTAAAAATCTGGCCATACACACTGGCCTGAAACCATGACAATTTTTAAATTAAATAAACTTGACTTTTTTATCATATTAAATTATAAATATATTTTAAATAAGACAGGCTCCTTAGTTGAGAAATGAGTTTCTCTGTTAAGAGGAAATCTCATCCTAAGGGTTGAATAATTAGGAGGTTTGAATGAAGAAATTATTAGCATGGTTGGTAATTCTCGGTGTGATGCTATTATTTGTATTGAATTTTCCTGGATGCCAGTCGTTAAAAATCAGTAATCTGAAGGCCAATGATCATTTTAAAAAAGGCAATACTTTTTATACTAAAGAACAATTTAAAAATGCTATTGTTGAATATGAAAAAGCCCTCGAATATAACCCTGATTTGAAAATCGCATATTTTTATGTAGGGACAGCTTGTAGCAGATCGTATAAGGCAGGAATTAATCCACCGGAACAAAATGAGGAATACAGTAAAAAGATTGAACAGAACCAACAGCTGAAGGTTCAAATCGAAGAGAATAATAATTATTTAACTGAATCGGTTAATTCAAATCAGGAATTTGCCAACAAACTGATCGAGAATAAGGATCTCAGAGAGAAGATTAAAGAAACTGAAAAAGAAATGACCTATGTTCTTGGATATGAAGGTTATGTTGAAATTCTGAGTGATAATGAAGAATTTACCAGAAGAATCAGGGTTAATGATGAATATGTGAGAAGGTTTAAGGAAGATATGGAAGCGAAAGAAAAAGCTGATGAAGAGGCGGAAGAAAAAAAAGACATTTTTACAGCAGAAGAAAGCAATGAAGAGGAAGAAATAAGCAGATTGGAATCGGATAAAGAAGATTTGCTGAAAAAAATGGAAGAAAACAATGTGGTTATTGAGAGTTTTGAAAAGAATAAGGATTTTCAAAAATTAAAAAAAGTCAAGCAGGGCTACGAAGATTTGATCAATCAGAATATGGCCTATTTTGAAACGGTTGAGGGATATATTGA
This sequence comes from uncultured Aminicenantes bacterium, assembly GCA_965195285.1. GTDB lineage: Bacteria > Acidobacteriota > Aminicenantia > UBA2199 > UBA2199 > CAZOWT01. The sequence goes on along the minus strand of CBDAFS010000007.1, from coordinate 10,977 downwards.
ATATAAAGAAAAAGTGGAAGAAAACAGGAACTACACCAAAACCATATCAACCAATGAAAACTACATAAAACGTGTCACTGATAATGAAGAATTCAGAAATAAAGCTATTGATTACCTGTTAAGGGCAAAAGAAGCCCAGCCTGATGATGAAAGAGTTGATTTGGCATTGAGTGAAATCTACGATAAAATGGGTGATTTTGAAGAAGCAGAAAAATATTATTTAGTCATGCTGAATAAAGCCTCTAATAATCCCAAGGCTTATTATACGTTGGCCGAATTTTATAAAAAGAACGCTCAATTTAATAAAGCCGAAACCATGTATAAGAGAAGAGTGGCCTTAAATCCTGATAATCCAGAAGGATATCTATTTTACATCAATTTTCTCCAGGACTTACGAAAATGGGACAAAGCGGTAAGGTTTCATAATCTCCGGATTAACATTATTATAAATCCGGATGTATTATCACTTCAGTCGGAAATTGAGGTTCTACAACAAAAACTTGAGCGGATAAAATCTATCAATCAATACATTGAAAATGTTCAGAAAAATAAGAGTATTCCTATAGACCAGAAAAATAAATTGTTGGCAGAGAAAAAAGAGCAAAAAGAGGAAATCGGTACTATGGAAGAAATTACCAGTCAAATTGAAGTGAAGGAAGCAGAAGTTAGTAAAATGGTGGAACTATCTGATGAGGAGTTGAAAAACTTACCGGAAGAGAAATTGAATCTACTTGCCGATGCATACTACAGACTTGGTGTTGTGCTCTGGAATAAGAGTTATCAAACTCCAAGGGATTTAATGGGTTCCGAAGAACGTTTGCAGGTATGTGACAAAGGTTTTGAATCATTGAATAAGGCCACATCCTTAAAGCCCGAATTTCCGGATCCCTGGGCTTACAAAAAATTGATATATTTACAGAAAATTGTTGCTGATCCTTTGAAAGCCGATATTTATAAAGAAAAGGGCGATGAAATGGGAGCCAGATTCACCGAGTTAAGAAAAAAGCAACTGGAAAGAGAGATCTATTTGAGACAGCTGGAACAAACCGGGACTGAATAATCAGATTTCTGTAAAAGCAATTTTAACACTGGCCGGTTTTGACGGGACCGGTGGGGCGGGTATCAGCCCGGATATCAAAATCTGTTCACATCTCCATATTCCCAATCTCTCTGTTATCACTTGTCTGGTGATTCAAAATCCTGTTGAGGTAAAGGAATTTATTCCAATTGATTTGGAAACAATAAAAAAGCAGATTTTGATTCTGCAACATTACTATGATATTCAAATTGTGAATATCGGACTTTTGGGGTCATTGGACATATTAGAATTTGTAATTCCCCTGTTTGAGAAAATTAAGATCATTTGGGATCCCATACTGTCTTCTGGTTCTGGAGACTTTCAGTTCATCAAGGAGGACCAATTCAATAGATTAATAAAGCATTTTAACAATATTTTTTTACTAACACCCAACCTTCCAGAAGCCAGTGCATTATCCGGACAAAAAATTCAAAATTTTACCGATATTCAAAAAGCGTCCCGAATTTTAATGGAATATGGTGTAAAGAATGTATTGATTAAAGGAGGGCATTTAAGAGGAAAAGTTATATATGACACCTTGTTTGAGAAGAGTCAAGTTTCGCGTTTCTATTCCTCCCCTAAAAAATTTAGAATTCATGGAACCGGTTCGTTTCTAAATGCGGCAATCTCTGCTCATCTTTTTTCAGGGGATAAATTAAGGATATGTATTGAAAAAGCCAAACATTTGTTGAATCAAGCAGTTGAAGAAGTTGATGAAGAAAACCCGGTATTAAATATAAGTTGTAATTGACATTTATAATTAGAATGCATATATTATTTTTATGAAAATCAACACAAAAATTCGATATGGATTACGAATGCTGGTTTTTCTGGCTGAGGCTGACCGGGTTCTCAATACTGCTGAAGTGGGAGCCGCAATGAATGTCTCTCCCAAATACTTGAGAAAGCTGGCAGGCCCATTGGAAAAAGCAAATTTGATTAAGAGTATTCAGGGAATTCATGGTGGCTATCGGATAAAGAAACATCCCCGCGAGATATCCCTTAAAATGATTTTTTATGCTTTTGATGAAGATATTAATCTGTCCAATTGTTTAAAAATATTTAAATGCCCTTTATTTGAAGATTGTGTGGTTCGTCCGCTTTGGGATCATTTGGAGAAAGTTTTGGAAAATGAGTTCTTCAATCTTTCAATCGAGAATATTTTACAGGAAAAATTTAATAAAATTAAATAAAACCTTTTTTTAATTATTCTTTTTTATAAAGTTATAAAGGCCTTTGGGAATTCGGGAAGACAATTCATTCAAAATCGCAATTATTTCTTTTACCTTGGCGAAAATATCTTCATCACCCGCCCAGTAATACTTGATCTTACCTATGGTTTTTGTGTCCTTGGAATTGATTATTTTATTTAATATAATGACCGATACCAGTAAATCATCAATAAATCCGACGATTGGAATTATATCCGGAATAAAGTCAAGTGGGGATATCAGGTACACCATGGCAATCAAAATATAACTTTTATAAAGTGAAGAAATCTCTTTATCGAGCAGTAATTTTATTAATAAGTGGACAATATCCGGTAGAATCAGAAGGTACTGGATAAAATTATCAGTCCAATTCCCGGTTTTTTTAAGACACATGTCCTCCCGGGCCCAATGATTGATTTTATCGCGTAAATTTTGATAGAAATCTTTGTATTTTTTTCCCTGTTGGCTGATTGGTTTTTCCATTTTTTCCTCAACTCAAGTATAAAAAGTTTGATTCGTTTTGTCAACACATTGAGGATAATTATTCAAATGCCGAAAAAGGTTCATATATTGCCCTTTTATTTGACAATTGATTTTTAATATGTTATTGCAAATTCGGTCTGTGTTTACAAGCGGAATGTAAAACAAAGGCTTTAGGAGTGATTATGAATAAAAGAGAGATTTCAGAAAAAATGGCTAAAGAATTAATGATTAAAAAATTTGAAGTATATAATTTTATTGATTTAATGATTGAAATCATGGTCGAGAATTTATGTCAGGGGAAAAAAATCGTCTTATCCAATTTTGGTACCTTTAAAGTCATCAAGCGAAAAAATAAGAGGGTGATTAACCCCAACAACAGGCAGCCCTTGATCATACCGGCAAAAAAAATTGTCAAGTTTTTACCATCAAAGAATTTAAAAAAAATTGTTAAGGGATAATTTGATGAAATCCAAATCCGATTTTAAGATCAATAAATTATTATGGGCCACTGATTTTTCCAATGAAAGCAAATTGTGTTTGCCTTATATAAAATTTTTTTCAGAGACTATAAAAGTAAAAAATTATGCACTTTATGTACTCCCGAAATTTTCAGATTGGGTTTACGAAGCTGCTTTTTTTTCCATCGAGGATCTTCATAATGAAGTAGAAAAAACAAAGAAAAAATCCATTTCCAAAATACTGAATTACAATTCAAGTTACAAGCTTAATTTCAAAGCTAATGTCATCGAGGGAGTTGCCAGTGAGGAGATAATCCATTTTGCCGATTCAAATGGAATTGATATCATATTTGCCGGCAGGAGGGGTATTTCTGAATTGGAGCAAATTTTGGTGGGATCAACGACATCCAGATTAATCAGAAACTCTAATGTTCCGGTTTTTGTTGTCCCCAAGAGCAAACGAAATGCAATAGTTTCAACAATTTTGGCACCGGTTGATTTAAATGATTTTAATTTATCGGAATTAAAATATTCAATTATTTTGGCCAAGCGACTCAAAGCTCGACTTTATGTTGCTCATGTTTCAGAATTTTTTAATTACAAGGTTCCAATACTCGAGAAAGACAAGCTGGCAAATCTGATTAGTGAGAAAATATCAAATGTAGCCAAAGCGTTGAACTTCAAGATTGATAAATTTTTTTATGATATCGGGGAAGCTGCACTTAAAATCATTGAAATTTCCAAAAGGGAAAAAGTAGATTTAATGGTGATGACTTCCCATCAAAGAAAGGGGATTGAAAAATTATTTCTGGGAAGTGTTACTGAAAAAGTATTGATGGCCTCCGAAATTCCATTACTCATTTTGCCATCTTCATATACTATATCTTAACACCCCGATCACATTTTTAGATCCATGAAGTCTGTTGAGGATAAGCATTTTCAAAAAATTGCGGTTCATCTGATTACCTTTAAAAACCACAGGATCAAGTATAGATTAAAAAAGAAACATATCAATTTAGCGGATTTATTTGAGATGGAGAATCACCAATTGAATCTCTTGGGATTTTCTCCAATTGAAATCAAAGATTTGAAATTTAACTATCAGGAGATTGCAGAACGAGAAATTCAACAGTGTCAAAAAAACGGAATTGAAATTATCTTTAGAGAAGAAGATTTTTATCCCAGTTTATTATCGGAAATTTTTGATCCTCCGGAATATATATATGTTAAAGGTGACAAACTGGTTTTGGATACTCCAAAGATTGCTATTGTGGGGTCCAGAAAAGCAACGGCTTATGGGCGAAAAGCTCTTGGGCGTGTGGTTCCGGATCTATCTCGTGCAGGACTTACCATTGTTTCCGGGATGGCTTATGGTATTGATTCCTGGTCTCACCGAATGGCAATGAGGGAAGGTGGGAAGACCATTGGCGTTAATGCCGGTGGTTTGTTTCATATTTATCCTTCAGGGAATCGATCTCTGATCAGTGAAATAATCAATCATGGTTGTATCATTTCTGAATTCCCCCTAAACACTTTTCCCAGGCCATTTTTTTTCCCCATTCGAAACAGAATAATAGCAGGCATGGCGAGAGCAGTCCTGGTGATTGAAGCCGCTCTAAAAAGTGGTTCTCTGGTTACTGCCAGATTGGCCCTGGAGCAAAATAGAGATGTGTTTGCTATTCCAGGTCCCATTGATTCTACCCTCAGTCAGGGGACCAATGATCTAATTTTGCAGGGTGCCAAATTAATTCGCTGTTCACAGGATATTTTTGAGGAATACGGTATTGAGTACAAATGCAAAGAAAATCAGGAAATTAAGAATTTATCATCGAAAGAAAAAATAATGCTTGACTTATTGGATATAAATGAGGTAAAAAATATAGATTATTTTGTTGAGCAACTGGATTTTTCAGTATCCGAGATTATTTCATTATTGATGGGTTTGGTTTTGAAGAAAATTATTATTCAGGAAGAAGGAGGCTATAAAAAGTTATTATGAAAAAGCAAAAACTGGTTATTGTGGAATCACCGGCCAAATCCAATACCATTTCCAAATATTTGGGTGATGATTTTGTGGTGAGTTCATCAATGGGACATGTACGTGATTTGAACCCCAATATTCTCAGTATTGATGTTGATGACAACTATCGCCCTCATTATGAGGAACTAAAGGAAAAAAAACAGATTATTCAAAAACTGAAGAGTCTTTCAAAAAAAAGTGAAATGGTTTTGCTGGCCCCGGATCCTGACCGTGAGGGAGAGGCCATTGCTTTTCACTTGAGAGAAATACTGAAACATAGCAATGAAAATATTTACCGGATTATTTTTTATGAAATTACTCCGGGAGCAATATTAGATGCCCTGAAAAATCCAGCTGAGATTGATCAGGATAAGGTCAATTCCCAACAGATGCGGAGAGTACTGGACCGTTTGGCAGGATATAAAATCAGCCCTGTATTACAAAAAAAAATGGGAGGCCCCTTATCTGCCGGTCGTGTGCAGTCCATTACTTTGAAGTTAATTGTTGAACGAGAAAAAAGCATTATGGAATTTGTTTCTAAAGAGTTTTGGTCTATTATTGCCAAATTGGAAGGAAGTAAAAAGCCGCAAATAGAAGTAAAATTGGAAAAGTATGAGGGGAAAAAACTAAAAATCTCCAATAAGAACCAAAGTGATGAAATACTGGAAAATCTGAAAGCTGAGAAATTTATTCTTACAAGCATAAAAAAGCGGATAAAAAAAACCAGACCCTTACCTCCGCTGATTACCTCAACACTTCAGCAGGAAGCCTACAAGCAGTTTAAATTCCCGGTCAAAAAAGCAATGAAAGTTGCTCAAGAATTATATGAGGGACTGTCCTTGATAGACGGGGAACGATTTGGTCTGATTACTTATATGAGAACGGATTCATACCGAATTGCTAATGATGCCCGAGTGGCTGCCAAGAAGTTTATTACCTCAGAGATTGGAAGCGATCTTTATCCTGAGAAACCCTATTTGTTTGGAAAAAAGACAAAAAGTCAAGATGCTCACGAAGCCATCAGACCGACATTGCCACTCAGAAAACCAGATTCGCTAAAACAGTTTTTGAGTGACGCCCAATTTCAAATATATAGACTAATTTGGAATCGATTTTTAGCTTCCCAAATGAAGGAAGCCAGAATCGAAGTTACCCAATATGTCATTGAAAATGGAAAATATGTTTTCTTGATATCAGGGGAAATTGTTAAATTTCCTGGATTTTTTGAGATAATGGGCAATCAGAATAATGCTTTGGAATTACCTGACCTGAAGGAAGGGGAAGAGCTGTCTTTGATTCAATTAATACCCAAACAGAATTTCACCAAACCACCGGCCCGATATACGGAAGCCACGTTGGTTAAAACCTTGGAAGATAAAGGAATCGGAAGGCCTTCTACTTATGCGAAAATTATTGATACACTGGGGAAAAGAGAATATGTTTTCCGTGAGGACAGAAAATTTGTTCCCACCCTACTGGGTTGGAATGTGGTTGTGTTTTTGGAGAAAAAGTTTAAGGATTTGATGAATTATAATTTTACTGCTGAACTGGAGACCCAGTTAGATTTGGTGTCCGAGGGAAAATTGGACTGGATCGAAGGAATAGACCGGTATTATAAAAAGCTGGCGTTTGAACTAGAGAGTGTTAAGGATTTGAAAAAATCTGACCTGTATTTGGAAAAAAAATGTCCGAAATGTGGGAAAGAATTGCTTTTAAAATATTCATACAAGACCAAAGGTTGGTTTGTCGGCTGTACCGGGTATCCGGCATGCAAATATACTGAGCGGATAAATAGTGAAGAAAAAACCGTGAAGACAGAGGAAATATTGGATATGAAATGCCCACGACCCGAATGTGGACAACCCCTTATAAAAAGATATTCGTCAAAAACCCGAAATTACTTCATTGGTTGTTCTGGTTATCCTCGATGCAATTACATTGAAACCGTGAAAGAAGACTTGGGCAATTGTCCACAATGTGATAGGCCATTAACCAAAAAGTTTTCCAGGAAAACCAGAAGGTATTTCATTGGCTGTACCGGATATCCTGACTGTAAGTATATTGAAAAAAAAACAAAGAATGAATAGAAAAGTTTCCATCATTGGAGGGGGACTGGCAGGAGTAGAAGCTGCTTTTCAGATCGCCAAGAGAAACATTGAAGTTGATCTGTTCGAAATGCGGCCTTTGGTTATGACCGAAGCCCATCAAACAGGTCTCTATGGAGAAATGGTATGTTCAAATTCACTGGGCGCAACAGAACTCACTACGGCCTCGGGTTTATTAAAACAGGAATTGAAGTTATTAGACTCTTTCTTTTTAAAAATAGCTGAAGAAAACCGAGTACCAGCGGGCAATAGTTTCTCGGTTGATCGTATTAAATTGGCTGAACAGATTTCCACTGAAATTGAGGCTGTGGCTGGGATCAATCTCATCAGACAGGAGATTAAGGACCTTGATCATCTTGATGGGGTGATCATTATTGCTACTGGTCCTCTTACCAGCCCCGATTTTTCTCATTCGTTAACGCGATTGACCATGAGAAAAAATTTGTTTTTTTTTGATGCGACCAGTCCAATTGTCAGGTCTGATTCAATTGATTTTTCAAAGGTTTATCGTGCTTCTCGATATAATAAAGGTAATGCTGATTTTATCAATATTCCGCTAACTGAAGAACAGTATACTCTTTTTGTGAACGAGCTCAAAAATGCAGAGAAAGTTGAAGAAAAAGATTTTGAGAAAAGAATATTTTTTGATCCCTGTTTGCCGGTTGAAGAAATTGCTTGCCGGGGTGATAAAACACTTGCTTTCGGAACCCTGAAACCTGTTGGTTTGAAAAATCCGAAAACCAATCAATTACCGCATGCAGTGGTTCAGCTTCGACAGGATGATCTAAAAAATGATTTTTATCAGCTGGTTGGATTTCAAACTCGCCTGAAACAGACTGAGCAGAAGCGGATATTTCGAAAATTTCCAGGGCTTGAAAAGGCTCAGTTTGAACGATATGGTAGAATGCATAGAAATACCTACATCAATGCCCCACTGGTGATTGATTCGTTTTTTCAATGTAAAACCAGGGAGAATGTAAGTTTTGCCGGTCAAATATGCGGGGTTGAGGGATATATGGAATCAGTTTGTTCTGGATTGATAGCCGGGATATTTGCTGCAAAAAAAATGTTAGGCCAATCCCTGATAGAATTGCCTGAAGCCACTGCTTGCGGGGCTCTAATTCAATATATCACCCGGTCAAGCTGGAAGAATTTCAAACCCACCAAATTTACTTTTGGATTATTACCGGAAATACAAAAAATGAAACCATCTTTAGAGGGGAGAAACCGTCAAAAATTGAATAAGCGGGAAAAAAAGGAAATAAAAACAGCTTTAGCTCTTGAAAATTTGAGAAAATGGATAAAGCAGAGCAATATTTAGATAATTATATCAGTTATTTGAGAGATATAAAAAAATTTTCAGCCAATACCATAAAGGCATATCAGCAAGATATAGCCCAGTTTTTTAAACATATGGAAAAAGAAAAGTTGTTGATTGATAGAGAGGATATAAGGGACTATATATCAAAAATATTTATTCAATCCAGGAATAAGTCAACCGTTGCCAGAAAAATCTATGCCCTGAAATCTTTTTATTCTTTTGTTTTAAAAAATGGAGGAATTGAAAAGAATCCCTTCGATGGCATTAATACACCGAAGATTGATAGAAAAATACCAGAAATATTGACCATATCAGAAATGAATAAATTTCTGGATCGCTTGCCAAAAAAAAACTTTATTGAATTGAGAAATAAAGCCATATTTGAGCTTCTATATGCAACTGGAATGAGAATTTCAGAGCTTACCAATTTGAAGTTAACTGATATTGATTTTGAAAATAGATTGTTGAGGGTTATGGGAAAAGGGAAAAAGGAGAGAATTGTTCCCTTTAATGAAACCGCCAGAGATGCTCTTCAGAGATTCAATCGGGAATCAAATCTGAAATTCAAGATTACCAAGGAGTATGTGTTTATCAATACCAGGGGAAATAAAATTACTGATCGATCAGTAGAGAGAATTTTACAGGAATCCTTCAAACAGGTGATGGATTCCGATAAGCATGTTTACCCTCATCTTTTTCGACATTCATTTGCCACCCACCTGTTGCAGAAAGGTGCAAATCTTCGAGTTATTCAGGAACTACTGGGTCATTCAAATTTGTCTACAACCGAGAAATATACAACTCTAAATTTTTCTGACTTGTTGAAAGTGTATAAACAATATCATCCCAGAGAACAACAATGAAAAATATTTTTACCATAATCCTTTTATGTTGTGTCGCTTTGGCTGTGGCCAATGAAAATAAATTAAAAGAGATCAATGATCGGATTCAAGAAATCAAGCAGAAACTTGAAGAATTGAAAAAAGAGAAAGGTTCAATTCTGAATGAGATTTATGAAATAGAGCTTCGCTTTGAGAAGGAAAAAATTGAAGGCAATAAAATCGACCTCCAGCTCAGAAGAACTCGCCAGAAAATAAGTAATATGGAACAGCGTAAAAAGAGATTGGAGTGGGATATTGAGAAGTCCAAAGATGACATAAAGAAAATGATCCGGATTCTTTACAAAATAGGTACCAACGCTTATTTAAAAATTTTTACCAAAATTAATAATCTGGACCAGTTATTTAAGAATTATCAATATCTGGTTATCTTAATTAATTATAATATAACTGCCATTAATTTGGTGAAACAGAAAATTCTGAAAGTTGAAGCCTTGAAAAATGATTTAAAAGTTGAATATTCAAACATACTTAATTTAAAGAAAATAAAGAACAGTAAATTATTGAGAATGAAAAGCATAAAAGCTGAAAAAATTCAATTAATATCTGTCATTAACCAGGATAAATCTAACCATTTAAGGCTTTTGGATGAATTGAAATACGATGCGGAAAGGCTCAATCAGCTTCTATATAAAAGAGGAACCATAGAGGAATTACGAATCATTGATGTGGATAGATTGAAAGGAAAACTGATCTGGCCGGTTGATGGGAAGATCATCTCATTTTTTGGGCGTAAAAAGAGTACCCGATTCAATACCTATGTTTTTAATAATGGAATAAAAATCAGGCCTTCCGTTTCTGATGAGGTGAAAGCAATATATTTTGGTGAAGTTATTTATGCGGACTATTTCATGGGTGGGTATGGCAATCTAATGATTATTGAGCATGCAAAAAATTTTCATTCCCTATACGGTCATTGCGAGAAATTTTTAAAAAAGCCCGGTGATAAAGTTAAGGAGGGAGAAACCATAGCCCTGGTAGGTGACACAGGTTCAATCTATGGAAAGTCCCTTCATTTTGAAATCAGAAAAGATCTTAAATCACAAGATCCCCTAAACTGGTTTTTAAGCACAAAGACCAAATAAATATTTCCATCCTGAAAGATTTCAATAGAGTTAATTGCATTACTTGCGGATTTTCAATAAATGATGATAAAATATGTTACTTATTATGAAAAAGAATATTAATATTTTATTTTTTGGTTTCTTAATACTATTTTTTTTCTTTTATTTCGGCGGCTTTAAATTTTTCCGTAACATTTCTGAATCCCCTGGTGATGATAAATATTTATTTCTATTTTCCGAGGTCATGAACCTGGTAAAAACTGATTATGTGGAAGAATTAAATCCTCTACTAAAATATCCGGGGGCATTTTCTTCCCTTGTTTCAGGTGTTGATGATT
>CBDAFS010000006.1:0-63529 GCA_965195285.1 uncultured Aminicenantes bacterium | reverse complement strand
AGGATTTGAAGCATATCACCTATGACAAAAATGTACACTACGTGGTCCGGAATGTGGCAGCCAATCTATACAATAAAAAAAGCGCCAAAAGATAATCGCTAACTAATAAAATTAATTGATAATAATCTGTTCGGAATCATCATACGTTGTACGATCCATGGTCAAAATTCTGATAAAATAAATTCCCTGAGTAACATCAGCAGGGATGGAATAGTTATAGGTGCCGGTATCATGAGGAATGTCTAATACAATCAGTTGGCCGGTTGAATCATCATGCCAGCGGAGAGATATCTTTATATTGCCGGTTATACCTGATGTTACCCAAGTAATGGGTATTGTACTGCTCCCTCTGGTATAGGTCTCACCGCCAATCGGATTGGTTATAGAGATAGGTAACTGAGGAAGTATCGAAAATACACTATTACTCATATCCGATGGAGAACCATCCGAGGCATCTGAAATGCGTATTAAACAATCGGAAGAAGAAGCAGTATCAGGCGGAATAAGATAGGTAAAACTGCCATCATTGGGAGTTGAATTGATTATTTCCGACCAAAAGCCTCCGTTATCAGTAGACAATTCAATTCTTACATTTGAAATAGCTCCGATTGAAGTCCAGGTTACAGTTAATGGATCGCCTGCATAAACACTCTCTCCTCCGTTGGGATAGGTAACGGTAATAGAGTCTTCGACACCAGGTTCAGAAATAGTAAAATTTTGAGAATTTTCAAAGGTTGTTCTGTCCATGGTCAAAATCCTTATAAAATAGGTTCCCGGTGTTATATCTGATGGGATGGGAAAATTATAAGTACCGGTATCATGAGGAAGGTCTTTGACAATCAGTTGGCCACTTGAATCATCATACCACCGGAGAGATATCTTTATATTTCCAGTAATTCCGAAAGTAGTCCAGGTTATGGGAATGGTATCCACACCCAATGTGTAGTTTTCCCCTCCTGCCGGAGTGGCGATACTGATCGGATAGGCCGGAAGAATGGAGAAAACCGCATCACTGACATCTGACGGGACTCCGTCAGCCGCATCCGAAATCCGGATTAAACAATAATCCGAGGGCGGTGTATCCGGGGGAATAATACCGGAATAACTACCGGTATTGGGAACCGAATCAAAGAGGGTCCCCCAATAGGAGCCATTATCCGGTGAAAACTCAATCTTCACATTGGCAATGGTTCCGGTGGACTCCCAGGTCATGGTTTGCATGGTGCCGGCCCGTTCGATCTCACCCCCATTGGGAAGGGTCACGGTAATGGAATCGGTTCCACCTGAAGATGTAATGGTGAATACAGCGTTACTGGTATCAGATGGAGTTCCATCGGCTGCATCGGAAATGCGTATCAGGCAAATGGTGGAGGGAGTGGTGGCTAAAGGAATAGTACCACTATAACTGCCGGTATTGGGAACCGAACTATAGAGAGTACTCCAGTTAGATCCATTATTGGTGGATAACTCGATCCGCACATTGGTTATACTACCGGTTGAATTCCAGGCAAAGGTGACCCCGGCGCCGGCCGCAAAAGACTCGCCTCCGTTGGGATAGCTGACCGTAATGGAATCGGTCCCTCCGGAAGTAATGGTAAAAACAGCATCGCTGATATCAGAAGGGGAACCGTCGGCTGCATCCGAAATTCTCATCAGACAGGTGGAGGAAGCGGGGGTCTCTGCCGGTATGGTATCGGTATAGCTTCCGGTATTGGGAACCGAGGCAAACAGGGTGCTCCAATTTGAGCCGTTATCCGGTGAAAATTCAATCTTCACATTGGAAATGACACCGCTGGAGGTCCAGGTAAAGGTGGCGGTGGAACCCGCTGCAATCGATTCTCCGCCGTTTGGATAGGTGATGGTCATGTTTTCTCCAGATCCAACCGGAACAATCTCAAAAATAGCGGACTCATCTAACACAGTTCTAGCCATGTTCAAAATTCGAATAAAATAATATCCGGTGGGGATATCAGAGGGAATAATATAGTTATAAGGAGAGTTGTCGTAGGGTAAATCTTTAACCACCAGATAACCGGATGAATCATCACTTGTCCTAAGAGCAATTTTGACATCACCTGATATACTTTCTGTAGTCCAGGCAATTGGAATTTGAGATCCGATCTCATACACTTCTCCGCCGGTGGGGGTCAACACCGTAATGGACGGGGTGGGACCACCGGCAGCTTCGGTACTCAACATCAGGGTGCCGGTATTGCTGCGCCAAACGATAAAATAATCCGTGTCGGTTACAGCGATTACCGGCCTTCCATCCGAGGAGATAGCCGCCGTACTGGTTACCTCGGCAATGCTCCAGCTTGATCCATCCTTGATGGCCAGCATCACATGATTGATGGCGCCCGAGCAACGGTTTTCAGCCCAGGTCACATATACCTTGCCATCGGTTGCCACTCCAACAGAAGGCCATGGGTTTTCATAAACCGTGCATCCGGTACAACTTTCGCAGTTATCCACCGAAGCCGCCTGGGTCCGGCTGCCGAAAGATCCGGAACCCACCGGTTTTATGACATGATGAAGGGTTTCATCGGGAAAATGAAAATAGGCATGGTGAACGTTTCCCACATTGTCCACATAACTATCGCCGAATGAAACAATGTCCGACAAACTGGGACTCCCGGACACATTGGGAATCAATATGGTTGAAGAATCAGCCAGGCTGTCCCCGCTGGCTGCATATCGGTATTTACCCAAGGTATAACGACTCTTCCAGGTGGCGTGCACCCCGCCGTTTTTATCGGTATACATGGAAGTGTCCCGGTAGGGATAATCATTGGTCTGGATATTCACCGGGCCTGACCAGGAACCTGTTTTCCTCCAGTACACAATAAAATCATGGGGCATGTCGGGGTTGTTGTGTTCAACCGTATTATAGCGTTGGCAGGTGACATGCACATTGCCGCTGGCATCCACACCAATGGCCGGGAAAGCCATGCGCCAGTCATCATTGGCATAGGTCCAGATCACGGTTTGATTCCAGATTCCACTGCTGTTTCGCCAGACATGAACAATGTTATTCCGATTACCGCTCAAATAGGCGGTATGGATTTCAGTGCCATCCGGCTTCACGGCCAACCGGGGCCGGGTAAACCGGACATGAATGCTGATCGAAGCAGTGTAACTGTCTACCTCGGTCAGGGCATTGTTAACGATTTTTCCGATATTAATTGTACTGATACCGGTCTTCCATAACAGATAGATATTATTGCTGCTGTCGGTAACCATGTCATAATTATAGGAACTGACTCCCAGATTATATGGGCTCTGAGCCAGAATTAATCCGGGTATAAGAAAAACCAGAATAAATAAAATTGTCGCTAATTTATTCATTGTTTGTTGCCTCCGAAATTCTACTTAATCGAATTTTATAAATTGTTTTATGCATTTATTATATATATGCAAGATTGATTCCAACCAAAACATGCTCATCAACCAGGTAAATCCACCCCTATTATAAAATAGGATTAAAAATTTGTCAAAAGTATTAACAAAATTTGTCATAAAAACAACTTCAGAACCGAACCCGCTTAAACGAATCCAGGTATGTGTCCATTTCGGCCATACTTTTTCAAGTATTGACAAATTTTGCAGAACACAACCCGGTCCGGCGTCTCCTGAAGCTTAACATGTTGTCAACCTATCATATTTGAAAATTCGAGACCGACCAATCACACTGTTATTATTGAATTATTTCAGGTTTTGGATAAATTTCCCTCTGACAAGTTGGGTTGACAAATATCCGTTCAAACTTTACAATTTGTACATGCTGTATCTGTTATATCTAAAAAGCGGTTTCATAAAAAAATTTCCCCTGATCAAAAAGACCATCACCATCGGACGGTCAGCCAATAGTGATTTCCTTCTAAATGAATCACTTGTTAGCCAAAAACATGCCAGAATAACCGTCTTTAAGGACCATGTTTTTATTGAAGACCTTGGTTCCACAAACGGTATATTTATCGAAACCAAAAAAATTCTAAAATCAAAAATAAAAATCAATCAGCATTTCCGTATCGGGTACATCAATATTTTTCTCAAGCAGGGGAATCCCCAGGACTTTATTCTATCCAAAAAGGCACAGCCGATTTTAAACCGAATCTCAACTATTTTAACCACCCAGGCAGACAAGACCCAAGAAGCGATTAACCTGTTATATACCGAGCCCATGATTGAAATGCTCCAGATCGGTTTTAAACTGGAAGAATTCAGCGATATGTTTATTTTTGCCACTCCGGTATTTGATCAAACACTGGAAAATGGGTGCCTGGTCTTAATCACCCGGGAGAACAGCAATAACATCATCGAGTCAAAATGGAATTATAATGAAACCTACTATCCGGTTTTATTCGAAATATTTCAATTCGAAAATATTTTTGAAAAAACCCATATCAATGAACAAATTACCGAATCCTTTCATTTTTGCTCTTTCCCCTTTGTTTTGAGTTCCCGCTCCATGTTAATGATTTATTTACAGAAAACCAAAAAACCAATCATCCAAAAAAAGATTGAATTCCTTAAGGATTTATCAGTGGAAATTTCGATCATTGACTCGCTTATCCAGCAAAATAAACCCCTGTCTGAAAGTGGGGATCAATTCTCTCCCCATATCATCACCAACAATCAAATCATGCTCAATTTTTTGTCCAAATGCAAGAAAATCGCCAATAGCGATCTGTTTGTGATCATCGAGGGAGAAACCGGCACCGGTAAAGAATTGATTGCCAAGTTTATCCATTTTCATTCCAAACAAAAGTCAAGGAATTTTATTGCCTTGAATTGCGCAGCCATACCCGAAAATCTGATGGAAGTTGAGTTGTTCGGACATGAAAAAGGCGCATTCACGGATGCCAAAAATCAAAGAAAAGGAAAACTGGAATTGTCATCCGGGGGTACTTTGGTCCTGGATGAAATCGGAGATATGCCCTTGAGTCTGCAAAAAAAACTGCTCAGGGCCATCCAGGAAGAACAATTTTATCGAATTGGCGGTAACCAGCCGATCCGGGTAAAATTTAGAATCATCTGTTTAACCCATACCGATATAGAAGAAATGGTGAAAACTAATATTTTCAGAGAAGACTTGTATTACCGGCTCAATCATGTCACCCTGAGAATATTACCCCTGAGAGAAAGAAAGGAAGACATTGTTCCCCTGATCAATTATTTTGTCAGACTCTTTTCCCATGAAAACCAAATAACCATCAGGGGTTTTTCCCAGGAAGCCATTACCGCCTTGGAATTATATGATTGGCCAGGCAATATCCGCGAACTCCAGAATGAAATAAAAAAAGTAATTTCACTGGCCGATAATAATGAGATGATTCATCTTTCGAGGCTAAAGGAATCCATTCAACATTTTTACCAGGAACGAAAACCAACTCCCGTATCGAATATCAAAACCGAAAAACAACGAATCATTGAATTACTGGAAAAACACAAATGGAACAAAACCCTGGTGGCAAAAGAAATACAAATTAGCCGGACGGCCCTTTATCAAAAATTGGACAAATACAAAATCAAATAGAACTACTTCAATTCCTTCAGTAAAGCCAGCATGAAATCCCAAACTTTTCCAATAGATCCGATATGAATTTTTTCATCCGGGGAGTGGGGAAACTTCAGGGTCGGACCGATTGAAATCATATCCATACCCGGATATTTATCCCCGATGATACCACATTCCAGTCCCGCATGGATGACCTCAACCACAGGCTTTTTGTTGTAAAGTCTTTCATATAATTCGGTGCTCTTTTTCAGAAGGGGAGAATCCATATTGGGCTGCCAGGGAGGATATCCATCTCCGCTATGCGCAGCACCACCGGCAATCCGGGCTACGGCTTCAACACCCTGGGTCAGTCCCTGTAAACGGGATACAATTGAACTTCTCTGACTGGTCAGAACTTTCAGAATGTTGTCTTCAATTTTTATATTGGCAAAATTATTAGATGTTTCAACCAGATTTTCAATATCTGCTGACATGGCAGACACACCATGCGGAACGGCCAGAGTGAATTCAATGACCTTCTGGGATTCTTCAGTGGACAAGGTATTGGATGGATTTGTATTATCCTCAGCCAGAATTAATTTAATATCCGGATCGGTAGTGCAGAATTCATTTCGAAAAATACTTTCACTCTCGGCGATCAGGGATTTCGCCTTTTCGAATCCATCCGGGGACATGAAAAAGGATGCTTCGGCATCCCTGGGAATGGCATTATGCGCACTTCCTCCCTTGATATCTGTCAGATAAATATCAATCTCTTTTTTGACATGTAGAAGCGTTCTGCCCAAAATCCTAATGGCATTGGCTTTTTCAGCATTTATATCAATCCCGGAATGTCCGCCTTTCATACCACCTGCCTTTAATTTAAAATGCTTGATCGCGGGATTCGCCTCTGAAAAATTCAAGGGTAATGACAGATAGGTATTAATTCCTCCGGCACAACCAACCGTAAAATAACCTTCATCCTCTGAATCCACATTTAATAATATCTTGCCTTCAATAAATCCCGGTTCGAGGGTATTGGCTCCGGTTAAACCGGTCTCTTCATCAACCGTAAAGAGAAGCTCAAGCGGTGGATGTTGTATGTCTTTATCAAGGGCCACAACAATGGCCATGGCAATGGCAATACCATTGTCAGCACCCAGGGTAGTCTTATCAGCGGTCAACCATTCACCGTCATAGATTAGCTTTATCGGATCCTGGTTAAAATCATGGGTTGAGTCCGGGGTTTTTTCACATACCATATCCACATGCCCCTGAATAACGACCCCGGGAGAATTTTCATACCCTGGGGATGCCGGCACTTTAATCAATATATTTCCGGTGTTGTCCATTTTGGCATCAAAATCATTTTCTTTGGCCCAATTCATAAGCCACTGACAAATTTTTTCTTCTTTCTTCGAGCATCGTGGAATCTTGCTAATCTCTTCAAACCACTTCAAAATATCATTTGTTTTTTCATGTTCAAAATTCATATGCTTCTCCTTAATGGGGAGTCAATACATTCCCTTGAAATGATTTTTTTTGAAAACAAATCTGTTTCAATAATGCCAAAACCTAGTTAGAGAATACTCACCTCATTCTGTTTTTTACGCAAGTGAAATGCGAAAGTTCATCATATAAAAAAAATTTTAAATTGTCAAGAAAAGAGAAATGCGCCGGTTGACTTTAAATATATTGTACTCAAGAGTTGTTTTCTTCTATTTCTTCAGAATATAAAATCGTTCTGTTTCTCCCCAGTTTTTTGGCATGATACAATGCCTTATCCGCATAACTTAGAACCCCCTCGACACTATCACCGAAATCCGGAAAACTGGTAACCCCCAGCGAGATAGTAATCTTCCCCCGGGGTAAACTCTCTTCTCCCCCAAAGCTTTCCTGCTCGACTATTTCCCTCAAGCGATCAGCAGCCAAAAAAGCCCCCACCTTATCGGTATGGGGCAACATCGCCACGAACTCATCCCCACCGTATCTGGCCAGGATATCACTGGATCTGAACATCGCCTTCATGATCGATCCGATTTGCTTTAAGGCCTTTGAACCATAAATATGACCGTTGGCATCATTGTACTTTTTGAAATCATCGACATCCAGGATAATGACAGAAAGCTGATATTTATACCGTTTGGATTGTTGGATCTCCTGTTTCAACCTTTCGAAAAAATAGGTCTGATTGTATAAAAAGGTTAAGCCATCGGTAATGGATAATTCTCTGGTTTGATTGAAAAGTCGCTGCAATAATATTTCATTCTCCTTCATATTACTGGAGAGAAAAGAAGATATCAAAAAGGAAAAAACCAGGAGAATATCGAAGGTCACCAGGTTGGCCAATTTTGGCGAGGATACAACCAACCCCTGATCCAGAAAAAAAATAACCGTAATTAGAATAACCGTAGCAATGGTATACAGCAAGGCTTTTTTGTGGTGTATGACAAATGTGGATACCAAAATATAAAAAATAAACAAAACCAGTACCGGACTCTCAAACCCTCCTGAAAATATCACATACAAAAATAGAACCATAAAATCAAATGCCAGCTGAATGGCTGCCAGATACGCAAGCAACTTAAGATTCCCAGATATCAATGCACTATTTTTTTTCAGGTATAGAATGAAGATGGCATTTCCCAGAATGGAGAGAAAAAGTATGAAAAAGAATATCGGGAAATTGATATATATTTTATTGAGTATAAAAGTATGAACAATAAAAAATACAAGGATAAAAAAACTGTAAATCCATCTGATCC
Source organism: uncultured Aminicenantes bacterium (assembly GCA_965195285.1). GTDB lineage: Bacteria > Acidobacteriota > Aminicenantia > UBA2199 > UBA2199 > CAZOWT01. The sequence continues at coordinate 55,267 of CBDAFS010000006.1, read as the reverse complement.
GAATAAGCCATCGAGCCTTGGCCAGGTTAATATCGAGATGGATTCTGTCCGGTTCGGGAAATTCAAATATTTCCTGACCATTCATTTTGGATACTATAACATAAAACAATTTTATTTTTTAGAAATCAAATATCCTGTTGCATAAATAACCAGAAAGAATTAGAATGAAATTCACATTATACTGAAAGTCTTTTATCAAAATGGAGGAAAACATTGTATAAAAGAACAAAAATTTATGATCTGAGTTACTATAATTTTATCGGATCCTGGGCATGGATCCTTCACCGTCTATCAGGCCTGGCCCTGGTTTTCTATATCACCTTACATATATGGGTAATCAATACGCTAACCCAGGGGCCTGAAAAATTCGACACCATAATGAATTTTTTGAATTCCCCCCTATTTAAATATTTGGAAGTTGGATTATGGGGTATTATTCTCTTTCATGCCTTTAACGGTGTCCGAATTATCATTGTTGATTTTTTTAAAGGCTCATTTGCGCAAAAGAAAATATTTTTCCTACTCATTGCCATTGCTTTCATTATGTGGGCAACCGGAAGTTACATTATCATTACTCATATTAATTAGGACAATAACATGAAAAAAAATTTTAAGGAAACCTCTAAGAGCGGTGCCAGGGGCTGGCTACTGCAAAGGATCTCAGCTGTCATTCTTTTTGTACTTCTGATTTTGCATTTCATCACCTATCATTTCATCAGTATGGGTATTATTAAGCATGCGGACATCGTTGAAAAAATGAAATCACCCTGGTTTAATCTAGTGCAGTTTATTTTCCTTTTAATTGCCGTATACCATGGATTCAACGGAATCTGGAGCATCGTTGAAGACTATATCCAGGTGAAATTGGTCAGAATAGGATTGTTCAGCACTATTCTTATCGTCGCATTCAGTTTGTTCTTTATTGGCATGTTAACCATTTTCAAGACGGCAAATTTATAAAAAGAGGCAGTAAATGAAAATTGAAGAAGCAAAGCATTATCATCGGATTGACGCAGTTATAGTCGGGGCCGGTCTGGCGGGCTTGAGAGCCGCACTGGAACTCGCCAAAAACAATCAGGAAGTGGGAGTTATTACCAAAGTTTATCCCACCCGGTCCCATTCGGGCGCAGCCCAAGGAGGTATCGCCGCCGCACTGGCCAATGTTGCCGAGGACTCCACTGAACTTCATATGTTTGATACCATAAAGGGAAGTGATTACCTGGGAGATCAGGATGTCATTGAATTGTTTGTCAATGAATCCATTAAAACCGTTTACGAATTTGAACATATGGGTGTTCCTTTTTCCAGAACCGGGGACGGCAAAATCAACCAAAGACCTTTCGGCGGCCACAGTTCACCCCGGGCCTGTTTTTCAGCTGACATAACCGGACATGTCCTGCTTCACACTTTGTACGAGCAATGCCTGAAGCATCATGTCCACTTTTTCAATGAATACCAGGTCTTTTCCCTTCTGATCAAGGATAATATCTCCCGAGGCGTTGTGGCCTGGGATATCAGAAATGGCGGCCTGCATATTTTTCATTCCAAAGCGGTCCTGCTGGCAACAGGGGGATACGGAAGGGCCTTCAAAATTTCTTCCAACGCCTTTGCCAATACCGGAGACAGCCTGGGTTTAATTCTGGAAAACCATTTACCTTTGGAGGACATGGAGTTTGTTCAATTTCACCCTACCGGACTTTACAAACACGGTATTTTGCTCTCGGAAGCGGCAAGAGGGGAGGGCGCTTATATAACCAATAACAAAGGCGAACGTTTCATGAAACATTACGCTGCCGAAAAGATGGAATTGGCACCCCGGGATGTGGTATCAAGAGCCGAGCAAACCGAGATAAACGAAGGAAGGGGAATCAACGGGGAAGCATGCGTTCACCTCGACTTGCGTCACCTGGGCCATTCAAAAATCATGGAGAGACTTCCCCAGGTCCGTGAGCTTGCGCTTAATTATATCAAGACCGATTGCACCAAAGAACCTATTGCCATTCAACCCACGGCTCATTACTCCATGGGTGGCATTCCGGCAAATATAAAAACAGAAGTCATCAGGAATGTGAATGGTGAGATCATCAAGGGACTTTATACGGCTGGCGAAGCCTCCTGTTTGTCACTTCACGGAGCAAACCGCCTGGGTACCAATTCGGTTCAGGGAGCCACCACCTTTGGAAGAATTGCCGGTGAGAGCATGTCTGAATTTACCAAATCCGCTTCCTATGAATCTTTAATTCCGGAACCGCTGGATCAAGCCCAAAAAAAAATATCCCGGTTAATTGATGGAAAGGGGAAGGAAAAACATGCCCCGATAAGAGAGGAACTCCAGGAAAATATGACTCGATACCTTGGTGTTTTCAGAAATGAAAAAGACATGCTCATAATGAAGAAAAAGATTAAAGAACTTCAGGAAAAATACCGGCAGGTGGTCATCGAGGATAAAGGTGAAGTTTTTAATCTCGATCTTATTGAAGCCTTTGAATTGGGAAATCTTCTGGATTTTTCAGAGGTATTAATTGAAAGTGCACTGGCCAGAAGGGAATCAAGGGGGGCCCACTATCGCATAGATTATCCCAAGAGAGATGATGAGCATTGGTTGAAGCATACCATGGCCTGGAAAACCGAAACCGGCGTAAAACTCGATCATTCCAAAAAAGTCATCATATATTGGGATCGCTTCCCGCCTCAAGAAAGAAAGTATTAAGGAGTTTTTTGATGTCAAAACAGAAAATCAGTGTCAAAATTTTAAGATACAACCCTGAGAAAGATAATAAACCCCATTGGTTCTCTTACCAGTTGGAGGCAGAGCATGATTCCACAATTCTGGATATTCTGAATGAGATTCGCTGGAATATTGACGGATCATTATCTTACAGAAGATCATGTCGAAGCGCAATTTGCGGAAGTTGTGCCATGAAAGTAAATGGCCAAAATGTACTTGCCTGTGAAACCCCCATGCATAAATTCAAAACCAAAAAACTGAAAATCGAACCACTCCCCGGATTCCGGATCATTAAAGACCTGGTAGTTGATATGGATAATTTTTTCGAAAAACTCAAACAAATTAAACCTTTCTTGATCTTGAAAAAATCAATACCGGATAAGGAATTCAGTCAATCACCAGAACAATTCAGTGACATCAGTGAAAGTGTCCTGTGCATCCTTTGTGGTGCCTGCACATCTTCATGCCCGAGTTTATGGAGTAACCCCGAATATCTGGGACCGGCTTCCCTGCTAAAAGCCTATCGTTTTATTTTTGATTCTCGAGACGATGGGGCCATTGAACGAATTGATATCATTAATGATAAAAACGGTATATGGCGGTGTCATACCATATTCAATTGTATGGAGGCTTGCCCCAAGAATATTAATATCACCGAGTTTTTATCAAAACTGAAAGTAAAAGTTGTAGAAAACTCTATTTAGTAATCAGCCTTAAATGACATTCTATCTGAAATCAAATACAGGACAATAAAAATGAATAAAGAAACCATTTTGGTTACCGGCGGTGCCGGCTATATAGGCAGTCATGTGGTTCGGGACCTGGGAGAGCAGGGCTATCATCCCATTGTGTTTGACAACTTGTCAACCGGGAACAAAGAGGCGGTTCTGTACGGAACTTTTATCAAGGGAGACCTGAGGGATAAAACAGATTTGATTGAAGTAATCAAGAACTACAATATTAAAAGTGTGATTCATTTTGCCGCCTTCATAGTGGTTGAAGAATCGGTTTCCCATCCATTAAGATACTATCAAAACAATTTCATTAATTCCCATAACCTTATTTCCACCTGTATCGAACAGGGAGTAGAAAATTTCGTATTCTCTTCAACTGCGGCTGTATATGGCATTCCCGAAAAACTTCCCATCGATGAAGAAACCCGATTAAACCCCATCAATCCGTATGGATGTTCAAAAATGTTTACCGAAATATTGTTGCAAGATGTTTCCAGGACCACCAAGGATTTCAACTATATTGCCCTAAGATACTTTAATGTTGCTGGCGCGGATAGCCTTTCGCGCATCGGGCAAAACTATAAAAAGCCCACCCATCTCATCACCTTGGCCTTGAAGACAGCTCTGGGGTATTACCCTCAGTTAAAGATCTTCGGAACCGATTATGAAACCCGGGACGGGACCGCAGTAAGAGATTACATCCACATTGATGATTTATCCAGTGCCCATCTACTGGCTCTGAACCATCTGAAAAAAAAAGGGGAAAGTAGAGTTTTCAACTGCGGTTATGGTCAGGGTTATTCGGTTTCAGAAGTTGTCCAGGGAGTCAAAAGAATTACTGGAATTGATTTCAGCGTCATTCATTCCAGCAGAAGAGAAGGAGATCCTCCATCCCTAATAGCAGACTCAAAACAGATCAAAAAAGAATTGAACTGGAAACCCCGGTACGACGATCTTGACTATATATTGAAAACCGCCTGGGATTGGGAAAAGAAGCTGGAAGCCACGAAGGTGAAATGACCCGAAAAAAACCATTCATTCCCATTCTGGTTATTCTTTTCAATCTTTTATTCATTAATCTATACCCGCTGCCTTCAGCAAAAATTTCAAATAAGACTCCCCATTCCAATCAAATATCCATCCACTCCCTGGAAACTATACTTCATTATAATATCGAGGCCCAACTTCTACCACAGGAAAAAAAGCTTTTGGGATCGACCACCATCAAATGGACCAATGAGTCCAAATACGACATCACTTCTCTCCGATTTCATCTCTACTATAATGCTTTTGCAAATGAAAAAACCACCCTTCTAAAAGAATTAAAATATTTCGCAAAAACCGAGCATGAACTTGATAATCATCAGTTCGGTGAGATTAAGATCAATGAAATCAGAATCGTGGAAGGGGAAGAATTGACCCCAAAAATGAAATACATCTCACCTGATGATCAAAATTCCCATGACAAAACTGTAATGGAAGTAAGATTAAAGGAATCCATCAAACCGGACCAATCCATTACCATAAAAATAGATTATGTTCTGCGCATTCCGGAAATCATTTTCAAATCCGGTCAGGTTGAGGACTTCTTCTTCATGAGCCAATGGTATCCCCAGCTCGGGGTACTCCAGAGTGATGGAAGTTGGAATTGCCACCAGTATCACCGGGATTCTGGCTTTTTTGCCAATTTCAGTAATTATGAAGTTGCCATTACCCTCCCTGAAAAATTTACAATTGGTGCTACTGGAAATCTGGAAAAGAAAATCAAAAACGCGGACGGCACCTATACCTTTTTGTTCATGGAGAAAAATATTCATGATTTTGCCTGGACAGCCTACCCGGAATTCCGGGAAATAGCTGAAAAAATCAAACTTAACGGAAATAGAGAGAACACAAACATTGTTCTGCTGTTATCACCTGATGACCAGAATAAAAAAACCCAATACCTCGAAAGCCTGAAATTCGCCATGAAATATTATGCGGAAAATATTTTCCCCTATCCATTAAAAAAAATCACCTTGGTTACCCCCCCCCTAAAGGGTATCCGGTCAGGTAACCAAGCCTACCCGGGACTCATCTGCATCTCTCATTTGAAACCGCTGCCCAAATTGTCCATGCCAATAGAGTTGAAGACAATACATGAATTCGGACATCAATACTGGTACGGTTTCATCGGAACGGATGAAGTCAGAGAAGCATGGCTGGATGAGGGTATTAATGCTTTTTTTGACATGGAGATTATGGAAAAATTTTCCCAGAACAGTAAAAATCATATCAATTGGATATTTTTAGGAGTCAGTATAGATAAATACTACCGCTGGAAATATCTTTCCTTACCATCTCCTGATCCGGTCAATCAGTATTCCTGGAAATTTGTCAATCAAGCCTCATTCAGGAAAAATGCTATCTACAAATCCGGAATTTTACTCAGAAGCCTTAAAAATCATGTTGGCCAGAAAAAGATGACTGATTTCTTCAGATTTTATGCCAAAAGATTCAAAATTAAACATCCAACGACCAATGATTTTATCAACGCTTTCAATCAGTTTTTCAATGCGGATTATTCCTGGGCTTTTGATCAATTTATCAATGACAAACTCAACCTTGATCAATCGGTTTTTTTTATTGAATCTACCAAAATCAACCGTAATCCCGCCAAATATCGAAACGAAATTATTTGCATGCGAAGAGAAGGATATTTCCCGGTTGAAATACTGATCAAGCTCAAAGATGGAAAAGAAATAAAATATTACTGGAATGAAAGAGAGAACTGGAAAAAGTTTATATTGGAAAATGATTCCCCCCTGGATTATGTAATCTTAGATCCCCAAAACAAAATTCCCCTGGATAAGAACCGATTTAACAATTCGAAAAGCATTAAAACATCGAAAAAAGGATTGAAAAACATGGCCGTCAAACTGGGATTGTATTTCCAGGATTTATTGAGTTTGGTATTTCTGTAAAATTAAAATGGGATTAATCAAGTCACTCTTGAAGAGCATTACAATTCAAAACCTGAAAGTGGCATTCTACATATGGATGTTCAATTTTGTTATCAGCATAACCCTTTTTTATTTTCTATACCAATTTGTCTCAGCCTTTACCGAGAAATCTATTATTTCAAACCGATTTGGTTCTCAGGACTGCCTGGAAATTCTCATCGACATTTTCCATACCAGTAGCCCAAGTTTGACAATACTTTCAACCTTTGTTTTCATTTTTTTTCTGGTATTTGGTTTCATTTCAATTTTTATCTCTGCCGGTATTTATTCAGTATTCGCCAATGAAGAAAAAGCAACGTTCAAAAATCTGTTTTCCTTTTCGGTTGCCAATTTTTTTAAATTCCTGAAAATTTTTCTTATTAATTTGATAAACTTCTCTCTGGCCGTTTTTGCTTCCGGATTTCTGTTATATCTAATTTTGAAAATGCGGGATCAGATCGGAAATGCGATACTGGTTCAGCTAATTTTCTACCTGTGGATAATTATTACCGCCTTGATCATGATTTTTGCCACGGCCGTATATGATTTTTCCAGAATCATCAAGATTAAACATGAGCGAAATATTTTATTTTGCTTCAGAAAGGGTCTGGCTTTTGTATGGTCCAGGAAAGTGTCGATGCTGGTTATTTTCACCACCATCATTGCTTTAACAGGTGCTCTACATTTACTGTTTTCTATTATGCTGAATCAAATTGAAAACAGACTTCCTGTTTATATAATGGTTTTTATTTATCAAATATTCATTATCTTAAAATATTATCTAAAGGCGATACTGATGAATACCGAGGTCAATCTCATGGCCTTTTCCTCAGAAGCCGAATAGAATTGCACTCCAAAAATCAAAGATTTCCAGGCTAAAGTAAATCGTTTGGTCAAGACAAAAAAATAAAATAAATTTTTTATTTGAAAAAAATTTATTTTGAAATATACTTAAAATAGACACTGTGTGTGTCTTGTCAAAATCATTTTTGATAAATAGGGTTGGGTTATCCCAACCCTATTTTTTTTGATCTTTATTCAGGTCAAATATCTTCTTAGCCCTTCTTTCCAATGGGACATCATATTGAGATTTTGGTCTTTTAAATGTCTGTTCTCCAGCACACAACGTTTGGGTCTCATTACATTTCCGGCAAATTCACCGGGTTCGGCGGGATTTAAGACCACATCGGTTCCTGTAATCGAAAAAATTTCAGCTGCAAATTCATACCATGAACATTCCCCTTCTGCAGTAACATGATATAGACCATACTCAGACACACCACTGAGAAGTTTAACAATCTGGTCAGCAATATCCCCGGTAAAGGTGGGGGTCAGTATTTCATCATCAACAACCCGGATTTCACTTTTTTCTTTAGCCAATCTTAACATGGTCTGCGCAAAATTACTCCCCTTGGCCCGGCAGGGGTTTTTACCATAAATACCCGATACCCTTAATATAAAAAATTTTTCAGCAATTGATTCGATAAAATACTCACCGGAAAGCTTGGTATTTCCGTAAACATTCAGGGGAACCGGCCTATCGGTTTCAATATAAGGGGTTTCCTTTTTGCCGTCAAAAACATAATCTGTGCTGATGTGAACCAGGGGACTCTGGATTTCCCGGCAGATCAGAGCAAGATTTCTGGAACCAATTCCATTGACCAGAAAAGCCTTCTGGGGATCGACCTCACAATTTCCCACATGATGCATGGCTGCGGTATTGATAACCAAATCGGCGTGGATCTCATGCAGCACCTTTTTTACTGTATTTATATCGGTTATTTCAATACTTATATGATCCAAACCAAAAATCTGATCACCATTTTTCTCAAAGGAATGACAAATATCAGAACCCAGTTGGCCATTGGCACCGATTACGCAAATTTTCCTTGTCATGGGGCAATCTCTAGGATTGGAAACAATGAGTTGTTCATCCCTTGTTCTTGAGTTTTTTGAAAACCTGAATATTGTAGTAGTTGGGGTTTTCAAAATCTTTGAATTTTTCCAGGTTTTCTACCAGATTTTCAACAATATCATCCACATCATATTTGGGGTGGAAACTGAGGACCTTTTTTGCCTTCTCAATACTCACCTTGTAATTCCGGTAGTCCTCTATATACTTTATATTTAATTTTATTTCAAGATTTAGATTACGCTTAATCCCGCTCTTTACCAGGTCTCCGATTTCTCCCACGGTATAATTTCCAGAAGCAATGTTAAACACACCTGAAATATCAGTATTGGCCTCTATGGCTCGGATATAAGCGGTGGCGGCATCCTGGATACTCAATACAGGCCTCCAGATAGCCGGATTATTTACCATTATTGTTTTTTCCATTACCGCTGTTTTAAACATGGTATTCACAACCAAATCCAATCTCATCCTGGGACTGTATCCACTTACAGTACCCTGACGAAAAGCAATAACCGAAAAAGAACCGCTATTCATCTGCATCACTGAATTTTCACCCTGCAATTTGGATATTCCGTATGGATAATCGGAAATGGCCGGAGATTCTTCATCATACAACTCATTCACCGTATAACCATAAACAGAACATGAGCCAGCGTAAATAAACCGTCTTACTCCGGCCTTTTTGGCAATATAACCCAGAAAAGCGGGTGCCGATGCATTGGAAATAAAATTTTCAGCCGGTGCATATTCAGCCATGGGATCATTTGAAAGACCAGCCATGAAAACAACGATTTCATAGGATTCCAAATCTTTTTCCTTAAGATCGAAAATATCCTTGTTGATTGCATTGATCCCCGGTGGCAAGTGATTTCCAAACCAGAAAAGATCAATGACATCTATATCATACCCCCTTTCAAGAAGCTCAGGGAGCAAAACCGATCCGATATAACCGGCCCCTCCGACAACCAGAATTTTCATTTTATTACTCCTTGTCCTCATAACGAAAAAAATCAGACTCCTTATTATTTAACCATTGGGAAAGTGTTTGGGCTTGCCTGTCTTTATCCGAAAGCACAGGATCAATTACAGGCCATTCAATTCCGATTTCCGGATCATTCCATAGAATTCCCGATTCCCCTTGATTGTTGTATGTTCCGGTGCATTTATATAGGATTTCGGCAAAATCTGAAAGAACACAAAAACCTCTGGCAAAACCTGCTGGAGCCCAAACCTGCTTCTTGTTTTCTTCAGACACCTCAACACCGAACCAATCACCCAGACTTGGAGAACCTTTGCGGATATCAACAGCAACCAGAAATGCTTTCCCCGCCGTCACCCGCATTAATTTTCCCATGGGAGGATTCCATTGAAAATGCAAGCCCCTTATAACTCCTTTTTGGGAACCGGAATGATTGTCCTGTACAAAGGTATGGGGCAGCCCCAATTCTTTAAATTGATCGGCACGGAAGGATTCCAGAAAAAAGCCACGCGCATCTTCAAATACTTCCGGGGACAGGACCACCAATCCATTCAAATGTTCTGATTCTATTTCAATCTTCATCTTGTCTCCTCAAATCATATCAATCTTAGCTTTTAAAATAAAATTAAGTTTAAACCAATAAAAATTATTGTCAAGCGGCTCGAGTAATAATAGTCCTGTCGGCCAATGAACCGGAAAAAAATGATTAGCTGACTTCAGATTCAGGAATAACCAACCATAAAATGATATAAACCAGAATACCGGGAAAGGCAATGCTGAAAATCGAAACCAAAACATAGATGATTCTGACCAGAGTGGGATCCATGTTAAAATAATCGGCAATACCTCCGCAAACTCCGGCAATCATTTTATCCTTTCGGGATCTCATGAGTTTTTTCATTTTCCCCTCACATGCAATTTATTTGGACTGAAAACAAATAGGCTTAAATTCACAGAAACCACAAAAATAACTTTCGTTTCTATAGAATATCTCCTTTCGAATATTATCCACCACATACTGGATGATCTTAAACATCTTACCCAGATCTATATCACCGGGTTTCAGGATAACTTCCTGATGACCAATCTCATTTTTTTTGCTGGAATAAAGTATTTTCAGTTTCAGTTCCGGATTCATGGTCCCAAAGGATTTTTCAAACAAATATTTGTAAATGACCATCTGAAGATAGGAGCGTTTCATCCGGCTGTTAGACCATTTGGAGTTGGTGGTCTTAAAATCGGTTATGGTATAGTCCTGCTCAACCAGATCAATGATACCCTTCAGCATCACATCCATTTCATCTATTTTGATTTCCAGTTTCTTTTCAACCATCAGGGGATTAATATGGGGAGCCAAAACAGTGATAAAATAATCGAGAAATCGTATCCCCCGGTTTCCTATTTCCTGGCGATTACCATCCCAGATTACATCTTTTTCAATACACAGTGACTCAAATTTGGATTGGAACACATTGATAAGCTTTTCCTTTTTAACTTGCTTACCTTCAATCTTTTTATTGAAAAAGTATTCCAAGGTAGAATGAAAGACAATGCCCAGCAGGATTTTCTCATTTAAAGGAATATCCTTCTCCTCAATATAGGAATAGAAATATTTCTGGGGACAATTCTGGTACGTATTAATCTGACTGTAAGATATATAACCCCGGGGAAGGTCCATCAAAAACTAGGTTTTGGCACCTGTATTCATTAATAAAACATTCAATCTGGATTTATATCTGGCACCTGTATTCTGGTGAATGGTACCCTTGGAAATGGTTTTATCAATACTGGCTATGACTTCAGGGAACATCTTCTGGGCTTCCTCAACCTCACCGGCTTTTATTTTGGCTCTGAATAACTTGATTTTATTTCTCATCTTGGAGCGATTCATTTTATTGATCATTTTTCTCTTCTCATCTCGTCTATACTTCTTTTCAGCCGATTCGTGAGTTGCCATGGTTAATCCTCCGGTAATTTAAACCCTATCATACAAAAAAATGGAGGTTTTGTCAATCCCAGGATCCGGATTTCAAGCCACCGATATCCAGAGTGATGAATTTGAATCCCCTTCTTTCACAAAAGGCAATCAACTCTCTCTTTGAATTCAGTATTTCTTTAAAATGACTTTCGCCGGTTTCAATCCGAATTCCCTGGGAAATATACCTGACCCGGACCGGAAAGACATTCAATTCAAGCAAATATGACTCTATTTCGTCAAATTTCCGGATATCTGCTTTAGACAAATTCACATCATAGGGAAACCGAGTGGCCAGGCAGGTTGAAGATGACAAATAATATGGCTCAATTTCGTTTTGAGCCAAGTAGTTTACTATTTCCTCAGATTTAATCCCCGAATCTTTTAAGGGGGAAACAATCTGCAGCTCTTCAACAGCCATCAAGCCCGGCCGATATTCAGACAGATCTGAAAATGAAGTGCCATCAAATAGAGTATTGAATCCCTTTTTTTGGGCTTCTCTCTGAATATGTTTGAATATAAACTTTTTGCAGTGATAACATCGATCTCTCGGATTAGACCAAATATTTTTTTCCGGGGTAAAATCCACCATAAGGGTTTTCAAATCGAAATCCAGTTGCTTCCTTAAATAATCAATCCTCTTTTGATCGTTCATGGAAGTAAAGGGACTAACGGCAAAAAAAGCCATGACATTTTGTTTGCCCAGGGATTCAACCGACATCTTCAATAAGAAAAAAGAATCCTTTCCACCGGAAAAAGCAACCGCCACTTTTTGATAGTCTTTTATTTTTTTTTTCAGAATCTCGATTTTTTTAAAACTCATTCTGCTTCTCATTCCCCGATATTGATAGCCTGCAATAAACTATACACCAATTTTTTCTCAAATGAAACCGGTCTTTTCAAGGTTTACTTTTCTGCCTGAGGGCCTCGAACAAAATAACCGCTGTTGAAACCGACACATTTAATGATTCGACTTTTGATGAATGGGGAATGGTTATTAAAAAATCCGACATTTTCTTTAGCATTGTAGATATACCCTTCTCTTCATTTCCAATAATGAGAGCTGTATTATATTTGAAATTAAACTCGGTATAGTCACTTCCCTCACGGACATCGGTTCCCACCACCCAAAAATTCCTTTCTTTCAAAATTCGAATATCGGTAGCCAAATTTTTTGACAGAATAATCCTGGCCTGTATCAGGCTACCAGCAGAGGTTTTCAATACGGTTTCATTGATTGGAGCTGATCTTCGAGAAGAAACAATGATTCCATCCACGCCGGCAGCAACAGCGCTTCTGATTATGGCCCCGACATTTCCCATATCATTCAATTGATCCAGGATGAGAATCAACCCGGTCCGGATGTCATTCAGAATTTCTGAAACAGTAAAAAATCGGACAGGCGGTAGCTGAGCAAATATACCCTGATTTTGTTTCCCTGCTTTTCGATCAATGGCACTCTGGGGTACCATTTGAAAAATCACTCCCTTCTGACGGCATAATTGCTTGATCAGATCAATTTTTTTATCCTTGCGGTCCTGACTGATAAAAATCCGCTGAAATGCCTGATCTCCATTTAAACTTTCCAGCAGAGAGTTTATGGATACAATATTCATTTTATAAATCCCATCTTCAAATGTAATACAAATTTGATTGGGATTCAACCATTCAATAAAACCAATTTGAAAATCAATTTTCATTATGCTATAAATTGTTAATGACCAGCCAGATGAAAACCCTGCTTATTCTCAATCCGGCAGCCGGGAAAGGCAAGGGTAAAAAAATATTTTCAAAAATTCATTCTCTTCTCAAAAAAAACATTGATTCCCTTAAGGTTGAAACATCACTCTATCCGGGCCATATATATGAAATCGGCCAAAATGCCATTCGAGAAGGGTATCAGAAAATCATCACCATCGGGGGCGATGGTACTCCCTTTGAGCTCATCAATGGGCTCTATTCTTCTGGGAAACCGGAATACGAGATTCAGTTGGGCATGATACCATCCGGTACAGGAAACTCTTTTCTTCGCGATTTCATGGATAATCCCGATGAAGAAAATTGTGTGCGGGCAATACTGGATGGAAAATGCAGACAAGTGGATTTGATTGAATTCCAATACAACAAAAACGGACCGATCAAGCAATATTGTCTGAATATTATGGGTATCGGTTTGATAGCCGATATCTTAAAACTCACCAATGAAAAGCTCAAGGGATTCGGGTCCATGGGCTATAGCCTGGCCGTCTTGATCCGATTATTTAAGGGGATTGACAATCACTTCACCCTGAAAGCCGACCAGCAATCCATGGAATTAAAAGACAGTGCATTGGCCATATCCAACTCCAAATATACTGGAGGCAAGATGAAAATGGCCCCCATGGCTGAAACCGATGATGGAAAAGTAGATATCATTGTTTTCAAGGAAGTCAATAGAAGAGATATCATCAATATTTTCATGAATGTTTTCAAGGGGAATCATATCCATCATGACCGGGTAGAAGTATTTAATGCCAAAGAAATCCAGATAACCGCTGATCCCCAACAACTTTTTATGGCAGATGGAGAATTGCTGGGTGAAACCCCTTTGAAACTCAAGGTCCTTCCCAAGGAATTATCGATATTAATTTGACAAAATCCAGCCCGAATCCAATGGAATTTTCAGGAGGCAAATCTGAAAAAGCCTTGACTTTTTCAATTTTCTCATTATAATCAAATTGATTGTAACAAGTACTTAAATTGATAAGGATTATATATGTTTGAAGGAAAAGTAAAATGGTTTGACCCTAAAAAAGGGTTTGGTTTTATTGAGAGGGACGAGGGCGACGATGTCTTCGTTCATTTTTCAAGTATTGAAGGAGACGGATTCAAAAGTTTGGAAGAAGGTCAAAAAGTCACATTTGAAATTGTTGACAGTGATAAGGGTCCTCAAGCATCAAATGTGAATTTAGTAGAATAATCCACATTTATCCCGTTCAGATATCAATCCATTCTCACCTCCCGCAATATCTTTCTATATCCATTTAATCATGGATCAAAAACGAATACTATAATTCCAATTTAACCGGTCATGTCCTGAAAATAGGTGGGAAAAATCTGTGACCTTACCGAATTGTATTATTGGGCAGAGGGAATTTTAATACAAAAAGTTGCCCCATACTTAAATCTGCTGGAAACAGAAATTTTTCCATCGCAGCTCTCAACAATTTGTTTAACCGTGGAAAGGCCGATCCCGGTTCCCTTTCGTCCTTTGGTGGAAAAATAGGGCAGAAAAATCTTATCCAGATTTTTATTATTAATCCCAATACCATTGTCACTAAAACAAATTTTTACATATTTATTACTTGTTGTCTTCTCGGTTTCAAGTTCCACCTGAATGGAAATCCTTCCTGTCGATACTCCGGCTTCGGTTATGGCATCCTTGGCATTGATCAGCAAATTAAAAAATGCCAATGAGAGCCTTTCCTTATTGAAAACTATATCCAGAACATCATCAGAATATTTTTTTTCAATCTTTACATTTTTCAAAACTGTTTTTTCAATCAAATTTAAAACCGAATCAATCAGTTCGGTAATATTGACTCTTTCGGCTTCATATTTTTCTTTTCTTGAAAAACCCAGAATATTCTTACCGAGATTATGTGCTTTAGAAGCCAACTCTTCAATGGCTGCAATTCGAGAATACCTGGCGTCACTTTTTTCGGTTTCCAGTCTCAGCAGACTGATATGCCCGATAATTCCGGTCATCAAGTTATTGAACTCATGAGTAAAACGGCCCAAAACTTCTCCAAGTGTTCCCAATTTCTGGGCATGGGTCAATTCCTCTTCCATCTGCAATCTTTCAGTCACATCCTCGATTTGCATGGCAACCGATACCCCTTTTTTCAGTATTATCTTATAAAGGGTCAACCGAAATATCTTTTCCTCTTTGCTGGGTAAAAAAAGCGAATAGGAATCATGATAGGCAGGGTTTCCGCTAAAAATGACCTTATAAAAATCTGCCTTGATTGAAGGAGGGAAGTGAAAAGATTCAAAAACATCTTTACCTTTAATATCATTAAAATCCAGCTTAAAGATTTTTTCTGCAGCCGGATTGATATTGATAATTCCCCCTATTTCATCACAGATAATCAGGGCAGAGGGGGAATTGGTTATAACCTTTTCAAAAAACATCTTTAAATCAAGAATCTCTTCCCTCTGGGATTTAAGGGATGTAGCCATCTTTGAAAAGACTTCGGATAAATGACCGATTTCATCTTTGGAATTAAGATCAACTTCTACATCATACTTCCCCTTGGAAATAGATTCCGCACTCTGGGACAGCAATAAAATCGGACGCGTGAGTATTCGACCAATAAAAAGGCTGATCACAAGAACCAATATGAGCACAATGAAAACAACAATTATGAGATTGGTTATTTGTTCACTTTTGGCAACCACAATGTTTTTTATATTAACTGCAATCGAAATGGCACCGATATTCTTTTCAAAATAATCAAAAATCTGGAAAGTATCAATTAGATAATTTTCCTTAAATATCTCCAGTCTTTTACCCTTTTTCCCATAATCATCAGAAAATAAAGGAAAAAAACGTTTACCTTCATCATCCTGGAAAGAGGATGCAAGTTTTTCTTTGCTGGATGTAATGATAATTTCGCATCCGGATTTCTCCTTTAACTGATCGGCAAATTCAGAATTCAGGTAGAATTCAAAAAAAACATAACCTTTGAATTTAAAGTTTGTCGGATCAACGATTGGAGAAACCGTTAATATACATATTTGATTGTTAAATTCAAAGAGGCCTGTATCCCGGATTAAAGGATCCTTGTCCTCTTTAAAAAATGGAAGCTCCTTTAATTTTTTTTCTGAAAAAAGACTTTCTGAAGAATTCTCAAAGGATGTTATAACCCGTAACTCCGGGTCGATAATTTTGGTGTTGATGTTGTAAAGAAAAAATCCTTTATCCTCAAGCATAATAAAAAGATCATTTGGGTTTTCAATATTACTGACCACATCACTCAACTCTGAGATAAAGACTGCTTTCCGGGTCAGGTCACCCAGATATTCATAAAATATATTTTCAACATTATTTTTTTTAAATAGGGTTTCCTCGATAGCTGTTTCTTCATAATTATGTGAAATGGAATAAATAGAAAAAATGGTTGCTAAAAAAGACGATAGAAGGGCAATAACAATAAATGAAAGAAAAAGTTTTAACCTGATATTCATTTTCTCACAATATCAAAAAGTGAAATGTTTCCATAGGGAGAAACACTCACCTTTTTAATTCGCTTATTATTATATATTAGTACGGAAGTATTTTGGTATATCGGAATGCACAGAGCTTTGTTGTCAATTTTCTGTATTATCCGTTCAATCATTTTTCTTCTTTCAACCATATTGTTCTCAATGGCAATTTTATCGATTTGTTTCCTCAACACTTCATCTTCATACCCGGACAGGTTGACAAATCCGCTTTTCTGGAGCTGAGCATTAAATAAAGCAGAAATGAGGTCATGCGAATCCGGATAATCCACAATCCAGCCTGAAATCGTCAAATCAAATTCACCTTTCTCAACCTTTTTAAGATATTCTTGGTTGGAAAAGCTCTGTATGCTCAGTTCAATTCCCACTCGCTTAAGGTTTTTAGAAAACCACTGAACCAACTTACGTTGCAGTCCGGAATCACTGCGCAATAAAAATGTCAGTTTTATTTTTTCATCTATTTGCTCTTTATTTAAAAGATCTTTGCTTTTGGATAAAGAAAATTTTTTTTCCGCCAAGATTTCCCTATAACCCGGGATACCCCTGGGTAAAACAGAATTGAGTGGGACCACAAAATCCTGAAACACATATTTTAAAACCCGATCTTCCCATAAATACCTGATTGCCCTCCGGATATTTTCCCTTTGCAGGTATTTATTATTAAAGTTAAAAGCAATAAAATTCACCGAAAGTGTGGGCACTCGTTCAATCGTAACCCATTGTATATTCTTTAATCCCACTGTACGTGAAATCGAAATACTGTCAATGATATCGATATCACCCTGTCTGAATAATTTATGCAATTGGTCATGCTTGGAAACATGCTTATGAACAAATTTATCTAAGGCGGGCTTTCCCCTCCAGTATAAAGGATTGGAAACCAAAACAACCCGTTCACCCATTTCCCAGGACTTCAATATAAATGGACCGGTCCCAACCGGATTCTGAAAGAATTTGGCTCTATACTTTTTGGCTGCAGTTGGAGAGATAATTGAAGCACCGGAACTGGACAGGGTGGCCAGAAATGGATAAAAAGGCTCTTTAAGGGCGAAGGCTACGGTATGAGAATCAACCGCTATTACTGATTTGATATTCCTGAATATTTCCTCAAATATGGGGAAATCATAATAGCGGTATTTGAAATTTTTATCCAGCTGCCGCTGGAAAGAAAACACAACCGAACTGGCATTAAAATCAGTGCCGTCATGAAATTTTACACCTTGCCTTAACTTAAATATCCACATCTTCCCCTGGTTTTTGGCTTTCCAGGATACCGCAAGCAAGGGCTCAATTTCGAAAGTTTCAGGGTTTAATTTAATCAGGGTCTCATAAATATTGAAGGTAAATAAGACCGAAGTGTCATCCCAGGCCTGAGCCGGATCCAGGGTTTCCGGACTCAAGGTGCTGCCCCAGAAAATCACATTGTTGGCTGATGATAAAACAACCGGAAAAATTAAAAAAATTAATGCCCACATCAAATAGTTGTATTTTTTTTTCATTTTATATCCTTACTATAGCTTTGGGGTTATATTAAGCTTTTTCATATTACTCATGTTTGATCACATGTTTAAAAACAATGTAATTATTTGAAGAGACATAAAGATTTTCAATATTTTTTCGATATGCAACAATGGGCAATTGATGAAAAAGAGGAACCCAGGGGATATCTTCATGGATAATTTCCTGGGCTTCCCGGTAATAAGCAACCCGGTGATCCCGATCAAAGGTCTCTCTGCCCTTATCCAGAAGAGCAAGCAAATGGGGATTCTGATAAAATGCCCGATTTTTATTTCCCTGAGTCATGGTAAACAGGGGATAGAAAAAGAAATCCGGATCCGGCGGACCTACCCAAGCCAATAAAGCAATATCATGCTCTCCCCTATCACACCGTTTGACCAGTTGTTTAAATGGTAATGGCACCTTATTCACCTTGATATATACATGTCTGGCATTGGTGGTAAGAATATTGGCGATTTTGAGCTGACCCAAATTTTTCTCAGCAAAAAAGAGATTTATACTGAAACCGGCTTTCAATCCGGCTTTTTTCAATAAGTTTCTGGCCTTTGCAACATCATATTCATAATCCTTTATTTCAGGATTGAATCCCAAAAAAGATGGCGGGATCGGAGTAACTGCCGGTATAGCAACTTTTTGATAGATATGCTTTACCAGGCCCTCCTTATTGATTAAATGAGCAAATGCCCGCCGAACCTCAATCCTTGACAGATGGTGTTTTTGAGTATTAAAAACCAGGTAATGAACATCCCGGGATGGGGCGGTAAAGGTTTTAATTTCCTTTCTTCCTAATAATTCCTCAAATTCAACCGCAGAATTAATTCTTAAAACATCCGCATTTCCGTTTCTGAGTTGAAGCGTTCGACTGGCAGGACTGGTGATGATTTTGAATATGACTCTTGAAACAGGAATTTTTCCATCCCAGTACTCCGGATTTTTCTTTAATACCAGACTATTCCCTTTTTCCCAGCTATCAAAAACAAATGGTCCGGTTCCGATGGGTTTGAAGACTCCGTCCTGTTGATAAGATTCAGGGGCGACAATGAAAGCTGTGGGATCAGTCAAAGCAGAAAGAAGAGGGGCATAAGGCTTCTTCAATAAAATCTTCACCGTAAAGCGATCAACGGCTTCAACATTTTCAATAAAGGGAAAGAAATACCATATTCTTTTCAAGGCCGCTCTTTCTGTTCCCAACCTTCTCTTAAAAGTCGCCACCACTGATCCGGAATCAAAAACTTTACGGTTATGAAAGCGAACCCCCCTTCTCAAATAAAAAACCCACTCCCTTTGATTTTTATTCATCTCCCATTTTGTGGCCAGGCAGGGTTCTACCTCATAGGTGCCCTTCTTGAAACGAACCAACCCCTCAAATATATTGGCGATGACTTCACTGGAATACAGATCCTCTGATTCCCCGGGCTCCAGAGTGGTGGAATCTATCCCTCTTATATAAATAATTACACCATCTGAGGAAGCCAGAAATATGCTTAAAGATATGATCAAATTGAAAAGAATATATTTCGTAATCCTTTTCATGCTTCAATAATAAATAAAAAGAATATAAAAATCAAACCGGGACGGGTTTTTTACATATAGAACTCCTCATGTTTATGACATTTTGAGGCACCCTTTTTCTTTGGTTAGCCAACTGCTATAATACTCATATGAAAGCAGCCCGTTTTGCCGAATTATTAAAGCAGAATAAATTCAATTTTATTACCGGGGTTCCCTGTTCATATTTCATTTCGTTGATTGATACTTTTTATCAGAACCCGTATTTCTCCCATTTTCCTGCGGTAAGAGAGGATATTGCTGTTGGAATGAGTGCCGGTGCTTTTCTTTCCGGAAAACTCCCGGTCATTTATATGCAAAATTCAGGTCTGGGATACTCCCTGGAGGCCTTTGCTTCAATTCATATGATTTACCATATCCCGGTTCTGGTGCTGGTTAGTTTTCGAGGCCCCCAGGATCAGGGGATGGAAGAACATCAGATAATGGGAAAACACACCGGGGATATTTTAAAATCCTTCAGCCTTGATTACTCTATTCTCGCCAAAGACATTGATCCCAAAGGATTTACAGCTATAAAAGAGACTATGCTCAAAAAAAAATTACCGTATTTTCTGCTCATAAAAAAGGGGAGACTGGTATGAATCGCCTGGAAGCTATTAAATTGATTACCAGTCATCTTTCAGAAGAGGATGTGATTATTCATGCCAACGGGGCGATCAACCGGGAATCCTTTTACTGTAACAACCGAAAAAAAAATTTCTATTTATTGGGTTCAATGGGGCTGGCATCCTCGGTTGGCCTGGGAATTGCTATGGGAAAACCCCATCAGAAAGTGTTTGTTTTTGACGGTGATGGAAATATATTAATGGGATTCGGAAATCTGGCCATGATCGGTACTCTTAAACCTGAGAATTTTTTTCATTTTGTACTGGACAATGAAGTTTACGGAACCACAGGTAATCAGCCTACCCTATCTCCTGAAATTGATTTGGTCGGAATCGCCCGGGCATCGGGATACAGGAGTTCGCATCAAATCAATTCATCAAACGAATTTATCAACACTTTTTCCAGGATAAACACTCAATCAGGTCCCCATTTTATTCTCTTCAAGGTAAATACTCAGGTCAACAGAGAATGCCCCCGCCTTCCCTTTACTGCCGATCAGATCAAAGATCGGTTTCTGGATTCTTTTTCTGATTAAATTATCTATTTTCGAAATCTGGAAAAAATCGGCTACGATCTCTCAAAATTTTTCAAATCTGCCAGAGTTTGAATATTATGAACTTCAATTTCATACCCAAGTTCTCGAGCAGTTCTGATGATTAATCCGGATAATACTTTTCCGGAACCGATTTCAACAAATTTTTTAATTTGATAATCTTGAAGAAATTTTAACATTGATGTGTGCCATAAAACCGGTCTTGAAACCTGCCTTTTTAATGCTTCACGGGCCTGGTCACCAGTGGACATTTCTTGGGCTTCAACATTGTTTAGTACAGGGAAATTTAAATCCTTGAATTCTGTGTGATCCAGATCAACAGACAATTTTTTTTCAGCCGGAAGCATCAACTGAGAATGAAAGGGGGCAGATACCGATAAAAAAACCGTCCTGGGGGCAGAGATTCTTTCCACTGCTTGCTCAACAGCCTTTTTGTCACCGGACAGAACGAACTGTGACGAACTGTTCCAGTTGGCCAAACTGACTACACCCTCAACCGCTTGAATGGCTTCTTGTACCTTTTGAATATCCGCTCCAATAACTGCGGCCATGGCTCCCCGGCCCACTGGTACTGCCTCCTGCATATACATGCCTCTTTTATGGACCAGCAAAACAGCATCATCAAACTCCAGACAACCGCTGCTCAGAAGGGCAGAGTACTCACCAAGGCTGTGCCCGGCTGCAAAAGATGGCTTCAAGCCCAGCAGAGAACTCAAAACAAATGAAACCGTTAATAGAGCCGGCTGGGTATTGAAAGTGAGCTTCAACTCATCCTCTGGGCCTTCAAAACAAATTCTTGAAAAATGATACCCCAGGATCTCATCTACCCTTTTGAATACGTTTTTCCCCAGTTCGGTCTCCCGATAAAGATCTTCCCCCATTCCGACCACCTGAGATCCCTGCCCTGGAAATAAGAAAACACTATCTTTCATCATGACTCCTTTTGAAGTTCCTCATTGGCCAGGATTTCAATGGCTACATTTGCCTGGATGTTGGCAACTATGGCCACTCTGGCCGCATTGAGTCCCATACTACTGTCACTTTTACCATCACCACAAATAAAAATGTTTCCCGATCGTTCAACTCTCAGCAGATCCGTTTTTCCATACCCGGCCAGGCCACTGGCAACAATTATCGGTTTTTCCGGGAAGCATTCACTCCAGGTCTCAATCAACCAGGCCTTTTCCTCTGCTTTATCAAAAGCTTCGATTAATATGGTTGCGTCTTTGAAAACATTGCAGACATTTTTTCTGTCTAGCTTGATCCAGTGGGCCTCCAGTATCAACCCGGGATTTATCTTTTTAAGATAGACAGCCAGGGCCTCGGTCTTTTTTTTTCCAATATCTTCAAGAAAATAAAATTGCCGATTCAAATTGGAAAGCTCTACTGTGTCATAGTCAGCAACAATGAGTTTTCCCAGACCGGAGCGAACCAGAGAAACCGCCACATTGGATCCCAGACCACCCAGTCCGGCAATGCCTGCAGTTTTTTTTGAAAGAATATCGGTAAGCCCCGGAACATTTCTTTTAAAAATCTGTGCGATATTTTTAAATTTTTGGTTTTTGGTCATCACTGAGAGGCATATAATTTCAATTTAAGCCTATTTTGATCTTAATTTGTTCAAAGAAAATTGTCAAGTCATCAAAAAGCACAATCAGCTGGTTTGAATTATAATCGAAGCAACGGGGTCAAACATGAATCAGAAACCATGGATGGCCTGTAAAAGACAGCCGATTATCCGTCTTCTTCGAATTATTTTTATTTTATGAGAATTTCAATTTCGCTTTTATCGTCGGGAATTTTATCCAGAGATTGAATCAAACCATCAATGACATTTATAAATATGGTATCCACAAAAGGATTCAGGGGAATCACCCTGTCATTGACTTTAAGCACAATTGATCTTTCCTTTTTTTCACTCATATGCATATTCCTCCAAATATTCGGCTATGCCTTTTATATCATCCACATGAAACCAGGGAATTTTTTTCTGCAATTGCTCATCAGAAATGATTAATGATAACTTTTTCAAAGGGAATTTCAAAAGCTTATGCCTTCTGGAATCAAACACCTCTGCTACCGGTACCTGATCCAGAATTAAACCTTCCAGCAAGACAAAATCATGATCCTTCAAATCAGATTTGATCAGATGCCAGGCATCTTCATGTGCTTGTTTGGGCTTAATGGACATAATTTCCCTCTGGCTGGCCAGATAAACACTATCGGCTCCGGCTCTGAGAAACCTGAATGAGT
Organism: uncultured Aminicenantes bacterium; assembly: GCA_965195285.1. Classification (GTDB taxonomy): domain Bacteria; phylum Acidobacteriota; class Aminicenantia; order UBA2199; family UBA2199; genus CAZOWT01. Next base: position 32,191 of record CBDAFS010000006.1, on the reverse strand, counting down.
CCTTGCCTTCCGGCTGAAGTGAATACCCATGGGGAACCCTCTTAACAGCGGCAACTGACATTTTTTTCTTTTTATAATAAGAAATCAACCGGGCAATTAATGTGGTCTTTCCACTGCCCGACCAGCCCACTAGAGAGAACAATTTCATGAAACCATATTATTATAATCAAAAACCCCTGTCAATGAAACCCAAAATCAGGTATTAGCCTGAAAAAAAATTTTCATTTAAATATTGATTTTAAAATCTCAGTATGTTACTAATTTGAAGAGGTTAAAAAGGAGGTTATATATGAAAGTCAAAATTCTTTTTCTAATCGTTTCTATTGCTATCATGGGATTATTGTTTCACCCGGCCTGTAAGAGCGAGGAAGGATGTGAGTTCAGCATCCTGGGCACCTGGAGCGTTAGCATCAATATTCCCGGCTGGGACGCGGCTCCCCCTTATGCCTGGGTCGAAACCCTGACTTTCAGCGGCACTGAAGAGAGCGGTACCATTATGGGCTGGAACTATATGCCGGGTCAAACCGGAACCTATTCGGTAACCAACTGCACCGCTGTCCAAATGCTCTATAATTATGTTGATAGTGTTTGGGGCCAAACCAGTGTGGTTTTTAACGGAACCTTAACCAGCGACACTTCCATGAACGGAAACGGAACCTTTGATGACGATTATGGATTACATAACCTAACCTGGAATGCAACAAAAGTAATGTAAGTTTTTACCACCCGGGTCATTAGAACAAAACAGTTCCAACTTTATTCACCTGTAAAACCATTTGGATATTTGGTAAGATAACATCCAAATGAAAAAACCCTTTCTGTTCGTGCTGATTTCCTCTTGTCTGAATGGGTACTTATTATTGTGTAATCCGGGAAACCCTGACCTGATAAAAATCAAAGATTACACGATCAGCCAATTTTATTTAAAACTCTACGATTTTCAGCCAGCCATATTCACCTGCATTGATGGAACCGGTGTTATCGTTTTCTGTAATCAGATCAATAGAAATTCAATTTTTCAACCTGAGTTGGACCTTCAAAAGGGACCTGAGGAAAAATCTGCTTTCATAACTGAAAATCAATCCCCCAAAAACACCGGGCGGGCCCTGATAGAAAGTTTTGTTTTTATGGGCGTTTCTGCTGCCCTTTACTGGTGGCGCTGGGGATTGTGGGCCGAAGATTGGCAATATTCTTTCACCTGGGAAGAACAAAGAATTCGTTTTTTCACTCTTGAAGCCACCAAATTCGATTCAAATTCATTTATGACCAACTTCTCTCATGGTCCCAATGGGGCCATTTTCTACAATATCGCCAGGACCAATAACCTGACCGTTGGTGAATCTTATCTCTTTGCCATTACCTCTTCCCTATTCTGGGAATATGTAATTGAATACAAAGAAATCGTATCAATCAACGACAATTTATTTAATTCCTTTCTGGGCTTTTCCATGGGAGAACCCCTTTACCAGCTGGGAAAATACCTAAGCCACAGAGAAGAACCCTTCAGTAAGGTTTTGGCCGTAATCGTCAATCCGATTCTGGCATTGAATAACTGGCTGGACGGGAAAAAACGGATAAAAAACAGCAACCCGCTTAGTCTTTATCAACTTGAAAGCCACTTGCTTTTCGGGCCAATTCAAGGTGATTTTTCAGGTACCACTCCAGGATACAACTATTTTAATATTGGATTTAAAAGTTCACTGATTTCCATTCCCGGATACAAGCAGTCCGGGGAAAGTCAAAAAAAATTAAAAACCACTTTTTTCAGTGAGATTTTTGCAGATATGACCTTGGGTCCAAAACATATTGAAGAATTCAACATCATCACCAAAGCCACCCTTTTTGGATTTTTTAAAAAAAATCTCAAAAAGAAACAAAACCGGTTAAAGGGATTTCAATTCTTTCTGGCCCTGGGTTCAGCTTTCGATATGTTCAGAAAAACTTCCAAAGCCCCCTATGATACCATCACCAGTGGCTCCTCCCATAGTGAATATATTGAAATAACCAGCCCAACAGATTTTTCCGATAAAATGGCGATCATCAATACATTCGGGCCAATGCTGGAATTTACCCTTTTCCTGGCCAAGACAAAACTCAAACTGACCATTGAGTCCTATTTTGATTTTGCCCTGGTAAATTCATTTGCATTAACCGAATATTCAAAAGAAAATCCGCTATACAGTATCAAATCCACTCTGGGAAAATACGGTTATTATTATGCCTATGGATTTACCTCAGCATCAAGTCTGATCATTCAAAGAGGGAATTTCCATCTTGAAGGAATGGTTAAATACCATCAATTCGATTCCATAGAGGGACTGGACCGCTTTCAGGATTCTATCCAGGATGACTTCCATCTTACCGATTCGAGGCTGGTGTATCAAATCGGGTTGGGTTACCGTATACCTCAAACACCCATTATCCTGTTACTATCTTATCAGGGGATTGATCGAGAGGGTACCATAAAAGATATTAGTCATCGTGAAATTGAAAAAAAAATCTATTTTCAAATAAGATTGCTTTTTATTTAAATCACCATTTCAGGTCCGTACTTCATTATCTTTTTTAGAGAATAGCACGGAATGTTCAATCAGCAACTAGCGATGTTTACCACTCTCCCGGAAATATGCGCGTGAGTAGGCATTTAAATAATAATCGAAATAATTCCTGTCCGGATAATGATTGAAGGTTTCATATCCCATCCAGGCAACCATTGATGCATTGTCAGTACAAAACTTGGGTAATGGCAAATAAATTGGGGTATTTTTTCTATTAAAGGCATCCTGAAATTTTTTCCTCAACAGCGAATTCCTACTAACCCCGCCAGCCACTATGACGGATTTGGCTGAATATTGATTAACAGCTTCAGTGGTTTTCAACAGTAAGTAATCAACAATCGAATGCAAAAAAGAGGCGATCAAATCGGTAAACAACTGCGATTCGGAGAGAATGCATTTCTCCTTTGCCAGGCGCAATACCGCTGTTTTATATCCGGAAAAGGAAAAATCATTTGAACCATCACTCATTCTGGGGAAAGTGAAGGTAAAACAGGCGGGATCACCGGAATGATATATTTTATCCAGAACCGGTCCTCCGGGATATCCTAGACCAAAAAATTTGGCAATTTTATCCATAATCTCTCCAACCGCATCATCCCGGGTCTTGGATATGAGCCGGCGATCAAATTTCGATTTTTGAAAGAATAGTGATGTGTGGCCGCCTGAAACCACCAAAGCGACCAGCGGATAGGCAATATCCGGGTAATCAATGAATGCGGATTCAATATGAGAGAAAATATGGTCAACCGGTACCAGAGGGATTTGGTTTTGATATGACAATCCCTTGGCAAAGGAAAGTCCGACCAGCAGAGAGCCAATCAGGCCGGGCCCCTGGGTAACACTCAGCAGATCAACCTCCTTCATTGTTCGACCCGATTCTTTTAAAACCTGATCGGTAATTAAATCAATATATTCCAGGTGACTCCTGGAAGCGATTTCCGGAACCACACCTCCATACTTGGCATGCAGGGGGATTTGAGATTTAATTTTTTCATTCAGAACCCGGTTTGATGAACCACGCTCAATCAGAGAAGCAGCCGTTTCATCACAGGAGGTTTCTATACCCAGAATAAGCATAGAATTCTACATTTTGCCCTTTTTTATACCTTTTTTGGCATAAATAATTCGCATAATATCAGTTGCGGTCTCTTCAATCGATTTATAGGTGACACTTACCACCGGCCAGCAATTCTCTTGATAGATTCTCAATCCATAAGCAATTTCACTCTTGATTTTTTCCGGATCGGTGTAATCACCCAGATCATAATTATTCAGTTTTGATTGACGTTCCATCCGGATCAGGTGAAGGCGGTTGGGATTAATATTCAGGCCAATTATTTTATCCTGGTCAATAGAAAAAAGTTCCTTGGGCAATTGAAAACCCGGAATAACGGGAATGTTGGCAACCTTCCATCCCCGGTAGGAAAGATAAATACTTACAGGGGTTTTGGTGGTTCTTGATACACCCAGAATGACAATCTCTGCCTCATTAAGAGCCGAAACACCAATGCCATCATCATGTTTGATTGTATAGTCCAGGGATTCAATCCGTTTAAAATAATCGCTATCCAACTGGCGAAACAGTCCCGGCTGAGCCAGAGGTGAAATTTCAAAAAAATCCGTAAAACGGGTGAGTACCGGTCCCAGGATATCTACCGTCGGTACCGCATGCAGACGACCCATTTCTGATAACTTTTGCCTTAACTCGGTGGAAACCATTGTATAAATGATAATACCATCAACAGCAACCGCCATTTCAACCACCTCATTTATCTGTTTAAGGGATCGCACATTGGAAATGGTCTTTAAAATAATCTGAGTGGTTGTAAACTGACTGAGGGCTGCCTGAACCACCGTCTCGCAAGTTTTTCCCGTGGCATCAGAAATGGCATACACATATCGCTGATAAGATTTATTGGTGACAAGCCCCATTATCGTTCAATTTTAGCTTAATCGACGGTGCGTGTCAAACCACTGCTTGATGTTGAAAAGGCAACAGGAAAAAATTAGCGGCCAGTCTCCCAATGATATAAGCGTATGCAGCAGCAACAGCCCGAATAGTATTTTTATGATAAAATAAACCCTACAGGATTGAAATGACTGTCTGGTTGTTCACCTCAAGTATCATTGCCCCCGTACTTTTTTGGATCGGGAAAAATGATCCAAATATGGATTGCAGTGCGTGTCAATACCTGTTAAACTGATACCATCTCAATACAAGGAGAATCATCATGTCAGAAAAGAAAGAAACAGGCAGGAACAAATCCCAAGAATTCAAATTGGATGGCAGTGAAATCATCAGTAAAATACAGGAGCTAATCCATCAGGGTAATATTCGCCGCATCATCATAAAAAATGAAGAAGGGAAGACCCTTATTGAAATCCCTCTTATCATTGGCCTGGTCGGTGCGGCATTGGCTCCGGTACTGGCTGCAGTGGGTGCCATTGGAGCACTGGTGGCAAAACTGACCATCATCGTTGAAAAAACAGAAGAATAAACTCCATACTTACGTGTAATATGATCGCAGGGAAACAAGCCTTATTATCAAGAGTGATGACAACCAGGTTTCTCTTAATTGTTATATCCATGTCTATTGTAGGCGGCTGTCAAAATCAAAACAGAACCAGGGGGGCAAACCTCATTTTTATAAGCCTGGACACCACCCGTTTTGACTATGTTGATAGCGGTTGGGGGGCAAAATCAAAAACTCCAGCCTTGAAAAATTTCTCAAAAAAGGCTCAAGTATTTGAAAAAGCATTTGTGACCATACCCGAGACCCTGCCCTCTCATCTGTCCATATTTACATCATATTATCCCCATCAACTTGGGGTCATCCAAAACCATTTTCGATATGATGGTAAATATAAATTAATACAGGAGATTCTCAAGCATAACGGATACTTTACCTATGGGATCATATCCCTTATGTCTCTGATTGAACCGGGGTTTTGGAAGGGTTTTGATGAGTTCAATTCCAAACTCTGCTCAGAAGAGATCCATCATTTATTTCTGACCGCGGACAAAATTTCCCTTCATGCCCGGCAAAAATTAAGAGATATAAAAAACAAGAAATTTTTTATGTTTGTTCACTTTTCGGACCCCCACTATCCCTACGGCCCCCCAACCGTAAAAGCGATCATGAATATCTATCAGGATGGCAAAAAAATAAATGAGCTAAACCCATACAAGGGTAAAATATTACCCAAGATAAAACTTCTGCCGGGAACTCACCGATTCAGATTTGATATAGATTACCCGACTTCCGATTTTCAGGGGATCGGAATTATCGAATTGACTTCAGATGCCAATATCACCGCAAAATCAGAAAACATAAAATTTAGAAAAGATATTTTTTCAGGCTGCCATTTTCTTACTGGCCAAAGTGGATGGATAAACCTGGAATGTGAAGAGGAAGAGTGGATCCATCTTCAGGTTTTACCCAAACTTAAAATCAAAGCGGCTCGGATCATGTACCAGCAGGAAGTGGAATATATGGATAAACACATCGGCGAATTTCTTCAAGAGGTTGAGGAATTCAATTTGTTTGATAATACTATAATCGCTATCTTCTCCGACCACGGAGAAGGCCTGGGGGAACGGGATGGATTGGTGGGGCATGTTGAATATTTAAACCAGCAATTCATCAGAGTGCCACTCATGATATATATTCCTGGAAAAACTCAAAAAATCATAACATCACCGGTCTCAATGTCGGGCCTTTCTTCTACCGTACTTGAACTTTTAAACCTGAAAAATGAAAATTTTCAACATTCATTTATTAATCTATTAGAAAAAGAAGATACCCCAAATGAAAATATTTATTCATTCACTTATCTTCCCGGATCCAAAACCAATAAAATATCCATCATCAAATGGCCCTATCAGGGAATTTATTACTGGAAAAACAACTCCCGGAATAAAGAACTGTACAACTTGATTCTGGATGATTCATTTTCACCTATGGCTCAAATTGATCGGAAAAACCTTATATCAGCTGAACGAGAGTTCTTTTCTTTTTTTCTCTCGGATTCTCTTAAACAAAAGAAAAAAATCGGGCAGCAAAAATTCGGAAAGAAAAATATCAATCGAAAAAAGCTTGAAAAATTGAAACGCCTGGGCTATATCAACTAAGAGTTCTCTCTTTTTTCAAGCGGGTAAATAATTCATATAAGATGGGAAGGACAATCTACTCGATCACTCTGGAAAAAATATAATTGAAAACACCTCTGGGGTATGCTATAAAAAAAGAGTGGCCGCTGAAGTAAAGGACTTTAATTTGAATGAAATACAGGCATTGATCCGCGATGTAATTAAAAACCAACTTTACCCAGCCAATGTTTTTCCCAGAACCCTTTTCCCCGATTTGGATCAAATACTTTTAAAGCATTTCACAGATTTTCTCAAAGCCAATACAAACAGGCGAAATTCCTTCCAGTTGAGCAGAAATGATGAGGAATTAAAGGAAATGATAAATGATATACTTTGCTTTGAAAGTATTTTGGGGGATTATCCTCAGATCATCATTTTAATATATCGGAGGTTAATTTCCCGATATATTTATTCAAAACACATGATCTTTCATGAACGAGAGGATATTCTTCAAGAGGTTATTACCCGATTGTTATCGAATAAAATGGGTAAGATTCAGGAACTGTACGATTTTAAATTTAAAAAAAACCCCTCTTTTACATCCTATTTTATGGTGACCGTCCGTAATATATATATAGATATTATCAGAGAGGGGAAAAATAAAATGTTAAGTACGGTTAATCTTGATGATATAAGGCAGCCTTTACCGGAAACAAATTTTGAATTCACCAGCAATAAATTATTCATTGAAGAGGAACTAACCAAACTTCATTTTATATTCAGGATGTATTATAAATCCCAACCCAAAATTGAATTGTGCCTGAAAATCAAGTTTCGTATCCCCATGACACCGGATGACATATTAAAATATTTTCCTCACTGCTCTGCCGCTGATATCAATCAATTATCTCAGGATTTTAGATTTAAAAAAGACAAACGGGTATTTGAAAGTATCATTGGTATATTCAATCGCAATGAAGGGAAACAGAATAAAAGCGATACCCTCAGGAAATGGATTACTGTGAAAATCGACGAAATCATTTTACATCTCAACCGCACCCATAATGACCAGGTTTATAACCAAAAAAACATACCCGATTTAGTCAATCTATATTATCAAAATAAGAACTTATTTAAAGGGGATCAATAATGGAAACAAAAAATGATATCAACACAAGCCATTTAAATGATCATCAAACAGCAATTTATGTGGACTATTTATTAAATGAAAAATCATCGAAACCAACTGAAAATATATTAAATCATGTGGAGAGCTGCCCGATTTGTAAAGACAATATTTTGGATGTGTTTTTGTGTCTGAAAAATTCCCGGTCACTACAAAAGCAAAGACCTTTTAAAGATATGATTCCAGAGCTGACCATTGAGAAATCTCCCCGGAAACAATATACATATCTGAAAAGGATTGCTGCCTCTTTCTTTTTCATGGCACTGTTCTTGACTTTTTATTTTACCATTATCGATAGACAACTTTTTCAAAACAAAATAGATTTAAAAGGTAATTCCGCCTCCATCTCAAACCCGGCCAGCCAGAATTCCCATACTTCAATAAAATTATTACCCCGAATAGAAAATATAAAACACTCCCAGACGGAAAAAAGGTCTGTGGAAGACAGCCAAAACAAAAATTTCGCCATCAATCCCAATCTGGAATATATGATCAACAGCCAGTTCCGCAATGAGACCATAAAAGTGAATTCACCAGCCAATAATTCCACTTTAATCGATAATATTATATTCGCCTGGGAATCATTTACAGACAAGCCCTCTCAGTTAAAAATTCTCAGCAACCATAATGAGGTAATATTCGAATACACAATTCAAGCCAACCAGTTTGTTTTAAAAGAAATATTGCCCCCTGGATTATATTACTGGAAACTTGAAAATCAAACTGATTTACTCTATGTCGGAAAATTTTTCATTGAAAATGACATTACCGCCCAACCAAAATAAATCCGCTCCAATATTTTGGAAAAGCCGTAAATCGATCCTTGATTAAAGTTAATTTTGCCTGCTGAAGGGCCGACGACAGAGGTATATTCTTTAAAATATTCCTATACAATTCAATCATTAAACGACAGGTTGCTTTATCTTCTACTTTCCATAAAGAAAAAACGATGTGATTTGCTCCAGAATAAAAAAACCCCCGGTTCAGGGCGATCATACCTTCACCCTTTACCAGTTTTCCGATCCCGCTTTCACAGCTGCTCAGTACAATCAATTCTGCATCCAGATCCAGGTTGAAAGTTTCCTCTGAATATAAAATTCCATCCTCACTGATCATTTTATCCTTGTCATGAAAAAAAAGAAGCCCGGAGAGTTTTGGATTTATCCTATCACTCAGGCTATGGGTGGCAATATGGATATAATTGTAATCTTTGGTTTCTGATAATTTGAAATTGCTTTCGGTTGCCTGTTTATGAAAATAACCGACAGCTCTTTTCCGGTTTTTTCTGAATAATTCAATAATATCAAGTATCTCATTTTCTGAAGCATGTAATGGAGGGAACTTTCTCCCCTCTAGGTTTGAAGAACGGGAATCCGGGTAGTTCTCCTGATGGGACCGTACCGGTTCCTCACTGGAAAGGATATAGCCCTGATTTCCTTTCTCGTTGAATACCGGTGCAAATCCAATAAAGGATTTTTTCCGCTTGGAGGCAACAGACAGATCTTTAAAAAACCACAAACTTGCTGAATAGTGATAGGAAATAGAGTAATGTCTGATTAAATAATCAACATATTGAAAATCATTTTCCTGACTGCCTTCAGAAGCCAAAGACTCAAAGGGAACGTAATATAAATCTCCATGGGGAATGATGATCAGTTTTTTTTTGTCTCCAATCCATTTGAGAATGGGTTCAATTAAAATTTGGTGTAATTTCCGGCTTAAATACAGAAAAGATTTTTCCTCAATTTTTTTTATCGAGCGGTAATAGGATTGAACAATCCGGTTAAAATCAGCATCAACGGGTTGAGAGAATATTTGATGACTTTCTTTGGTTACAACAAAAGCGATGATTACTTTGTTTCCCCAAAAATATTCAACCAGGGCAGTGTTTGAATCCAACCGTTTCTGTAAATCTGAAATTGCAACCGGAAGATGTTGATATTTCAACTGAAAGTATTTTTTATAATTTTCTTCAAAATATTTTATTAACTTCTGGTATTCATTTTTTTTTTGAAAGTAATCGGTTTCCAATTGGGCAACTTTTTGCAGATTCATGTTGGACTCTTTTCTATATTCTTTTTCAAGATTGGTCCCGAAAAAAGCCAGCTCCTTTTTTAACTTTCTCTCTTTTTCCAGCAGTTCCAGAGGTATCCCGGCAAATTTTCGGGCATTCGATTCAATGACAGATTCATACAAAAGGGCTGCCTTACTTTTTTCTGAAAAACCAAACGCTTCTTTTTTGAATATTTTTTCCCCGGTTAACTCATAGAGGGTTAAAGCGACCTGAATGGCTTTATTGTAAATTTCATGTGACTTTTCTCCAAAAACCAATTTATAATCGGCAGATCTATATTCCCTTCGAATCATATCAATCAAATGAGACATGAGCTTATAGGTTTCAAAGGATATTTTCAGGGCTTTTGTTTGTTTCGGATCAAATAAATATTGTTTGTTCAATGTTTCCGCTTTGTCGGCCAGCACCTTTAATAATTCGCTTTTGACAAAAACTTTCTCCAACCTGGGGTTGGAATTGATTCGAAGGTCAGAAAACTGGGGAACCATGGCAATCAGGGATTTTTGAAAAAAATGAAGCGCTCTTTCAAATTGATTCTGAAAAAAGTGAACCTTGCCCAACTGATAATATGAATCAGCTACAAAGGGATGACTCTCCCCGTATTTAACATTTTTTATTTGAAGTGACTGTTCCAAGAACTTTTCAGCTTCGAGATATTCCTTTTGCAAGCGAAGGCAAACACCAATATTATGATAGCTGCTGGCAACCGCCATGTTTTCATCGCCAAAAGTTTCGATTCTGACATTCAGGGATTTCCGAAAGTACTGCATGGCCCTTTCAAAGGAACCCTCGAAACTGTGTAAAATCCCGATTCTTTCATAAAGAGTGGCCATCAGCGGATGAAAACTCCCATAGGTTTCATTGTAAATTTTCAGAGATTTCTCCAACTGGTCCCTGAGTTGGCGAAAACTGGTATAATGGGTTTCACCACCATTAATGTAAGCATACTTCTTGGTTAGATCCATCCGGAAGTCATAGAATCCTCTCAATTTTATCGACAGTGATTTGTCATAGTATTCCTTTGCTTTTCGGATATTGTCCTTGTTCCAGTAAACAAGGGCAATACTGTTATAAATTTTGGCAATCTGGAGATGATTTTCACTGAAAACCTTTAACTGAAGTTTCAGCGCCTTTTCATACAATTCCAGAGCTTTATCATAATCTTTATTTGAAAAATGTGTATGGGCCAGTTTTTTGAATTGATTGGCCAGGTCTGTGAATTCATGTCCGGAATATTTTAAAACCAGGGTTAATGCCTGGTTCAAATGGCCCATGGCTTTCCGGTCATTACCCATTTGATGGTAATTATTGGCAATCTTGATATGGCACTGAATGACCTTACCCCAGTGTTCCCGGTTTTGATATATTTCGATTGCCTTTTTCAAATAATAGGATGAACTTTTAAATTGGGCTTCTTCGGCTAACTTTTGAGCGGTTATATCAAAAGGATTGGGAGCCGTAACCGGCTTGACCGGAGCCAAAACCGGTTTCTGCCTGCATCCCCATAACAGGACCGTCAACAATATAACTAAAATTGGAATAATTTTTTTCATTGGATTCACGATATATTATAAAGTAACCTGACCCGGGTAGCAACTACTGAAAAAAAATAATTTCCATCATCCACTATCACTTCTTATTATCGTATTATCAATATATGAGGAAAAAAGCATGACAGACTTTAAAAATTACCCCATGACCAAATTTGTTTCATTTATGCTGATGATGTTGCTTTTTTTGGGGAACCTAAATCTCAGTTCACAGAATGCCAAACAGGAAAAATTTTCCCAGGCATTAAAATTGTATAATCAGGGACATTATGAAGAGGCGACTTCCTTTTTGGAGGAAGCCGAAAACCTGCTGGGGACAGAAGAATTCATCTTCAAAGCCAAAATCTATATTCTTTTTTGTGCCTGCTATGAAAAAATGGACAAGGAAAACCTGGCCAGGGCATTTTCGGCTAAGATTCAACGAATGCTGAATAACGGCCAGATTGAGGAATTACCGGAAATCAACGGATTTGATTCGAATGCCATCCGCATTATCAAAAAAGATTTAATGGAAACTGAAGTGGAGACCGATCCGCTTTTGGGTGAAGAGGAAGAAATTGATGAATATCATTTCAAGTTCAAGGAACCCGAGCCGGTTAAACCCATTGATAAAAAGGCTGTCATTCAATATCAAGGCAGAAAGGAAAAAAGAAAAAAATTTCCCTGGATTGCAGTTATTGCCGGGGTAATCATTGTCGGCGTGGTTATTTATTTTTTACTGAATAAAAAAGACCAGGATGACATCGATATTGAAACCCCGGAGATCGACTGGGTTTACATTCCTTCCGGAGAGTTTCTGATGGGAGATGATTTTAACGAAGGTGATTCGGATGAAACCCCGGTACATAAAGTATATCTGGATGACTATTATATTTCCAAATATGAAATTTCAGTATCGCAGTATGATCGATTCTGTATGGATACGGGAAGACAAACCCTGTCCAATGAATATTATCTGAGAACCTCGCAAAAAGATTATGCCGCAATCTATGTCAGCTGGGAGGAAGCCAATGCCTTTTGCCAGTGGCTTTCCCAGAAAACCGGGGAGAACATCCGCCTTCCCACCGAGGCCCAATGGGAACGGGCTGCCCGGGGGACCAATCAAAATCGCTACCCCTGGGGCAACACCCCTCCGAACTGTGACCTTGCCAATTTTCTTGATTGTGGTAGAGGCGTCAGAAATACATACAACTATGGTGCGGGAGCAACCCCCAGCGGTATCTATCAAATGGCCGGGAATGTATGGGAATGGTGCCAGGATTACTACAGTCCCACCTATTATTCCCAATCCCCCTATCAAAACCCCCAGGGACCGACGAGTGGTATATACCGGGTAATAAGAGGCGGAGGCATTACCTCACCAGCCAGTGATATTCGGTCGGCCAACCGTAGATCCAAAGATCCTTATGAAAAAGATTATGATTACGGATTCCGTATTGTAAAAGAAAATTAAATAATTTTGCCGTTCATTGTTGACATCAGGACCTGAATCATTATGATACATACTTTGGTAAACATAATCCGCAACTGAAAAAAAATGGTTTATCCGATTCCGGCTTTATGAACCGTATATATTACATGCCCAATCATGCAAAGAATAATATCAGAACAAATTTCATTTTAAACGGAGATCAACTATGAAGGTTAGACCCATCAAGAAATGCATCCTTATTTTTCTGCTTTCAATATTCAGTATTCATTTGATGGCCGATAAGACCATCATCCTGCCGGGAAATATTCATCACATTTGCTACTATACGGATTTTTTCTATAACCTGCCCGATAACGACTTCATTTACTATCTGAACGACCGGTTGTTATTTTCAGACCCCCCGAATGAAGAGTTGTTCGACTCCGGTATCAGAAGAAAACTTCTGAATGTCACCATGATTCATAAAAAACTAAGACAGATCGTCCGAAAAAAAACCACCGATGGCAAACCCCATATGACCATTGATATCAGCCAGGATGAGGGGATGAAACAGGCTATCCGGTTAATGGGATTCCTGGGCCTGGAATTGAGAAAGGAGGAAAACGGTCAGTATAAAATCATGATTGATGCGTCAACCGGAATCATCGATTATTATCGTTTTTCTCGGATCGACATCGAGAAGATGGAGAGGCAAATCAACCAAACCAAGCGTCTCTACTTCAGGTTGAGTGGATCAACCACTCAGATACCCTGGGATTTTAAGTTTCTGAAAACCATCACCGGCCTGGAAATCAATGCCCATTCCTTTTTTGAATATCTCTTAATGAATGAACGATTCTCTCTGTTGATGGCGGTTTTATATCGCTTTTCAGAAGATGAGATCAACTATATCAATTCTCTCGCCCCTCAATCCCAGGCCTGGAAGCAGATATACCAGGACAAGAAATTGCTGATGGGGATGTATCTATTATCCCATGCCTTACGCAGCAATGATAACAAATTGATTTTGCCCGGTGGTGATGAAGCCGCCTCTTTCTGGTCCCAACTATGTGGCAGTGATCTTTCCCATGACCCGTTTGGATTTATCAAGGGAATTGCCACCAAACAGGATGGGAAACTCAACTATCTCTATGTTTTCTCATTCTTCCTGCCGGAATCTAGCCGGAAAATCCTGCTTTTGGATTTTAATTCAGAAAAAATGCAAACCATCTTAGACAAAATTTCCCTTGGCAAAAAGGGAAAGCTGCAGACCTCCAGATTCCCCAGACTGGGTAATTTTAACTTTTTCACCCTGCTTTACGCATTGAAAGTAAAGGATGGAAAAGTGACCTTTCCCGGTAAACTTGAATCCTGGATTGATACAATCAGTGGTCGACCTATACCTGCTTCCAGGCCAGATACCGACAAACCGGAACTGTTCCATCTGTATAAGGCTTTACTGGAGAATTCAAGCAACAAAAAAGAGTTGACTTCCCTGCAAAAATTCATCTCTCTGTATTCCAAGTTTCACCATCGACCGGAAATTATGACAGATGATAATATACACAAATTATTTGAACACTATCAGGATTACAATATACTAATAGATTTTATTGAAAAAATCCCTGTAAAAAACCCCCAGCTGGTCAGTCAAATAATTGACTGGGTAATCCGGCTTGATAAGCAGAATCGGAAAGACCGAATCCTTTTCACAGCGATTTTCCAATCCCTGTTCGAAATTCTCTCTTATCAGGCCAAATACGCTTCCCATCTTCTGGACTATGATACGATAATCGATAAATTGATAAAGATTCCGCTTGATAAATCACAATGCTTCGATCAAATTTTTGATTTCTTCAAAACCCAGATGAACATCTACCCCAACCGGAATACCATTGACAACGCCATGATTTCCAGTATTTTAAAGGGTATACCCAACCAGTACATTCAGATAAATAACCGACAACACAAATTCATGATTCAAGACAGTACCAGAACCACCATCAATGACATTCTTCAGTCACAAGAGGTTTGCCCTCTCTCAACCCTGATTGAAGTGAAACAAATATTGAAAAGAGCAGAACAAGGGGACAAGCTGAATATTCCCGCCTATAAAATTCAGCTAGTTGAGGCCTTCAATCAACTGCCCCATCCCGACATCAGTGATGATGCCCCCAGATTTATTATTTCCCGGATTAAAAAATATGTTAGAGAAGATCTGGAAAGAGATGTCCAAAATCTGGCTTTAAAATTGGAGTCCAAAGCACCTTCAACGGAAATCAATAACATCATTGCCAAACTGAAATCCGATTATTTAATCCACCAATTACAGGATTATCTCCTGGCCCTGACCTATGCCCTCAATGCCAAAAATGAACGGTTAAGAATCTTTTTAAATCCCAATTTTACCCGCCTTCATGATTTCGAAGAAACCAAGGAGTATACACCCTGGAATTACTGTAAAACCCCCACCATAAAAAACCGCTTTTCGGGATTTTACTTTCAGGGAGGACTTTCAAGACTCAACATCTTGTTTTCTCAAAGCTGGAAGGATCATCTTTTCAGTAGGAACATCATATACGACAAGAAGCAGATTCAATCGGTTATTCTTAATATTCTTGAATTTTACCCGGTTCCCCTTATCTCCAACAGCCAATCATATATTGGTCTTTTGACTGAATTCGGATTGGAGCTCATTCAAAAGGCCAAAAACAATACCCAGATCAATCAAGAGGTCATCCAGGAAATTAAAAGTATAACCACCGGTTATCACTATCGGAAAATAATCGATTTTCTCAATGATAAGAGCAACGAGTATTACCTATTTTTCACTGAAATTTTCAGGCTCGGAGAAAACTTTCTGGGAAAAAACAAATACCTTAAAGAATTTTCTGCCTTCGATAAATTGGGCATACTGACAAAGACCCATCTGAGTAAAAGCGTTCAAGAAGAAATTGATTATTTCGGTGGTGTATATTACCACACTTTTGGCAACCTAAGACCCCAAAAATATCAACTTTTCCCCCAGGAAATCTCCAACCTTTATGATAACAACTGGACCGGAGGAGAAATGATTAATGAATTCAAAATCAAAGCTGCCTATCATTCCCATAAAAAAATGTTACCTCCCAGACTTTTGGGACAATTCTTGTATCATTACCTGTACAATGTATGCAGGAAATATTTTTCCCAGAACTATATAAAAGATTATTTCAGTACATACTTTATTTTTGATATTCTAAACAATTCACACCTAACAAAAATTCTAAAAAAACTCCAAGAAAAAGGTCACGTGAGGTTAAAATGATCCGTTTAAAACAAACAGGTTGGTTTTTATTGATAATTCTTTTTGGATTTCAGGTTATTTTCTCGGAAACCCCCAGAGTCTGGTTTGCTTCACCGCTGAATGATGACATTTGGGTCGGTAAAAGGAAAATTGAAGTTAAATTCAGGGACATTGATCCGAAAAAGATTCGCTCCGTGGAAATCTACCTGGATGGTAAATTTCTAAAAGACCTTTCTGCTCCCCCTTATGTTATAGACTATGATTTCGGTCAAATTCCCAAGAACCGGACCTTAAAGCTGCTGGTAAAGGATATACACAAGATTGTCATACTGGAAAGCGAAATAAATTCTTATCAATTTGACGATGCCCGCATGGTTGATGTTGCCCAGGTAGTGGTTCCGGTCGTGGTGACCGACCAGAATGGGTATTATATCAAGGACCTGAATTTGGATGATTTTATCATCACCGAAGAGGGCGTTGATAAAAAGATCACTTATTTTGATAAAAAAGGAAAAACCAAATTTAATCTGGTACTTCTAATGGACATCAGTTCCTCAATGAAGGATAAAATCGGTGATGTCAAGGATGCAGCCAAAATCTTTTTGGAAGCCTTGATTACCAAAAAAGACAAAGCCATTATCGTGATGTTCAATCATGAGGTCTTTGAGGATACTGATTTTACCAACAATATCGATGAACTCATCAATTCATTATCCATTGCCTTTCCCTTCGGAGCAACAGCCCTTTATGATGCCGTCGCCTACTGCACAAAGCTACTGAAAGGGGTTCCCGGTCGGAATATCATCATCCTCTTTTCGGATGGCGAAGACAACAGTTCTTACATTGACCCCTTTACCCTGATCAAAAGAGTGGAACGGTCAAATTCCGTGATCTATTCGATTGGAAAGAGAACCTCTTTTTATGATGACATCCGCTATCAGGATATCTTAAAAAACATTTCTGTATCTTCAGGTGGGATTACCTTCCTTTTCGATGACATTAGCGATATCCCCTCCATCTATCGTGAGATCCGCAGAGATATAAAAGCCAAATATATACTTCAATTCAAACCCCAAAAGAAAGGCAAACTGAAAAGGTTTCGCAAGATAACCGTCAGTGTGAAGGGAAAGAAAAGATATAAAATTCGAACCATTAAGGGATATTACTATTAATAAAATCGGCATTAACCAAGAGGAGGCATCATGAGTAATAAAATGGCATTCATCTTCATCATTCTACTCCTGCTTTTTCCCGTACTGGATTCACAACAGGACCAGCCAGTCAAAGAAAAGATTGATGTGGTCAATGTTGAGGTTCCGGTTCGGGTGCATTACAAAGGAAGGCCTGTCGATAATCTCACCAAAGATGACTTTAAAATATTTGAGGGGAAAAAACTCCAGACTATAAACGGATTCTTCATCAAAAGAAAAAAGATCGGAACCCTGACCATCCGGCCTGAGTCCGGCCAGTACCAGACCCTGGCGGGACGCTACTTTGTGCTGATCTTTCAAACCACTGACTACAATGATGATTTTAAAAAGGGACTGGATTATCTCTTCAATGAAATTATCAGTGAATCAGACCAACTTCTGGTGATTGTCAATAAAAAAACCCAGGCATTTTACAATCTGGAAGAAAAAAATCTGGTCCGGGAAGACATCGAAAAAATGATAAAAAAGGAAAGTCACTATGACCGACTTTCGATGTTTCAGTATATCAAACAGATTGAGCAGGAATTGAACATGGCCAAATTTGAAACCGAAATTAGACGAAGCGGAAGTTCTGAAAGAGGAGGGGAATCCACACACTATGTAATCAAGGATTTTTTAACCAGGTATTTAATGATCTGGAATGACTACAAGACCAGGTATCTGGTTCCGGATATTGAGCAATACTATCAATTTTCCAGACTTTTGGAAAAAATCAACAGGGAAAAATGGGTGATCAACTTTTATCAGATGGAATTGTTTCCCAGGATTATCCTGTCCACTGATATACGAAGAATCCTGCGAACTCTGATCGCCGGATGGCAAATCAGCGTCAGACAGGAACTTGTGATTTTTTCCAGACTAATCAATAAGCTGCTCACTGAAATTGACCGTGCCCAGAAAGTATCCAATGATTTCCCTTCCGAAGAAGTCAGCCGGATTTTCTCCAGGGTAAATGCCATTCATCATTCGATATTTATTCGGACCAACATTCCCTCCCTGGTACAGGATACCGATTATATCCGGATGGCCAATGACATGGAAGCAAACCTGAATGAAGTATGCAAGCAAAGCGGGGGTATACTGGTTAATTCTAAAAAAGTTGACCTGGCATTGGACGCCATCAGTAAGGAGCAAGATATCTATTATCTGCTCACCTATGCACCGGAAAACCCGGATGAACTCGGGAAGATCAAGGTTAAAGTAAATAAAAGAAGGCATAAGGTTTTATATGATGAGTCCCTCAGGACCGGTCTATTACCACAGGAAACAAAGCTTAAAGTGGTTGAAGGGCCCCCGGTCAAGATTAAAAAAGCTTCATTTAAAGATAAAACACTTACCCTGACTCTGACCGATTTCTATATGAAAAACGATCTCGGAGGCAAACTCAATATCCGGATTCGTATCAAAAACAGACAGGACATCACTGTTTTTGACCAGAGCAAAGATTTAAACGCCAAACAGAAAGAGATCAGCCTGTCCCTGAATTTTGGCGGAATCGGCAAGGGTAAATATGATATTGTTATTGACGTGAAAGACCTCTTCACCCAGAAAACCGACAGCGATATCATTCAGATAAACATGTAAAATTAAAGGGATGAGAGTTTAATTTAAATATCAACCTAACTTTCAAACCCGCCTGTGAGTATAAGAAGTCGAGGTGAATGAATGGGTAAAACTCTCTTGATTCTCTTTATCATATTTTTACTTTCCTTTCAGGTTCAGTCTCAGGAAGATGAAATCACCACAACCGAAACCGTTTCAGTGGTCAATGTCGAAGTCCCGGTACGGGTATTTTTAAAGGGAGAAGCGGTTGATCATCTGAAAAAAAGTGATTTTAAATTATATGAAGGCGGAGAGGAACAGGAAATTAACGGGTTTTATCTCAAGAGAAAAAAAATCAGTCTGCAGGATCAACCAGCAACAATTGAAAAAGGGGAACCAATTTTAAAATCCCGTTACTTTGTTCTGGTTTTTCGCATCACCAAATTTAATGAACAATTACAAAAAGGGCTTGATTATGTATTTAACAAACTATTGATGGAAAACGATCAGCTGATGGTTTTTATCAACAACAAGAGCATATTTTTTAAAAGTCTGTCAAATATGAAAAGCGCCCGGGAAATACTCATGAAAGCCATGAAGGAGGAAAGCAAAAAAGCCAGGGTTCGATTATTAAAGTATTTGAAAAAAGTGGAAGATGAATTGAGTCTATCCAGAATCCAATCACTGTTAGGGAGGGGTGATTATCATCTGCCGGATGAAATCATCCGTTTTCTCCGGAAATACCTTCTGATATGGAACGATTACAGCCGCAATTATCTGACTCCCGATGTTGACCGGTATTACTATTTTTCACAACACCTGGAAAAAATCAAAAAGGAAAAATGGGTGATCAATTTTTATCAGATCGAAATGTTTCCCAAACTGAGCATAACCGGACAATTAATGGAACAAGTCAGGGACCTGGTCGGGGCTATGCAATCCAGCTTCAGGCCGGAAGACAATGTCAAGGCCAAAACCATTTCCGCACTCCTCCGTGATATTGACAGCGCCCTTCATACCACCAAAAGCTTCCCCGGAGATGAAATCAGTAAGTTGTTTTACAAGGTAAACGCCACCTTCCATGCCATCCTCATTTTCGTCAACCATGATTTACTCCACCAGGACCTTCAGTACAAAAGGATATCCACTGAAATTGAGAGCAGTCTGAGAGAAATCACCAAACGGACCGGCGGCAGTCTGGAGGCAACTGGAAATCTGGAAAAAGCACTCGACAATATTGAGGATAAAGAGGATATTTATTATATATTAACCTATGTGCCTCGAAACCCTCAAAAAGTCGGTAAGGTAAAAGTCGAAGTAAAAAATAAAAACTACCGGATCATTTACGATGACCAGATGAGAGCCGATTACATCATGGCTTACCTGAAGCGAAAAAAATTGGAAATACCTGATATATACATAAAATCAATGACATTTGAAAAAAATGCCCTGTCCTTCATTATTGAAAACTACCTGCAAAAAGAACAGAATAAAATTAACAACGGTCATGTCAAGATAAAGATTCAGATTCAAGATCCCCATAATCGGATCTGTTATAATAAGGTGAAAACCATAACCACGCAGCAGGATTTTTTTTCCATTTCAATCAAGTTCCCCTGGATGAAAAAGGGCAGGTATGACATTATTCTTCAGGTAACCGATATGTTGAGTGGCAAAAGTGCTTCGGATTTTTTACAACCCACAATATATTAAAAAAATAATTCCAAATACCCGATTATAGGCTTGTTACAATATATTTAAAAATTATATTTAATCCCGATTCTGAAGGTTCTTGGTAACCGGGGTCCATACACATAACCCGCATCCCGAAAGATCCCTTTATCCAGATCCTCTTGAAAATCATCCAGGACATTCAATACCGAGGCGATCAGGGTAATGACCGAACCATTGTTGAAACTGATTTTTTTATTGATATGCAAATTGATAACCATAAAAGGATCACTTTCTTCCAGTATATCTTCCTCAATATATCCGGCAAAATGAGGAATTTTCATGGATCCGGTATAGTTCAGATTAGCAATTAATTCCCAATTTTTGAAAATATGCCAGTCCAGACGTAAGTGTCCATATAATTCAGGTGCCCTGAAAAAATCTTCGCTGTCAAAGTCGGGTTCCGGTTCATCGTATTGGCTCTTCTGGAAGGTCCACCCGGTGGAAAGCTCAAGTTTTCCAGCCAGAATGAAACCGGCTTCAACCTCTACACCATAAACCCTTGCACCACCGCTGTTAAACCGTTCGAACACCCGGGCATTTTCAATTTCATCAACTTCTCTCAGGGTGAAAGTGTCTGTCAGCCGATTATAGAATCCTCCTGCACTGAATTGATATAATTTCCCATTTTTCTGAAGGCCAAAATCAATTCCCAGGGTGATGGAATGAGACTGCTCTTCCTTTAAATCATCTGAGTTGATAATCAACATACCCTCACCACCGACCTGAGTGATGTGCAGATCTTCATCAAACACCTGGGGAGCCCTGAAACCAGAGGAATAAGAAGCGCGAAAAGTTATATTTCTGATTCCTTTATATAAAAAACTTGCCCTGGGACTAAAGATGATATTGCCAACTTCAGAATGTTTGTCAGCCCTTACGCCAGCAAGCAGACTTGCTTTCTCATTTAAAAGCGACATTTCATCCTGTATGAAAAAACCCAGGTTTGTGTAGGTATCATCGATGACACGGCCATAAGCCGGTGCGCTGTCATTCAATTTGTCAGATCTGTAATTCAGTCCGACCAACACATTATGATTTTTCAAAGAAAAATTATTATATTTAATATCGGTATGGAAAACCGGATTCTCGGTCAATCCATAAGCATCGGGATCCTGTTCCGCTCCATAATAGGAATCCCGCTTGGTGTAGGAATAAGCCTGGTTGAGTTTCAACACAGAAGATTTTCCGAAAATTTGCTCCCAGCCCGCACCCAAATCTACCCGATAGGTTTGAATGGCCTCGGCTATATCAGCAGAATGCGGTGGTAGATCAAATTTGTTTCCACCCCGGCGATCTTCATATATGGCGCTGGCATTCAATTTCAGTTTTCCGCTGATCGATGAAAAAAAATGGGAGAAGTTAGAACCGAATGACACATTGGTTAATTCTCCCAGATCAGAGAACCCGTCTTCATCGTAATCCATGGGCTCCCGTCTCTGATAATGAGCAAAAAGGGTATTTCTGGAATTCAGATCCTTCGATACATAATCATTGCTAAAATCAAAAAGGGTATCCGGTTCCGTACTATTAATCAATCCCTGGCTAAACGAGAACTGACTTCCTGATTTTACCGGTACTCTTAATATGACATTGACCACTCCGGCCACTGCATTCCCGCCGTAAAGCGCAGATCCTCCGCCTTTAACCACTTCAATTTTCTCTACCATCCCGGAGGGGATTTGTTCCAGACCATAGACACCGGCCAGTGCCGAAAAAACCGGCAGGCTGTTAATGAGAATCTGAGAATACTTACCCTCCATCCCATTGATACGAACCTGGGTGAAATTACAGTTTTGACAATTATTTTCCACCCGCACTCCGGTGAAAATTTCCAGTGCATCGGCCAGGTTTTGGGCTCCCTGTTTCGCTATTTCCTTTTTGGTGGCCACAGCGGTTTTAACCGGGGCCTCACGGTACTTTTTGGGTGTTGCCGTTCCAGTCACAACGATTTCCTCCAGAGGGGAATTGATCATAACAATCTTGGGGAATTTTATAAGCACTTTTTTCCCGGTTTTAAAAAAACCGGTTGAATAAGGAAGATATCCCGGCTTTGATACTTCCAGATGTAATGCCCCGCCACCCAGGAATTCAATCACAAAATGACCGGTTCTGCTGGTTCGGGTAACAATGTTTTTTTCAATAATGACTACAGTTGCATCGAAAATTCCATTTCCATCTCCATCTACGACCAGGCCTTCAATGGCTTTCTTGTATTTGTCCTTATCAATTTTAACCAGTTCCTGAGTGGACATTACAAAACTCGATAAAATGAATAATAATAAATTTATGAATATTAACTTTTTTTTCATATTTTCCTCCTGTTTGTTTCAAATTATTTCCCAAGTTTCCTTGGGATTAAATCCCATGGGATAAGGTAGAGATAAACTTACCTTGATTTTAAACAGAAGGAGGGGCTCTGTTTCTAAATTGATAAAATATCCAGTTGATTCTGATTTTTTTATTTGAAAAATCCAATTGATGAATCTGTATAAATATAATCGAAATAATTAAGAGAAATACCTTATCAATGGCAATGGCATTGTGTTTCCAGAGGCAAATCGGACAATCATCTGATTCTATCAGACTGGTTTCAGTATGAAAAAATTCGGCAAATAACAATATAAAGGCGATAAATCCTAAAATGCCCAGGAATACTAATTTTTTCTTTGTCAATTGCATTTGACTCGGTATTTTAGTTTGAACATTTTATTTTTTGTTTAAACAATCCCCTGCTTCCAGGAAATTAAACTTCTTCAACATAGATCTTTTGAGCCAGCCCGTACCCGATTGCAACTTCGCTTCCCTGATGATCAACAATCACCGGGCCTTTAAACGGAGATTTTCTCATGAGTTTAATAAAGTTTCCGATATGCAATCCGAGATTGGATAGGTTAATCAGTGCTCCGCGCCCTGCATTAATGCTTACAATCTTTACCTGAATACTATCTTTACAATCAACCAGCTTGGTCATCTAAATCCTGCTCCTTTCATTATTCATGGTTGTGAATCATAACTCAGTAAAAACCCGTTTCAACATTCTGTAAAAAAAGAACGTTGTTCTTTATTTTATTGTATTGTCATCCTCTTGTCAAGCTCAAAATATATTTTTTGAAATTTTCAATTTAAAAGCAACTTATAAAAATAATGAAAAAACAAAACGGATGAACACAGATAAAACCACTGCAATGATAATGGTAATCCCCGTAATCAAAAAAGCATTTCTCCATTTTAGTTCTTTTGCCAGTGCTGCAAAGGTGGCCAGGCAGGGGATATAAAAAGTGGCAAAAATACTGAAGGTAAAAATTTGGGTAGTGGTCATTATATTTTGAATTTCTTTTGTCCCCAGGGCAGTTATTAGTAGAATTAAGGCTAATTCCTTTCGCAATATTCCAAAAAGTAAAACCACACCTACTGCCGCTGGAAGCCCTAAAATACCAGAGGTGAAGGGTGATAAAAAAGTGTTAATTGAACCGGATAAATTAAAATATTTAATGATTTCAAGAATAATACTTCCTATAATTAAAAGAGGCCAGGCAATGATTACAAACTCCTTCATCCGAAACCAGACTTTATTTGATACTGCTTTGAACCCGGGCAGATGATATTTTGGAATTTCTAATAATAACCCGGGGCTGACTTCCGGCATGGCCATTGACATCAATTTCCCAGTGATACCCAGGACGATAATATTGATGACATAAACCAGACCCGCTGCACCCATTGAAATTGAACCAGCTACACCTAAGATAATTATCATACGCGCAGAACAGGGAACCATTGTAGTCAATGTAGCGGTAATCAACTTGTCCCTGCGCGACTTTAGGATGCGGGTGGCCATAATACCCGGTACGGTACACCCATAGCCTAATATCATTGGAACCACAGACATGCCATGCAAACCAATGCGGTGCATCAGATTATCGATTAAATAGGCTATTCGAGCCAAATAGCCGGAGTCTTCCAAGAAAGAAAGAACAATAAAAAATGGAAGCAAATAGGGAATAACGATACCAAGCCCTCCGCCAAAACCCTGGACAATACCGTCAATCACAGAAAACAGCAATGAGCCGGTTTTTAGATGAGAAGCAAAAAATTCCGATAATTTTTCAAAATAGCTGCCAAACAGAGGTTCAATGACATCACCAACACCAAATACAATGGAAAATGTAAGATAAAGAGCACCTATCATAAACACATATCCTAAAATCGGATGCATCAAGATATTATCCATTTTTTCCCGAATGCCAATTTTGGGAGGGTGACCGACTCTTGCTATATCCTCGAAAATTTTAAATGCCATGTTGTGACGAACCGATGAAACGATAAATTCAGAACTTTTTCTAGGCTTTTTTTCTAATTCTGCCAGGTTTTTATCAATATATTCCCAGTCAGATTGGCAAAAAAAATCTTTTAGAAAATTTTTGATTAACGGATCTCTCTCTAACAATTTTACTGAAATGAATCGATGGTTCCATTTTTGAGGGATACGCTTTACCTTTAAAAAATCAACCAGCCTGGAAATAAGCCTTTCAAGTTCAAATGGACCCTCAATCGTTCTGGGAATCATTCTCTCTTTACCTACTTTATATGCTTTCTTAAAAACATTGTAAACGCCCTTACCTTTTTTTCCTATGGTTTCAATTACTGGAACATCGGTGATATCGAACAGCTTTTTATAACTGATTATGATCCCTTTACGTTCTGCTTCATCCATCATATTAAGTACAATTACCATCGGTCTCTTCAATTCCATTAACTGGAGGGTTAGCTCGAGGCTTCGTGAGAGAACCGATGCATCCACAATATTGACAATAACCGATTCTGCCGGGGCATTCAGAATATAATCAACGGCAACCAGTTCTGCTTCATCCGAAGTTTGCAATGAATAAGTACCTGGGATATCAACCACATCGATTTTTTCATTATTTAGGTAAATTTTACCTCGGGTGTAACTTACCGTCACACCAGGAAAATTTGATACCACAGATTTGTATCCTACAACACTGTTGAAAATGGTGCTCTTTCCGGAATTGGGTTGCCCTACCAGTATAAATTCCATAACGATTCCTCACGGTTGGCACTTTCATAACCAACTATTTTTATTTCGATATATAAGGCCGATATAATATGACTTTTTAATTCGTTATTCCGCATCTTTCAATCCGATCAGGGCCCGTTGTCCGTAAAAAACAAATGTCATAAATTCACTCGAATATTCCCGCATTTTTTCATAAGAAATATCGTGCATGATAATTTCAACCACAATATTGGCATAAAAAGAACACAGGTTGTGAAGAAAAAAACGGGATATGTGTGTATTCAAGTGAGATCCTGTCTTTTCCAAATATTTCAACTGCTTGATAAAAATTTCCGAATATCGATTGATAAATTCCTCCTTAAAATTCTGAATACTGGATCCATATGATTTGAACAGAATTAAATTAAGGTCCTGCCGATGGGTATCAATAAAGCGGATCGCTATTTCTAACTGTTTTTTCATGGAAACAAAACTCAGCAAATCAATATCGGGAGTATCCTTTTTCTTTTCCATAGCGGTCAAGGCCAGTGTTATCTTGGAGAGGGTTGGGCTGACGATTTCGACAAAAAGTTTGTCTTTATTTTTGAAATAGTTATAAATATTACTGGTGGCAATAGATGATTTTTTGGCAACTGAGCGCATGGTGGTTTTTTCAAATCCTAATAATTTAAACTCCATCCTGGCGGTTTTCAATATTTTTTTCATTATTTCTCTTTTTTTTACCTGCATTCATCACCTCATAAAAGAACGTTGTTCATTATTATAAAATAAAAACCACTCTCTGTCAACTTTTTTTTTAGTTTTCGGTTTTTATTGAAAAAGAATTCCCTTTTACAGACCCAAAAGAGAATTATTCACATAACTCAAGGACCTTATTGACCAACTTTTCAATGCCCGTTTCCACCTCAACAATACGCTGCCCCAGCATATAGGCGGGAGTTGACACTATCCGGTTTTCCAGATCCACAACAATATCTTCGACTTCACAGTCAATATGATGAGCGCCCATGGTGTTAATGGCATTGGCAGTTTGTTTTTCCGTACCAATGGTCAAATCAATATTCAGGCCCAGATCACCGGAAATTTTTGCTAATAATGCCGGGGCAATACAAATAAAACCCATTACTTTTCTTTCATTCAGGCATTTAACTATAAATTCCTGAACCACCGGATTCGCCTCACATCCGGTTCCTTTTACGGCAAAATTACTTAAATTTTTGGCCACTCCATATCCTCCGGGAAAAATAACCGCATCCAGATCTTCGATATTGGCCTGTTTCAAATTTTTTATGTTTCCCCGGGCAATTCTCGCCGATTCCACCAGAACATTTCGGATTTCTCCGGTGGACTCACCGGAAAAATGATTAATGACCTCCATCTGTTCCGTATCCGGAGCAAACATCCGTATATCTGCATTTTTCCTATCCAGGGCCAGTAAGGTTAAAACCGATTCATGTATCTCGGCCCCGTCAAAGACCCCGCAACCGGATAAAACAACCGCAACTTTTTTCATTTATCCTCCTGTTTAACTCGATCGGTCCAGCGACTCCCAGTACAAACAATACTTGAACTGATCATTTAAGGGCATATCCCTGGCCTTTGGGTTTCTGATATCCAGCCGGCAGGCTTTAATTTCAGTGTTGAAGTGAATGCAGGTATAACAAAATGTTTGAAAACCGGGATTTTGGGCAATGACCTTTCTGAAATCACTTTCCCTCTGACGTTCAAAGAGAGCTTGATCCGTAACCGTCTTTTTTTCTCTCCTGGGATTAATATGAAGATATATACCATAAACAATGACCAGCAAAACCGCAACACCAACGGTTATTTTAATAAACCATAAATTAAATATCCCCGGGGGTTTAAACATATGTGAGAGAAAATCCAATAATGCAGCCGCCAGAACCGCTGGAATAATTACCACCTTAACCCAAAATTTGGGATCGTGTTTTAGGTGATACCAAACATAATTCATAGATTACATTATAGGCCGAAACCAGCTAATTTTCAAATACAGCCATTCTGTTATTTGACATTTTATATATCATGGAATAAAATTCAATTTTTCAACCAACCTTCCAAGTGAGGTGAATTTTATACGATGAAAAAGAAAAACCTGATTATTATTGGATCTGGCCCGGCCGGCCTTTCTGCTGCGATATATGCTGCCAGAGCAAACCTGATGCCACTTCTCTTTGAAGGGTTTCAGTCTGGTGGCCAACTAATGATTACCAGTGAAGTCGAAAACTTTCCGGGTTTCAAGGACGGCATACTGGGCCCGGAACTAATGGCTGCATTCCGTGCCCAGGCAGAACGTTTCGGGACTGAATATATAACTGCGGATGTCACAAAAGTTGAACTATCCGGCTCCAACAAAATCATCTGGGAGGGGGGTAATAAATACGAGACCAAGTGTGTCATCATTGCAACTGGCGCAACCGCCAACCTGATGGGGTTAAAACGGGAAAGGGCCTTGATGGGACGGGGCGTGAGTGCCTGCGCTACCTGCGATGGCTTTTTCTTCAAAGATAAAATAGTAGCTGTGGTGGGAGGCGGGGACAGTGCCATGGAAGAATCCGTTTTTCTCACCCGTTTTGCCAAAAAAGTGTATGTCATCCATCGTCGGGATGCTTTCCGGGCCTCCAAAATTATGGTTTCCAGAGCAAAGGGAAACCCTAAAATTGAGTTTGTTCTGGATTCGATAGTTGATGACATTCTGGGAGAAAACCTGGTCTCCGGAATCCGTCTTAAAAATACCAAAACCAACAAACTATCTGAGCTAAAACTGGATGGAGTTTTCATGGCTATTGGTCACACCCCCAATACAGACTTATTCAAAGGTCAAATTAATATGGATAAAAAGGGATATATCATCAGTTCCAATGAGAAATCCCGGCTTACCGCAACCAATCTGTCCGGAGTCTTCGCATGTGGCGATGTCCAGGATTCTCGTTACCGCCAGGCCATCACTGCAGCCGGAAGCGGTTGTATGGCAGCCATGGATGCTGAACACTATCTGGAAAACATATTACCTGATCAAAACGGTTTATCTACATAATAAATTTTTGCATTCAGTGAAAAGAGGAGTCATTCTTTTTCTGATATTACCACTACTGGTGCTGCCTCTTCTTGCCAAATATCACCCGGATATAAAATGGAGAGAAATCAGTAAAAAAAATTTTATTGTCATTTACCAGGAAGGATATGAAGCAGAAGCTGCTTATACATTACAAACCGCCCGTTCCCTTTATCCTGAACTTGTTTCTCTCTGGGGAAACTCAGTGGCAGAAAAAATCAGAATATTGATTACCGATGTTTATGACAGATCGAACGGAAGCGCCACTATATTCCCTTTCAATCAGATCGTCATCTACCTTTACAATCCTTCTCCGGATTCGACACTGGGCAATTGCCGGAAGTGGATTCGCATGGTATTAAGTCACGAACTCACCCATGTCTTTAACTTAAGTGCCGGATCAAAATTCATTCGTTTTTTCCGAAATATATTGGGGCATAATCCCCTGCTATATCCCATGATGTTCTCGCCTGCCTGGATGCTGGAAGGAATGGCTGTATACGGGGAATCCAGATTAAATCCGGGCGGGCGGTTAAATACCCCGGATTATTCCATCATTTTGGAAAATATGGCCCGAACCAAATCAGTGCCCAGATGGCATGACATTTACGGGGAACCAACCTTTTGGCCTGGCCCGGAATCAAAATATCTCTTTGGTTCAAAATTCATCGATTTTTTAATTGAACGATACGGGGAAGAAAAAATACCCGAATTGGTCCGCTATTATGCCAGGAAATTCTTTTATCTTTCATCCTCATACCGGTATAAGCGATTTTTTAAAAAATGGTTAACGCCCCTCTGGAATGATTTCAGAAACAGCATAAAGGTATCAAAGACTGCTGCCATAAACGAAAATCTCACTCCCCTGACCCGATGTGGAATGTCAAAGAAGTTCCCCCTGGTCATTGATCATAACAGAGGCCTTTATGTATATCAGGATTATGAGAACTATCCGGGCATCTGGGAAATCAATCTGGAAACCGGACATAAAAAAAAATTGCTCGATCAATCAAACATAAACGGAATGTCTTTCGACACCCGGAATCAGAACATCTATTTTTCTGCCATTGACTATTACAAAGCATATTATAAATTTTCAGACCTGTACCGGTTTGACCTGCAGACAAAGCAGCTGAAAAAGTTGAGCCAGGGAAGGAGGCTATCTTACCCGGTTCGACTCCCGGGCAGTCAACATATTTTTTGCGTGAAGCGGAAAAAAAGCAAATCATATCTGGCGATTTTTGACCTGAATACAGGTAATGAAAAAATCATTTCGAAAGGATTTGAGGGAATGTCATTTCTGTCTCTTTCTCCTGACCATCAAACCATTGCCGTTTCCTTAAAAAGGAGAAACGAGAGCTGGGGAATCGCCCTGTTTAATCTGGAAGGTAAGTTGATCAATACTTTAGTGAGCAATGAAGGAAAAAACTATTACCCCCAATGGAAAAACAATCATGAGATTTATTTTGTCTCGGAGCACCGACAATACTATCGGCTGGGAATGGTCAACCTGAAATCCGGGCGTGGCTTTGTGTACACAAAAAGCGGATTACCTGCTATTCGATATTTCACTATATTACCAAACCCAGAGGAGGTTTTACTCACCTATTATGATGCCAGCGGATACAACCTGGGACTGCTGGATTTATCCGATTTAAAAAAAGAGGACTTAATCCTGAAGAACTCAAACCAACCAACAGAAAGGGAAACAACCCCCGCACCCGTAAAAGAAAAAAAATATAACATTTTAAGAGACTTGCTACCCAAATACCTGAATTTTAATTTTCGATATGCCGGCAATGAAATTCAACCTGGAATCATCATATCCGGCAATGATGTCCCCTCCAATCATACATTCACTTTTCAGGGATTTTACGGTTTTATCACCGATTCCGTCAACCTCAGTTTCAAATATACCTTTGAAGGAATGTATCCGACCCTTATACTCAATGCCATCGATTTTACCGATCTCAACCGTGGTGAAAACAATGAAGAATATTACTACTCAACAAAATTGCTGGAGCTGGCGTGTCTTTATCCGTTGATTTATTCAGAAAAATATCAATCCCATTTTTACTCCAATATTCATTTCGAAAGAATCACAGAAAATTATTTTTCTCCAGACCGGAAATTCCAATTGAATCTGAATGGCCTGAAATTGGGATTTCTTTTTAAATCTGCAAAACGTTATTATGATTCCTTTTCCCAGACCGATGGCCTGGCATTGTCACTAACCTATTCAAGGGATTTTGAATTCATGGGGAGTGACTTTGATTTAAACACACTGGCCCTGGAATACAAGCAATACATCACCTTTTCCAAACCCAATGTCCTGGCACTCCGTCTGGGAATCAGTGATTCATGGGGACAGGGGAAAAAATTTATTTATATGGGCGGCGCCAGTTCGAAAATGGACTATCATATTGCCGGTGGGAGCATATTTAACTTGATGAGAGGATATCCTTCCGGATATTTCAGCGGCACCGGCGGTTTCCTGTTGAATCTGGAATACCGTTTAACCCTGGGAAAAATGGAAAGATCAATCTTTATTTCCCAGCGCGTGGAAAGGTTCTATATATCGGTATTCGTTGATGTCGGGAACATGTGGGAAGATGAAAAACAGATAAATCCCGCCTATTCCCTGGGAACAGAGCTGAATGTGGTTTTATTTCTGGGAGGGCGGGTAACCATTTCCGGGGGGGTGGCCATCGGCCGGCATCCGGCTCATCAGCCCGTCTTCTATCTGAGAATCGGTGAATCCTTTTAACCAGATCTTAAAAAGTTTGCTCAACATGCAATTTATCCATCATTTTCATCAAAGAAGATCCAAAATGATATCGGTATCAACGAAGATTTCGTTTATCACTTGTATTTTTCAGAGAGGTATCGGCCATATTCTTTTTTGAAATCAAAGTCTTTCTCTAAATGAATAATCCCCGATAGCTCTTTAACCAAAGGTGTGTATTTTTTATTTCCTTTTTCCCTTTCAACCAAATATGCAAAATACTTCTCAATCATTTTAGATAAACTCATGTTTCTCTCTTTTGCGTATTTTTTAGCCGCATTAATGACGTCTTTGTCTAATTTCAAGGTAAGCTTGGAATCCATCCTTATCTCCCATATGTACTAAATAAAACATAACAATACGTATCTGTCAACTTTTTTTAATTTTAAAAATTTATACTAAACGACTGAGCTCACATGCATTTTGGATTGGAGCAAAAAAATGTCAGGCACAACGATTTGTTATGTGTTTCTTTCATTTCTTATTCTCAACGGTTTGCGCAATGATTAGTTGCCGATTGTGGGTTGCTTTCCTGTCGAGTTACACTGAACTTGAAGCGGGCTACAACCCTTGAATTTACTACCGAAACGGCAATTAATTATGAGCGCGTGTTAGCAAACGTGTTTTATTTCTTTCCAATTAATATTCCA
>CBDAFS010000005.1:0-23699 GCA_965195285.1 uncultured Aminicenantes bacterium | reverse complement strand
TCCTGGGATGTTTCAAAAATTCCAGTTCCTTCCCATCTTTGTATAGTCCTTAATTTGTGGACAATTTTCCCACAATTTTTGCAATAACAATTCTCATCACGTTTGTGAAATCCAAAATAGCAGGCTATTTTACAAAAAAATTCCATCACAACCAGTCTCCGCCGTAGATGGAAATCCGGCTATTTTCCAGCTTTTCCGGGCCGACCTCAATTCAACCCGGTCTCCCAGAATTTTCATGGTTAATCTTTTTCAGGGTTTTATGATTCAAATCCTTTTTTTGTAACCTCTTCTGCACGGCTTCGCTTTCCAGTTCACGGATGGCATCCGAGGCAACCCAGCGGGCAGCCTTCTCAAATCCGGAATGGAAACACCCAGGCGTTTCTCTCCCACTATCCCAAACCGGGACATACCTTCAAGCTGATCAGGTCTGCCTTTAGCCTTTAATTGCTCCAGTACTTCCTCAATAGACAACATCTCAGTTTGAACTTTTTCTTATCTTCTGCCACTTCCACCGCAGACACTGCAGCTGACCTGGCCGGTTCCCCGGCAGGCGGTGCAGATCAGCTTTTTTTTGCTTTTCTGGCCTTCGGCACTACTCTTTCTGGAGATTTTTCCGGTTCCTGCACACACCTGGCAGTCTTTTTTCCCGAACCCTCCGCAGGCATAACATTTTGGACTCATTGTACCCTCATTATTTTCATATTAACCCTTTCATTTTAATCAAAATCAAATTGATAATCAACTCTTCTCATTTATCCATTTCCGCAATCAATTCCCGGATGCGCTCCAGGGCCGGAACCAGGTAATCCTCGGGCAGGCCAAAACTGATTCGAATAAAATGATCCATGCCAAAATGATCTCCGGGCACAATCAATACACTTTTCTCCCGGCGCAGACGGTCGGTAAATTCACTGGAGTTGACATCAAAATCATACCCCACAAAAGCAATAGCCGCCGCATCCGGAGGCCGCATCCGGATGCGCCCCTGGTAGGCTTGCACCCATTGTTCGAGAATAGGATATCCCCGGCGGATAAAACCACGGGTCCGTTTCAACAACAGGGGCCTGATCTCGGGAGACAGGGCCAGGGCTGCCAGCTGGTTGGAGAGCATGGTGGTACTGATGGCCAGGTATTCGTGCCGGGCCCAGAGTTTATCAATGATGTCCTCCGGACCTATGGCCCAGCCAATCCGAAGGCCGGGAAGCCCGTAAGCCTTGCTCATGCTCCCCACCGCAATCACCTTATCGTATCTGCCGTAAAAAGATGTGTTTTCCACATCAGACACCCGGTCAGCACCTCGATACACTTCATCGGCCAGAATCCAGGCCCCTACCGATTTGGCACAGGTAATAATGCCATCCATTTCGGTTTCGGTCAAGGTACGGCCGGTGGGGTTGTCCGGGTTACAAACCGCTATCAATTTGGTTTGAGGCGTTACCACCGATCCCAGGGTTTCCAGGTCCGGGGCCCAGCCCTTTTCCTCCAGCAGCCGGAAGGTTTTCAGGTGAAAATCATGGTTTTTGGCAATGCCCCAGATCTGCATATAGTTGGGCAGCATGACCACAATTTCATTCCCGGGCGACAGCAGGGTCTGAAGGGTAATATAATTGGCCTCGATGGCTCCGACCGTTACCAGTACCTGAGAAGATTCAGCCTCGGGGTAGAGCCGGGCAATATTCCGGCGCAGTTCGGGAATCCCATTGGCATGGGGGTAATTCAATTCCGTTTTCAGGAGCTCATCCAGTTTGCCAGGCGCCATTTCCAGCAATTCACTCAGCAGCAGGGGATGAACCCCGCTTTCTGACAGGTTGAAAGTGACATCCTTTTCAAATTTTGACATCATGCGTTCCATGACAAAAGGTTGAAATGCTTTCATAGACATCTCCTTATTGTTTTTCCGAAATCCGTTTCCGAACGGCCGAGAATACATCCTTGATTTTCTTGTATTCCTTGGCGATCTTATGCATCTGAGCGACATCGGTCACTTCGAAGGCAATTTTTATTCTGCTCATGTTCTGGCTGATATTTTCATTCTCTATCCGTTTAATATTGGAGTCAAATTCGGCATTAATACTGGAAATGGCACTCAAGATCCCGGGCCGGTCCTGAACGATAATGTCATATTTGACAATATAAGAGTAATCTTCATTGACGTTCCATTCCACTCTTTTCAGCCGGCTAGGTAGTCCATTTTTGACATTGGTGCAATTCTGCTTGTGAATGACCAGGCCCCGGTTCTGGGTGACATAGCCCACAATTTGATCACCCTTGATGGGAGAACAGCATTTGGCAAAGACTATATCAATATCCTGGTAACCCTCCACGCTGACCAGCTTGTACATTTGAGCGATTTTTTTTGGAATTTTCCGTTCCGGTTCCAGTTCACCGGTGCTGATGGAGGGAAAAATGAACTTCAGGATTTTCCGATCCAGCAAACGCTTGTTGGATCCGATATCCCGGTAAAAAGATTCCATATCAGGGTAATGCAGCTTGGCAATTCTCTCATTTAATTCGCCTTCATTGATTTTTAATTTGTATTTCTTTTTAAAATCCCTGAGTACTCTGGACCACAGCCGTTTACCCTTATCTACATTCAACAGGTTTTCCTTGCCCAGAAAGTAACCGGCTATTTTTTTACGGGCCCGACTGGTCACCACAAATTTCAGCCAGTCGGGGCTGGGAGATATATTTTTGGCGGTTAGAATTTCCACCACATCCCCGGACATTAGTTCGGTTTTCAACGGGACCAGTTTTTCATTGACAATAGAGCCCTTGCATTGATTCCCCACTTCGGTGTGGATGGCATAGGCAAAATCAATCGGAGTGGATCCAGCTTTCAGGTTGATTACCCTGCCCTTGGGGGTAAACACATACACCTCATCCGGGGTCAGGTCCTGCTTGACCAATGACAGAAAATCACGGGGATTGGGATTGCTTTTATGGGTTTCAATCAAATCCCTGAACCAGTGTAAACGCTGGTCATTTTCCAGAAAGGATATTCCCTCTTTATAAGACCAGTGGGCGGCGATCCCCTCTTCGGCCACTTCGTGCATCTCTCGGGTCCGGATTTGAACCTCTGCAATGACTCCCTCCGGGGTGATGATGGTAGTATGAATGGACTGATATCCGTTGATCTTGGGGTTGGCGATAAAATCCCGCCAGCGGGACGGGATATGCTGGTAACGCTGATGAATATCGCCCATGATGGCATAGCAATTTTCCACTGAGTCAGTGATAATCCTCAGGGCCAGGAGATCATAGACCTTGTCCAGGCTGATATTTTGTCGTTCGATTTTTCGATAAATGGACACTTCCCGTTTGATCCGGTAGCGAATTTCACCTGGAATTTTATATTTGGCCAGGATCCCCTCAACTTCTTTTTTTAAACTTTCTATCTGGGCAATGGCCCATTCCTTTTTATCACCCACCTCTTTATTGATTTTGACATACTCCTCTTGATGGGCATACATAAAGGCTACATTTTCCAGTTCATCTTTAATCTTTCCCATTCCTAACCGGTAGGCGATGGGGGCATAGATTTCCAGGGTTTCATCGGCAATTCTCTTTTTTCGGTCATCACTCAGGGCATCCAGGGTGCGGATGTTGTGGAGCCGGTCGGCCAGTTTGATCAATATCACCCTCACATCACTGGTCATAGCGATAATCATCTTCTTCAGGGTTTCAGCCCTGGCATCCTCGGCATCGATATCGGAGATTTTGGAGATTTTGGTCACACCCCAGACAATATCACTGATCTCTTTTCCAAATATGTCGGTAATCTCTTTAATTGAATAACGGGTATCTTCAACAATATCATGCAGCAATGCCGCGGCAATAGAAATTTCATCCATTTTCATATCGGCCAGAATACCGGCTACGGACAAGGGATGGGAAATATAGGGCTCATTGGTGGCTCTCCTCTGATTCAGATGAGCCTCTGCAGCGATGGAATAGGCTTTTTTCAATAATTCAGTATCGGCATCCGGGAAGTAGTTTAAAACCTTTTCCTGAAGTTCAAAGAATCGTTTTATCATTCTCTAATTTATATAATATATTTTCCCCATAATATCAATCTAAAAATGCCCCCTGTCAGCGGCTTTCTCACTCCGGGGGCCCCGATTCCGGCCATCCATCCTCGAAAAGATGGGCCTCTTCTTTATTGAAATAAGCTGATAACTGTGGTAAAAATAGAGGGTATGAAAAAGAAATTCCTTTTACTTTCCAGGATTATGGGCCTGGTTGCCTTCTACTTTCTGGTGCTCATTGCCTCGATCTTCCTGACCATGAGTGTTTTGATCAAAG
This sequence comes from uncultured Aminicenantes bacterium, assembly GCA_965195285.1. Lineage (GTDB taxonomy): Bacteria > Acidobacteriota > Aminicenantia > UBA2199 > UBA2199 > CAZOWT01. The sequence continues at coordinate 19,397 of CBDAFS010000005.1, read as the reverse complement.
GTGAGGAGATCCGGGCACCCAAACTAATCGGAAAAACACTCAAGGAAGCCTACCAGATCACATCTTCCCGCGGGATTTACCTGAAAAAGGAGATTATCAATTTTGATAAAAATTATAAGCCATTGACCATAATCGATCAGTTTCCCGCTCCCAATACCCTGGTAAAGGAAAAATCATTTATCAAAATTTATGTGACTGCGGAATTGACCGAGGTAATCATTCCGGATTTGTCCAGAAAGAACCTGAAGGAGTGTGAAAAAATTTTAACCAAAAGCAATCTAAAAAAACGTTTCGCCTCCTATATCAATTCCGATGAAATCCCGGCGGATCACATCATATCTCAATCATATCCACCCGGTTCCACCGTGCCCATTGGAACCACCCTGGATATCCTGGTTAGTAAGGGAGTCCGGGACCGTTCCTTTATTATGCCGTTTATTATCGGTCAGGAGGCCAGTCAAGTTGTGTATTTCTTTGAGAGCAAGGGATTCAAAATATCCAAAATCACCCGGGTTCCCTACAGCTATATTGAACCGGGAATAGTGGTGAAACAATTTCCTTCACCGGGATTCCGGATAAATCCCAAAAACCTGATCAGTCTCCAGATAAGCGAATGAATCCTATATTCCCTTCAATACTCTCAACAAAATTTTTTGACCTTGAATCACGTTTAAGCGAATTTGCGTCCAATCATATAGATTTTATTCATCTCGATGTCATGGACGGTCATTTTGTGGACAATATTTCATTCGGCCCGGCCACCATTCCGGCCATAAGATCCAAATTCAATTTCAAATTTGACTCCCACCTGATGGTCAGTAATGCCGATAAAATGATACCCAAATATATTGAATCCGGATCCGACTGGATATCTTTTCATGTGGAGATCAAGAACCATATTCAAGAAAACATCAAAACCATAAAAGCACACAATCGGAATGCCGGCCTGGTGGTGAATCCGGATACCCGGATAGAGGCTGTTTTTCCCTTCCTGGAGCGAATTGATTATGTTCTGCTGATGAGCGTATTCCCGGGCTACGGAGGGCAAAAATTCATCAAATCCACCCTGGATAAGGTCAAAAAGTTGAGAGATCAAATTGATCAATCAGGCAGCCAATGCCTGATTCAGGTGGATGGAGGGATCAATGACACCAATATCGGCGAATTGAAGAAAGCAGGAGCCGATCTCTTTGTGGTGGGAACATTTCTATACAATTCACCCCGAATCCAAGATACAGTAGACATGATATTAAAAAAAATAAACGGAGCGTAATATGAAAAGAATTATTTACACCCTGCTGATTATCATCATTATATTCATGATCGGATGCGAATCCAAGAAAACCGTGGAATTAACTCCCCAGGAAATGGGTTCAGACAAGGAAATGTATGAGAAAGCCAGAAAATATATCCGGAAAGATCCGGACAAAGCCCGGCTGCTTTTTAAAGAGATCATGCAACTTTACCCGACCAGTATTTATGCCAAAAAATCAAAAGTGGCCATCGGAGATTCCTATTTTAAAGCCAAAGACGCCGCTTCCCTGATTATGGCTGCAGCTGAATATCAGGAATTTGTCAACATGTTTCCCAATTCACCCGATGCGGTCTATGCCGTGTCCCAGATCGGAATGTGTTACTTCAAGCAGATGAAAAAGCCCGGGAGAGACCAAACCAATACCTATGGCACCATTAAGGCCTACCAAAACCTGATCAAACAATACCCGGACACTCAGGAAGCCGAAGACGCAAAGAAAAAGATCGCCAAGGCCAGACAATACCTGGCCGCCCACTATTTTCGGATCGGATATTACAATTACAAGTATCGGGCCTTCAAGGGCGCCATTGCCCGGTTCAAGCAGGTCATCAATGAATTCCCGGATTTTGAAAAAAATGATAAACTATTCTTCATTACCGGCAAGTGTTATATGAAAATCAACGATCTGGATACGGCCCTGTCATTTTTTCAGAAAGTTGTGAACAGTTACCCCAAGTCAAAATACCTGAAAAAATCATTGAAAAAGATAAAAGATATCAATAAAATGCAAGCCAAAAAAGGTGCTCAAAAATAGAAAAGGATTTCCCGACAAAAGCGGTGTCTACCTTTTTAAAAACAGAGATGACCGGGTTTTATACATCGGGAAAGCCAAAAACCTGAAAAAGAGGATTGAACAATACTTTCAGAGAAAAAATCAGGCCTCCATCAATTCTCTGCTCCGGGAAGCACATCAAATCGATTACATACTCACCGACAATGAAAGTGATGCCCTGCACCTTGAATACAACCTGATTCATCATTATCAGCCCGCCTTCAATATCAGGCTGAAGGATGACAAGGGATTTCCTTTCATTGAAATCACTGCCAATGAGGCCTTCCCGGGTATCTACTTTAACCGGGAGTTAAATTCAAACAACCTGTCCATCGGTCCCATTGCCGATGCCAAAAAAACCAAGGTGATTATCGATCTGATTACCCGAATTTTCAAGCTCAGAACCTGTTCAGATATTGGTTTTAAAAAGGAAATAGCCTGTCTCTATTATTATATAGACAGGTGTTCGGCTCCCTGCATCGGGAAAATAAACAGTCAGGAATACCAGCAAAATACCCGGGATGCAATCCGTTTTTTAAAGGGAAATAAGTCCGCAGTACTAAAAAAACTCCAGCAGGAAATGAAAAAGAAAGCCGAGGCGCTGGAATTTGAAAAGGCCCAGCAAATCAAAGAAGACATCCGTTTAATCAAAGAGTTTAATCTGGAATCCTATATATCCTCTCCCCAGAAGGTTGATTTCGATGTGATGGCGCTCCACAACCGGGGAGATGAAGCCCTGCTGATCTTGTTTTCAATTGTGCAAGGAAAGGTGCGGCAGCGGGAATATTTTTCCTTTAATCACCTGTCAAACCGGCAGCCGAGTATCCTCAAGAACTTTCTGGTTTCACACTACCAGAATCACAACCTCCCGGCTGAAATTGTGGTGCCGTTTCTTCCTGCGGATTCCCGGTATATGAATCGATTGTTTTCCAAAATTGCCCAAAAAAAGGTGAATATTAAAGTTCCTTTGAGGGGAAACAAAAAAAAACTGCTTGAACTGGCCATAAAAAATCTCAATGAATATAAGAAAAAAAATGAATACCCCTCGATAGCAGAACGACTGAAACGCTTACTAGAATTAAACCGTTTACCCAATCATATCGAGGGTTTTGATATATCTCATATGAGTGAAAGGGAACGGGTCGGGGCCGTGGTGGTGTTTAAAGAAGGGAAACCGGTTAAATCACTGTACCGCAATTATCTGATAGGCCAGGCCAGCCCCGGTGACACCGAAGCGCTTGGAGAAGTACTAGAGAGGCGCTTCAAATCCCGGGAATCAAACCCGGATTTACTGCTTATAGACGGCGGTATTCCCCAGCTTAACACGGCCATAAAGGTAAAGCATCGACTGGGTTTAAAGTCGGATATTGTTTCCCTGGCCAAACGAGAGGAACGGCTGTTCCTGGAAAACGGCCGGTCCATACTTTTTCCGGATGATTCACCGGAAAAATTCCTGTTTCAAAATATCCGGGATGAGGTTCACCGCCGGGCCATTCAACATCACCGAAAGCGGCGAGAAAAGGTGCCGACTAATCCCTTTCGCGCAAAAAAGTAAGTCAGGTCAACTCTATTTACAATTCATTCGGTTTTTCGGATAATATCCATGAGGAGAAATAATGAAAAAAAAGATAACCATTTTTTTATTCTGCAGCCTGCTTTTCGGTTTTTCCCAGGCCCAGAAAAGTCCAGATGAATTTCTGGGGGTCCGTGTCGGAACAGACCAGATCCTGGTCAAATACCCGGACATAGTCAAATATTTCAAATACCTGGATAATCAATCCGATCGAATAAAAGTGGTTAATGAGGGTGAAACCACACTGGGAAATCCCATGGCTCTGGCCTTTATATCTTCAGATGAAAATATCCGTAAACTTCCCGAATTAGTGGAAATCAATAAAAAACTGGCCAATCCGCATACCCTCACTCCTGAGGAGGCTATGAAACTCATCCGAAAGGCCCGGACTTTTGTTTTGATGACCTGTGCCCTTCATGCCACTGAAATTGCCAGCTCTCAGATGGCCATGATGTTTGCCCATCAGCTGGCCGGGACTGATGACCCGCTGATCCGCTCTTACCTGGACCGGGTGGTCATACTTTTAATGCCTTCTATCAATCCGGACGGTAACATCATGGTCACCGAATGGTACAACAAATATATCAATACCGAGTACGAGGGATGCTGGATGCCCTACCTGTACCACCATTACGCCGGTCATGACAACAACCGTGACTTCTATATGTTAAACCTCAAAGAGAGCCGGGTGGTGAATGCCATACTGCATCAGCGTTATTTCCCCCAGATTTTTCTGGACCTGCATCAGATGTTCCTTACCGGACCACGAATGTTTGTACCGCCCTTCAAGGACCCGCTCAACCAGAACCTGGATCCGCTTCTGATCAGCCAGACCAACATAATCGGCGGTTTTATGGCCCTTCGATTACAGGAAAAGCACAAAAAAGGAGTCGGAAGTGCCTATGCTTTTGATGCTTACTGGCCGGGCGGTTCCAAGAATACAGCCTGGTTCAAGAATGTTGTGGGAGTGCTGACCGAAATGGCCAGTGCCCGAATAGCCTCTCCCATTTACATTGAGCCCAATGAACTCCAGGTCTCTTCAAAAGGTCTGCCGGAGTACAAAGCCCAGGTAAACTTTCCGGATCCCTGGCCTGGCGGTTGGTGGCGGTTGAGAGATATTATTGATTACGAACTTATCGCGGTCAATGCCCTTCTGGAAATTGCCGCCAAAAACAGACACTCTTTTGTGAACAATTTTTATCAGTTGGGTCTGAAAAACATTCAGCAGGGAAACAAGCAACCCCCCTATGGATACACCTTGCCCATGGCCCAATGGGATATGCCCTCTCTCTATACCTTTATAAAAAAAATGGAAGCACACGGCATCCGGATTTTCAAACTTCAATCAGATACCTATCTGGATGATCGGGTCCTGAAAAAAGGTGACTTCATCATTCCCCTTAACCAACCCTACCGCAGTTTTATTAAGGTCATGATGGAAACCCAACAATATCCCGAAATCAGACACATGAAAGACGGTCCCATCATGGAACCCTATGATGCAGCTGGTTGGACAATGCCCCTGCAAATGGGCCTCAGGGCCATTGAGTTAAACACCCCTTGTCAGGACCTGCTCCTGATACGGGCAACAGATATTGACTACCCACAGGAAACCATCTCCGGTCAGGGAAACACCTATCGCATTCCCTCCAGATACAACCGGTCCGCCCTGGTGGTTAATCGCCTGCTGACTCAACATATCAATGTGTTCCGCTACACCGGAGATTTTAACAAAGACCAAAATATTGTTCCGGGAGACTTCCTGGTAAAATGCAGTGCTATTGACGAAAAAGCAATGCGTCAAATACTGAAAGGAACCGGAGTCAACATCACCACGATCCATATTAAAAACCAGAAACACCTCCGGAAATTAACCCGGCCCTCCATCGCTATTTACCAGTCTTACCGGGCCAGCATGGATGAAGGCTGGACCCGCTGGGTACTGGATCATTTTGAATTCCCTTTTCAGGTGCTCCATAACCGGGATTTCAATGAAAAAGCGTTATCCAAATATGAAGTGATCATATTTCCGGACCAGTCCAGAAAAACCATTATTGACGGCACCTACCGGGGATACTGGTCGTATTTCATATCCGGTTCTCCCCCCGAATACCGGGGAGGAATCGGCAAAAAAGGCATCCGGATTCTGAAGAACTTTGTACACCAAGGCGGAACAGTGGTATTGATGGATTCAGCATCGGAACTGGGCATTACGGATTTTTCCCTGCCCTTCTCTGAAACTCTAAAGGGAGTGAAGGCAGACCAATTCTATTGCCCCGGTTCCTTACTCCGGCTGAAAGTGGATTCCCTGGATCCGCTTGGATGGGGAATTCAGCAGGACAGTTTTATCTTTTTTTCTCACAGCCCTGCTTTCCGGACCCGGCCTCCTCTGTTGAAAAGCATCAACCGCAAGGTGGTGGCCGGATTTAATTCTGTGGGACCCCATTTGTTGAGTGGATACCTCAAGGGGGAAAAACATCTGAACCGGGCGGTCATGATCATCCGGTTTGATTACTACCGGGGACACGTGATCGTTCTGGGCGGTCGGGTTCAGCACCGGGCCCAGACCACAGGGACCTTTAAGTTTCTGTTTAATTCACTTTATTATGCGGGTCTGGAAAAATAATATGGATATTGTCACCTCGTTTGCCGGATTGAGCCTGCTGCTGGTGGTGGGAAAATACCTCCGCTTTAAAATAAAATCCTTTCAGAGACTCTATATTCCCACTTCGGTAATCGCGGGTATTCTGGGTTTATTTATTCTGCAGGTGTCCGGCAAGTCCATTCCCGGACACTGGACCGTCGGCTGGTCACAATTACCCGGGTTTCTGATCAATATCGTATTTGCAGCCCTTTTTTTAGGTGTCACCATTCCCTCGCTGGCCACTATATGGAAAAAATCAGCCCCACAATTGGGGTACGGACAGGTTGTGGCCTGGGGCCAATATTTCGTCGGACTACTGACGGTTCTGGTATTTCTGAAACCTGTATTTAAAGTTCCGGATGTGTTCGGGGTGATTATACCGGTGGGTTTTGAAGGCGGACATGGAACCGCGGCCGGGCTAAAGGAAACCTTTGAAACATTCAAATGGTCAGAGGGAACCGATTATGCCCTGACTTCCGCTACTTTCGGGGTCATTACCGCCATTGTTTTCGGCATTATCCTCATCAACTGGGCTGCCCGGAAAGGCTATACCCAGAAACTGAAATCCCTGGATAAACTGGACCGGGGTGAATGGGGAGGATTCTATTCGCCGGACCGGCGACCAGTGGCCGGCAGGCAAACCGTATCGGCTGAATCTATCGATAGCCTGGCCCTTCATCTGGCCATTATCGGGATTGCAGTTTTAATCGGATACGGATTAAAACAGGGATTGCTGTTTGTCGAATCCTTTTTCCCCACCATGGCCGAATATAAAATATTGCAGGGTTTCCCCCTGTTTCCCCTGTGCATGATGGGTGGCCTGTTTATTCAGATTTTTCTGGAAAAATGGTCTCGAATTTCTCCCATCGATCATTCCCTGATGCAAAGGCTGGCCGGTACTGCCCTGGATTTCCTGGTAGTGGCAGCCATCAGCACTATCCGGCTGGATATCATTGCCAAAAATATCCTGCCTTTCCTGATTATTGTAGCAGCCGGAATCCTATGGAATATTTTTTGTGTTACCTGGCTGGCCCGCCGATTCCTGCCCAACTTCTGGTTTGAGAGGGCCATCGCCGAAATGGGACAATCCATGGGGGTAACCGCCACCGGATTGCTGTTGCTGCGGGCAGTGGATCCGGAAAGTGAAACCGATGCCCCATCGGCATTTGGCTATAAACAACTCCTTCATGAACCCTTCATGGGAGGAGGACTCTGGACCTCGCTGGTTATTCCCCTTGTCATTTTAAAGGGGGGATGGTTGGCGTTCACCATCAGTTCCATCATGATTGTTTTCTGGTTATTGATTTTGAAAATTTTGAAAAAAAAACACAACTGAGTGGTAATAATACCCCAGCTCCACTTATTTCAGGTGCTTTAGTCCCAGGTTTTTCTTTTCCAGCTGGGTAATCACCACGCTGGCCGATGCATCTCCCACAATATTCACCGTGGTCCGGGCCATATCCATGATGCGTTCAATGCCCATAATCATAGCAATTCCCTCGATGGGAACACCAATGGATTTCAAAATCATCACCAGGATGAGCACTCCGGCCATGGGCGCACCTGCCGTACCGATCGAGGCCAGGACCACACTGAGAACCACGATGACAATTTTGGCAAATGAAATTTCAATTCCGTATATCTGGGCAATAAAAAAAATGGATATACACTGGTAAAGGGCAGTTCCATCCATGTTGATGGTCGCACCCAAAGGCAGTACAAAAGACGAAATAATCCGGGGCACTTTCAATTCCTTCTCTACCGACTCCATGGTAACCGGCAGGGTGGCATTTGAAGATGAAGTCGAAAAAGCCAGCAGCATGGCCGGACGAATGGCTCTCCAGAATTTCAGCGGACTTTTCTTGCCAATCAACTTCACAAAGACAGAAATGATCACCAACGCATGTATCATCAATCCGACAATAACCAGCAGGCCGTACTTAATCAGGGAAACCAGGACATCAAATCCAAAACTACCGATAGTGGCGGCAATCAGGGCAAAAACCCCATAAGGTGCCGCTTTCATCACTAGGTGAATCACATTGAATATGGCTTCATTGATGCTCTCAAACCAGCTAATCAGGATATTGCGTCTGGACCGCTTCAGGGTAGTGACAGAAATACCGAACAGGAGTGCTAAAAAGATGATCTGTAACATATTGCCCTCTGCAAGCGAGCGAACCGGGTTGGCGGGAATAATCTGAATCAGGTTGTCAATAATAGAAATATTGGTTTCTTCCTGCTGAAAGGTCAGCAGTTGATCGGATGCATCCAGCCGGACATCCTGCCCGGGCTTTACCACATTGACCAGAATCAAGCCGATCATGATGGCAATCACCGTGGTGGTAATATAATAAATCAGAGTCTTGGCCCCGATCTTTCCCAGCTTTTTCAAATCTCCGATGCTGGCGGTGCCCAGAAAAAGACTCACAAAAACCAGCGGTACCACAATCAATGAAATCAGTCGAACAAAGATGGTCCCGATGGGTCGTAAAAAAACAGCCTGATCTCTGAATAAAATGCCAACCACCACCCCCAGCAGCAGGCCAACCACAATCTTGGTCGGCAGAGGAGTATGCTTTATTAACCGCATGGAAAGTAAAATTAGAACAACCGAGATCAGGACCACTAAAAAAGGCGCCCAGTTTCCCATTTTCTGGACATTCTGTTTATAAAAGAACACATTGATTCCGACCAGGATCAACACCATAAGAGCTTTAAAGGATCCGGAATGATTCCTGAAAAACCGGGTAAGTTGCTGAAATAAATGTGGAAATATCACAAAATAATTATAGCAAATATTCAGTCAAATCAAAATAGCCCAATATCCTCCCCACATTGTTCCTAAATCCATCTGCTGCCCCAGAGGCGACATTTTCTTGAAAACAGAATCCCAATCGATTATAATTTAAATCCGGTTCTAAGGCCGCCAAAAACAGAATGTTCAAATGGATTCCGATCAACCGACACGCGGTGTTACTGCTTATGATATGTTTATTCCTGGGCTGTAATCAACTGACCTTTGTGAGTATCGGAACCGGAGCAGTTACCGGTATTTACTACCCGACCGGGGGGGCAATCTGCAGAATGATCAATCAGAAAATGAATGAATATCAAATCAAGGCCACGGTAGAATCCACCGCCGGTTCTGTTTTCAATGTCAACGCGGTATTAAACGGAGACCTTGAATTCGGAGTGGTTCAATCCGATCGACAGTACCAGGCGGTTCACGGTTTATCCGAATGGAAACAGCTGGGACCACAAAAAAACCTCAGGTCTGTCTTTTCCATTCATCCGGAATCGGTTACCCTGATTGTCTCTCTCAACAGCGAAATCAGAGATGTCAAACAGTTGAGAGGGAAGCGGGTAAACCTGGGAAACCCGGGATCCGGGCCACTCCAAAACGCCCGTGATACGTTAACCGCTTTCGGTCTCAGCGAAAACGACATTGTCGCCGAGTATGTAAAGGCCATGGAAGCACCGGGATTATTGCAGGACGAACGCATCGATGCCTTCTTCTATACGGTGGGACATCCCAATGGCAATATCAAGGAAGCCACCTCCGGAAGAATTCAAGTTCGCTTCATCCCCCTGAAAGGACTGCCGATAGATTATCTAGTAAAAAAGTCCCCCTATTATGCCCGGGCCATCATTCCCATTACATTCTACCCCAATGCCAGGAATTCAGAAAATATTGAAACCTTCGGCGTCAGAGGAACCCTGGTTACCTCGGCAGCAGTAGATGAAAAAATTGTCTATACCATAACCAGAGAAATTTTTGAAAACTTTGAAACATTTAAAAAATCGCATCCGGCTTATTCATCCCTGACTCCCAGAGGAATGTTATCCGGCCTATCAGCCAAAATCCACAGAGGCGCCCTGCAATACTACCGGGAATGCGGTCTTTACCCATATATCGACAACAATCTACTCCCCGATGAAAACCTACCCTAAGACCGGAATCCGGGCAATTCCAGAAATTGTATCGCCATTATCCACCCGAAAAATCATTGTCGTTATTTCCGTGGCCTGGACCCTGTTTCAGTTATCCCTTCCCTATATTTTGATCCTGGACAGCATCAAGATCCGATCCATCCACCTGGCTTTTGCCCTGATGTTGCTTTTTATTTCGGTTCCCTTCAAACAGCCAATTAAGCCCGGCCGGAAATCAAAAAGCGCCCCATTTCACATTTCACCCATTCAGCTTTTACTGGCCCTGGCCGGAACCATCACGGCTCTATATATCATGATTGATTGGCAGGGTATTGCCCTTCGCTCCGGCAAACCCATGCTCCGTGATATTATTATGGGATTACTGCTGGTCCTGCTGCTTTTGGAAGCAGCCCGCAGAGTGATCGGCCCGGCACTCTCCATTATTGTCCTTCTGTTCAGCCTCTATGCCTTTTCGGGACCCTATCTGATTGACCTGCTGGCCTTCAAGGGTACTTCAATTAGAAAATTCGTCACCCAGGTATCGCTCTCCTCCGAAGGGATCTATGGTATTCCTCTGGGAATTTCGGCAACTGTCATTTTTCTCTTTGTATTGCTGGGGGCCTTGCTGGAAAAAGCCGGAGCCGGAAAATTCTTCATCGACCTGGCCCTGGTTTTACTGGGTAAATTCCGGGGAGGACCGGCCAAAGCCGCAGTTGCTGCTTCCGGATTCATGGGAATGATTTCAGGCTCCAGTATTGCCAATATTGTCACCACCGGTACCTTTACCATTCCCCTGATGAAAAAAGTGGGTTACCCGGCCAAAAAGGCTGCGGCCATTGAAGTGGCGGCCAGTACAGACGGGCAAATCATGCCCCCGATCATGGGGGCTGCCGCTTTTATCATTGCCGAATACGTGAATATTCCCTATATCGAAGTCATAAAAGCCGCTGCAATTCCGGCTTTCGTTTCTTATTTTACTCTCTTTTATATTACCCATCTGGAAGCCATGAAGTTGGGAATCAAAGGCCTGTCAAAACAGGAATTACCCCCATTTATATCAACACTTAAGGGCGGGATACCCTACCTGTTACCCATTTCGGTCCTGTTATTTGAATTGATCATACTCCGTCACTCTCCGGAATTGGGTGCTTTCAAGGCCATTCTAGTACTGGTTTTTATAATCATTGCCCGGGAATTGAACCAGTGGGTCCGGGGCAATATTAATTCCAAAACCGCCCTGAAACGGATCTCTACCATACTGTTGGATGGAATCATCAAGGGCAGCCGGAATATGATTCCGGTGGCTCTGGCCACTGCAGCTGCCGGAATAATCGTGGGCATCGTTAATATGGGCATCGGCGGAATGATCACCCAGATAGTGGAAGCCGTTGCCCGGGGAAATATTTTTATATTACTGGTCATTACCGCTGTTGCCAGTTTGATTTTGGGGATGGGACTGCCAACCACCGCCACCTATATCGTAATGGCCTCACTAACCGCCCCGATAATTGTTCAAATCGGATCCATGTACGGTTTTTTTGTTCCCCTGATAGCTGCCCACCTCTTTTGCTTTTATTTTGGAATCCTGGCCGATGACACCCCACCGGTGGGGCTGGCTGCTTATGCGGCAGCAGCTATTGCAGAATCCAAACCCATTCCAACCGGTATTCAGGGGTTTTTTTATGATTTACGAACCGCGATTATTCCCTTTTTTTTTATTTTCAATACCGATCTGATTTTGTACCGGATCGAAAGTTGGCCGCTGGGAATTCTGATATTTACCATGGCGGTTTTGGGCGCCTTTGCCTTTTCCAGTGCCTTGCAGGGTTTTTTCCTGACCCGAAATAAATGGTTTGAAACACCCATATTCCTGCTGGCGACCCTGATCCTATTTCATCCTGGCCTGATCACATCACTTTTTCACCTTCCCCTCACCACTAAATACTTCGTCTATCCGGTCGGGATTCTGCTACTGGCAAGCCTATTCCTGGGACAGAAATTGAGACTGAGGTCTAAAAACTGATATTCGGAAGCCTTTTAACCCGGATAGGAAAAGTTCATTATCATATTGAAAAAAGAAATATTTATACATATAATCTCTAACAAGGAGGCGAAATGAAAAAAACACCAATAGTGGTTATGATCCTGTTTGTCGCTTTTTCTTTACCCACTCAATCACTAAATGCTCAGGATATCGGCATGAACTTCTACATTAACTTCGGACTTTGGACAGACGATAGTTTTTCGTTTAGTGATTATATGTGGTCAGCCGGCGCCAACCTGGACATCCATATCGGTCCGCTTTTTATGATAACTCCGGAATGTGATATTATCGTCTACAAATTTGATTTTAATCCGGTTATTCTGGCTCCTGCAGTAATGGCCAATATTAAATTGAAAAATTTTTTCTTCGGCCTCGGAATTACCAAATGGTTCCTGATCGGAGATTCAGTCGGTAGCATTGAAGGTGACTTTGCCCTGAAAATGAACCTCGGCCTCAGAACCAACAATCTGCGGATAACCCTCTTCGGAGTCAGCTATTTTAACAATTTCTTTGATTATTTACTCTTTGGAATTTCACTGGGTTTCGGATTTTAAACAACAATCCGAGTGAAAACTTCATACTTTATCCGGAGGTTTTGTTTTATCAAATTTTTTTAAGATCTTATTCAAAAAAGACCGTTTCTCTTTGGAGGGCTTTACCGGAAATTCAATTCCAAGTCCGGTTTTGATCTCCTTCAGCTTGACCGCCACTTCACTACGCAGGGGATTCAGAATTTTGCAGGTTTCGAACATTCGGAGGGCCTTATTGAGATTCCCGGTTTGCAGGTAAATCTCACCCAGATAAAACCAGGCATCGTCATTGTTCTTATCCAGTTCGGCTGCTTTTAACAAATATTTTTCCGCCGCATAATAATTTTTTCTTTTTATCAAGATAATACTCAAGTACAGCAATAAAGTCCCATTTTCTCTGTTGAGTTTAAAAGCCTCCTGAAATTTTTCAAAGGCTTTCATGTATTGCTGCCTGATCATGTGGTAGAGTCCCTGATTGAAAATGAATTTAAAAACCTTATCCGAAGAATATGCACTCAAATCAACATTGTCTTCATCAACATTTTTTAAATAAAGCATATAAGCTTCATAATATCTTAAAAATTCCTTTTCGATTTGTTCATCACCAAAGAAAATTTTCTGAAATTTTTTCTGCGAGGTCCTTTCCAGATAAGCGGCACGCATATCCGAAATGGAGGCGTTCTCCTTTAAATTGAATACCTTGAGTGATCTGATAACCGTTTCATTGGTTTCCATGGGAATATCTTATCATACATCAGGAGATATTAAAATCTTTTTTCATCAAATGAAAGGTCTCATAGGCCTTGGCCTTGGCACTTTCAAAACTGCCACTGGTATCAATAATATAGTGGGCGACCTTCAGTTTTTCACTCAATGGAAACTGGGCTTTGATCCGCTTTTCGGCGTCCTCATGATTGATTCCATCTCTCTCCTGCAGGCGTTTCATCTGTTCTTCGGCTGTGGTAAACACCACAATGATTTTATCAAAATCTTTGTAGGTTCCCGATTCAACCATCAGTGCGGATTCATAGATAAAAAATTGATAAACACCGGTTTTATCAAGGTCCTTGAAAACCTTTTCCCTTTCAGCCACCACCAGTGGATGAACCGTATTATTTACAAAATTCCGCTTCTCGATATCTTCGAAAAGGATGCGGGTGAATTCCTCTTTTTTCAAACCTTTTTTTTCATCATAAATACCTTCCCCGAATTCCCTTACAATTTCCCGTGACACCTGGGAATCCGGATCGAAAATAATTGGTTTGGCAATCTCATCGGCCCGCAATGTATAACAGTCCAGTTCCTTGAAAATATTCAGAATGAATGTTTTTCCCGTGCAAATTCCCCCGGTTAATCCGATTTTGTGCATTTTTTTTCCTATATGATATCGTTTTTCTGGAAAAAGTCAATGATTCGATAAACACCCAGTCCGTCAACAGTCTGTTTTCCCCTTATCCCCATGGCTTCACGCTGTCGGGAATCCAGAGCCTTGATCTGTTCTCCGATCCGGTCACCCGGCCGGTTTTTGACATATTCCGCCTTTAATCCGAACCCTTTTTTTTCAAAAGCCTCGGCGACAAATTCTTCCTGCTGTGAAGTATAAAAATAAAGGGCCGGAGTTCCGCTGGCAGCCGCTTCATAGGCCGCTGGCCCGGTTGATATCAGTGCCATATCAGACTCATAAAACGGGCGGGCCAGACTCTCAATCTTTCCCACAAACCCAATTTGGGGATATATCCTTTTCAGTATTTTTCTATGGGATTTCCTCAAAATCGGCCCGGCATTTATTTTGATTTGCATATGATGCCGGGTCAGTCCATCCACCAGATTTCTAAGCTGACGGTAGCTCATTTTATCTCCGGGACTGAGTAAAATCATCTTTGCATGCTTTCGGGTCATCTTCTTCACCCGGTTGAAATGCCTGAATTTGGTGTGCAGTATCGCATATTCGGGACCAAGTAATCCATTCAAGTCTTTGGGGTGAGGAGTTAGCGGTTCCAGTGAGGAATCAATGGTAAAATTCACTGGTTGCCGATTTAAGCCCAGATCGGTAAACTGAATCGTTTTTAAACCCTGATCCCTGGACCAATCTAACAAAGCCTGGTCATCCGGACCAAAATTGCCAACATCAAAAACCATACTTTTAAATCTCTTTTTTTTCTCTTTACTCAGATCTTCCGTGGTAATAAAGCAAATATTTTTCTTTCTGAACTCAGGGGCAACAACAATATTTTTATCGAGGCAGAAGAAAACAGGAACCTGTTTCCTCAACAGCAGGGCCAGGTAATAGGTTCGATTGACAATCTCCCGGCCCGGTCCGGGGATACCATCGGTTCTAAAGATAATCATTAACCAAGAACTTTGCGAATAATCTCCAGTGCCGAATCAATATCCTCTTTTTTAATGATCAGAGGGGGTGCAAAGCGAATTATCCAGTCGTGGGTTTCCTTGCACAAAATTCCGTTGTCTTTCAGTAAAGTGGTGTATTTTCGCGCTTTTCCAGCGGATTCTTTCAGCACAACACCGATCAGCAAGCCTTTGCCCCTGACCAGCTTTATCTTATCGGACTGCATTGACCTCAATTCATTGAGGAAATAGCCACCCAGTTCAAATGATCTTTCATCCAGTTTCTCATCGACCAGAACATCCAGTGAGGCGGCGGCTACTGCACAGGCCAGCGGATTTCCGCCAAAGGTAGAACCATGCGTGCCCGGGGTAAACACTCCCAGAATATCCCGGTGGGCGGCTATGGCACTGACCGGAAAGATCCCCCCGCCCAGGGCCTTGCCCATGATGATAATATCCGGTTCAATTTGATCATATTGATAGCAAAACATTTTGCCGACTCTGCCAAATCCGGTTTGAATCTCGTCCACAGCCAGCAGTATATTATGGGCCCTGGCGATATCAAATAAACCTTTGACATAGCCGTCATCCGGAATATTAACGCCGGCTTCTCCTTGAATCGGTTCTACCAGAATTCCCACGGTGTTTTCATTTACGGCAGCACTAACCGCATCCAGATCATTATAGGGAACCACCTTGAATCCGGGTGTAAACGGACCATAACCTTCATAGGCCACCGGATCGGTTGAAAAGGAAACAATGGTGGTGGTTCGTCCATGAAAATTTTCTTCAAACACAATGATTTCCGCTTTATCCCGGGCCACTCCTTTGACAGTATAACCCCATTTTCTCATGGTTTTGATAGCCGTTTCCACAGCTTCGGCTCCGGTGTTCATGGGCAATACCATCTGTTTCCCGGTAAAATCTGCCAGCTTTTTGGCAAAAACAGGCCACTGGTCATTGTAAAACGCCCGGGAAGTCAGAGTGAGCACATCGGCTTGATCTTTGAGTGCTTTCACTATGGCCGGATGACAATGTCCCTGGCTGACTGCCGAATAGGCAGAAAGCATATCAATATATCGCTTGCCCTCGGGATCTTCAACCCAGATACCTTTGGCCTTTGAAATGACAACTTCCAGCGGATGATAGTTGTGGGCACCATATTTTTGTTCCATTTCAATCAATTCTGTTGAGCCGTACGGATTCATGATTCACCTCATTATGATTATATCATTATTTAAAAATTGATCCTCTATTTTATCAGTTTAATAATTTTCGTCAACCCGCTTTCCCGATTTTCACATAAAATCCGCTTCGACCCGTGGTATCATTTTAAAAACAACCCTAAATTTTACTTTTTTTAATCACTTCCTATTCAAATTCATTTGAATTTTTTTCCACTGAAATCCTCTCTATAGCTTATTTTTGCAGAATTCTTTAAAAAAATTGATATTACCAGATGCGACTTTATAACAAATAATAAAAAAAATGACGGTGCAAACCCTGTCTCTGTAGGATTTTTTCCAAAAAGGTAAAATTTCGGGCCTTGTTTTTACCCTTTCGGGAATGATAAACATATGTTTTATAATGGGCAGAAAGGGAAGGAAAAACATTTTCAGAATTCTTTGCATATTTCTGAGCCTGATTTTTTCTCAAAACTGTGATGATCTGTCCTATGTGCCGGATGAAAATGCCGTCATTTATCTAACCGCTGTTCCCAGCAGTATCGAACCCGGGCAAATCGCAACCATTATGGTAATGGGAGAAAAGGCAAGCGGTTACCCTCTGCCCGGGGGAACCGTTGTTTATCTGTTTGCCAGCACCGGCCAGATTGAAAACGAAATAATCCTGATAGATGGTAAAGCCACAGCCACCTATATTTCAGATTCTGAGTACAGTGGTGATGTTAACATAACCGCACACAGCGGTCAGGCTACCATCTCTCCCGAACAACTCATTATTACAGTAACAGAAGTTGTAGAACCTGACATTTCATATCTGTTTATTTCTGCTGATCCAATGGAATTGCCCCAAAATGGAGGAAAATCAAACATAAAAGTATTAGCTGTTGATGAAGAAATGAAGCCCATTGCAGGTAAAAACATCTGGCTGGAGACTACAGCAGGAAGTCTTTCCGGGAATGGAATTTATTCCACCAACAATAACGGTAATGTCGAAGTGACATTATCGACTGGCAAGACTGCAACGGTAACGGCTAAATATAAAGGATTATCCTCCAGTGTTACGGTTACCGTGGAAGAAGAATGATAAATGAAAATACAAGAATAAATATGTTTTTACAGATCCGTTTGAAATCAATTTTTATTTTATTATCAGTGTTTTTGATTACTCTGTTTAATGGCTGTGTGAAAAACCATATTAAAACAGCCAAAGACTTGAGTAGTAACAAACATTATGAAGAAGCGCTCGGGCACTATCTCAAGGCATTAAAATCAAATCCGGAAAGTATAGAATTGAAAATTGATGTTGACCGTCTGTTAAAAGAAGCATCGCAGTATTATTACTATCTGGGAATGGAACAGGAAAAAATGAGAAAGCCCGAGATGGCAGTGTTCCTGTACCAAAAATCATTGGAGTTTGATCCGGCCAATAACAACAGCCGCAAGGCTTTGTCTTTGCTCATCAATTTGGGAGACAATACCAAGAGTATTGACCAAATTAAGAAAGAAATGGAAATCAATGTTGGTTATCCCGAAGTGCTAAATGCAAAGGACCCGGTAGACCTTATATTCAAGCATAAGGTCAGCCTTATGAAAATATTCGAAGTATTGGCCAAAACCGGAAATGTAAACATTCTCTTTGATTCGGGATTTAGGGATCGCAAAGTTACATTCTCACTTAAACAAAGTTCCTTTCATAAAGCTCTGGAACGATTATGTATGATGTTCAAATGTGACTTTTATGTTTTGGATAGTCAGAACATCATCATTACTCCGGACTCCAGAGATAGTCAAAAGAGATATAAGAGATTGATGATGAAAAATCTCTATTTTTCCAATGTCGAAGCTCAAGAAGCCAAACAAGTCATTGAATCTATCATCAGACCTGAAAAATTAATTCTAAACAAAAAAACAAATTCCTTAATTGTCACTGATTCAATCCAAAATATTGCTTTGATAGAAAAACTCTCACAATTTATTGACAAACGAGATGGTGAAGTGGAGATTGAAGTGGAGATTATGGAGGTTGACAGAAAGAAACTAAAAGAATATGGCACCGAGCTCTCTTCATACCAAATCGGTGCTGAAATCGATGGGTTCAGCGAAGGGAAGCGCCTGAATAACCTGTTTCATCTGAGTGCTGATGATATTATTCTATCAATGCCCAAGGTGGTATGGAAATTTTTTTCATCCACTACCAATACCAAAATATTAGCCCGACCCAGGATTAGGGGATTGGACAGAGAGAAGATAGAAATAAGACTGGGCGAGAAGCGCCCGATATTGAGAACCACTTTTGTCCCGGTTTCTTCCGGAGGCCAGGATCAACAGCCTATCAGTGCCTATGATATGAAGGATGTCGGGATGTTTATTACCATTACGCCAACGATACATCTCAATCGTGAGGTCACCCTCGAACTAAATTTTGAACTTACTTATGTGACAGATCTTGGTGGAGCCTATATGCCACCTACATTGGGAAACCGGAAAGTCTCTACCAGGTTACGTCTCATGGATGGTGAGACTGGGATTATTGCCGGGCTGACACGGGGAAGCACAACAGAGGGATCTGATGGTATCCCGCTTTTAAGCTCTATTCCTATCCTGAAAGAGGTTTTTTCCTCTCGAAGTAAGACCAAAGAGAGAACCGATATATTGATCAGCATTACCCCCCGCATACTAAGGATGCCTGAGATTACCCGGAGCGATCTGGAAACTTATCTCATCGGTACCCACCGAAAAATCGAATTAAAACAATGGAAAGGATCCAAAAAAAACAAAAATATAGAAGAATAAATTGAAACCTATGAAAATTAAAGCAGGTCCAGTGGCGGTAGCCTGTAAAAAATTTGAGGAGGCAACATGTTAAAAAACAGAACCGGAAAAATCATTCTGGAGGGGATTATAATGCTGAATAAGTTTTTCATTTTAACGTTGATAAGTGTTCTATTGATTGGTATATTTTCTCCTCTTTTTGGACCGGAAATACTGGTTTTCGGGCCTAAGCAATATACCCGTAATCAGGGAAAACCAATAACAGAAACTGATAATTTTACCAG
>CBDAFS010000004.1:0-4085 GCA_965195285.1 uncultured Aminicenantes bacterium | reverse complement strand
GGGTTCAAAAGGACCATGTCGGCGGATGTAGTTGGCAATTTCGTTTGACTGCTGACGGGCCAGGTCAAAACTGACATCGGAAAACATATCCCGTGGCCCAACCAGAGAACCGTTATTCAGCTGGAATCCCAGGGCAATGACCCGGGGAGGTCCGTCAAATCGGGTAGGGTGGGCATCCTTTACCGAAACCGGCATAATCGGTCCCCAGTGGGAACCACGCATCCATCCGGCTACCATATGAGGCATGGAAAAAGGTTCTAATACTTCCCCGACTGCCGGAAAGCCGCTCTGGCAGCGTACAGTCATGACCGGGTCGTCTTTCCCAACATACCTTCCGGCCATTAGATTGACCTTCTGGGTGGAGGTCACGGCTGCGATGGTACCATCCTTTTTATAAATGGCTTTGATGATATAATGTTCTGAGGCTCCGATCAGGCAGAGAAGATCATAAGTGTCCTCGGGGGTGCTCAGTTTAACGGTTTTGTTTTCGAATATATCCAGAACATCAAAGATAAATCCCTCATGCATGGAGGGATCGATGACCAATCCGATGGTGTTAAACGGATCGGCAAACATCTTATAGAGGGGCATGTTCCAGGCGCCGGGAGAGGTCTTATCCGCCGCAAAAACAATCACCGGTTCACTTTTTCTCTCCTCAATGGTCATCTCCGCACAACCCGGTCCCATACCTTTAATATTGCCGGAAAAGGCATCTGATAATAAATCCTGGCCCGCACCATAAAGTTTCAGTGACTTGGCCACATTGGTGCCTTCAACGAAAATATCCCAGGTCATTTTGTGAATTTCTTCATCCTCTTCACCTTTATAGTGGGTGAAAATGAGTTCAAGATCATCACCACAATGCGAGACATGAAAATCAATAATCAGGTTTTGATCTTTATGTTTTTGTAAAGCTTTCTCAGCGGTTTCAATCAGGTCAGGATGCATGCTTGAGTGACCCACATATCCGCCAATATCAGCTTTGATGACACTGAAGGTTATTTTATCCATGAATTCCTCCTTTTTGTTCAGATAAAATTAATTTTGTATTTTTTAGATATTAATTATTACACATTATATAAAAAAAATAAAAATATATCAAATTCAAAAATAAAGAAAAATTGACAATTTTGTGAATGATTGAATATGTGAATAAATTAGGCTAAAATATATTCCTTATTGATTGATGAATACCACAAATGATCTGCTATGGACCTGGGATATGATAGAAGAACTCCAGGCAGATCTAAGTCGATATTATCCCAAATTAAAAATCATGAAAACCAGGATATTAAAGGATTTATTTATAGTCAAAAAAAGTGGAACATACAGATTTCAACTGGATTTCATCGAACAGGATATTGTTTTTTTTGATCATATCATGGATATAACAGAATTCATGAACATGAGTAAAATCAATATTCAAAATCAGGCAGCGGATTTTACAGACCGGATTGTGATTCCCCGGGTCATTTTGAACATGCATTTTGCAACTCCGGATCAACGTGAACTTGAAAAGCAATTTAAAATTGAAGGTGACATCAAATCCATTTTTCCTCAGTGCAAATACCTGCTGTTATTCAGATATAAAGGCGATTATATTGCAAAAAAAAATGATAAAACCACGAATCAATATGATAAGATCGTTTATTTTAGCAAGGAAAAAATGCCTGAAGAGCATGTTTATAAAAAGGGAGAGGTTAATGTCTCCAAAAAGGGAGGCATAAAAAATAAATATGATGATTTAATAAGATATTTAATCGCCACTTTAAAAAATGACAATTTGAACTTTATGGCCTAGAAAATGAAAGGGGAGTCAATGAATTTTTAACCTGACGTTTTTATCTGAAACCGATACCGGCTTTCAATTTCAGGGACAAAGCTCCTTTCGATAAAGGTAACCTGGTTTTTTTGGTCTATGATTAGTACGGTAGACGAACGGGTTCCATAGATGGGTGTTTTAATAAAAACGGGAGAGAGCTTTTTCTCCCATTCTGGTCCAATTCCGGTATCCGGAAGTTCTGAATCAGGAGCGGATTTCGAATCGCTCAACAGTTCCAGGATAGCATCACTTGAAAAGTTGACCTGACTTGAAATGATTGATTCTAACATTTGTTTTCCCCGCTTTACTTTGGGCCAGGGGGTATCCAGATAGTGGTTGCTCAGGCCGTAAATGCCGGGTGAAAGTACTTTTGATTGATAGTTTTGGTTTGAATAATACCAGAGATTTTGAATATTTCCCCAGATTAAATTGAAACCATTGTATTCCTTTCCTGTTTTCTCTAATTTCGATAAATAGTTTTCAGCTGAAAGATTTCTGTTTAAATAATCAGTTACCAGTAAGCCTCTCGAAGGGGCACCCTCTTCTTCATGTCTCGGATCCCGAAAATTGGTCAGGGCCGCAAATTTACCCTTTTTGGTGATTCCCAGCCAGGATCCGCTCTTTTTTAAATCTTTTCCGGCCAGTACATTGGGGAAATCGCTCCACCATTTGGCTGGTGAGGACGGACGGTTGTAAAATTCATCCCGGTTGGCTGCCACAATCAGTTTATAGTCCGGATGTTTTCGAAAGGCGATTAACAATAAACACATGATTTTTAAGTAATTTAGGTTTGATTAACTTATTAAATTTAACATTTTTTCCCTGGAAATACCAGGGGTTATTTAAATATTTAAACCTTGATCCTGATGGGTGTCTGGTGCAGAGCATTGGCACTGTAACTCATACAATTATTGAAATCCAGGGCGCAAGGCATTTGTCAATATTGAATATAATGCACTATTAAAAAAATAAAAATAATTAGTCTACCTGCTTGACATTAACCTTCTAATGGGCGTCCCTGATGAATCTTTATTCTTTAGACCTGACCCCGGTCCTTCTTCATGCATCGGTATCGAATTGAAGGGAAGGGTCAAATCCGCACCGTGGTTTCCAGCACCGGTAAGGCGATTTTGATTACATCGCTGACTACCATGGCGGGTTTTGGTTCACTGCTCATCGCCAAATACCGGGGTCTTGGTAGTTTGGGCATACTGCAGGCGTTGGGTGTTGCTGCTTGTTTTATCACTACAATCTTGATTCTACCGCCGCTTTTAGGATGGATCGAGAAAAGGCAAAGCAGAAAAGATCAAGTCAAAATTTAAAGGAGTCTATCAAAATTATTTTGTGGTTAAAATAGGGCACTTTCCTGGATTATTTTTGGTATAATATTTGCATGTAGTAGTTATGGAGAGAGGAAAACTGCACAAAATCCGAACTATTAAGTGAAATATACGATGAAGAAGATCTGCTTTTTAAAAAAGTTTGTTTTAATCGTAATATCCATTTTTTTTGGAATGGTATTTTCCTTATCTGCACAGGAAGAGGACAATACTATACTGGAAAAGGTTTCGGTAGTGAATGTCGAAGTACCGGTACGAGTGGTTTATAGAGGAAAACCGGTGAAAGATTTAAAACGATCGGATTTTAAAATCTATGAAGATGGAAAACTTCAGAATATAAATGCATTTTTTCAAGTAAGAAAAAAGATAAATATTCAAAGTTATGAGTTACCAGCAGAAAAAAGTGAAAAAACCGTTTACCCTTCCCGATACTTTGTTCTTATATTCAATCTCATCGATTACAACCGGAATCTAAAAGAAGGTCTGGATTACACATTCAATAATATTCTAAAGAATAATGATCAATTATTGGTTATGATAAATAACAAAATCAAATTTTATGATAATTTAATTCAAAAAAAAATAATTCAGAAAGAAATAAAGAATTTACTATTAGAACAAGGAAAAATTTCTCGAGAAAAAATGAACACCCTTTTTAATCAAATTGAAAAGCAAACAAAAGAATTAAAATTTTTGTTAGAAAGTAGAATCAATATAAATATTAATACTGATGTATTTATTAAACAATTTTTGAATAAATATTATTATACTTGGAAATATATTAAAAATGAGTATTTGATTCCTGACATAGATAAATTCTATTACTTTTCTAAACATCTTGAGAAGATTAAAAAGGAAAAATGGGTTATTAATTTTTATCAACCTCCACTTTTCCCACAAATAAAACGAACATCTGAAACTTT
>CBDAFS010000003.1:0-72256 GCA_965195285.1 uncultured Aminicenantes bacterium | reverse complement strand
TGATTCAGGACCAAAGTATTTATTGTTTTGACTTTTGCTTGAACTGGGAAGGGGTTATTCCGGTAAATTTTTTAAAAGCGGTATTGAATACCGATTTTGAGTAAAAACCCACATCATAAGCAATTTCAAGAATGGTTTTTTGCTTTTCCTCCGGGTCCAATAATTTTTCTTTGGCTTCGGTAATGCGAAAATTGTTGATGTAATCATTAAAACTCTGTTTAAATATTTCATTGACAATTTGGGAAATATGATTGGGATGAACCATGATTTTTTCCGATAGTTTTTTGAGGGTCAGGTCTGGATCCAGGTAGATTTTCTCATTCTCCATTATCTCTGATAGTTTTTGTTGAATTTCCTGCGAGCGTTCCGGGGTAAGGGCCGAGGTCTTGTATTTTTTGGTTTGCTTAATCGGTTGGGTTCTCTTTTGCCGCCAGAGTAAGAATCCGCCGATAAATATCAGCAATATGATGATTCTGGGAATATATACCAACAGGCCTTCTTTGAAATCGGAGCGGATTCGGAAGGGCAATGTGATTCCATCTTCATTCCACTGTCCCAGATGGTTGCAGGCGATTACCCGGAAACGATAGCTTCCTGGGCTCAGGTTGAAATACAGGGCCATGCGTTTTTGATTGGAACCCAGGGTGGTCCATTTGTCTTCGAATCCTTCCAGCCTGTATCTGAATATGATATTTCTCGGAGAACTATAATTCAGGGCGGTAAAATAGAATTCAAACATCTTTTTACCGGATTTGATTTTCAATGCCTTTTTGTGGATATAAGACTTGTTGTCGATAATAAAGTCTTCAATGACGATGGGTAATTCCGATTTTTTGCCGGAAATATTTTGTGGATCCAGAATAGCCAATCCTTTGGTGGTTGGGAAAAAGATTTTTCCGTCTTGGCTTTTCCAGACTGAAGGGAAACTGCCGCCGACACATTCGCTACTGATCATCCCATCCGATTCATTAAAAAAAGTGGAGGTGATAAAATTGGTTTCATTGTTAAAAAATTGGTTCAAAGATTTGAAGGAAACCCGAAAAACTCCGGTAAAGGAGCTCATCCATAAATAATGATCGTGACCCTTTCCGGTTTCGGTAAGGGAGAAAACGAAATTGCTGTGCAATCCGTTTTTTTCAGTATACCGAGTAAACTGATCTTTTTCGAATCTCAACAGTCCGGTGCCATTGGTACCGATCCATAATACCCCGGGTTTATCCGGAGATTCGAAAATTGAAAGCACCTCATAACCGGATTCCCCATCACTGGCCTGGAAGTGCCGCACCAGATCATGTTTGATCCTGTATAAGCCCTTCTGGGTACCCACCCAGAGGGCTCCCTGGCTATCTTCAAATAAAGTTTTTACATGATATCCCCGGAACATTTCTTTGGTGATGAAGTTATCATTGATAAATGCATTCAAACCCTCGGCGGTACCGATCCATAGTATTCCGGAACGATCCTGTAAAATGGCAGAGACTGAATCGGATGTCAGCCCCTGTTTTGTTGTGTATATATATAGTCGGTCATCGGTGATTCGATTCAATCCCCCCAGCTCGGTACCGATCCATATGTCGCCGTTGTTGGACTCGCACAGGGAAAGGATCCGATTGCTTGATAGCCCGTCTTCCCGGGAAACCGTTTTTACCAGCCGTTCATTTTTAAATTGACTGAGGCCATGGTGTAGGGTACCAATCCATAAAAATCCTTTTCGATCCTGAAGTACGCAAGTGGCCGGGGAAGCGGGGAGTCCCATTTCCCGGGTGATGTTTGAAACAATCCTGGGTTTCAATCTGACCAGGCCACCGGTGAAGGTTCCAATCCATATATTGTGCTCATTGTCTTCGATGAGGGAATGAATGAAATCATCACTGAGGCCACTGGCCGAGCCGTAATGGCGGATATGTCCGTTCTGGATCCGGTAGAGCCCATCACCATAAGTCCCTATCCACAGTGTGCCCTTTTGGTCCGGATACAGGCAGGTGACGGTAATGTCGGACAGGGATTCATGATCTGAAAAAGGAGAGAGGATCTGTCCGTCTTTTAAAAATCTGACACCCTTCTGTGTCCCGACCCACAGGTTTCCGGCTTTATCGCTGGCCAAATCCGAAATCGGTTCATTCAAGATCATGGTCAATTTGTCCTGATCGAGAGGTTGATCGTATGCCTTCTTCAGTAGTCCGTATTCTGAACCTATCCAGAGATTTCCCATTTTGTCAGCAGCCAGGGCATTGATGCTGGCATTGGCCATTTCCCCTTTGATTTTGGTTTTGAATATTTTGCCGTCCCTGAAATAATTCAATCCCCTTGTTGTTCCACACCATATGGTACCGGATGGGTGTTCCATGATGGCCTTGATATGATTGCTGGCCAGGCCGTCCTGGATCTGGTAATTTTTCCAAAGGCCATTTTTAAGCGTGGTCAGGCCTCCGCCCCGGGATCCAATCCAGAGGGTTCCGTTTATATCTTCATACAGGCTGACAATCTGATTGCTTTTAAGACCTGGTGTGTTCCAGATATTGAAGACCGGAAAAGTCAACCCATTAAAACGAATCAATCCCAGCCGGGTACCAAACCACAGGTATCCACTTTGGCTATAGGATAAGGTTAAGACAGAGTTTTGAGGAAGTCCGTCCTCGATCATCCAGGCTTTGATGATGTAATCGGTGTTTCCCGTTGCCTGAAGCGGAATGACAAAGAGGAATGCGTATATGACGGCTATCCGGAATGACCGGGGTAAAGTTTTCAATAGGCTTGATTCTCTCTTATTCATGTTGCCTGGCCCGGATGGCTCTTGGTAACCATAGGTCAATCCATATTTTAGGTTTTTTTTTTTATTTATGCAAGAATTAACGGTTGAATATCAGGAAGCATTATCCGTTTTCTTAGATTCCGGCAAATTGCACTATTTTTCCCAATTCTTCTTTTATTGTCCTGAATTGGGGACATATAGGGTCTTTTCTTTTGGCAATTTTTTTGCATTTATGCTATAGAGTGTTGAGAACTATATTAAATTTACTTTTTAATATTCAGAGAAATGGAGGTATTTTATGATTCATATCAAAAAGATTGCCTTGGTGAAATGTCTGGCCCTGTTATTGGCATTCTTATTCTTGCAGGGTGATTTATCCATTTATGCGGAAACTGCAGATTACCAGGCCCGCTTTAATCAGGCAAAACAGGATTATATGGCTGGACTCTATGATCAGGCCATTGATAAGCTGGAGCGAATCCATCGAATCGGTCGGTTAAAAGGAGAGTTGAAGCCAGGAGATACAGATTTACTGGCCAGGGTGTATTTGTTGCTGGCAGCTGCTTATGAAAAAGAGGGGGATTTTACCGAGGCCCGGAAGAATTATGAAAAGGTCAAGGAACTCAAGTTGATACCGGATATAGCCGGTATTGATTTCAATGAGCTCATCGAGTATCAACGGATCATTCAAAATAAAGACCTGGCTCCCCGCAAAGCGGAAAAAAAAGTATTTGAAAAACCAATAAAAAAGAAAAAAAAGAAATTCCCATGGGTTCTGGTTACCGGCATTGTCATTGTGATCATTGCCAGCTTGTTCATCTTGCTGAAAAAAAAGAAGGATGATACCAGTGACCCCGACTACGATACTGAAATATTGGGCATTGAATGGATTGATGTTCCTGCCGGTGAGTTTCTGATGGGAGATAATTTCAATGAAGGGATGGATAATGAATTACCGGTTCACACGGTCTACCTTGACGCTTACCGGGTTTCCAAATATGAAATTACTTTTGAACAGTATGATTTGTTTTGTGAGGATACCGGCAGGAGTTTAAAAGATGATCGGGGATGGGGCCGGGGGAATATGCCGGTGATTTATGTCAGCTGGGAGGAGGCCGAGGCATTCTGCAGCTGGCTGGCTGATAAAACCGGTAAGAAAATCCAGCTGCTTACCGAAGCGCAGTGGGAAAAAGCAGCCCGGGGAACCGACCAGAGGAGATATCCATGGGGAAACGAAGCCCCTGATTGTACCAAAACCGATTTTGCCGGTTGCCTCGGCCGGACCGCTGCGGTTGGCAGTTACCCATCAGGAATTTCACCTTATGGTATCCATGATATGGCCGGAAACGTGGGTGAGTGGTGTTCCGATTGGTATATGACCGCTTATTATTCCACTTCACCGCTCAACAATCCGACCGGTCCGGAAACCGGGGTTATGAAGATTACCCGGGGCGGAAGCTGGGTGAACAGTGCCGATCGAATCCGTTCCGCCTGCCGTCTCACCGAGGATCCGGTTGAACCGGCCGCCTATATTGGTTTTCGGATTTGCTGGAATCCATTATAAAAATGATAAATAATTTAAATTATTGATATCACCTTTTCTCTTTTTTAGGAGGATAACATGAACTATACTTTTTTTGCCATTGGCTGGTATATCATCATGCGCGGGCTTCAGGTCTTATTCGAAGAATACCTGGATAAAAAATGGTATAAAATCCTGATTAAAGTCGTGACCATTGTCATGTTGTATGCGGCCCTGGCCAGTATCATTGTCTGGTACCGGGAAATTCACCTGCTGGGTTTCAACCCTACCAAATAGTCGGGCAGGGGGTTTTTCTCACCAATCCCTGCATGAATAAGTTACGAAACATATGAGACTCTTATGTATGCAACCTATACACTGCATTGACTTTTTACTGTTTCTGTGTTTAGATTTCCATGATGAAAAATCATCTTGGCCGAAGTCGAAATGTCTTGATAAAGAGTCTGTTGCTTATATATTTGCTTTTTTTAGGTCAGGAAGTTGTGCTCACCCAAGTATGGTGCCTGAAACATAATGGGACCATAGACCTTGAGTATACCCTGTTCAATTATCAATGTCAGTGCACCCATACCCATTCCGGTGAGAGGAATCTCTCTCTGAGGGATTCATCCTGCTCTACTGTTCAATCCTTCCCCGGTGAGCACAGTTGTTTTGATATTCCGGTGGAAAATAGCCGGCTGGTTCGGGAATTGACCGAATGGATCGTTTTTTTTGAATATTTACAATTAGTAGAAGCGGCGGAAACCGGACCTGTCGGTTTTCAGTTTTGTTATCAAAGATTTTTCAGAAATTTTCACATAAATAAATTCATTTATACATTTGATTATTTGGTCAAGAAAAATATTTTCCGTTGTTGATTTCACCTCTCCTTTTTTAAAATCATTCCACTCTGATATTTTCTTGAGATTTTTAGGGTATGAAGGAGGAGATATGAAAAATACCTTGATTTTTCTATTCACCATTATCGGGTTGACCGTGACCTTGGGTGCTGAAAAAACCTACCGTTTGGAAAATCTGATTGATATGTTAAAAGAACAAAACCTTTTACTTAAGATTCATGAAATCGAAAACAGCCTGGCAATACAATTCTATAATATCAATCGCTCGTTCCCTGATCCGCAATTGGAATTGTCAAGGGGGCAGGGAGAAACCTTGGAATCCGCTGATTCCCGGTTGATCTGGGGAATCGAGTTTAAACTCGAGGTCCCGAATCCTGTGTTTCGCCATTATTACCTGAAAGCGGAAAAACAGTCGATATCCAAAACCCGGCTGATGACTGAAATTCATAACCTGTCCATTGTTCGGGAATTCAAAACCCATTTTTACCGCTATCAGTATTTTAAGAGCCTGCATTCATTACTTGGGGAAAAGCAAAAAGTCTTGACCGAAATAACCCGAATAACCAAGCTAAAGGTGAGTATAGGGGAAGCCAGGGGTATTGACTATCTCAGATCATCGGTTGAATTACAGAAGAATACAACAAACCGATTCAAAAACCGGAAAAGATTCTCTTATGAAAAAACCAGGCTGAACGAATTTTTAAACAACTCACTGTCTGTAGATTCGAAGTTTGCCAATGATTTCAACTTTTCACCGCTTCCCGATATTGAATCAAAGATCGATCGGGTCAGGAATAATAATCCCCTTATCGGATTTAAAAGGTTGGATCTGGAGCAGAAAAATTTTCAGATAAAATCCAGTCAGTTTTCATTAATCGAAAGTCTTGAACTTTTTGCCTCAAAAGCCAGGGAGGTGGATGCCAATGTCTGGAAATTTGGGGTTGGAATTAAAGTTCCGGTTTTTGGTACCAAACACTTTTCAATCAAAAAAGCCAAACTGGAAAGAGAAAAAGTCCGCTTGGAATTGGAATATTTGCGGCAGCATCTCGGCGCCGATATTAACCGGATGATAACTGAAATACGGATTCTGGAAAAAGAAATCGACACTTTCAAGGGGGCCATCCTGATTGAAGGAAAAGAGAACCTTGACCTTTCCAAAAAATTGTATCTGGCCGGAGAAGTTCCTTTAATGGTTTTTTTGGATTCTCAAAACAGTTATTTTGAGATAAAGAAGCGGTACTTTGAAGTCATTACCGAATGGAAAATTTTAAAGAGTGAATTAGAAGAATTATTAGGAGTGGAGTTATGAAAAAAATCATAGTCATATTGGTTTTCATTATTTATGTTATAGGTTGTGGGGAGAAACACAATCATGATCATGATGATCATGACCATACTGAACAAACGCAAATCCATGAGAATGAAGATAAACATCTTGATCCCGATCAGAATGGCCAGACTGAGCATCTTCATCTTCATATCAGTGATAAAATAATTGACAAATGGGGAATAAGGGTCTCTCAGCCTAAGCTCCGGTATCGGATTGAAAAAATCGAATTAAATGGAATAGTCACAGTGAATCGCCACTCCACATTTTTGATCCATTCACTGGTTTCCGGTATTGTCATGGATATCAGAAAGGATATTGGTGATTGGGTTCGTCGAGGAGATACCCTCTGTGTGATCAATTCCCCGGAATTATTGGAATTAAAGAAAAATGTTGTTAAGGCCTATGGGGAATTGCGGCGCTCAAAGGCTGATTATGAGCGGGCCAAGAATCTTTTCGAAATCAAGGCCATTGAAGAGAAATCCCTGATAAATCGGGAAACAGTCTACAAAGCGGCCAATGCCGAATTTTTAGCGCTGGAAGCTAAAATCGATTCCATCTGCCTGGACAGCATTGATTTGAATCAAATCCGGAGGGCTATAGAGACCGATGACATCGAAGCAATGAAAGCATATCTGTCTCCATATTATCGGATTCCCTCACCAGGCGAAGGTATTGTGATGGAAAGAAGTCTGGATCTCGGTGCGATGATCGGTTATAACCGGACCATTTTTACGCTTTCCAATACCAGACGGATCTGGGTGATTCTGGATGCACTCGAAAAAGATCTACAGTATATTACCAAGGGGAATAGAGTTGAAATTCATACCGATGTGTTTCCGGATGAAAAATTTCACGGTGAAATTACCAATATCCGGGTGTCTCTGGATCCCGAACTGCGAACCATAAAGGTTCGAATTGAGGTTGATAACCAAAAAGAAATGTTGCGACCCAATATGTATGTGAAGGGATATATTGAGAAAAAACACAGTGGACAGTTTTTAGCCTTTCCGGTCCAAGCGGTGGTGAACATATCGGGGGTAAAGGGAATATTTATTAAAGATGGAGATGGTTTTGTATTCAAGCCCATTGAAATTATTGATATGGATTCTTCAGGGTTTGTATTTACAGAGGGGATCCGGGAGAATGTAAAGATTGTGGTCCACGGTTCTTTTTATTTAAAAGCTGAGTATGAGTTGAAAAGAGGAAATTTGGATGGTCCTCATGCCGGGCACCAGCACTGATTCGGGGGATAGATGAAGCGATTAATTGAAATACTCTGTCAAAAAAAAGTTTTTGTATTACTGGTTGTTTTTGTCATTGCGATGGCGGGTATCATTGCCTATCAAAGTCTGAAAATTGATGTGTTTCCGGATCCCTCGCCGATTTTGGTTCAGATTTTTACCGAATCAGAGGGCATGGCCGCGGAGGAGGTGGAGAAGTTTGTTTCCTATCCGATTGAAACCTCATTGTTCGGCTTGCCGAATGTCAACAAAATAACTTCTTTTTCAATGTTCGGTCTGTCAACGGTGAATGTGTATTTTGATGACCGGGTTGATATTTATTTTGCCCGTCAGCTGGTTGCTCAGCAACTTCCGGCTATTTCTGCCCGGTTGCCTGAATTTATTGAGGCGCCTTCATTGGGGCCGATCACCACCGGGCTTGGAATGGTTTATGTCTATGTCCTGGAGGGTAATCTTCCCTCCATTGAGTTGAGAACCCTGCAGGATTGGGTGATTAGACTTCAGCTGAAAACCATTCCCGGTATTGCTTCGGTGATGAGTCACGGCGGTGAGGTGAAACAGTTTCAGATCATAGTCGATCCCGGTAAACTGTTTAAATATAATCTTGATCTGCATACGGTAGTCGACCGGATAAAAAAAAGTTCCCGTAATATAACTGCGGGTTATATTGTCCGAAACAAAGAGGAATATATCATCCGGGGACTGGGGTTATTTTCAGAGATTAAAGATTTAAAGCAAGTGGTTGTGAAAGAATTTGGATCGGTTCCGGTTTTTCTGGACAGCATAGCCGAGATAAGACCGGGAGCAGCTATAAAGAGAGGTGAAGCCTTGCTTAACCGGAAGACTGGCATTGTGTCCGGAATTGTCATGAAACTGATCGGAGTCAACACTTCAGAGCTGATCGATCGGATAGATAAGAAGATCAAGGATATAAACTCCGGATTGCCCGAGGGTATAAAATTGGTCTCGGTCTATAATCAGGCGCTGATTATCAAAGCTGCCTTTAGGACTGTATCCGAAGCCTTAATCATCGGCATTATCCTGGTGGCGATTATTCTGTTTCTATTTATCAATGATCTGTCTTCGGCACTGGTTTCGGCCCTGTCCATTCCTTTTGCCGTCTCTATAACCTTTGTGGTGATGGCCTTAACCGGTATGACAGCCGACCTGATGTCATTCGGAGGTTTGGCTATTGGCATCGGGCTTCTGGTCGATGCCACTGTGGTGGTGGTGGAAAACATATCCCGCAAACGGGAGGAAAGTTCCAAAGGGATTTGCCATAGCCAGGATATTTTATCGGCTGTCGGAGAAGTTTTGAAACCGCTGAGTTACGCCATGATTTTAATCATTTTTTCCTTCATTCCCATTTTGACACTTTCCGGAGTCGAAGGAAAAATGTTCAGGCCTTTTGGATTGACTCTATTGATAGCCATTACTTCTGCCATCATTTATGCGGTGTTTATTTCTCCGGCGCTGATGAATTGTTTTGGGCCCAGAAAATTGTTCTCTACCGCATTCATTTTCAATTTTTTAAAAAAAACATACCTCAGAATATTTGATTATTTTTACCCAAGGAAAAAAATAGTAGTGGTCGGTTTTGTCCTGATTTTTATCTTCAGTATGGTTGTGGTTCTCAATATGGGGTCCGAATTTATCCCCAAATTAAATGAGCAAACCATTCAGCTGGAACAGTTATTACCTCAAAATACTTCCCTGGAAGAATCAGAAAAAGTAATTCAGCGGATTCAGCAATTAATAATGGAATTTCAAGCTGTTGACAAGATTTATGGTCGGATCGGCAGGGGGGAAGCCGGTACCCATCCCCATCCGGTAAATGTGGGGCATTCCATTATTATTCTAAAGGATCGGAAATACTGGGACTTTGACAGTGAGGATGAATTAATCAAGAGTATTGAAGCCAGGATAAAGGAAAATGTTCCCGGTGTTATACTGAACTTTACCCAGCCCATCAAGCACAATCTCGATCACCTGATCACCGGAGTTCGAGCCGATCTGGCTATTAAAGTGTATGGGGATGATTTCAATCGGTTAATATCAGTGGCAGATAGAATCAAAGCTATCCTGGAAAAAATTCAGGGGGTGAGTGATGCTCAGGTAACCCGGGTTTCCGGCCAGAATGAGATTGTGGTGAAGATGAAAAGACAGGAATTGGGTCGCCATGACCTGAATCCGACCGATGTACTAAAGGAAATCGAGGCTGCATTCGGTGGAAAGGTCGTGAGCAAAATTTACCAGGGGGATGTGGTGTACGATGTGTTCATACGTTATGGCTCTGAGTTCAGAAAGGATTTGAAAGATTTAAGTCGGTATTTTGTTCATTCCGGTAAAAACCAGATGATTCCATTATCTGATGTGGCCGAGGTGGTTGAGACAACCGGTTTCTCCAACATTACCCGGGAGAATGGAAAACGCTATATTGCGGTTCAATGTAATGTGAGAGGGAGGGATATCGGTAGCATTGTCAGGGAGTCCACCCGGAAAATTTATGACCAAATTGAGCTTCCCTTCGGATATTATTTGAAATGGGGAGGCCAGTTTGAACTCAAGGCAAGGGCAGAAAAAAAATTATATGTTGTCCTTTTTGTCACCTTGATCTTGATCCTGGTATTGTTATTCGATTATTTGAAATCCTGGAGAGACATTCTGGTGATCCTGGTGAATCTACCGGTTTCTTTGAGCGGAGGGATCCTTTCTTTATGGATTTCCGGAACTTACCTGTCGGTTCCTTCTACTATCGGTTTTCTGGCCTTGCTGGGAATTGCCCTGGAAAACACACTGGTGTTGATTTCATTTTTTAAACGAAAGACTGTCAACACCCATGATGTTGACCGAGCAATCCGTGATAGTGTTGCCTTACGGTTGAGGCCCATTCTGATGACCAAATTTACTACTATTATCGGGCTTTTGCCTCTACTCTTTGCTTCAGGAATCGGATCTGAAATACAAAGACCGTTGGTTATCGTGGTTATCGGTGGGATCTTGTTCTCCATTTTTACCACTTTATTGCTTATGCCGGTGATCTACCAAATGTTATTCCGGACTAGGTTTCGGGACCGGTGACAAATTCGATCCGATTTTCAGGATTGAAAATGATTTTCAAAAAATCATTAAAATCCCCATCCCGGATGCGGTCAATGTCGGCCGGAACCTGATCCAGGTATTGATACCCCAATCCCAGGGCTTCAAAAAATGCCAGATAGAAAGTCCGCCGCTCTTTGGTTTCATTTAATCGTAGAAAATCAGACCGGGCATAATTTTTATGGACTTTCAGGATTTTCTGATTGAGCCCTTCCTGGTAGAGTTTTGATACCAGCCGGGTTAACTTTTCACGGGCCCGGGGCAGCTTCTCCGGATGGGTCTTCAGATAAACCAGGAAGAGCCCGGCATTCTGGTATATATCTGAGAATGAATCTACTTGGTAGGCCAGTTTTTCTTGTTCCCTTAATTCCCATAATATGGACCCGATTCCTTTGCCCATCAGATTTTCCAATAAAATAATTCGGGCGAAATTTCTGGAATTCAATTCTGAATTTACCCAGGCCAGGGCAATAAAAAACTGTTTTTTTCTTCGTTTGAGAAAAAATTTCCTTTTATCGGGCCGGTTCAATTCCAACGGTTGGAATTGAATTTGATGTCCGGAAGGAATCCTGGAAAGGCTTTGGCTTAACACCGGGATTAGTTCTGTTTCGGGCAAATTTGAGGAAACCGCAACCGTCATATTGCAACCATGAAAATATTGTCTGTGAAACTCGAGGATGTCTTTTCCTGAAATATTTTTCAGAGATTCCGGATCTCCGTAAACAGAGCCGTGGTATTGGGGCAAATTGAAAAAAATCTGTTTTAGTTTTTGTTGACTCCATTTCAGATCATTTTCGTTTTTCAATTTTTGGAGATGCTGCATTTGGTTCTTGTTCCGGTTGATCCGTAACCCCGAAAATAAGGGCTTGGAAAAAACAGTTGAAAATATCTCCAGGGTATCGCTTACATTTTCCGACAGGCAGTTAAGGGTAATGACGCAGAATTGGCTAAAGACCCGGAAGTTAATCCTGGAAGCCATTTCAATGATTTTTTTCTGTTTCAGGGCATCCGGCAATTCGATGGAAAGACGGGTGGTCAGATAAGCCAGTCCGTTTTTCAAAACTGGTTCAGCCTGTTTTCCCCCTTTGATCAGGATTTGAATGACCGTGGTCCGGGAAGATAGATCCTGCTCTACAATCAGCCTGATTCCATTTTCCAATTGCAGTTTTTTGCTGGCAACAGATACCGGAACCGCAATCAATAATACGATAACAAGCCAGGGACGGATACGTTTACTGTCTTTCATTTTTTTTCAAAGGCAGAATGTAAACGGTTGCATGGGATTTTCCGCACAGATATTTGGATGCCACCCGTCTCAGATCAGCCGTTGAAACATTTTGCATTTCCTGCTGGAAGTCAATCTGTTTCCCGGGATTTCTCAAGAGCATGAACCGGGAAAAAGATACGGCTGAGTTGATCCCCCTTTCCTTGAATTTTTCGGCGCTCAGTTTAATATCATTCCGGGCACTCTCCAGGTAATCGATGACCTGGAGCCGGTCTTTTTTCAGGAAATCGGTTTTTGCATAGCGAAAGGTATTGGTCCTGTTCAGGAACTTAATGACCTGTCTTTTCAGTAATTTAACCCTTTTGGGATCGGTTCTGAGATAGACCAGGAAGGCCCCGGTGTATTTAAGTTTAATGTACCGGGCTGAAAAACTGGATGGCAGCTTTTTTCGGGAACGGATGGCAAACCCCAGCAATGGATTGGGTCCTTTACCCAGGATGTGTCCCAGTACAGACAGGGCAAATTGATCCTTATGATTGAATTCAGGGGCCGAAAAACCGATGACAAGCATGGCCTGTTCGATATCCATTTCCAGGGTCTCATCCCGGTTCCGGGTTAAAGGCTTTGCTTTGGCCGGGACAGGCCAAGGAATAGCTGGCGGTTTCAGATCGGCAAATGTTCGGTTGATATAATTTTTCATTTCATCCAGATCAACATCTCCCACCACGGCCAGTGAACAGTTGGAGGGTCTGAAATAGCGGTTATAAATTGCTTGGACCTGATCCAGCCGGGCATTTTTGACAACAGAGGCCTGTCCGTATATCGGGTTGGCATAGGGATGATCGGGAAATAGCAGGTTTAAAACCCGGTCGGTTCCCTGTTGGAAAACATCGTCCTGCATTTGAATGATTTCTTCGGCAATGATTTGCTTTTCCTTGAGCAAATCCTTGGGTTGTGGTTTGAGTGTAAACAACTTCTCTTTTAACAATGAAAGGCAGTATTCGGCCTGCCGGACCGGACAGGAGATTTCAAGGGTCATCAGGTCATGATCGGTATGGGCATTGACATAGCAACCTTTTTGTCTCCACAATTGAATGAGCTCATAACGGGTATGGGATTCAGTTCCGGAAAACATCAGCAGGTGTTCCATCAGGTGGACCAGTCCGCTTTCGGAGTTGGATTCGTCCTTTGAACCGATATTGACTGCCAGCACCATGTTGACCAGCGGAATTCCCGGTTTGGTCTTCAGGAACACCTGTAACCCGTTTTTCATCCGGAAATATTGATGCCGGAGGAGGGACTGAGATACCAGCTGCTGGGTGAATACCAGCAGGCCAAGACTGAAAATGAAAAGGGGTTGGATGTATTTCTGTTTCATCTTCCGAAATCTGTTGAAATATTGTATCCGAAAAAAAAATATTGTCAAATAAATTGTTGAAATATGTGATCCATGATTGTCTTATCAATTGAAGATGAACGCGGTTGATTGATTTTTTTTTGTGTGGTATATTGGGGATATGAAAGTGAGGGGCATTCAATTCAGTCCGGTCCTTGGAAATCTGAAAAAGAATATGAGATACCACTGTCATCAGATTGACCGGGCGGTTGAGGATAAATGTAAGCTGATTGTTTTTCCGGAATTGAGCCTGAGCGGCTACCATCTGATGGATATTGTCTATGATGTGGCCCTGAACCCGGCCAGCCCGGAGGTCAAAAGATTGAAAGACCTCAGCCGGGGAATTGATATCGTGGTGGGAGCCCCCTATGAAGAAATTCCCGGAATCATATACAATTCAGCCCTGTATTTTTCCCAAGGGGATCTCCGCCATGTCCATCGAAAGGTCCAGCTGCCCAATTTCGGCATGTTCCAGGAAGAAATGATATTCGGAGCAGGGGATACTTTCCGTAGCTTTAAAATCAAAGAATTTACGGTGGGGTTGATCATCTGCCGGGAAATTCTCTTTCCCGTGCATGCTTATCTCTATTTTCTGCAGGGTGTGGATTTTCTGATCGGCATATCCAACAGCCCCCACCGGATGCTGGACAAAGACCATTTCAAATCCCTTCAGCTCTGGGAAAACATGGGGTACGTGTATTCCGTTTTTTACCATCAGCATTATGTGTTTGTGAACCGCACCGGATTTGAGGACGGCATTGGTTTCCCGGGCGGATCGTTTTTTGCCCGGGCCGGCCAGGGCATTGTGAAACGGGCTGATTGCTTTGAGGAGGATTACCTGGATTTTGAAATCGACCTAGAAGCGGTCCGCAGGGCCAGGCTCGGAAGCAATTATCTGCGGGATGACAAACCCGGGGTCATTCTGAAGGAGTTGAAGAGGATATTAAATGATTGAGATCAATTTTGAAGTTGCCAAGAAGGTGATTGTCGGTTTCATCCGGGATTCGATTCAAAAGAACAACTTTAAAAATGGAATTCTGGGGGTCTCGGGCGGTCTTGATTCGGCGGTGGTTCTGGCCCTGACCCGGGAGGCCCTGGGTAAGGATCACAGCTTCGCCCTGTTGATGCCCTATCAGTACTCATCACCGGAAAGCCTGACCCATGGCAAGATGATCTGCGATCAATTTGGGGTAAAATATGAAGTGATCGATATTTCCCCCGCTGTGAATGCCTATTTTGATCAATATCCCACCAATAACCGGATGTTAATTGGAAACAAATGTGCCCGGGAGCGGATGTCGGTTTTATATGATTTTTCCATACGCAAAAAGGCCCTGGTGATCGGTACCTCCAACAAGAGTGAATTGTTGATCGGTTATTCCACCCTGTTTGGTGATTCGGCAGCAGCCTTCTTTCCCCTGGGTGATCTCTACAAAACCCAGATCTTCGATTTTGCCCGGTATCTCAAGATACCTGAGGCTATCATCAATAAAAAACCCTCTGCCGATTTATGGAAGGATCAGACCGATGAAAAGGAAATCGGGATTTCCTACCGGAAACTGGATGAAATCCTCTACCAGCTGATTGACAGGAGGAAGAAGGATAAAGACATTCAAAAATTGGGATATCCCCAAGAGTGGATTAAAAAGATAAAAAATTTGATCGTAAATTCACAATTCAAGCGAACCATGCCCCCCATCCCCAAGTTGCAGAACCGAACCATCGGCCTGGAGTTCCGGTATTTGAGGGATTGGAATAAATAAACAATTTCTTAGGAAAGTATAATAAATGATGAGGTTGTACCTGGTTCCGGTTCCGATTGGAAATTTGAAAGATATTACTCTTAGGGCCATTGATACTCTGAGGAAAATCGATTTCATTATTGTTGAAGATACCCGTTATTCTTTGAAATTGCTGACTCATCTGGAAATTAAAAAAAAGTTGATCAGTTATTACCGACCCCATGAATCCCGGAAGGCCGATGCCATTATCGACATGCTCAGGACCCGGGATGCAGCCCTGATCACCGATTCCGGAACTCCCCTGATCTCGGATCCCGGCTATATTCTGATCGAAAAAGCCATTGAAAATGGAATTGAAATCATTCCCCTGCCGGGCCCCACTGCTTTTATCCCGGCCCTGGTGGCCTCGGGTATCAATCCGAAATCATTTGTTTTTATGGGGTTTCCCCCGCGAAAAAGAGGTGAACTGGTGTCAGGTCTTAAATCCTTGGCTCCTTGTCCCCACACCCTGGTTTTTTACGAGTCTCCCCGCCGGGCGGAGAATTTTCTAAAAGCGGCTTATTCGGTACTGGGAAACCGGCGATTTTGCATTGGAAAGGAGATCAGCAAACGGTTTGAAAAAATGATCCGGGGTGAATTGGAATCGCTGGAAACGGTTCTGGAACCGGAGCACCTGTTGGGTGAAATCGTCATTATTGTGGAAGGAGCCAGCAAGGAAAGGCGCAGCCCAATGAAGCCGGAGATTCATTCCCGGGAGGATATTTTTACTTTTTTCAAGGATAAATACGGGATTTCAAAAAATGTCATAAAAAAAGCCCTGATGCAAAAGTAGGTTTTTCATGGGCAATTTAATATTTCAGGAGGATGGCTATGAATCAATTTAAAGATATAAAAATCATTGACCTGGATGAAGCCCATCAACAGTCCTATTTTGTCTGCCTGGAGGACTGGTCGGATGAAATGAAAGAAGCCGGAAATTATAAGGAATTGTGGTATGAGCGAATGAAGGATAAAGGATTGGCAGTCAAACTGGCTCAGGATGAGAATGGCCGGGTAGGGGGGATGATCCAGTATATTCCCATCGAACATTCCTTTACAGCCGGTGAGGATCTGTATGTTATCAAATGCATCTGGGTGCATGGATATCAAAAGGGCCGGGGAAATTTTCAGGGAAGGGGCATGGGAAAAGCCCTGATTCAGGCCGCAGAGGCGGATGCCAGAAGTAGAGGTGCCAAGGGCATGGTTGCCTGGGGAATCCCCTTACCGTTCTGGATGAAGGCCTCCTGGTTTAAAAAGCAAGGTTATACCAGAGTAGATAAAATGGGTCTTTTAGGGCAGGTTCTCTTGTGGAAACCATTTTCTGATGATGCCGTATCCCCTAGATGGATCAGAATGAAAAAAAAACCTGAGTTCATACCGGGGAAGGTGAAGGTAACTTCATTCCTAAATGGATGGTGTCCGGCTCAAAATATCGTTCATGAGAGGGCAAAACAGGCATCGGAAGAATTCGGAAACCTGGTGGAGTTTGAGGAGATTCAAACCATTAATAGAGATGTTTTTTTAGAGTGGGGGATTTCAGATGCCCTGTATATAAATGGTAAATCTGTCAGGACCGGTCCTCCCCCCACTTTTAAAAAAATAAAAAAAATCATTGCCCGGCAAGTTCGAAAATTGAGAAGTTGAATTTCCCGATGTAAATCATGGGTGTGAGAGAGATTCAGGCCAAGTCCGTACCGCTGACCCTGCTGTCCGGATTCAAGCATAAAGGATTTAACTGTGGGCTATACGAAGACCTGATCAGGGGATCATATGGGTGAGAATCCGGTTTTACATGCCTGCCAATAAGTGATATAATTTTGGCCTGATGAATGAGTTCAGATATATTGCAGTTGATGGGTTGATTGGTTCGGGAAAAACCAGACTGGCCCAGATTATTTCCGAGCAATTCAATGCCCGGTTGATCTGTGACAATCAGGAAAATCCCTTTTTAAAGGATTTTTTTTCATCGTTGGCCAGAGGTGAGGACTTGGTTTCCCTGAAAACCCAGCTGATTTTTCTGCTGAACCGTTATTCACAGCAACTGGAAATCAAGCAGAAGGGACTCTTTCATAAAATGACCGTTTCCGATTATATATTCTTCCGCGATGGTATCTATGCCCATCTGATCCTGAATGATGAGGAACTGGAGATCTATAAAAAGATGTTCAATCTGTTTCTTGAAAACATCATTCATTCGGATCTGGTGGTGTATTTACAGATTTCTTTTTCTGAGATGCTGAAAAGAATTCAGGACAGCGGAACCAACGGTGAAAAAGAAGTTCCCCAGGAATACTGGAGAGAAGTTTTTGAAGCCTATAATTATTATTTTTTTAATTACAACCGTTCACCGTTGCTGGTTGTCAATATGGAAAAGGTGAACTTGAAAAATCATAATGAAGTTCAGCAACTGATGAAGGAAATCAAAACCCATAAAAAAGGAATAAGATATTATGCTCCAGCCTAACCAAGAAAAACGTACTGTTTTGTACCTGAAAAAAATCAAGGAACAGGGTGAGAAGCTATCGGCAATAACCGCCTATGATTTTCCCACTGCCAAAATCGCTTCCGAAGCTGGAATTGATCTTATTCTGGTCGGGGATTCCCTGGGCATGGTGATCCAGGGCGAAAAGGATACCTTGAGAGTGACCCTGGATGAAATTGTTTACCATACCCGGTTGGTATCGCGATCCAATACCCTTTCCATGGTAGTCAGTGATATGCCTTTTCACTCCTATCACGTGAGTATTGAAAAAACCCTGGAGAATGCCATCCGCTGCGTGAAGGAAGGCGGAGCCGAAGCCGTGAAGCTGGAAGGAGGGAGAAGACGGTTTAAGATGATTGAGGCTATCCTAAATATTGAAATCCCGGTCCTGGGGCATTTAGGCCTGACTCCCCAGTCGGTTCATAGATTGGGGGGATTTAAGGTGCAGGGGAAAAAAAGGGAGGTGGCCAGGGAAATCCTGGAGGATGCGATCGAACTGGAGAAACTCGGGGTATTTGCCATGGTTCTGGAGTCCATTCCCTTGGAGCTGGCCAGGAAGATCACTGAATCGGTGAAAATCCCCACTATCGGAATCGGGGCAGGTAGATTTTGTGACGGACAGATACTGGTATTTCATGACCTGGTGGGATTGACCAGTTTGTATTTCCCCAAATTTGTCAGAAAATACGCGGATTTAAACGGGATCATCCAGGAGGCCCTGAAACAATATATTCATGATATCCAGGCTGGATCATTTCCCGGTGATGATGAAAGCTATCATTTACAGAAAGATATCGAAACATTCATAAAATGAAAATCATTTCTCAAATTGATGAATTCAGACAATACCGCCGGGCATTAAATCGGAAGAAAATCGGTTTTGTCCCCACCATGGGTTATCTACATGACGGGCATCTCAGCCTGATCGACAAAAGCCTTGAAGAAAATCAGGCTACTATTGTTTCCATATTTGTGAATCCCACCCAGTTTGGTCCCGAAGAGGATCTGGATCGATACCCCCGCGATTTTCCACAAGATCGACAACTATTGGAAGCCCGGTCAGTGGATTGTATTTTTTCCCCGGGCTCGGATCAAATGTACGGGGCGAATTATGCCACCTTTATTGAAGTAAAAAAATTGGGAACCGTCCTCTGCGGTAAAACCCGCCCGACCCATTTCAGAGGGGTGACCACCGTGGTATTGAAGTTGTTTAACCTGGTTCAGCCGACCACGGCTTATTTTGGTCAAAAGGATGCCCAGCAGGCCATCATCATCAAGAGAATGGTAGCGGATCTGGACCTGGATTTGGATATAAAGGTGCTGCCCATCATCAGGGATGATGACGGACTGGCACTGTCATCCAGAAATAGATACCTTTCCGATCAGGAAAGGCAAGCAGCCGTTTTACTGCACACTGCACTGAGTACAGCTCAAAGCCGTATTGGTGAAAGCCGGGAAGATTCAGCTGCCCTGAAAGAAGAGATAGAGGTGATATTGAAACAGAATCGATTGATCAAAATTGATTATATAGAGATAGTGAGTCTCGATCATCTGGAACTACTGGACAGCGTGGATCCGGAAAACACCCTGGTGGCAGCTGCCATCAGGGTGGGTAACACCCGCCTTATTGATAATTTTATTTTAGGAGAAATATAAATGTTAATACCCTTTCTGATTTCAAAAATTCATAAAGCCAGGGTAACCGGTACCAACCTGGATTATGCCGGAAGTATTGGTATTGATGAAGAGATCATGACCAAGGCCAATCTCAGAGAGTTTCAGAAAGTTGAAGTATATAATATTTCAAATGGAAACCGTTTTGCAACCTATGTGATCCAAGAACAGGCAGGTTCAAAGGATATTGTACTGAATGGAGCTGCTGCCCACCTGGTTTCCAAAGGCGATACCATCATCATCGCTGCCTATGCCCTGATTGATGAACGGGAATTGAATTCCCTGAATTCGGTTGTCCTGATCATGAATGATAACAATCAAATTGAAAAAATCGTGAATGGAAAACTATGAATCCCGGGCAGAAAGATAACCGGAAACGGTTACTGGGAATCGGAAATGCCCTGGTGGATATCCTGATTCAAATTGATGATGACAGCCTTTTGGATGAATTGGGATTATCCAAGGGGGGAATGACCCTGATTGAAAAAGAAAAAGTAAGGCACATACTGGAAAAAACCGCCCATTTGGAGCATCATAAATCCAGTGGCGGATCTTCTGCCAATACGGTTAGCGGTTTGGCTCGACTGGGAGTACCGGTCGGCTTTATCGGAACCATCGGCAATGATGAGTTTGGCAGTTTTTTTCAGTCCGATATGGCTTCCAACTCCATTCAGGCCCATCTCTTTAAAGGCGAGTTAGAGACCGGAAAGTCGATTTCTCTGATTTCTACGGATACCGAGAGAACCATGGCCACCTATCTGGGAGCTGCCAATGAGTTGTTCATGTGCGATATTGGCGGTGATATATTTAAAAACTATGATTATTTACTGGTTGAAGCTTATCTGATACCCTACCGAGAAATGCTTGAAAAGGTTTTTCAATCATCCAAAGATGCCGGGCTTGAAATTGTCATGGATTTTTCGAGTTTTGGCACGGTTGAGGAAAACAGGGAATATCTTGATTATATAGTGGGTAAATATGTGGATATTGTACTGGCCAATGAAGATGAAGCCCGGACTTTCACCGGAAAAGAAAATCCCCGGGAAGCCCTGAGGGAAATTGCCAAACAGTGCAGGATTGCGGTGGTAAAATGCGGGGAAA
Organism: uncultured Aminicenantes bacterium; assembly: GCA_965195285.1. Taxonomy (GTDB): domain Bacteria; phylum Acidobacteriota; class Aminicenantia; order UBA2199; family UBA2199; genus CAZOWT01. Next base: position 51,793 of record CBDAFS010000003.1, on the reverse strand, counting down.
GTGGATCTTTCATCCAGCATGAATCCCAACAATACCGAATAGAGCCGATTTCAATTCAGGCCCTTGATACCACCGGAGCGGGTGATCTGTATGCGGCGGGTTTTATGTACGGTCTCATGAATGGTTATTCGGTGGAGATATCCGGAAAAATGGGAGCCTGTGTGGGTGGAAAAGTGGTTGAGGTGATCGGGGCAAAAATGAATGATCAAAAATGGAATGAAGTGAGTGGTTTGATTCAGAGTTGCGATCCTTTTTGACCCGCGGCATAAAAAAACTTTATTGGGGCCATAGTTTAATGGGAGAACATAGCCTTCGCAAGGCTAAGATGGCGGTTCGACTCCGCTTGGCTCCATTTAACCATTGTATTTTTTTTAGATTGATCTCAATCCTGGGTACTGACATGCCAAATTGTCTATTTTAAATTATACCTCTTTACTGCACCCTGTATTATTTCATCAAGCAACTCCTCGCCGCCTTTTCCTTCTGCAACAGCCATAAATCCTATATAACTATGAGGTTTTTCTTCAGGTGTACACATTAAACCTGCAAAAGTATTTCCTTCAAGAAGAAAGGGGCCGTCTTCTGTTAATATGGTATCAATCCTTCCATAATCCCTGAAACCCAGTACTTTGTAAGCCTTAATTGCCAGCGATTGCATATCCGATGTCTCTTCATCTGTTAGTCTTGCCGGACAGAAAAAATTATCATTATCCATTTCTTTCTTCTCAAACGTCAGGGTAATATCACCTTCACGATAAGCAACCTCTAAAGGTGGGAGTGACCTTATATCTTCATCATTATTTAAAATACCGAATGTTATTTCCCTACCTTTCAGGAATCTCTCAATCAGAACCGGCTGCCCAATGGCTCTATATCTTTCCAGTACACCTTTTACTAACTGGTCATAGTTTTTAACGACAGATTCCCTGGTTATCCCGGCACTGCCTCTACCTGCCAAAGGCTTAATAAAAAGTGGATAGTCAAAAGGAGGGTTCTCCTTGAAAATCTGGCAGTCGGCTTCAGTCCTGGCTACATGGAAAGGAGATGTCGGTAAACCTGCATTCTGCCACATCCTTTTTGCCAAAGATTTATCCGTTGCAAGTGCTATTGTGAAAGTATCGGAACCAACATAAGGGATTTCTAACTCTTCCAGTATCGCTGCTTCTACCATACTTGAAACATTAAAAATAAGATCAACTTTTAACCTCCTCAAATCGTTAATAAATTCCGGTCCCCATACTATTGTATAAACATCATAGTCTCCATTATTCAAAGCTTCATAGTGATGGGCAATTTCTTTGTATGTCTCATCAACAACATCTTCAGAATCTGAAAACTTTTCCTGCAACCTGAAATTTCCCCTTTTTTTATTTAGTAAACCTATCTTAAATTTTTTCATCTTCGTAGAACCTCTTCTTTAATATAATCCATCCTGTCTTTTGGGGACATCATTTTATTATTATCATAAATATCAACACCGCCATTTCTTATTTTGGTTTGCCATCTCACTGCTTCTGGAAATTCCTCCCTGCAATACAGTAACCGGGGCACAGGAAGAAAACCCATTTTGAATGTGTCATATAATCCTTGTGACGTATATGGATTCTTTATACAGTACTCAATCGTTCTTAATACCTTTTTAGCCCCTTGAATAAGAAAACTCATCCTCTCTTCTATATCTGGATGCCTTGACATGTCATCAACATTGCCTTTTATTTTCAGAAGCCTATATGAATAAAGCGCCTTTCTGGTAATCCGAATACTCTCATCTATTATTTGCGGCGTAGCTAAATGACTTCCTTCGGAATAACCAACCACATGAATAATACTTGGGCTATGTATATTAAATGGTTCAATATCATCCATTAAAGCAGTGACAGCAGCAAGCTGACTCTTTGCTTTTTCTGCTTCGTGAGAGAGATAATTCAGTCCGGCCCTTGTCTGAAGATATATCCTAAAATCCGCATCTTCAAGCTTCCTTACAAGTTCAAGAGTTGCTCTTGCCTTGGCAAGATCATTTACACCCCAGGTGTATTTCGGATCGTTTAACATAATTTGAAGAACAAAATCTTTGATTCCCACTCTTTTTGCCACTCTGGCTGCCAGGACTGCAGATACAACGTAACTAATATCATCCGATGACCTGAAAGCAAAGTGATGTGAAACATTTGCTTCATAAGGTTTACCCGTCGATGCAATATATCTAATTGTATCAAAGTGCTCTTTCAGGTTATCAAGAACTGAATTCGGACCCCTTCCGTCAATCTGTGAAAACCACCATAAAGATAATGCATGCCAGGCAATATTTATTGTATCCTCATACATCCTGGCAAGTTGCTTTATGTTTTTCGTCCCCGCATATGTCCTGACAAGCATCGGACGTGAAACATCATAGATCATACGATATTCTTCAGGAGAATTTATTGGTACTCCACCGCCATTGGGCAACCCGTCCCAGTTTTCTCCAAATTTCTCCTGGGATAGTTGTGAAGTCCCTATAGAAAGCACATCTAATAGTCTATTTTTAGCAAGCTGCTGTGACCATTCTGCAAATTGATTTACAGCCTCATCTCTGTTCTGTTGATATGGACCTGCATGCGTCCTGATTAATGGAGGCAGGTTGTTTTCCCCGCTATGCTTTATCCTGTCTACGAGTCTTTCTTTTTTTGATCCAAAGTTTTTTGACGAATACCTGTCAACAGGTTCAATTGACACATAATCAGCTTTTTGAATAATGTCTTTTCCAAATTCTTCTAATATAATATCATAGTGGTGTCTCTTAATAATATCCAGGGGTGCCAGGGAAGAATCAATCCCTAAAATTTGAAGGCTTTCAATAGGTGTTTCATCACCGTAAAAAACACCTACTTCACTTCTGAAGATGTGTTTTATTATGTCACAAGCTTTCGGCAGTCCTGCAAAATAAATCTTCTTAATATGCCCCCCGGTAACTTTCAACAGTTTTTTCTTCTCAAGTTGATTCATGAGTCTCTTAAATAGCAATACACCATCGTCAATATCCAGTCTGTAACTAAATCCTAAAACAGTAATTTTATTCTCACAAATCCATTTCTCTATTAACATAAAATTGTTAAGTTCTCTCGGTTCTGAAAAAGCTTTTGAAACAATCGAATCTGTTACTATTGTTTTAAATCCGCATTCTCGTAATATTTCATTAATAGATGATAATCCAAGAGTATGAACATCTAATCCTGTCTTAGCCAGACCTATTATATCAGAGAATGTTATTTGATTAGTCATTTTTTATCTATAAATCTGAAAGTATTATCTTAGAGTACCAGATTAACTAAAAAATCAATAATTTATGCTATCTCTTTTTTATAATCAATTATTTTTTCCAGGTCTGACAAAATATTTTCTCTAGATAAACCCAATTTTTCAGGTGTTCTTCCTTCTTCCCAAAAATTTCTCTGCAAAATATTACAACCCTCATCAATCAGAAAATTAATCGCCTCTGTTGAAACACCGAGTGCGCTTCCAAATGAGGATATAGGTACAAGTCCTGTAGGAATGTCTTCCCATAAGTACCTGTGGTTTAATGATGTCGGTGCCTTTATTCCATAATAGGTTGGGTTTGATTTTATCATGGTAAAGAAATCAAAAAGTTCCAGATCATACCTGGAACTTAGCCAGTCTCTGGCAGACAATGACTTTGTCCCTAATGCTTTTGCTACATTTTGTGCTTCATAATCAACTTTTTCAATAAGATCAGCAACTTTTTTCGTAACTCCTTCTATGTAGAAATCAAATGTCTCCTTTGATAAAATCCTGTCCTTATTCAACAATGTAATTGCAGGATGAAATATTGCTCCTATATTACCAAAACTTGTCTCTAAAAAAGAGGTCGCAGCAACAAATTGAGGAAAAGTAGAATGAATTCTGCCAATTAGGTTTGCTGTATCCTTAGCATTTAATGCTGAAACAGAAACCTCTCTTTTTACACCTTTTATTGTTGCAATCCCAGGAGTTTTTACTCTTACTGTAAACACTAAAGTATTAGCTTCTGCGACTACAACATCAGCTTTACAACAACATTTTCTAAGTGTATAATCAAATTCCAGAACACCACATGTCCTTCCTGGATTAAGAATGATTATCTGGCCATCACTTAAATATGGAGCAATCTTTTGAGCAATCTCTTTGTGTCCATCTGCTGTTATAACAACCATGATAATATTTCTCCCTGCAAGAGCTCTAGAAATATCCGTACCAATATAATGCGATTTACCTCTCCCTTTCATGGTGCCTTCCAGATCAATATAACATTCTTTTTGTAAAGGTCTGATCCTGTCACTTGACCTGTTATATAAAGTCACATCAACGCCTATGGATGCAAGATAGCCTGTTATAGCCTGCCCACCGCATCCGGCTCCGATTACAGCATATTTTTCTTTTAATATCATTTTAATTTGTAAAGTGAAATAAGGCCATATAACTATTTTTATAATTAATATTAAATTAGTATTGAAATTACTTAACTCTCATGAAGATACTATAGGAAAAATGATAAGAAATCAACTAAGTAGGGGACGGGGGTTGTGAATTACAATATTGACATTTTTTGTGATTCAGGATATAAACAATTATGGTATAAAGGGCATTTCATGTGTGGTGTGATTGGATTATTTGATAACGAAGAGGTTGTTGCCAAAGTGTATACGGCTATGATGACCCTTCAGCATCGAGGTCAGGATTCAGCCGGAATTCTCACTTACGATGGCCGTTTCCATCTGAAAAGGGGGAATGGTCTGGTTAAAGATATTTTTGACGGCACCAATATCACCCGCTTGAAGGGCAATATAGGTATCGGCCACACCCGTTATCCCACGGTTGGCGAAGGTTCGGTGGAAGATGCTCAGCCTTTCTGGATCAGTTTTCCATTTGGAATTTGTGGTGCCCATAACGGAAATGTGACCAATTTCTTGCAGCTGAAAAAGGAATTGTTTGAAAAATCGCATAAGATTATCAATTCCAATTGTGATGTGGAGGTGATCCTGCATGTCTTTGCCGAATACCTTGAAAAGTTCCATTCCCAGCATATTTCGCCCGAACTCATATTCAATGCCGTGCGTTATGTATTCAGGAGGGTTAAGGGCAGTTATTCCGTGGTTCTGTACATTGCCGGAATCGGAATGGTTGGGTTTCGGGATCCCTTCGGATTGAGGCCGTTGCTGTTTGGTATTAAAAAAGATAAACTGGTTAATTCTTTTGCCTTTGCCTCGGAAAGTGTTTCACTGGATTCAATCGGATTCAGGAATATTCGTGATGTAGAACACGGCTCCGCCATATTCATCGATCAAAGAAAAAATGTATTTGAAAAAAAAATAGCCCGGAAGCCTTTCAGGCCCTGTATCTTTGAATATATCTATTTTGCCCGTCCGGATTCAATTCTCAACAAAATCAATGTGTATCAAGCCAGGGTCATGCTGGGAAATCGTTTGGCAAAAAAGATAAAAATGGCCAATATTGATATTGATGTGGTGGTTCCCATACCGGATTCAGCCCGGGCAGCAGCCATTGAAATTGCGCGCATCTTAAAGAAGACCTATCGGGAGGGGCTGGTTAAAAATCGATATATCGGCAGAACCTTTATCATGCCCGGCGATAAGATTCGTAAAAAGTCCATCAGCCAGAAATTGAGTCCTATCGCCAGTGTGTTTGAGGGCAAGAAAGTCCTGCTTGTGGATGATTCCATTGTCAGGGGAAACACCTCCAGATCCATCATCCAGATTGTTCGTGATGCGGGGGCCTCCAAGGTTTATTTTGCCTCTTACTCGGCACCGCTGGTCAGTCCATGTGTCTATGGGATTGATATGCAGACCAAAAGCGAATTTATTGCCAGGAATTCAACCCCGGCTCAGGTGGCCTTGAAGATTCATGCCGATACGGTGATATATCAGGATATCAAAGATATGGAGCAAGCGGTCCGGGAAGAAAATAAATCCATCAAGTCATTCTGCAAGGCCTGTTTTTCAGGTGTTTATCCAACCGGTGATGTAACCAAAGAAATTCTGGACCAGATCCAGGTGGAAAGGGATAGCAACAAGTCAAAGCAACTTGAACTATCAATGATATTTTAATGGAAAACGTTTTTTCACTTTCAGGAGAGATGAAGGCTCTGGACTTTCCCTCCATTTTATATGGCATGTATAAAAAATCCATTTCAGGTACCCTCGAGCTCCATCATGAAGCCCGGATCAGCACCATTATCGTCGAAAATCGTAAAATTGTCTTTGCCAGTTCGGGATCAGAGGACAATACACTGGGACAATACCTGATAAGAGAAAAAATCATAGATGAGGGCACGGCCAAGAAAGCCTCTGCGCGGATGAAAAAGAATAAAATTCGCTTTGGAAGAGCCTTACTGGAACTCGACTTTCTGAGTAATGACCACTTCTGGAAGGCCATTCAGAGTCACTTGAAGTGTCTGCTTTTTTCATTTTTTCAGGTGGGGGATGCCGAATACCGGATCAAGACGGAAAAAAATGAATTCAATGAGAACATTGTCCTGGATGTTGATATTTTATCCATTATTGTGGAGGGTATGAGGGATTTTGAAGATGAAGAAGTTCTATTTAAGAAACTGGAAAATATCAACCATTTGTTTCTATATAATCCGGATGCAGCCCGGGGGCTGGAGCTGAAACCCTATGAACTTCATATTCTTCAACTGGTAGAGAAGGAATCCAGGATCAAGGATATCTTAAAAATGAGTGAGCTGCTGAAATTTGATACCCTGAGGATACTGTTAATGTTTCTGGTTCTGGAGATCATTTCCAGTGAAAAGGCCGAGTTACCTGTAAAGAGGCGATTTGACCCCTCAGGGAAAAAAAAGTCAGTCTATTCCGAAGAAGCGGGGGTGATTTCCATCAGTACATTTGTATCTTTTGATGAAGCCCTGGGATATTTCAATTTGAAATATGAAATGATATATAAGATCCTATCAAAGGAAATCGGGCCCATAGCCCTGTCCATACTTTCAAAATCCATTGAGGATGTTGTGGAAAAACTCCCATTTTTTTTAAAAAAAGTGACATTAGGGACAGATGGTAGTATACAGAAAACGCCCATTCTGAAATCGGTGTGGTATTATGATTTTGAACAGTATATCGGGGAGTTCGTCAAAGGATTGGAAGAGATTTTGTATGCGGAGATATATGCAGTCAAAAAACATCTGGGAATTGAATATGAACAACAAATATTAAAATGGTTCCATTGAATCGGAAACAGAAATTACAGGAGAAACAGATGCTTTTTTTAATAATATTGTTTGTTGGTCTGTATGCCCTCATCACGTGTTAATCGGGACATGATAACAATTGGGGGAAGGAAAAAGTATTAAATACATGAAGAGAATCGTTCAGGTACTCGGACCAACCGGAGTGGGAAAAAGTAAACTGGCTTTGGCGCTGGCCCCTGAACTTGATGGAGAAATCATTTCCGCCGATTCCATGCAGGTTTACCGTGACTTCAATATCGGAACCGCAAAACTGGACAAAGGAGAATTAAAGAAGATTCCCCATTATCTGATTGATGTTTTTTCCGATTGTTCACAATATAATGCGGCCAGGTTCCTGAGCATGTCGTTTAAGGTATCTGAAGATATTATCAGCCGGGGATGTTTTCCCATTGTCTGCGGTGGTACGGCTTTATATTTGAAAATCATGATCCGGGGCATTTTCCCTGAGCAGACTGAAAATAAAGTATCCAGGGAAGAATTGAACCAGCAGGCGGATCATGATGGGTTGTCCTCGCTCTGGGAAAAATTAAACCGGGTGGACCCGGAATATGCAGTGAAAATCAGTCCCAATGATCGGATTAGAATCATCAGGGGTTTGGAGATCTACCACAACCAGGGATTGCCTCCAACGGAAATCTTCAAAACGACCCGGACTCCCTTCCGGGACTATTTGATTATCCGGATCGGACTGACCCTGGACAGGGATGAATTGTATCAGAGAATCAATCAGCGGGTGGATCAAATGCTGAATTCAGGTTTAATCCGGGAAGTTCAGTTGTTGAGAAAAAAATATCCGGCCAATTGCCCCCCATTCAAATCGTTGGGTTATAAAGAAATCTCCATGCACCTGGATGGTTTGATAAATCTGGAGACCGCCACAAATCTGATCAAACAGCACACCCGAAATTTTGCCAAGCGGCAACTCTCCTGGTTTCGGCAGGAAAGGGACATTGCCTGGTTTAATCCTTCTCAATTCGAGCAAATTGTTGAGTGGATAAAGTCCCGTTTATCAACAGCCGGAGGCCGGTAATCTGGTGTTGAAAGCCTAATGGAAAAATCGATACTGGTGGGCATGTTTGATACCCGGAAGCAGGGTTATGAAATCGATTACATCATGGAGGAACTGGAACAGTTAACCCGCAGTGCCGGTGGAGATGTGGTTAAAGTCTTCTTTCAGAAACGGAATGCTCCGGATAAAAAATATCTCCTTGGTAAGGGCAAGGCTACAGAGATAAAGAATTTTGCCTATGCAAAACATATTGATTTGGTTGTGTTTTACAATCAATTGACCAATATTCAACAGCGAAATCTGGAGAGATTTTTCGACTTGAAAGTTATCGATCGGTCCCGCCTGATTTTAGATATTTTTGCTACCCGGGCCAGATCGCTCGAAGGCAAGCTTCAGGTGGAGTTGGCCCAGCATTTATACTTGCTTCCCAGATTGACCGGAAAGGGTGTTGAACTGTCCAGACTGGGAGGTGGAATCGGGACCAGAGGCCCGGGAGAAACAAAACTTGAAGTAGATCGGAGGCGGATAAAAAAGAGGATTTCGATCATCAATAAACGGTTGGTCAGGGTGATCAAAAACCGGAATATACAGCGAAAAAACCGAGATGAATTTCCGATTCCGGTGGTCTCTCTGGTTGGATATACTTCAGCGGGGAAATCTACTCTGTTTAAAACATTGACCGGCGAAAATGTATTTATTTCCAACAAGATGTTTTCAACGTTGGACCCTCTGCTTCGGAGGGTGGATTTGAATGAAATTGAGAGGGGATTCTATTTTCTGTTGTCCGATACGGTTGGATTTATCCGGCAAATGCCCAGTGAGTTACTCAAATCCTTCCGGGCAACCCTGGAGGAAATGATACATGCAGATATCGTGTTGCATGTCATTGATATCTCCCGACCCGATTATCTGAATCAAAAAAAAGAAGTAGAAAAAGTGCTGGAGGAGATAAAAATTCCAGAGGATAGGATCATTGATGTCTACAATAAAACGGATCTGCTGAATCCGGACTCACCCGATATAATCGAAATGAAAAAAGATCCTGAGTATGAAAAATGGGATTCCGGGAATCAATCCGGGTTTCAGAAGGGCGATTCGGAATCGGAGGTCTTTGTGTCGGCAACACAAGGGAGGGGTATTTTGGTTTTGAAAAAAATATTATTTTTAAAATATTTTAAAGATTTTCAGCGTTTTTCCTTTGCCATTCCTCAGGATTTAAAGAGCCTGAATTCGATCCGAAACTGGGCCATTGTGACCCATCATGACCGGAAAGGGGACTGGCTCCATCTCGAGGTTTTATGTTCGAGAGAAAAAATGATAAAATTCAAGGAGAAATTCGGAGGTTATATAAAATGAAATGGTTGATCGTGTTGTCTCTGGTGCTAATCCTGTTGGGTTGCGGTGGTGTGAAACAGGTAGCCCCGCATATAAATATCCCGGATCTGGGTGAGTCAGAATATTATGATTCTCCATATATGGAGGGCTGGAATAAACTTAAAGAAGGAAACCCCAGGATGGCCATGGAAAGTTTCCAGCAAAGTAATCTTGAGGATGAAAAGTTATTCGTTGCCTTCGGTTACACCCTGTTGCTCCAGAAAAAAATAAGCCTGTCCAAACAGAATTTTGAAAGGGCTCTGGAAATTAATCCGAATAATATTCAAGCCGAATTGGGCATGGCGACCCTGTTTGAATTGTCCGATGATATTGAGCGGGCCTTCCGGGTATATGCCCATTTGAGAGCCAAATATCCCGAGAATGCCTGGGTAAAGTTGCGGTATGATCATATTCGGTCCGGTCAAACCCAATTTTACTTGAATAAAGCGGAAAAAATAAAAAATAAAAACAATGATGCCTATATCCGAGCACTTGAAGATGCAGCCAGCTATTCAGAGGATATCATAGAGATTAAAATCAGAATTGCCGATTTCTATTATCAAAACCAGCAATATGAGAATGCGGCCTATCATTTTGAAAAAATTATCGAAAAACTACCCAACCGCGAAGACATCCTTACCAAACTGGGCCAGATCTATGAGCAGATGGAGAAATATGATTCTGCTCTGATCGTCTATAAAAGGATTCTGGATTTAAGACCGGGGGATAAAGAACTGTTGGATAAAATAACCGATTTGAAAATCAAATTTTATGAATCCGATCTTCCTGTGAAGTTTAAAAATATATTTTTCAAGTATTATTTAAACCGTGAAGACCTGGCCGCCCTGATCGGTCATTATTTCAATCGTTATTTGAAACTTGATTCCACTCCCATCATTATCACAGATATTTCCGGATCATTTGCCCGGGACTACATTATTAGATTATGTACCTTGAAGATAATGGAGATCAGACCGGACCATCGATTTCAGCGATTTACCGATATCAGTCGTTCGGCCTTTGCAGTGGTCCTGTATACCTTGAGCCTTTATCTGGAGAACGAGGGCTATTCTATTAAAATCAATCCTTTGGATGAAGTGATTGAGCCTGAGGATATTTCTCCGCTTCATAAATATTATGCCATCATCAAGTTTGTGATCAATGCCCAGTTGATGAAACTGAATTCAGAAAATCAATTCAATCCAACTGAGCAAGTGTCGCCTTCAGAGGCACTGGTTTCAATCAGAAAACTCTTGAATAGTATTGATTAATCATTCCTGACAGGGATTACCTGACAGGGTTCATGGCTTTTTGTTTTTCAGTCTATTGCAAATGTCGGTAATCATTCGGGATTGAATAGGTTTTGGAGTCTGGTAATCGTTGTGATATTTCGATCACTTCGGTGCGAAGATTCATCCGGGTATCGGCAATCTGGATGCGAATATCCGATGCGATTTGGAAACCGGTTATTTTTTTAATTTCTTCCTGAATCTCCTCATTCAAACTCATCAGGGTTTTCATCATATTGAAATTCAATCTTCGGTTCACCGATCTCCAATCGAAGGGGACATCAACAGTTGCCCAGATAACCATGCTGATGATTACCGGGACTCCTGCCAGTTGAACCGAAATATCCACCTCATATCGATTGCATTGCCATTTGTTGATGGTTTGGTTTTGATCAATTGATTGAACCTGAACGGTTATTGAATCCAGCATGTCTCCCAGCAGTCCGGCTAATGGTTGGGGAAAATAGTCCAGGGTTTCGACCGGCATGGCCAATTCCTGGACAGTTCTGGCCGAATGATTGATGCGATAGAGCACATTTTTGATCAGGTCCACAATAATGGATTCGCGTTTTTGAATGGAAGCGTAATGGTTTTTCCCAATCCATATTTCCGATATTTCCGTACCGGAGAGGTTATTCTGAATTTTCTGCTTGATAAGGATATCCGCTTGAATAGAGGAATATAATGTAAAAATGGCGATAAATATACAGTACAGTTTGTTTAACATCTATCAATCAAATCGGAATTCAGTAAATTGATCGGCAGGGGGATTTATTAACGGAAATCCTGCATGCCCAGTTTTTCCTTTTTCTGGAATCCGGCCGGAGGGGAGTAAAGCCCTTTGGGTGGAGTTTTTTCAATAATTTCGATAACGGTATTGAATCCCTTGATATTCATTCCCATCATATTCATATTCATGTCAACATGGATCGGGTAGCCTTTGATCTTTTTGTATTCATCCGCATTCTCAATGAAACCCATTGCGGTCACATTGGTATACATCTCAGCATAGGCATCCAGATTGATATTGATATCCCGGGTTACCCACATGTTCATGGTATAAGAACCCATGGCCATCTTCATTTCGACTATGTACTCCTGACAATTCCACTTGTTGATCATTTTGGTGTTTTTGGTGGGAGTGACCTTCAGGGTCATTTTCATCATGCTCATCATTTGGACCGCTTCCGGGGGTAATAGTGATGAAAAATCAAAGGGCAGGTCGATTTCGATATAAGATTTTGTTTTGGACATGGCGTAATACATTTTCTTAAGGTCCATCCGGACGATGAATATTTTTTCCTGCTGATGAGTGAGCATTCTATTCTTGCCAATCCAGTTTTCCACCATCTCATCGGTGGCCGGCTGTTTTTGGCCCATCATTTCAAAAGCATCCATGTGCATTTTGGTTTTGATTAAAAAATCTGCATTCAATAAAATAGTTAGGAAAAGTACTGATATAACAATTACCAATAATTTTTTCATTTATCCTCCTTTTTAATTTCTTATGGTATAGAGTAATGTCGATTTTGTCAAGTATAATTTGGGGTCTAAATCGATGGTAATGATGAATGGGGATTAATCATAATGGTAATACTTTTTTGTAAGAAGTATTTCTGATATAATGTTCCCATGCGCCTGTAGCTCAGAGGATAGAGTGTTGGTCTCCGGAACCAAAGGCCGCTGGTTCGAATCCAGCCAGGCGCGTTTTTTAACATAGTTAAGCATCATGAATTTTAGAAATAAAAGTTTTTATGCCTTAATGATTCTGTTGGGAATAATCTATTTTACCTTTCTACCGGGTTGTAGAAAACACCATAAGAATGTAAATGTGGTTTTGATAGTTATTGATACCTTACGACACGATCATCTTCCATTTTATGGTTATAAAAAAAATACTGCTCCTTTTCTTTCTGAAATCGCAGCTAAAAGTGTGGTTTTTGAAAAGGCTTTTGCAGCATCTTCATGGACAGCTCCATCTACAGCTTCAATTTTTACCTCTCTTTACCCTTTTCAACATGGTGTAGTAATGGGGTTTCTGCCGCGGCCCAAAAAGAAAGAAGTGACAATCAATCGTATTCCTGAAAAAATAAAAACTATCCCGGAAGTGCTAAAAGAAAACGGATATTATACTTATGGAGTGGCTAATAATATCAATATCTGTGAGCAAGAAGGTTTTACCCAGGGCTTTGATATATTCAACAAGTTTGATTATTACCGGGGAAATAAAAAAGAAGTAAATGATCAATTGAAAAAATGGGCGCCAAAAATTAAAACCAATGGAAAATATTTCTTATATATACATTATAATGATCCCCATAAACCTTATCATAAGAGAAAACCCTGGTATCAAAAAGGCAAGAAGATGAAGGCCAATATAATATCAAGATATGATAGTGAAATCAGTTATGTAGATGACATGATAAGGGAGATGTTTGTGCTGTTTGAATGGCATAAAAATACAGTTCTTATTATTACCTCGGACCATGGTGAAGAATTCTGGGATCATGGTCAAATAAATCATGGTAGGACATTGTATTCTGAAGTTATTCAAATACCTTTTTTTATTTACTTCCCGGAAAGAGATAGGCAGCCAAAGCGGATCAGGAATAATGTCAGTAATATTGATATTTTGCCTACTTTAAGAGGTTATCTTCACCTTGATGGAAGTCAAAATGATGAGGGATTAAATCTTATGCCGATTGTCTTCAGCAGTAAATCAGAAAAAAATCCCCGATATATTTTTTCTCACCTTCACATAAAACTGACAAGTAAAGACATTCTCATAAAATCAGTGATTCATAAAAATTGGAAATGTATTTTTAACCATAGGGATTTAAAAGAGCTATATGATCTTACCGTTGATCCAGATGAGACGAACAATCTTTATAATAAAGATTTAAATATTTTTAATCTGCTAAAATATAAATTTATCGAATTTGAATCAAACTGTACAAAGTTCAAGCAAGAAACTGTGGAGTTAAGTTTGGATAAAAAAGAATTAAAAGAACTCAAAACCCTGGGTTATATTCGCTGAAGACGACATTGTGGTTTTATGTATTTCAACTCCTGATTAAATGGGCATACTTTGCATTTGACCGATTCCTCCTGATATAATGGCTTTTACCGTAATTCAATCAATTCAGATTAATCCGCTTGCTGAAAAGGGCCTGACTGTTGGCCAGAGAGATGAGTATTTTCAGCAGACCGAATCGCGGGCTTCCCTCCGGGGCGGAATCCAATTTGAATGAATGGACATCGAACTTCAGCTGGTTTCCTGGGTTTGAAAAAATATGTCGTAGGTTTCATGATCATGAAAATGAATCCACCATCTTTGCCCCTCTTTTAGTTTCAGAATATTGTTAACCAGAAAATAAACAGAGACAGGAGAAGTTTAAATTTAAATGACATGGGTGTCAGCATTATAATATTTACGGGTGAAAAAATAAAGTCAGGCGATGTAGGGTGGAGATAGAAATCTTAATGCTGAAGCTTGACATCTTTTTTTTGAAAATATAATATGTAATGGATATTAATTTTATAACAGGAGGCAACATGGTAGCAAAAGCAAAGAGCAAAAAAGGGGAAATCAAGGGTCACCTTTTTGGAGTCAGATTAATTGAAAAATTGATTGAATTTCTGAGAACCCTGTTTTCAGAGAAGGTTTTGGGTTTTACTTTGAAATGGGTTATGGTCATCGGACATTTCGGCCTTATTGTGGCGGCCATTCTGGGATTTTTGTTTGCGATAATATATGCGATTCGGGTCAATGATTTTTATGCTTTTTTAATCGGGATTGCATGGCTTTTTGTGGTTATGGTGGTACAGTACATTGCCCACAGGTTCTCGAATGCGGGTGAGAATCTGATTAAAAATAATTCCACCAGCCTGGCATCCAGGGCCTTTCTGGACTGCGTCGCCTTTATTTTCGTGATTGCCGGATTGATTGTTTTTATTATACATCTTATCGGCCTTATCAGAACCGGAGACTTCAACACCTTCCTGATGGGACTGGGTGTTTTTGTATTCTTTGAATTCATTGCCATTGTTTCTTTCAATTTCAAAACCATTACCATAGAAATTGTTAAAGAGACCTCAGCCGGCCAGGAAGCGATTGGTATTGTTACTTTTTTTATCAAGGGTTTGATGAAGCTGGTGCCAATATTTTTTGGGGTGGGTGTCGCCATTGGGACTATCATGTTGTTTATCGATTCATTTGGGCTCTTCAGTGATGCAAAAATCTCACAAGCCTGGATTTCGGGAAATGCCAATGCGATGTCAATTCTGACAGCCGGTCTCCTGCCTTTTATTGCCTACATCGTTTTCGTATTGTATTATCTGGTTGTGGATATTGTCCGGGCCATTTTATCTTTACCTGGAAAGATAGACGGGATTTCAAAGAAATAGTCTCATAATAAATATAATCAGTAAACCCTGAATATATGATGTAAAAGGGTTGGGACGTATTGATTTAGGGTTTTGAAAATCGGAATTGTTATGAAAACCCGTATTCAAGTGATTTACTTTTCCGGAGATGAAGATTCTCAGGTCAAGGTCAGATTTCATAGTATGGAATTGAGACGATGATAGGTCAAACCGTATCCCACTACATAATCATTGATAAAATTGCCGAAGGCGGAATGGGTGCCATCTACAAGGCCAGGGATACCAAACTGAAGCGAACCGTAGCCTTGAAGTTTTTACCCATGGACATTACCCAGGATACCATTGCCAAACAACGCTTCATCCATGAGGCCCGTTCAGCCTCCATTCTGGATCATCCCAATATCTGTACCATTTATGAGATTGATGAAACCGAAAAAGGACAGATGTTTATTGCCATGGCTTTTTATGAGGGTGAAACCATCAAACAGAAGATTGAACAGGATTCAATGACTCTGGAATCCACACTGGACATTATGGTTGAAATTTGTGATGGCTTGAATAGGGCCCATGAAGCGGGCATTGTTCATCGGGATATCAAGCCGGCCAACATCATGATCACCCCGCGTGGAGAAGTCAAAATTCTTGATTTCGGGCTGGCCAAGCTTGGGGGTGATACCAGCCTGACCAGAACCGGTATTGCGGTTGGAACGGCTGCCTATATGTCACCGGAGCAGGCCAGCGGAGAAAATGTGGATCACCGAACCGACATCTGGTCTCTGGGAGTGGTGTTGTATGAAATTATAACCAAAAAGCTTCCCTTTTGTGGTGATTCACCCCGTTCAATGGTCTATTCGATTGTCAGAAAGGACCCTTCCGGATTTTCAGACCTGGAGGTACAACTTCCCAGAAAGCTAATCAAAATCATCAAAAAATGTATGAGCAAGCAAACCAGGGACCGTTATCAGTCCATGTCAGAATTACGTTCCGATCTGGTCAATTTAAGGGAACAGCTCGGCATGGAAAGACACACCACTAAACTGAAGACCGGCCCCTTCAGAAAGAAGTTCCGGGTTTCCAGGCGAAAATTCTTATTTCCGTTTTTACTCATATCAATACTGTTAGGCATTGTCCTGGTGATTCCAACTTCCAGAAGAATGATAATGGATTGGGTGGGTATCAATAAAGTCCCGGCTCAGAAACATCTGGCTGTATTGCCTTTTTCTGTTGATGGAGACGATCCGGCTGTGCGGGTGTTTGGGATTGGGATGGCTCGAATGATAACCGATAAACTGATTCAGATGGAAAAATATGAACAAGATTTCTGGACGGTCTCGTCACAATCATTGGAGAATAAAAAGGTTAAAACGGGGCAGGACGCCCGGAAACTTTTTGCTGTAAATCTTATCATTAAAGGAACATTAAGGCGAAAGGGTAATTTGATCGAATTCGGAATTAAGTTTGAGAATCCTGAATCAGAACAGCAGATGAAATATGAAATGTTGGCCGGACACATAACCAATCTTTCCATATGGCAGGATGGGGTGATATTGAAAATACTGGATATGCTTGATATTAAAGTGACTTCTGAAATACAATCCCGGTTGATTGCCGCCGGCACATCTTTGCCCGGTGCATTTGAAAATTATATCAAAGGACTCGGCTATCTGGCAAAAAATATGAAAACACAGGATATTGAAATGGCCATTGATTGTTTAAAAATGGCCATCAAACAGGATCCTGTTTATAGTCTGGCCAATGCCTTGCTGGCTGAAGCATACTGGAATAAATTTAAATTGACAAAAGAACAGGAATGGATTTCAAAAGCTGAATCATATTGTTATAAAGCACTAAAAAACAATGAAAGAGAAAAGCATGCCCATATAATACTAAGTGAAATTTATAAGGAAAGGCGACAATTTAATAAAGCGTTTGAACAAATCCATAAAGTGTTGATTGACAATCCAGAGGATTTTTATGCTTATTTGGAATTGGCTAAGGGTTATGAGGTTACACAAAATTCAAAGAAAGAGGAAGAAAGCTATAAAAAAGCAATAAATACAAGAACTGATTATTATGAAGGTTACGATTACCTGGGTTATTTTTATTATAAAAACAGCCGGCTCGAAGAGGCGGTTCAAATGTACCGGAAGGTTATTGAGCTGGCACCTGAGAATAATATTGGCTATATCAACCTGGGAGGAATTTATTATACCATCGGAAAAATGGATCAGGCGCTCGAAATGTTCGAAAATTCTTACCGTATTAAAGTGGATCCTGATTTAATTTCCAATCTTGGTACTTTATATTTTTTCCACGGACGTTATCAGGATGCAGCCAGGATGTTTGAAAAGGCGGTCAGGCAAAACCAACATAATTATATTTTAAAGGGAAATCTGGCTGATGCCTATCGATTGATACCGGAATACAAAGAAAAATCCATGACTGTTTATCGGCAGGCTATTGAGCTGGCTGAAAAGGCATTGATTGAAGAACCGGCAAGTGCTGAAATTTATTCCATCCTGGCTCTTTATCAGGTAAAAATTAAAAAACGGGAACAGGCCGGCAAATTAATTGAAAAAGCACTGGAACTGGCCCCCAATGAAACCGAAATTATAAGAAGATCGATCATGGTTTTTGAGCTTTTGAAACAGCGGCAGAAAGCTTTAAATGCTGTGGGAGAATATATGATACGTTATGGTTCATTGGAGGATATAAGACGGGAGCCGGATCTTTTTGATTTGCAAAAGGATCCACTCTACCAGAAATGGGTAGAAAAAAACATCACTGATTGAACTGAAATTGTGTTTAAATGAAATTTTTTTAAATATTAAAATAGAATAACAAGGAGGAATGATGTCTACATCACACACTATCTCGTTTACGGTTAAAGACGGGAATTTCGATTATCATGGAAATGAGATAATTTATATCGATCCCGGTGATACCATTGAGTGGAATTGTCCTGAGGGACACCCGTTTGCTGTTCATATTGGCAGGGATTCACCTCTTGAGAAAGGACGTTTCAGGGCCCAGAATAATGAAAAGGTTACCACCACGATTCCGGTGAAACCCGGATCTGATCACCTGAAAATTGTAAAATATATGGTTGCGGTCTTTGATGGAGATAATATATGGACTGATGATCCGCTGATCATCATAAAGAAACCGTCAGGTTAGTAAACCCGGATTTGATCGCAAACCAAACGATAAAATTTACTTTATTTTTCAACAAAGGTTGACAGATAAAAAGATTTATACTATTATTAGACTGACGGTCGGTCTAGACCGACGTTCGGTCAGGAGGTTGCTCATGGTTCGAGTATCCAAAGAATATGATGAAAGATTAAACGAATTACTGGATGTTGGCCAGCAGCTTTTTTTCCAAAAGGGATATGAACTCACCTCTGTCAACGATATCATTGAAAAAGTCGGCGTGGCCAAAGGTACTTTTTACCACTATTTTAGTTCCAAAGATGATCTGCTGGATAAAATAGTTGACCGCTGGTCCAGGGCCACCTTAGATCGGGTAAATAAATTAGTGGAAAAACCGGATATCAATGCTCTGGAAAAATTAAATCAATTTTTTATAACCATACGGGATTATAAAGTTGAGAACATGGAATTGATGAAAATGCTCATGAAAGTAATGTACAGGGATGAAAATTTAATCATGCGTTACAAGATGCTTCAGCAGAGCCTTAAATGGTTAACACCTGAATTTGTTAAAGTCATTAAGCAGGGAATTGAGGAAGGTCATTTTAATCCTGCAGATGAAGTTGAAACCGCTGAATTGATATTCTCCATGTCATTAAGTTTAAGCGAATCCACGGTTAAACTGC
Organism: uncultured Aminicenantes bacterium; assembly: GCA_965195285.1. Taxonomy (GTDB): domain Bacteria; phylum Acidobacteriota; class Aminicenantia; order UBA2199; family UBA2199; genus CAZOWT01. The sequence continues at coordinate 32,635 of CBDAFS010000003.1, read as the reverse complement.
TCTTGGAGGCAGAAAAAAAGCCGGAAAATCTGGATAAAATCGAAAGGCGATTAAAGGTTTACGAGCGGTCGGTTGAACGCATATTGGGAGCTCCGGAGGGATCTTTTTCCGTGGTTGAGAGGCGGATCATCGAGATGTTTTCAAAAGAAATGAACAAATAACCATAAAAAAAGGAGAAAACCCATGAAAAGAATAATCATTTCGGTTTTGGTGGTAATCGCTTTGATGGTCCCATTCTTACCTGGTCAGGAATTGAGCGGAAAGAAAAGAAGCAGGGGTAATCTCATTTGAAATGAATGTAAAAAAAATATTTTCAATTATGATCATGGTCATGTGGATGGGGGTTTTGATCCTGCCGGCAGGGATTGAGGTATCCGGGTACTTCGAAAACCGGTTTTACCTGGCCCTGGAACCGGAAGTGGAATGGTGTGATATTGGTGAGAAATTCAATCTGGGGGATTACAACCGGCTCCGGCTCATTCTCATGGCTTCCCCGTCTGATAAGGTGAGAGTGAATGTTGCCATTGATTTTTTTACTTTTTATGGTTTTATTACCAAACCGCCGGGGACATACGACCAACCGGAATCAGTGGACATTGAAAGTCTAAGTATCAACTTGGATCGGGCTTATGTGGATCTATATTTCAAACATTTTGATATTTCCATCGGGAAACAACGGATAGCGCTGGGAGTCTCCTATTTGTGGGCACCGCTGGATATCTTCAACCGGGTTAATATTTTGGAACCCAAAGAGGAAAAGCCCGGGGCCAATGCCGCTAAAATCTATGTCCCCCTGGGAGCATCTTCCGGAATCATGGGTGTGTTTTCACCGGATAACAATTTTGAAACTTCCCGGTATGCGTTGCGGGCCAAAACCCAGGTTGTGGGTGTAGATATGGGCCTGACCTTGATCCGTTCCGGGATTACCCGAACAACGGTTTATGGTTTGGATATCAGGGGTGAAAATTTTATCGGCTGGTGGATTGAGGGAGGTATTTTTAAAACCTGCGAGAATAACGACTTAAAACTGGTGTTAGGCTTTGATTATACTTTTCCGTTGGGGAACGGACTGTACTGGCTGAGTGAATTTTTTTATGACTCCAGTGGTGCCGATAGTATAGGTGAGCATGATTATGAGTTGCTTTATTCAGGAGAACGTTTCACACTGGGCCGCAAATATTTTTTGTCCATGCTGAGTTACGGGTTTTCAAATTTATTTTCTGTCTCACTGAGTTATATCGCCAACTGGGGTGATGGTTCATATATAATCAGCCCGGTCATTCGATATGAACTGGGTCAAAATATTCAGTTAGCCGGTGGTTTCTATCTTCCTCTGGGTCAATCCGGGGGGGAGTTCAATTCTGTTCCCCAGGACGGGGAATACCAAGAAATTTCACCTGCATTTTTTTTGTGGCTCAAAATAAATTTCTAAAGGAGGTTTACATGTCGATCATAAGAGTTGAGAACGTTTCAAAAATTTATAAAACCAATAACATTTCATTTCCCGCTCTTAATGATATTTCCTTTTCTGTGGAACCGGGAGAGTTTTTATCTATTGCGGGTCCTTCCGGTTCCGGAAAGACCACAGTATTGAATATCATCGGTTGCCTGGACGTTCCCACCCGGGGAGAAGTGTTCCTGGATGAAAAACAAATCAGCGCCAAGAAGAGTACTGAACTGGCCAATATCCGTCGGTATAACATTGGATTTGTTTTTCAAACCTTTAATTTGATACCCATACTGACGGCTTTTGAAAATGTTGAGTTTCCCCTGATTCTCAAGGGTAATATGAGTCTTAAAGAGCGCCAATCCATGGTCGAAGATATATTGACCGAGGTGGGGCTCAAGGATTTTTTCAACAGGAAACCCTCTGAGATGAGCGGAGGCCAGCAGCAACGGGTGGCTGTGGCCCGGGCACTGGTCAAGAAACCCCAATTGATACTGGCCGATGAACCCACGGCCAACCTGGATTCCAAGACCGGAAGAGAGATTTTGGAATTAATGTTGGAACTAAATCAAAAAACCAACTCCACCTTCATATTTTCCACCCATGATAAGATGGTCATGGACTTTGCCCATCGGCTCATCAAATTAAAAGACGGAAAAATCGAATCCGATGAGAAAAGGGGGTAATCATGAGAAGTTTACTCAAGTTGGCATTTCGCAATGTGTTCCGGTTTAAACGGAGAACCTTTATTACCCTGACAGCCATTTCGATTGGGCTGGCCCTGCTGGTGATTTCAATCAGTCTTCTGGACGGAATCGATCAACAATCCATTTCCAATATCATCAATTGTCAGACCTCTCATGTCAAAATCTTTCAAAAAGGGTATTTTGACCGCAAGGATAAGGTTCCCATGGATTTGACCATAAATAGATCCGAGGAGGTTCATGAACTGATCGGCGAAATTCAGGATGTCAAGGCGACTGAGAATCGAATTCTGTTCGGCGCAAGTTTGATTAAAGGTGTGGATGAGTTACCCTGTCTCGGGGTTGCCGTTGAGACGGACAAGGATCCCGATCTGTTCAATATAAAGGAGTCAATTTTGGAAGGGGAATGGCTGCAGCCCGGGGAGGCAAAAGTCCTGATCGGGAAAGATCTGGCCAGGGACATCGGGTTGAAGGTGGGAGATTTGATTACGGTACGGATGATTACCTCATCCGATGAGGAGGATTTCAGCTGGAATGCCATGGATCTGGAAGTCAAGGGAATATTTGAGTCCGGGAATCCGACCGTTGATAATATGAGAATCATCATTCCACTTGGTATTGCCCAGGAAGGTTTGAGCCTGGAAACAGATGTGACTGAAATCGTGGTCCGGCTGAACTCCGGCGATGACCGGGTTATCGAACGGGTTATGGCTGGAATCCGGGAGCGACTGAAATCAAGAAACCTGAACCTTGAAGTCTATTCCTGGAAGGATCTGGCCGGTGATTTTCTCATGATCAGCCAGATGAAGAGCAAGGGGACCGGGATGATTATCTTCATCCTGTTGTTTATCGCCTCCATGGGAATAATCAATACCATGTTGATGGCGGTTTTGGAGCGTACCCGGGAGATCGGCATGATGGCGGCTCTGGGCATGAAAAAGGGTGAGATTATGAAACTCTTCATCTTCGAGGGCGGGTTCATCGGCATATTCGGCAGCCTGCTGGGTTGCCTGCTGGGAGGGCTGGGAAGCTGGTATCTGGAAGTTAAAGGCTGGTCCATGTCCTTCCTGACCAAAAGCGCCAACTTGGAAAGAATGATGGAATCCGTTTATCCGGTAAAGGATGTCTACTTTGCGGACTTGACCTTTGGCACCCTGTTGATGACCTTTGTTTTTGGAACTCTCATTGCCGTATTGGCCAGTATGTATCCGGCCCGCAAAGCAGCCAAAATGAATCCCATTCAGGCTCTGAGGCATATTTAACAGGAGGAGAAGATGATCATAAACTTATTAAAACTAGCCTGGAGAAATATCTGGAGAAATAAAAGAAGGACTTTTCTGACTCTCACGGCAATTGTTGTCGGTGTCTTTTCCATTATTTTTGCCAAGAGCTACATAGCCGGTATTTTAAGCGGGGCCAGCAATACCATCGTGAGAACTCAAATCGGACATGTTCGAATTGTCCACAGTGAATATCTGCGATTGGAACGTATTCTTCCCAAAGAATATCTGGTCAATGACACAGCTCAATTGTACCGGGAAATTTCTCAACTTGAAGGTGTTGATTCCATTATTAAACGGATCAAATTCAATGTGCTGCTCAGCCACAGCAGCAACACCGAAGCAGCGGTTGCCATCGGGATAAATCCGGAAATGAGTGACAGATTTTTGGAATTGTCCAAATCCATTGTCGAAGGAGAATATTTGAATAAATCCGGACTGAATTTAATCATCGGAAAAAAACTGGCCAGAGAACTTAAGGTTACAGTTGGAGAGGAACTCCTGCTTGTCACCACGGATATCAATTATTCCACCTATGCGTTACCCTTCACGATTGCGGGCATTTTCGAGACCGGATATTCAGTGTTTGATAAACATTTATTATATATCCCGCTGAAAAAAGCCCAGGAGATGCTGGATTGCGGCGATTCGCTGCATGAGATTCTGATTTATCTGAATGATCCGGGGAGGTCCTTTGAAGTGACCCGAAAAGTGGGAGCCATACTGAATGATAGCCAGTCCGGACATGAATACAAGGTCATTCCCTGGCAGCAGAATGAATTTATTGAATTGATGCCTATGGTTTCCAGTATATACAATGTCATAATGGGGGTCGTTATGTTTATTGCCGGCCTGGTAATACTGAATACCATGCTGATGGCGGTGATGGAACGATATCATGAAATCGGGGTGATCAAGGCCCTGGGCTTCAAGAATCGGGAGGTGTTTTTCATGGTTCTTTCGGAGGCATTTTATATCGGAATCATCGGAGCCGTAATGGGAGGTATTCTGGGCGGAGCATTGTCCGCCTATGTGGAAAAAGTGGGCATTGATTTTGCCGCTTTTTCAGGCGGGATGATGGATAAAATTGATATTCCTGTCCCGTTTTATGGACGATTCATCTATCCGGATTTCAGTTTCGCGATCCTGATCGGGGCCATGATTTTTGGAATACTGGTTACCTTGCTGGCGGTTCTCTACCCGGCATTCAAATCGGCCCAGATGTCTCCGGTAGAAGCGTTTCGAACCGAATTAAAAGTGTAGAGGAGAAAATAGATGAAAAAAATCATATGGACTCTATTGATTGGATTTTGGGCATTTAACGGGAATTTTTCTCAGGATCTTACCGATGCCATGGATATCCTGGATAGGATTGACCAGAACATGGTTTATAAGACCGCATATGCAGAATCTGAAATGATCATTACCATAAAAAACCGGGTTATTACCAAAAAGCTGGTCAGTTATTCAGAAGGAAATAAAAAATCATTCATTAAATTTTTAAGTCCGGCACGAGATCGGGGTACCAAAATTTTAAAAATTGAAGATATTGTAAAGATTTATTATCCTTCAGCGGAACGGGTGATGAGGCTTTCCGGCCATATGCTGCGTCAGAGCATGATGGGATCTGATTTTTCCTTTGAGGATATGACCGAACGGGCAACAAAACTGCGGGAAGAGTATACAGCTGAAGTAGCCGGAGAGGAAACCATAGATGATCGTTTATGCTATCTGGTGGTTCTGGTTTCCAACCTTCCCAAACAGACCTATTTTACCCGTAAAATCTGGGTGGATAAGGAACGTTTTTTGGGATTGAAGGAAGAACTCTATTCCAAGAGCGGTAAACTATTGAAAGTGATGACAGTTGATGAAATAAAGACCTATCAAAACCGATTCTATCCTACCCGGATCATCCTGGAGGATAAACTCAGAAAAAACTCCAGGACTGAAATGCTTCTGACCCGAATTGATTTTGACGTGCAAATCCCTTCGGAAACCTTCACCGAAAGGAATCTGCTAAAGAAATAGTGCAGGGGAAACAGAGGAGATTATCCGAGCTTTCGACGGCAGTTCGGGCAAATTTTCCAGTGAGGCTTTATTTGTTCACCGCATTCACAGGTATTCAATGATAAACTGTTTTCACAATTTGGACAAATTGCCCATTCGGGTTTGACCTCTTCATTACAATGGGGGCATTTAATAATTTTTCTAACCTTTTCACTTTTGTAGATTAGCTGCTTTCCTTCAGGGTCCTTTTTTTCCTGTTCAGCCAGTTTATACAATTCAGCGGCATTTTTCTTTTGAGAATTGATCAGCGCAATTTCCGCAGCTTTAATATATTCCTTCTTGTTTCGGTAGTATACAACATACTGGTTCAAACAATAACTGACCTTTTCGTTTCGGATTTCAGTTTCCTCTTCGGATAGATATTTCTTGGCAATTCTTCCGTAATATTTGAAAAACAATTCCAGTGAGAGTAGGGTTTCCTTGATTTTAATCAAATCATAGGCAATATTAAACGGATCAAAATCTTCCAAGCTGTCTATGAACGCTTTAAGAAAATTGAGATCCTTTGCCGTTTGAAGATGATAAGTATAATTACGGTAGGGATTATATCGATAATCTTTTGAAATATCTGTTCCGATTTGCACTTCGGTTAGCATGAGAGATTTCAAGCATTCAGCTGCCAGAATATACAATTTAGCTTTGGCATAACATTCAGTTGCATATTTCAGCCAGACTTCATTTTTTATGGCTTTGCTTGATTTACCTTGATTGACCAGGTAAAAACCTCGCTTATATAGTTCAGCTGCATTTTTGTGTTCATCGGCCTTTTTTAATCTGCCGGCCAGGACAATGACTAAAGGAGTTCCGGTCGGGGTGAATGTTTCAACATCCTGAACATATCGAACAAACCGTCGGGTCTGGTTGTTTTTTTTCAGCCAGTCTTCTATGGTAATAGAGTTTTCTTTCTCAAGCGGATATGTTTCCCATGATTTTCCGCTTTTAAAGCATTTTTCGATTGCTCTTCTGGCCAGGTCAATTTCGTTGTTTTGGATGAATAGGCTTGCCGCATCATTCCATTTACCGGTTTTTGTTAGGATATCGCCTGCCTTGGCAATATTACCGGTTCTCAGGTATTCCTGATAGGCATCGGTTAATTGACCCTTTTTTTCATAGAGTTCTGCCGTACTGGACTTTTTTGCCATTATTTGCTTAAGTTTCTCTAACATCTCAACCTGAATCCGATGAGCAATTTATAACAGTCTAATGTTCTTTTGTCAATATATTTCATTTTAAATTAAAATTTTAAATTCACTATGGTTTTAATTTACTCGATTTTATGGTATGTCTAAGTTAGAAAATGAAAAAACAATATAATTTGAATGGAAATTTAATTTTTGAATCTTCTGATGGGAATGGCTGGGTAGAATGGGTTGAAGTGGGCGATGGTACCCTGCATTGTTTGGTCGGGGATATAAAAATTGATAAAGAAATAGATGTAACCATTCTGAGTACTTTTAAAGACAGAAGTGATGAGACGCGATTTAAAACCGTGGCAGAAGCTAAAGAATATGTGAAATCTCTCCCGCATTGGAATAAATCAAAATATTACTCCAAGATTACCGAACTGGGAAGTTCCGGATTGTTGGATTGTAAGACCGGTGATGTGATTGATGCCGGGTTTGAATATGATTTGCATCCGCATCTGGTGATAAAATTCAACAATATCAACCGAGAAGAACCCTGCGCTATGTGCGGAAGAAGAAGCCAGACCAAAATACCACTGGGACTTTTTTTATTTGATTATTCATCATCCGCTGTTTTCAGGCCAGTTTGTTATGGTTGTGGAGAAAAATACGCACCGATACTGGTCCGGCTGCTGACCGATTTTTACCAGAATGAGGATGACTCCACCCGGCTTACCATCCAGGATTGATCACTCATTTCTTATAGACGGAACAGGTCAAGGTTTCGATACTGGAGGGCCTCTTGAAGATGGCTGGTTTTAATTTCAGTTGCATTTTCGAGATCGGCAATAGTTCTGGCAATTTTCAGAATTTTAAAATAACTCCGGGCGCTTAAATTCAATTTGTCAATGGCGCTGTTTATGAGCTCTTCACTTTGGCGGGTGAGGGAACAAAATTGTTTTATTTCTTTATTGGACATTTGCCCATTGGCGAATATTTTATGTTTGAGGTTTTTAAAACGCTGGAGTTGAGCTTGCCTGGCTTTCACCACTCGGTGCTTGATATCCTTGGAACTTTCTGCCTGAACAGTGGAGGTGATTTCATCAATTTTGACTTTTTTCACCTCAATTTGCAAATCAATTCGGTCCAGCAGTGGTTTTGAAATTTTTGAATAGTAGTTTCTTCGCTGGGATTCCGTGCAATTGTAATATTGATATTCCTTGATTCCGATTGAGTCTTCACAGGGATTCATTGCCGTATTTATCATCAATCTTTTATATGATTATATTTGACTGTATATCCTTTTATAAGCTTGTAAACAAAGGATATACCATGATGTTTATATTTTTCTATTTTTTCATATTATTATACATTATAGTTGATATTATGTTACTTTCATGTTACTATTATAATGAGTAACAAATTAAAATGTTACTCAATCAAATTTAAAGGATTGATCATGAGTGTTAAAATTAGAGAAAAAAAGCTAAAAGGGAAAGGTAACAGACGTTCACTTTATTTAGATATTTACAATAATGGGGAACGTGAATATGATTTTTTAAACCTCTACCTGGAAAATGATAAAGAGGTCAATAAAGAAACCTGGAGACTTGCAGAAAATATCAGAGCCAGAAAACAGTTAGAGATTGCCAGCTCTAATAACGGTTCAATATCTAATTTTAAGAAAAAGGGGAGCTTTATAACATACTTTAATAAGCTCAAAAATGAGAGATCAAAAAACAATAGGGCATGGCAAAATACCTTGAATTATTTGAAAAAGTTTTTAATTGAAAAGGGTTTACAAGATATTACTATTGAAAATGTTACCCGGTCATTTTTAGAGCAGTTTAAAGAGTTTTTGTTATTCCAGGATTCACTTCATCAAAACACGGCCCATAATTATTTTGTTAAAATTAAAGCTACCCTAAATCAAGCGGTAAGAGATGAAATAATCGAAACCAGTCCCGGAAGTAATGTTTCAAATATAAAATCCCTGGAAACTAAAAGGACTCATTTAACTTTTGAGGAAATTCAGAAACTGGCAAACACACCTTGCAATAATTCAGGGGTGAAAAAGATTTTTCTTTTTTGCTGTTATACCGGGTTACGAAAAAATGACGCCTTTAATTTAAACTGGAATGATTTTCAAAAAGATATTGTTAAAGGTGATGTTTATTATAGGATTGATTTTAGACAGCAAAAGACAAAGGGATATGAATATCTTTACCTTTCAAAAAGTGCTCAGAAAATATTGAATATTGAAAATATTGAATTTGACAAATTGAAAGGAAAAAGGGTTTTTGAAATACAGAATCATTCACAGATTGACAGGGCGTTAAAAGTTTGGGCGGCCAGAGCAGGGATTGATAAAAATGTTCATTTCCATGTATCCCGGCATTCGTTTGCCGTTATGAGTCTAACCAGTGGTGTTGGTATCTATACGCTGTCAAAAATGCTGGGTCATAAAACTTTGCAGGCCACAGAGATTTATTCTAAAATTGTAGATGATAAAAAGAGACAGGCGGTTGATTTACTACCGGAAATTGAGGTGAATTATGAATGAACATGAATTTTTAAAAGCCGTAGAAAAAGAAATTGCAGAATTTGAAGGTAAAGATATTAGAGCTTGGCCTATACCGACACAGCAAAGGTATTGGATTTATTTATATGTAAAATTAGAAAATGAGAAATATGAATTAATTATAGAACCATGTAAAGAAATTAAAAAAAGGAAAAATAGAATTGAATGTCTCTTAAAAGTTTTAAAAGATGAAAAACAAAAAATCGATGGTTCTTTTGCTGTAGATTTTACAAAACATGGAAAAGAATTACTTCAAGAATTTGATTTTAAAGTACCATCTATTATTGAAAAATTGGAAGCTTTAATAGAGTATGAAAAAAATTTGTTTGAGTTAGAGAATTTAAAAAAATCAAAAAACGTTAAAGCCGGGCTTGGAAGGGAAACTCAAAAAATTGACCCGGATAAAATCTATTCAGTAAAAGAAGCGGCAGAGCTTTATAATTGTGATGAAAGGTCAATACTAAATTATATACATGGTGGGAAAAATCATAAAGAAGATGGGTTGATATCTTTAGAAGCTGAAAAATCAAAAATATCAAAAAAGTTTGAAATAAAAGGTTCTGATTTAATTCGTTTTAAAGAAAAATTTCAGGAAAAAGTCGAATAATCTAAAATTATTTTATTTTTCCATAGAAAATCATAGAAAATAGCGGAAAACCCCGTAAGATTAATCCCCCAACATATAGCACAATATAGGTGAATAAATAATATTGGAGGTATTTATGTCAGAACAAAGTCAGATCATGAACGTAAAACAGGCGGCTTTATATTTGAATATTTCAACTCATTGGCTTTATAAACTGACCAGTTTAAAGCAAATCAAATATTTCAAACCGTCTAAGAAAAAAATCATTTTCAAAAAGTCAGACCTGGATAATTTTATTTTTTCAAATCCTGTTAGAACTCAAAAAGAAGTGGAAACCCAGGCCGCTGATCATATTATTAACAATTCAAAATAAAGGGGCTTTGGTGTGAACTATGGAAAATTTCATTGATGAAGATCATCGACTCTCTTTCTGGATCATCCAGTACGAAACGGGCAAAATGACTTCAAGGGATCTGCTCCGATTCTTTTCGTATTTAATTCAATCCGGGAAACTGGGAAAATTATCAAGTCCCTATAAAATCAAAGCCGACCTTTTAATTCGGATCGGTCAATTATCTATTGATGGCGACATAAAGGAAGTCAGGAAATATAAATGATAGCCAGTATCGATGTTGGAAAAAACGGGGCCATTGCAATAATGGATAATAAGAGAATAGAATTTTATTATAAAATGCCGGTGCTGGATATCATAAAAAATAAGAAGAAAAGCTGGGATTATGATTTAAGGGTTTTGTGGAATATTTTTACTACTCATAGGGATATTATTGACCGGGCATTTATTGAGTTACTTCATGCTTATCCGGGCCAGTCCTCAAAGTCAAACTTTATGACCGGCGGCGGGTTTTATACTTTCAGAAATATTTTTGTATCAATGAATATAAGACATGAAATTATAGTGCCGGTGCGGTGGAAAAAATATCATGGCCTGATCGGAAAAGGAAAAGGGGATTCTATAATAAAAGCACAACAGCTTTTTCCGGATCAAATAGATTGGGAAAAATACCGGAAACATGATGGAATTGCGGAAGCCCTTTTATTGGGATTGTATGGGATTGAAAAATGAAAACAGGGGGTAAAAAATGACTCAGAATGAAACGTTACCATTTGATGAAATGTCAGAAAAGGCCTGTTTGGGTGCTATGTTGATTGACAACCGATATATTAATGATGTTTTTTCTATTATTGATATTGATGATTTTTACAAAGATGGACATAAGGAAATTGCAAAGGCCATTATCGAACTGACAGATAAAAAGAAAAGAGCTGATACGGTTACAATATCATCATGCCTCAGAGAGAAAAAAGAATTAAAATTTATTGGTGGGTATGATTATATTAACGGGCTGGTTGACGGGATCCCGGAAAATATAAGCGTCTCTGAATATGCCGAAAAGGTAAAGAAAGAATCAGAAAAAAGGGAAATATTCAAGGCGACCCAAAGGGCGGGTGCTGAATCACTTAAACTCCAAAATGAACCGGATGAAATCGTAAATCAATTAAATGCAGATATTTTAAAAATTACCGACAGGTCATATAGCCCGGAACTGACCCTTGATCAGAGAATTGATAAAAAATTTACTGAGGACTTGAAAAGAGAACCGGAAAACCCAAAAGGTTATATATTGAAAAATTACCCTCAGTTAACAAAGGCGGTGGACGGTATACAGGCCGGATTTTATATCATAGGTGCTGAATCGAATATCGGGAAAACTGCCATTTTAGTAAATCTATTTTTAGACTTATTGAAAAGTAACCCGGAAATAAGATGTCTATATTTCACCCTGGATGATTCAATCAATAAAATTCTGAATCGACTGTATAGCAATATTTCAGGGATTGAATTAATGGATATTGACAAGCGGCAGGGTGATAATACCTCTTTTCAGATTGACGGTAAAAAGATAAAAGCCGGGGATCTGCAAAGGCAGACAGTCGAAAAAGTAAAAAAATACTTCCTGGATAAACGGCTTGATGTTATAGAGCGATTTAAGATTATAGAGGTTAGGCGTATCATTGAGAGGTCTCTGGCCATTAATAAAAATACGGTGATTTTTATTGACGGTTTCCATTATCTGGATGTTGGAAATTTTCAGGGCAATGAACGTGATGAGCGGCAAGCGGAAATTATTAAACGAATTGTATCAAACTATGATATCCCGATAATCACAACGGCAGAGGTACGAAAAGACAAAGACCAAAAATATAAAAATGGGAAATCAAAGGAGCGGCGTTTGACCATTTCCGATATATCCGGGAGTAAACGCCTGGTTTACCGGGCCGACTTGGTTTTATTATTAGAACCTGAAAATGAAAATGACTTTTTCGATTCAGATCAAAAGGAGCCTATTTTAAAAGTCAGTTTTGCTAAAAACAAATTGAGTTATTTCAAGGGTGAATATAGGTTGAAATTTCAAAAGTATACAACCCGGATGACAGAGTTTAACCGAACATTAGAGAACGAGATTGAAGAATCGGAAGACTATGGGTCACGTGACAGGATTGGATAATGAATGAGAAAAATGTTTTAAATTTAATATTACATACCAGGAAAAATGATCATAAAAGGTTTGAAAGTTTGGCTCAGAGCCATAGCGGAAATGAGATGGATAAATTTTTTTATGTTTTGAGTTGTTTTAATATATCAGATATATTCGATTCACTATCCCAGGAAAATATTTTAAAATTATCTTTATTTTTCGACACTCAGGACAAAGCAGAATTAAAAAATAGAATAGATTATTTTATCAATTTGAAGGGGAAAAAATATTGGAGTAAAAAAATAATCAAACTCCCGGTAAATTATTTGAATACATCATTGACCACCAAGTCAGCGACTTTTAAAAAAATTAATTCAGATGTCCGGGAACTGGAAAACAATTTGAAAAAAACTACAGATTTAAAAGAAAAAAAAGATATAAAAAAACAGATAAAACGGGCCAATGAAATGTTGGAACGGTGTGGGAAAAATTTTCTGGAAAATTACAAACTCTCTGTTTATGAAAAATTCGCTATTTTCGGTGGTTTCAAAATTCTATCAGATAATAACCTCAAAATCACTCCCTTTTATTTCGTGGACTTAATGAAAAGTTTGGGTTTTAAAGATACTGAAGGCACAGAACTGGTAAAAATAAAAAAGGCTATGGTGGGACTTACAAAAAAAAGGTTTCCTTGTTATATGATTTTCCCGGATAAAACCGATTCTAAAGTTTATAATTTTATAGATTCAGATGAACCGATTTTTAAATTTATTCCATTGGAAAAACTCAATCTTAATCCAAAAACTGAATCAAAAAATATTTCAACCAGTAAACTTTATCTCCAATTAAATAACTTAACCTTAATCACAGACTTAACAGATTCCCAGTCCCTTTTTTATGTAATAATTCATTCTGATTTAATCGCAAACCTGAGAGCATTTAAAAAAGTCCGGGAATGGGATTTGAACTTTTTGGAATTTCTGATAAAAACCGGAAACTTTTACAAGCATGGAAAACCTAAAAAAATAGAATTAAATAAATTATGCGGAACTATAAAAAAAAATGATTATTTGAATAATAAGGGGGTTTTTAAAAATCGAGTCAAACAGTATAGATTTAAAAAAATGATTGAAAATTTATGTGAATTTGCAGTAAAAGAGAAGTTGCTGAAAGGGTATGCCATAAATAGAGAAAGTGCTATTTTCGAGTTTAAAAAGTCAAAAAATGTGAATGATAAGGAATTAATTAAATGATAAAAAAAAGAGAGACTTAACTTAACTGTAACACTTACTTAACTTAAGTGAAACGTTTACTTAACTTAACTGTAACAGAAAATGCCTAAAATGAATGATAATAAAGCATTTCAACTTTCGCTAAAATCTTTTAAAACTCTCTTAAAAGAGAGTAAGGGTTTAGCTGATTTTAGGCAATCAGCAACCCTCTTAATAAAGAAAAATCACAAACACGTTTTCCAGTTTTTTATGCTTAGAGGTTGTTTATATTTGATAAATAAGTGCTGGTTACCTATAAGGAACCTGTCAGAAATTGAAAAGCCTGATTATATCAGGGTTTCAAGGGGTTTGATTAGAAAAAGTAACAACCGGGTAACGAATACCGGGCGTATTATTAAAATATCATTAAAATAGTTAAATAATAACGATATAATGAGGTAAAAATTAGATAAAATGATTGATAAAAAGCGTAAAAGAGGGCGGCCCCGGAAAGGTGAGCATGGAGTTTATCGGTTTAAGGAATCCGGTATATTGCCAGCGGATCATAAAGACTTAAAGACTCAGTTAGACCGGGTCCGGGAAAATATCATAAATGACCTGGGGGGTTTGTCTACCCTTTCCCAGGCTCAATTAATACTGATTGACCAAACAGTAAATCTCATTGGTTGCCGGGTCCTGATAGAATCCTGGGTGTCTGAAAAGGGAGTTTTTACGCAGTCCGGGCGGTTGACCCCGGTGTTGGCTAATTCATACCTGGGGTTTTGTGCGAATATTCAAAGGTCCCTCCGTGAGCTGGGGCTTGAAAGGAAAGCAGATAAGGGGAATACCCTTAAAGACTACATTCAATCTAAACAGAAAGGTGAAAAAACATGATGAATGATACTGATATGATAGAGATCGCCCCTTACAATCGATTTAAAAGGGCTTTATTCAGGGTATAACATGAATATCATTGAATGTATGGATGATCCCGGATTATTGGGTTATTTGTTTAAAGATATGTCAACTTGGACTGCATGGCGGGCTTTCTTAAAGTCAATATATGCCATTCCATTTACAGATCAGGAATATGAAATCTATAAAAAGTGTACTGGTAGATCAAAGCCCCCTGATCAGAAGTTTAAAGAAGTATACGCTATTGTAGGAAGGAAGGGAGGCAAGTCATTTTGTACAAGCCTAATATCTGTATATTCAGTTTTGTTCAGCATAGATCAATTCCTGGATAAGCTGGCAATCGGTGAACAGTTGATACTTCCGATTTTGGCTCAGGATAAAACGGGTGCAAGTCTTATATACAATTTTATCAGTGGTATGCTTAACTCAAATCCCCTCTTTAAAAAAGAGATCAACATTGAAAGGCAAAAGGATATCACCCTAAATTCTGGACGGGTAAAAATTATGATCCGGGTAGCAGATTATCGTGCAATCAGAGGCCCGTTATATGGCCCGGTGGTATGCTTGGATGAACTGGCCTTTTGGCAAAATGCAGAGACCTTTGCAAACCCAGCGGATGAAGTGATTACAGCATTGGAGCCGGGGATCATGGAGGGTTCTTTACTGATTGGTATATCAAGTGCATTTTCCCGTCAAGGTTATTTATTTTCTATGTATGATCAATACTATGGAAAGGATGATCCTGAAACTCTAATATGGTTGAGTACTACCAGGAAAATGAATCCGACATTTAGTCAAAAGAAAATAGACCGGGCGATTGCAAAAGATCGAGCCAGGGGACTTTGTGAATATGAGAGTATTTTCAGGGATGATATATCCAGCTTATTCAATTCAGTTTCAATCGATATGGCAATCGTACCGGGCCGTCAAATGTTACCTTATAAGAGTGAGTTTTCATATTCAGCGGGAATCGACATGAGCGGCGGCAAGGCTAACAGCCATTCATTATGTATATCTCATTTAGAGAATGGGAAAATCATCATTGACCTTTTGGATGAAGTCATACCTGTTAAAAGTAAAATGACACCCAGCGAGGTTGCTGAACGTTTTGCAGGGACCATGAAATCATACAAAATTAATAAATGCCTTTCGGATCGATATGGCAGCCAGTGGGTTTTTGAGGCGTTTGATAAGTGCGGGATTAAAATTGAATACAGTGATAAAAACGCAAGCGAATGTTTTATTTTACTGATCCCGGAATTTAGTGATAATAATATTGAGCTTCCGGATTCTGAGAGATTACGCAATGAGCTTTTAAGTTTATTAAGGAAAGTAACACTTTCAGGAAAGGACACCGTAATATCACCCAGGGGAAAAGACGGGAGTCATTGCGATTTATCAAATGCAATGGCGGTCTGTTCTTATGCCGTTAAGTATAATCAATCAGGCGGCGGATATTTCGGGTATTCAAATGAATCGTTATACGGCCCCAATAGTTTAATGGGGAACGGCCGCCCCGGTTCACAAATTGATGATAGTTTTGACCGGGATTTAAAAAGGAATAAAACCAAAATCATAGAATTGAAAGGGGATGAAATTAATCGAGTAGTCACAAGCAACGATTCGGAGCATGACTACAGCGACCGAGATTAAATAAATTTACTGGGAGGTAAATTATGGAAGTACCAAAAATTTTCAGAAAGAAAGAAAAGCCGTTAGACAATGTTTCAACTTCGGATGTTGGCGACATTGATTTTGACAAAATGACAGATCAGAGTAAAGATGTAAATCAAAAATGGCTTGACAAGTCAAGAAAGGAAAATGAGAAGCAAGCGGAAAAAGACAAGCCCCGGCTGGAGGCTTTGGAAAAGATAACGACACAGCGTAAAGAGGCCGAGATTGAAAAAGACAAGGTGAACCGGATTCAGGGCCTATACAATGCGGCCAGGGTACGCTTGGAGGAAGTCTCCCTGGAAATGAGGGGGCATGAAAAAGAGATTGCAAAAATAGGAGGCTGGAAACGGATTCCTGCGGATCAGGAAAAGCCCATGGGAACATATTATAAAAAGTGGGCGGTATGGAAAAAGGACTTTGCCTGTTTTGAAAAAACACCTTATGAACTTGAAGAGCAGGCAATCAGAATGAAAGCAACCGGCCATGTGTTAAAAAATGGTGAATGGGTTTTGTCAGAGGAAAGGAAAAAACTTAATGCGATTATAGCTCAGGAAATAAGGAAAAATTAAGAGGTGATAAAATGTATACACAGGAAAAAACCGTAATAAAACAAATGATAAAGGCAAAGGGTGAATTTTCAGACACCCTTGAACTTCCGGGAGGCCAGTTGATAGAATGGCCGAACCAAAACGAAGACGGTAAAATGTACCTTGATAATGTCCTTTTGGAAAAAGCGGGTAGCTGGGCCATGAAAACCTTGCAGGAATTTTTGAATCTAAAAACTGATTATTGCAATCCGGAATTTAACCCGGCAATCGTTACAGATTCAGATTTATTTCAACCAGAACCGGATGAAACTGAAAAGAAGCCAGATGAAATTGACTACACAGATCCGAATCAAAACCCAGCCATTCCAATAATTGATTGACCATGCCAGCGTCGGAATGTTTTCTAAAAGCCTTGATTATCCTAAAAAAGAAAAAGGCAGGCGGGTTTGATCATTATTATAACAGGCGAGGCAATTTTCTTAATGAAAGGGAATTTTTAAATCAGACTTACGGCTTCACTGACTGGCATGAAGTCCAGGCGGCGGGGCCTGGCCAGCTTGAGGGGTTCGTTGCCTGCCAGATGAGACCCAAAGTTGATTTAAGGATGGCTCCCGGTGGAATGGTGCGTTATGTCAATGCTGATTATTTAGTACCTTTTGATCAGTGGAAATTTGCGTTGCGGCATCAACCTTTTGAGATTCCCGGCTGGGTTCATATCGATGAAATTAAAAAGGAATGTTTGAAGTTACTCTCTGGGTGGGCAAAATCTCATTTAATTTACAAGGGATCAGCTACCTGCTCAGAAGGTCAGGCGATTGTAGCTCTGAACCGCTCCCAGGTCAATCAGAATGGCGGTCAATGCTGGGCGTATAATGACAGTAAAGTTATTCAGGAATGTAACTGCAGGGCTGAAACAAATCTGCATGATAAATCAACCGGCTATATCTTTACTTCAAGCCAGTCCTGCAGGGCTTCCAATAATTCCAGGGTTGAAGTATTTCCGGGGGCTTCTGTTCGAGCGTATAACTCCGCAACGGTGATTATTAAGGAAGGTGAGCCGATGGGCCGCTTCGTTGCCTATTCAAAAGATGTCAAAGCATTTAAGGAATCCGGAAGCGGGAAAGATTTAATCCCGGTAGAATTTACACCACAGCCTGAACCACACCCTTTTTGGGACCCCCTTTCTCAAAGAGCAAACATGCCCTTTGGCCAGCCGGTGGATTGATACAGAATTAAACCTTCAAAATTTTGAGGGTGGTAACATAAATTTACCTCCGGGGATCCCCGTCTAACAAATGGGGCGGGGTCCCTTTTTTTTTATATCAAGATATAGTATTATTAATATAAATAAAAAGGAGTGAGAGATGAAAAAAATATTTTTAGGAATCATCTTATTGTTTTTTGTATTATCACTTTTTACATTTAATGAATCTGTTTTTATGCAAAAGTATAATTTGAGAAAAAAAACAGATGATATGGAAGGAATCACATGGTATCATTCAAAATTAACACCCAAGAGTAACACGAATCTGCTTAGGAGAAATGATTGCTTTTATTTGTATATTGGAAAAACAGAAGAAGGAAAAGTATTGCTACGATTAAGAGTTCAAGCTGAACCAAATGGTTGGATTTTTTTTAACAGGATAATTGTAAAAGCTGATGATGAGAAATTTAGAAAAGAATTTGATCCACTAAAAAGAAAAACAGAAATTTTTCATAGTCCAAGACGAGTCGAGTGGTATGATAAATTGATAACTGAATCTTATATTACTATGCTTGAAAAAATTACAAAAGCTCAAAAGATTGCTGTTAGATTTTCTGGAGATACAAAATATCATCAAATGAAAATTAAAAAGAAAAGAAAGCAAGCATTACTTGATGTATTAAATGCTTATAAAGAATTACAAAAAGGCTTTTTATAGAATATCTCAAAATATAAACTTGAAATATAATTTCACATCAATATAATTGGAGCGGAGAGATTAAAAACCATAAAAGGAGGTTTAAATGCAAGACTATTTTTTAGATTCAATAGATGAGGATATGTATTATTTAGTTTATGGTAAAGATGGAGACAGAAATTGTATGTGTCCTTTTATGAATAAAAGGAAATGTATATCGAGTTGCTCTCTATTTGAAATAAAGGAAAAAAGTGAAAATAATTATGTTGTAGTTTTACATTGTGGCACTAAAAGAGAAATTGAGATTGTTAAATTAAAAAAGTAAATCGGAGGGGGTCAATTTAGTGGTTTTTCAGAAGACCCAGTTTATTAAATATTGAGAAAATAGTAAATTCTCTGTTACTCTCACGTTACCCAAAACCCCTAAGATTCAGTTATAATACGGAGTGATGGGATTCATTGCCGTAACCAGCATGAATTTTGCCGGAAATGTATGGGTAGTGAGAGAACGGGAGATGGTAATCTCTCCATTTTCCAGGGGCTGTCTTAATACTTCTAAGGCGGTTTTTTTAAAGTATGGAAGTTCATCCAGGAACAGTACACCATTGTGGGCCAGTGATATTTCCCCTGGGATCGGATATTTACCGCCCCCGGTGATCCCCACGTCTGAAATGGTATGGTGGGGAGAACGGAAGGGCCTCTTGGAAACAATGTAGTTGTCCTGGTTTAAATAGCCGGTAGCACTGTAAATCAATGAGGTTTCCAGAGTCTCCTCTTCTTCCATATCCGGGAGAATGGATGGTAAGGCTTTTGATAGCATGGATTTACCGGATCCGGGCGGTCCGATCATCAATACATTATGAAAACCGGCAGCCGCAATTTCCATAACCCGCTTGGCCAGGTACTGTCCCTTGATTTCACTGAAATCCTCTTCCTGGTTTTCACTGGCTTTGATGATGCGGGATCCCTTGAACGGCAGCGTTTGATCCGGGGCAATAATGAAATCCACTACGGATTTCAGGTTTTCAAAGGCATAGATATCGATTCCGCTGACAAAAGACGCTTCATTACCGTTTTTGTAAGGAATAACCACTCCTTTGAAGCCGTTTTTTTTGGCAAATAAGGCCAGGTTCAGAACACCCCGGACCGGATTCAGATCACCCTTCAGATTGAGTTCACCAAAAAAAAGATAATTTCTGAAAACCGGACTTTTCAGTTCATACTTGTTTTTTAATATTCCGACTGCAATAGGGAGGTCCAGGGAAGATCCTTCCTTGCGAAGGTCTGCGGGTGACAGGTTGACCACAATTTTCTGGCCTACCGGATATTCAAAACCGGCATGTTTGATGGCCAGTTTGATCCGTTCCCGGCTCTCTTTGATGGCATTGTCGGGAAGTCCGACAATGGTAACTCCCGGGATTCCCCGGGAAAATCCCACTTCAACATCTGTCAGGATTGCATCGAGTCCGTTCAGGATAATCGATTTTAGTTGGCTTATCATCACTCCTTATACCAAACCAGTAAAATAAAAACAATTAGATGACATAATCCAAAATCCACAATCCTGTAATGATGGGCAACCGCAAGGGATTGCCCCTACATTTTTTATTCATGTTTTTGTAGGGGTAAGGCTTGCCCTTACCCATTACTGATCATATTTTTCATCAAATTAGGAAATTCAAGCGGTGGATTTGGGATAATACAATCAACAGATTTCGAAAAAAAAGGGAATGATGGAAAGTGTTAATTAAAGTTCATCTTTAATAAAATGCTAAAATGAAAGACCTGACCCCATGTTTTTTTTTATGGCTGTAACCAGCAGGGGTTTACCGGGGAATTAACAATTGTTTACCCGGTTTGATCAGATTTGAGTGTAACTTATTGGTCTTTTTTATCTTTTTGACAGAGGTTCCGAATTTCCTGGCAATTTTATAAAGACTGTCTCCCTTTTTGACCCGGTACCAGCCTACGAAATATTCTTTTTCCGGCGGAAGTCTCTTGATGTTCTTCAAAAGGTTTTCATCCAGATTCAGCGGAACTCTGAGCGCATGGAATTTCTTGTTGAAGGGGGTAAATTCTCTGATCAAATCGGGATTCAAATCCTTTATGGTTTCCAAGTCAATACCGGATATTTTGGCCACTGCCTGCAGATCTGCCGGAGACGGTATATTAACGATTTTGGTGTAGGCCCACCGGGGAGATGATTCCGGAAGAAAAAAACCATATTCTGTGGGAGATTGAGCAATAATCACCGAGGCTAAAAAAGCCGGAACATAATTTCGGGTTTCCCGTCTCAGGTAACGAGTCCGGGCTATTACGAAAAAGTCTCTGGTTTTGAGCTGAGAAATGGCTCTGTTGACTCTGCGGGTGCCGCCATTATAGCAGGCCAGTGCCAAAAACCAGTCTCCGTATTCATCATACAGACATTTGAAATACTTTGCCGCTGCAATGGCAGACTTGAATGGGTCGAGCCTTTCGTCGACTATCCAGTCAACCCTAAGATCAAACATTCTGGCTGTGGAAGCCATAAATTGCCACATGCCCCGGGCCCGGGCCCTGGAAAGGGCATTATAGCGGAATCCGCTTTCAATGATGGGAATATAAATCAGTTCTTCGGGAAGCTCGTATGATTTAAAAATTTTCTTAAAGGTATCTAAGTACTCTACCGATCGGTTTAATGCTCTCTGAATACTCTGGTTGCGAACCGTTTGAAAGGCATGCAAAAACGAGACCACATTGCTGTTGACAATAAGGGGGATGGTGTGTTCTGGTTTTTTCTGGTCAAGTTTTTGCTTCACCTCTGATATCTCTCTTTCACTGGGAACAAATAGGGGAGAGGATATGACTTCCTGCAGAAAAGTCTCGTGTTCCTCCAGGTTATCGGGCTCAATACAATGAAGGTAATAGAGTTCTATTTCTGAAATTTTATCGATATAATTCTTAAACTGATTGTTGATTAACGGATTTTTTGAATCCGAGTCCAGTAAAATATTAATGGTGCGGTCAAAATGGTATTTGGCAGCTTGGATATCCCCTTCCGAAAACTTTTTCTCCCCTTTCTGAAACTGCATTTCAGCTCTTTTCAGATACGGGGGAAGAGGCTGGATTTCCGCTTTCGGAGAATTTCTTTGAACCATGGAGCAGGCATTAAAGGTCAGTACAATGAGAAAAGAAATATAGATTTTAGTCTTTGACATCCAGAATCAGGGTGATTTTCTTGACTTCCGGATTTACATCCAGGTTGATGGATTCCAGTGTTTTGGAATTGGAATCCTTTACTACAATGGACAGTTCGGAATTTTGAAGCGGAACTTTCTTGATAATGGTAATTCTTGATTTATCCTCCATTGTGTTCAGGAGATCAAGGCCTGAATCCTTCACTGTTTTTTCAATGATCTTCAGCTCTTCCTCTCTTTCATCAAATTGGTCAAGGTCCAGGATAAATTCATTATCATTTATACTGGAGATGTTTTCCAGCGAGATCTTTTTAAAAGGTAGCTCTTCTTTCTTGATGATTTCCTGGTTTTCATTGGTATCAAAATCAATAAGAATACTTTCCTTTTTTATATTTTTAGTATGTTCGATTGTTTTCTTGATCTGGATAAGAGTCAGGCTGGAGATTTCTCGCAGGGTTTCAATAACCCCTTCACCTCGGGTTGCCGTGGCTTCAAAAAAAGGTCTGTTGGTATTGTTCAGAAGTTGGTTCAGGCCGTTGATCGGGAGTGTATTACCCAAATCCCTCTTGTTGTATTGAAAAACACAGGGGAGATCAGCCAAATTTTGATTGTGTTCCTTTAAATTTGATTTCAGATTTTTTAGACTTTCAATATTGGCTTTTTCCATGGGTTCCTGGGAATCACATACAAAAACAATTCCATCGGCGCCCTTCAATACCAGTTTCCGGGTTGAATCATAGAAGATTTGGCCGGGCACGGTATAGAGCTGGAATTTGGTCTGATATCCTTTCACCAATCCCACATTGATCGGCAGGAGGTCGAAAAACAGGGTCCTCTCGATATCGGTCTCGATACTGACCAGCTCGCCCCTAGATTGGGGATTGGTTACCGAAAATATATATTGCAGATTTGTTGTCTTTCCACTTAAGCCGGGGCCGTAATAGACGATTTTTGCCGTTACTTCTTTTGAAGTATGATTGATAAACATGAATTTCCCCATTTATTCTCTCATTTTTACTCCTGGATGTCAAGAATGGTTTGATGGCTGGAGTAAAACAGAAATGCGGTCATGAATTGATTGACAATTGATAGGTCTTGAATTAATATCAGGAATAATTCATAATTGCATTGAAATCATTTTCCAGAAATGAAGTTATTGTAAAAAGTAAAATTTTCATGAAATTGAATGTTTCAATAATCATTCCGACCCGAAACGAGGAAACCTATATAAAAAAATGTCTGGACGCCATTTTCGACCAGAATACAGATCTTCAATTTGATATTTTAGTAATCGATTCCGGTTCAACCGATCAAACCACACGGATTGTGAAAAGTTTTCCCTCTGTCAAACTGGTCTCCATAAAACCGGAGGAGTTCGGACATGGAAAGACCAGAAACACAGGCGCTCGAATGACAGCAGGGGAATATATCGTTTTTTTAAATGCCGATGCCATTCCGGCCAATAGAAACTGGCTGAAGATACTCATTGACAGTATCAAGCAAGACCGGTCCTTTGCCGGTGTTTTCAGCCGTCATATTCCCCGACAAGATTGTCATCTTTATATGGAACGCGATATCCGGTGTTCGATGCCAGATTCCCGAAAGGTCATATCCCGTTTTAACTCCCGGGATTCCCTGTTGTTTTCGACGGTCAGTTGCGTCATACCACGGTCCATTTGGAAGCAATATCCATTTGATGACCATATACTGATTGCCGAGGACCAGAATTGGGCCAGAAATATCATCGATCAGGGTTACCGGATTGTTTACCAACCAAAGTCAATGGTCACTCATTCTCATAATTATTCTCTCAAGGAATTGTACCGGATCAAAGTCCGCCTGGGACAATCCCTGAAAGCATTTAGATACAGGTCCTTGAATATTGTACTGGGTTTGTTCCTGGTTACTGGTGGAATGATACTGAAATTCATCTCAGATACATTCTATATTATTTCAAGAAAGCTGCCGTTTAAGAAAAAGCTCAAAGAACTGGGAGTTGCACTGGGTTCGAGAATTGTCAGTTTTGCCGGTCGATATGTCGGATGGATGAAATCATAAAATGGATCAATTAAAACTGCTCAAGAGCCTGGCCCCGGGATTTTTGCCTTTGATCATTTTCATTGTAGCTGATTCCATATGGGGCACCCGGGTGGGGCTCATGATTGCCATTGGTTTTGGTCTCGTTGAATTCATATTTTCATATATAAAGGAAAAAATTGTTGATAAGTTCATCCTGCTGGATATCGGACTGATTGTGGTGCTGGGAATGATTTCGATTTTGCTTGAAAATGAAATATTCTTTAAACTGAAGCCGGCCATTATTGAGTTGATATTTTGTACTATCCTGGGGATTTCCATTTATTCGCCCACAAATATTATCCTGTTGATTTCCAAAAGGTATATGAAGAATATCCAGCTGGATGATCAAGGCCTAAATCAGTTCAATAGAAGTTTAAAAATCATATTTTTCCTGTTTCTTTTTCATACCGTTCTCATTGTTTATTCGGCTTTTTTAATGTCTAAGCAGGCCTGGGCTTTCATCAGCGGAGGATTGTTTTACCTTATTTTTGTGATGTTTTTTATGTTTGAATTTATCAGAAACAAAAAGAAAAAACAGAAATGGCTGTCTCAATACCAGGATGAAGAATGGTTTGATCTGGTTGATCGGGAGGGCCGGGTTATTGGCAGGGCTCCCCGGAGTGTCTGTCATTCCCAACCGGATTTACTTCATCCGGTAGTCCACATTCATCTTTTGGATGATAGGGACCGTCTATTTTTGCAGAAACGGTCGTTGCACAAAGAAATTCAGCAGGGAAAATGGGACATAGCCGTGGGCGGACACATAACCAGCGGTGAAAAAGTGGAAGACGCATTAAAAAGGGAAGCAGAGGAGGAACTGGGAATCAAGGATCTTACGGTGCATTTCGTGACCCGGTATGTTTGGAAGTCTGAGGTTGAATCCGAACTGGTATTTTTGTTTTATGCCCGATACAACAGTACCATCACCATCAATACCGATGAAATGGATGAGGGAAAATTTTGGAAAATAAAAAAAATCAAAGAAAAAATCGGAAAGAAGATTTTTACTCCGAATTTTGAATATGAATTTAATCTTTTAACCGAGCAGGTGTTCAATCAGTCAGCTTAGGTCTGTGGTTATTCCGCATCTACCGTGCATTCCGCGAGGAAAGCTTCGGATAGATCCAGACTCAAGGCAGAGGCAGTAATTTTGTTGATGTGCTTTTTGATTCTTGAATCTTCCGTAAAAATGCTCAGTAATGCTCCCTGAAGGGTATCCTTTGACCTGTTCGTAATAACCGGGATCTGGGATTCCAGAGTCTTCTGGGCAATGAACTGGATCGTAGAAGGGATTAATAAACTGTTGTCGGTAATTACCAATATCGCTACATTGTCTATTTTCAGGATTTGAGATATCTTTTTGGCAATATCGCTTTTTTTTCGAACCGGGAAAATGATGTATTTCATCTTCGTGATCAGGGTTGCGGGCCGGGCCTCTCTCTCAATTCTTTCGATGATCACTTTGTTAAAAATGACGGTAATGGTATCAATGTTGGGCATTGCCTTTTTAATGATAAATCCCAATTGGGAAAGAGATTGGGAAGAAATCGCAGAACACAGTAATAATGTGAACAAAAGTACCATTATCTTTTTAGTCATTTTTACCTCTTCTAAAATATCTATAATCTATTTGATTTAAAAAGTCAAATGCAAAATGACTGGATTTGAATTTATTTTCCGAAGCGAAAATGAATAATTTCTCCATCATTGATGAGATACTCTTTTCCTTCCAGTCTCAGAATTCCCTTTTCCCGTGCCTGGATAAACCCCCCGGTTTCCAGGAAATTTTTCACATGGATAACTTCAGCCTTGATAAATCCCTGCTGGATATCGCTGTGAATTTTCCCGGCCGCTTCATAGGCGGACGTGTTTTGTGAAATGGTCCAGGCTTTGGTTTCCGCTTTGCCGATGGTAAAAAATGAAATCAGATTCATCAGATGATAACTGGTTTTAACAAAACTTTCCTTTATATAACCGTATTGATCCAGGCCGAATTCTTTCTGGAAGACGAGTCTTTCGGCTTCGGGCAGTTCCAGTAATTCCCTTTCAATCTTGGCACAGAATACAATGGTAACGGTATTGTTTTCCGGTTCTTTGCGGAAGGGAAGCAGAGAAGCATAGGAATTCTCATCGGCATTGATCACATTGATCAGGGGTTTGATGGTCAGAAATTTAAATCCCCTGATCATCTGGTCTTCGCCCGGTTTCAGGATAAATTGTCTTAAGGGATTTCCGGCTTCCAGGAAGTCCTTGAGTCGATTCAGTAATTCGAATTCTTCTTCCAGTTCTTTGGACTTCATCTTCTTTAAATCGATTTCCAGTTTTTCCAGTCTTTTTTCAACCGTCATAAAATCCACCAGCAACAGTTCTTCCTCCATATTCCGAATATCCCTCATTGGATCAACTGATCCCCGCGGATGAATCAGTTCCGGATCTTCGAATCCCCTGGCTATGTGGACCAGTCCGTCTGCCCTCCTCAACAAATCAATGAATGTGGAATTTTTAACCTCTCCGAATGAAATCGGTCCCGTGTCCAGATAATTGATCTGGGCATAAACCGGGGGCAATTTCACCAATTCGCCAAGTTTTTTCAATCGCTGGTCCGGTACATCAATGATGGCGGTATGATACTTGTTGGCAGCAGTTGAAAATTTGGAAATATCTTCCTGCTTGTCGGTCAGAAGATTAAATAAAAGGGTTTTTCCGGTTTTGGGATATCCGAAAATTGTAAAAATCATTGCCTTAACCTAAACCTTCACCAATGCCTTTGCCTTTACCTATACCTATGATATCTGCTGGATATATGATTGCCCGTTGAAAAAAAATAATTTGATGGCAGTGAAAAGAAAATACAGACCGAATGCAATCAGCAAATACCCCAGGAATCGGATGATTTTATGGGTTCTTTCCGGACTGAATACCTTCTTCATTTTGGTGGTTACGATGATGAGTACCAGAAAATAAGTGCCTGCCCCGGCAATAACCACCAGGAAAAAGATGATCTCATAATTCAGGGTCAGAGGGATATAAATGCGGACTTTCCTGAGAAAGGACAAACTGACCATCCAGGAAACAATACCCAGAGGATTGACCATGACCATGGTCAGTCCCTTGAGAAGGGCCCATCTCTTTCGGCGAGTTTTGGCTTTCTCAATGATGTGTGCTTCGGTTTTTTCAATGAACCGGGCATCTTTCAGGGCCAGGATACCCAGTACAGCAGTGATAATAGAAGCAAAAATAAAAAAAGCAGCCTCCATATGACGGGAGTACAGAAAAGGGGAAATGCCGAAAAATGCACACAGGGCCCAGGTTCCATCTCCGATAGCGGCTCCGATGGCAACGCTGATGGCCTGGGCATAGGATCTCTTGATAGCATTTTGAAGCACTTCGATATTCACCGGGCCGATAGGAATGCACAGAAAAAAGGAGATAAAAAAGCAGGAAATATAGAAGGATATTATGGAAGGCATTAAAAAAATTGTAGCAAATCAGATTAAAAAGTCAAATTCAAGTATTTTTTTTTATAATATTGAAAATTAAATTATTTTATGTTATATCCCTTTACAAAGGAGGACACATGAAACTGGAGATCAAGTTTTTATTAATGCTAGTTGCTTTATTCATCCTGATCCAGCCCGTTTTGTTAAATGCCGCGGTAAGACCCGGTGATCCTGAATATAAAGAACCCTGGATTGCCTTCTGGCTTTCGGTCATTCTGCCCGGCCTCGGTCATATCTGGGTTGGTGAGGGTGTTACCTTCTGGCTCTATCTGGGAATCGTCGCTTACATTGCCTGGTTTGTGTTGTGGTGGGCTGTAACCTGGTCAATGTGGTATATTATCTGGCTCGGAGTACTTGTGTTGGAGGTGTTTGCAGGCCTGGATGCCATGAATGCGGCCAAAGCTTATAATGCCAGAGGCGGACGCCTGGCCTTGACCGATACTTTCAATCCGGCTGTTGTTCCGGTTAGATAGGTATTGAATTTTTCTAAATGAATAAAGGGAGAAAATATATTTTTCTCCCTTTATTCTTTTTTTTTTTAATTTCATTTATAAGTGCAAAAGATCTCATTTTTAAGGGGTTTGTTTTACAAAATCCTCATCAACTGTTAAAAAGAGCCAAAGCGGAATTATCTTCCCAACAGATCAAAAAACTGTTCGATCAAACCGGTTTTTTTCGATCTGTTACATTCATTGAAAACCAGCATTCCATTACTTTCAGCGTTGTCGAATATCCTCTGCTTGAACGGGTATCATTCAGGGGGAATACGCTTCATGATAAAAAAGAGCTGCTGGAGTATTTGGGTTTAAAAACGGGTGTTTCCTTCAATTCCCGGGATTTTAATGAATGCCTCACTGCTTTTTATGGTGTATGTAAAACCAAGGGTTATACCCACTGGCAGTTGACCGGGATCGAAATGAGAGAAAACGGCCAATTAATCATTGATATTGATGAGGGAATTTTGCAGGGCGTGGAGGTTGCGGATGATTTGATCGAAACCCGAATTGTTCACCGTTTTTTCAGCCATTTGCTCAATAAACCCTTTAACAGCCGGGAGGTTAAATTGGTCCTGGAGGAGATGCTATTTACCGAGTCATTTTATGTCCTTCGCTCAGTGGTGTTGAACCGGGACGGGAAGGTTATTCTCAGGATCATTCCCGAGAAAAAGAAAATGAGGCGCCTGACATCCAGTATTGAGTACTCTGCTTTCGGTGGATTCCAATTGTTTAACCTCATCAGTGGGGCAAAAAATAATAACCAACTGGATTTCTTAGATTTGACCGCCCGTTTTGTCGATCAGGGAGATTCCACTATTTTTAAGCTGATCATCGATCCCCATGATTACCGCCGCTACCTGGAGAAAAGCCGGTTTTCCGCCAGGATGGAAGTTTTTTATACCTCTTTTGAGGGAATCAATGATTTGTCATTTCGATATACACCAGAATTGTCATTTTCCCTGCTGAAGCATATGACCGTTGGCCTGTTTTTTTCAGGAGGATTTCATAAGAATTTTGACGGCCTGGAAAACCAGTTGATTGCCGAACCCGGAATTGTTCTATCTTATGGTTACCGGTCGCCGTTGAACCGGACTGTTATCAGGGCCGATCTGGAACTGAGAACCTCGGTGTTGCACAACTACAACCGGCAGCGGCTCAGCTTCGATTTAATCCAGGACATGTCTCTGGGTGACTTCAATTTATTTGGCCAGTGGAACGGTTTTTCCGGTGAGACCTATCCCTTCAATGTCAGCCTCATTCCCTTTGAGAAAACGGCCATCATTAATGTTGAACAGATGCTCAGCCGAGATTCGACCTTCATCTCGGCTGAATTCTCCAGCCGGCCCCTGGCCAGACTTTTCAGAATCGGACTGCTGGCCCAATATTTTCAGGCCGATGAAAGCGATTTCGGGTATGGTCTGAGCCTCTATCTGAACATAAAAGGATTTCCCATCCGGCTGGCCGGTTTCATTCAGAATGAGACCTTTTACCTGTTGGTCAGCTTACGGATGTCTTTATGACTCCCTCCTTTGGATTGTCGGGTCTCCCTGTTGATTATTACTGGCTCAGCAGTTATAATGACTCCTGATGAAAAAAAAAAAACCGGCCGGTTTTATAAGCTGGACAAATACCTGTATAAGAATTCCTATTTTTACAAGTGGGGGAAAAAAATCCTTAAGAATTCGGTGGGCCGGGTTCTGATTCTGGTGGCCGTTATCATTATTTTGCTGAATGTCGGTCATGGTTTTATGAGAAGATATCAGGTCAAACAGTTTCTGCTGGAGTGGCAACAGTATCAGAATAATCAACAGTATTCTGAATTTATAGCAGCGGTAGACATGTCGGACAGCAATCCCTATAAAATCGGTTTTCCCGATTGGGAAGCCCAATTTTTCAATAGTGGTTTGACGTTGGAATTGAGGGAAATATCGGTCCGAAAAATCGAATCCGGGCTGTACCGGACCAGGTCACTGATTGTGTTCCGGGCTAACGATTCGGTTGAAAACCAATTCAGGGGACTGATTTTTGTCAAAGGGGATAACCAATTCAAGATTATCAGGGTGGAAATATGAGAAAAATTCGACTTGGGATCATGCTGGGGCTGGTGGCGGTTTTTTTCTGTCATGCCGTTACCACCCGGGAGCTTCTCTCCTCTTACTTTGAGAATCAGAAAAAACTCAAATCATTGAAGGCCAGAATGGTGGTGGAGATGAAGCGCGGGAAGAATTACAATTACATGAAAATGGAATATGTCAGCCAGGGAAAGAAGGTCTTCATTAAGGCCCGCCCGCCCTTTTCCTTTGTGCTGGTGTCAGATGGCAAAAAAGCGCATTTTTACAGCAAACGTGATAAAACCGTCTGGCTCTATTCCCCCGGACAGTACAAGGGAGAGCTGGAGGATCCCCAGCAGAAAAAACGGGAACTCCTGGAAGGGGTGCCCGAGCTGGAAAAAGTGGGTGAGAAATATTATGGCTGGAAAAAGGTCAATGTCTATGAGGGCAAGCCCACCAAAGCCAATGAGTTTGTCAGCCGGTTCCGGATCTGGGTGGATCCGGATAATGGCTTTCTGTACCGGGTGGAGTCCTTTGATCTGCACAGTGACCTGGTCAGCCGGATCGATTTTAAAAAATACCGTTTGATCAACGGGGTCTGGCTGAATCTGGTCACCCGCAGCTGGAATAAAACCGAAAAAGAGGTTATCGAAAGTTCATCGGAATTTCTGAACCTGGCCGTCAATGAGGAGGTGGATGACCGGATTTTTAATTTCACCATCCCCAAGGGGGTCAAGGTTAAGGACCTGACTAAAAAGATCATCGAAGAGGGCCAGAAAAGGTAGGGAGTGCCGGAGGGGGGAATCGAACCCCCACGAGGTTGCCCTCCCGGGATTTTAAGTCCCGTGCGTCTGCCAATTCCGCCACCCCGGCCGGACAAACATATTATCACGATTCAATTCAATTATCAATAAAAATTCAATTGATAATATTTCCGGATATTAAATCTCTTCTTTGACAGAATATAATAGGGTCAGGTCTTTCATTTTAGCGTTTGCTATGTTATAAGATTGAAATGGCGAGGCCATTAAGGATAGAATTCCCCGGAGCTTTTTATCATATAACAACCAGAGGTATCGATCGGAGATCGATATTTCTTGATGATTCCGACAGGATATTTTTCCTGGAAACTATATCTTTAATAGTTGACCGTTACAGTTGTAAAGTTCATTCATATTGCCTTATGAATAATCATTATCATTTTTTAGTTGAAACCCCAAAAGGTAATTTATCAAAGTTGATGATGCAGCTAAATAAAATTTATGCTCAATATTGGAGCCAGAAAATATTAATTGAACCTGTTTTGGATGAGATATTCCAAAAAGAGATGAAGTCAGGAAAGCGTAGAGATGAGATAATTTAGTTTGTTTATCATGAAACTAATTATTCCCAAAAAGAGATAGCAGATTACTTGAATTTACATTATACAACTGTCAGTCGAATAATAAAAAGATAAACGCTAAAATGAAAGACCTGACCCTATTTTCTATTTTCTATTTTTATTCGTTTTAGATTTGAAAATAGGTGCGACTCGGTATTGGACTAAAGTCCTATTGTTTTAGTTAATTATTTAATAGTAATATAAATTTACTTAACCATTTAACCATTAATATGGGCAAAATCGCAAAAATGTCCGGATCAACATACTGAATTTTGAGGCAAATAAATAATTTTGGATCATAAAAGGAGAGATAAACATGAAAACTATTTTAGTTTTGGTCTCGGTCTCTTATTGGCCATATAAACTTCATCATGTATAAACAGAATCTGTTCGCGTGAAAAAAGAAAACAAATAGATATTGCTGAGTATAAATCAATTTAAAAAGGAGATAAAATGAAAAAATTTTTTTTAATTGTGTTGATATTTTGTTTGACCGGTTTAATGGCCCAAGCTCGAACACCCTATTTTACCGGCCTGTCTTATCAGATTTCCTTTCCTGCCGGAAACACCTATGATTTTATCAACTCCACCAGTTTTGCCGGGGCTGGTATCGAGGGGCATCGGTTTTTGGGACCCTCGGTTTCCACCGGATTCTCAATGGATTGGAATTATTTTTACAAAGATAACCGTCGTATTCATGCCTTTCCTGCACTGTTTAACGTGCGTGTTTATCTTGGCCAAAACTGGAATCTCAAACCTTTTTTAGGTTTCGGTATCGGTACTTATTATCTTAACACGCACGCTCTTGGATACTGGACTCATACCTGGCATTTTGGGCTTTCGCCGGAGTTTGGTTTTGCCATTAGAAGATTCAGAAACTTCGGTATGATGTTCAGTGCCAGGTACCACTATGCATTTGCATCGGGATCAATTTCCGATCAATCCTACTGGACCATTAAAATCGGAAGTTTCTGGGGAGGGTATTAAAAAGAAAAAGGTTGATGAAAATAATTGACCTTAATCCTGAAATAACATATCATTATATTGATGGATTAAGATAGTTTAACGATATTGTGTTTGAATCCAAAGGGAGAGTATTGCTCTGATTTGGTTATATGGAATATGGGGAAATGAAAAATGAATGAAAATCCCAGGATAGATTTATCAGGCGCATGTATCTTAATGGTTGATGATGACCCGAGTATCCGGGAAGTCGTATCGGAAATTTTAAAGTCAAGGGGATTCGAAGTCCGGGAGGCCGAAGATGGGGCCCGGGCTCTGGAATTGGTGAAGAGGGATGTTCCCGATCTGATATTACTGGATATTCGCCTGCCCGATATCGACGGATTTGAGGTTTGCCGGCGCTTGCGTATGGAGGAAAAGAGCAGCAAGGTTCCCATCATCTTCCTGAGCGG
>CBDAFS010000002.1:0-10406 GCA_965195285.1 uncultured Aminicenantes bacterium | reverse complement strand
CTGAATCCCCTGGTGATGATAAATATTTATTTCTATTTTCCGAGGTCATGAACCTGGTAAAAACTGATTATGTGGAAGAATTAAATCCTCTACTAAAATATCCGGGGGCATTTTCTTCCCTTGTTTCAGGTGTTGATGATTATTCGTCATATCTGGATGAACGGAAAAGTAGAACATTTCGATTATACCAGCAGGGTAATTATTATGGTATCGGGGTATACGGTATCAAAAAAAACAATTATTTTTATATTACGGATATTATACCAGATTCACCGGCCCTGAAAGCCGGTTTGAAAATTGGGGATATTATCCGCTATGTAAACGGAAACAGTTTGTATGCACTTTCTTATTGGGACATGTTTTTGTCTATGATATCGGAAAAGTCAATCCCGTTTACCTTAATCTGTTTGAAAAAAAATTCAGAAAATCTTCAAACGTTAACGATAAACCCAATATTCATATCCAGGACTGTTAAGTTCAGAAAACTCAGCCAAGATATTCAGCTCATATCTTTGATGAGGCTGGATACGATGTCGGTTGCCCAAATAAAAGCGAGAATGACCGAGTACAAAAATTCAAAATGGATTATTGATTTAAGAAGATATTCAGGAGGAGATTTCAAATCATTCCTTGAAGTTTCGAAAATTTTTGTCCATGAAAATATTTTCCTTTCAATTGAAACCAAGAATGGCAAAATAAACTTATTGGTTGGCTCCGACAATGATCCCGGATATGATTGTGTTTTTATTATTAATGCATCAACTGTTTTATACTCTGAGTTGTTGGCTCATATTTTGAAGTTAACCAATGCCACCCTGATAGGTGAGGAAACTTCCGGATTTGTTCCTCGCTTAAAACAGTTTTATCTCGATGACGGAACTTCGGTAGTGCTCAATACGGGGATTTATAAATTAATGAATAATCCGATACTGGGAACCGGAGTGAAGCCCATGTATGAGAGAAAAACCATTGAGGATAACGCACTGTTTTCTGCCTGTATATCAATCCTGGGAGATCACAAATGACTACTCGAAAAACATCCAAATCAAAAAGATCAGTATTGTTACCACTCTTTGTTGTTTTTATCCTAATTGCCCTGATAACGGTGATAGTACTGGAATATATTGATTTCAGAAATGGTAAAGTCTCATTTATTTTCAAAAAAATAATCAAACTGAAAATGACTGGGGAAGATAAATCAGAGTCCAATCAATTCAAACAGCAATTGATTAAACTTTTCAACCGAAACCACATTAAATTCAATTATTTCTTGGATCAGTCGGAAAAATACCACTTTAAACTGGATGTTAATCAGGAAGAAATAAAAAATATTGTCAGAGACATAAAAAAGATTTCCTCTGGATTGAATTATTTACTGGAACTTTCCGAAATGCGTCAGCAGACTAACAAGACCATTCACTTATATCATATCAAGAAAAATCAGGATGTGACCCACATTATATTAATTACTTGTCAAGTCAGTGATGATAAAATTCCGGAAAAAAAAGCGGAAGATCTTCAGCCAAAAGTAGCCTTTATAATCGATGATATCGGAAATCGATCTGGTATTTCTTTGGATCTAAAAAAACTGAATATCCCGATCACTGCATCGATTCTACCTGAATCCTCATTCGCTTTTGATGAAGCCAGACAGATAAAGCAGTATGGATTACAAGCGATGATACACATACCCATGCAGCCCAAGAATTCAAAAAACAGCTCATACCGGGGCTTTACCATCATTCAAATTCATTCGGATATTGATGAAATGAGACAGATTGTATTAAAAGCCAGACAAATCATTCCCCATGCCAGAGGTGTTAATAATCATGAGGGATCTCTTATTACTTCCAAAAAAGGTATTATTACAAAATTTTTAAGAATCATTAAGCAGGAAGGGCTCTTTTTTGTGGATTCCCGAACCACTTCAGAAACAGTGGCCTATGATGTGGCCAGGGAACTGAAAATAAAAACGGCATTCCGCGATATTTTTTTGGATTCGGAAAAAACCTATCCACATTCGATGAAGCAAATCCAAAAATTAATCGCAGTGGCCCAAAAAAAGGGCAAAGCCATTGCGATTGGCCACCCCTTTCAAACAACTTTTCAGGCTATAAGAGATTCAATAAAATCCATCCGTGACAGTGGAATTAAGATAGTATTTGTTTCTCAGTTATTGGAATAAGTCCGAACCTATTTTTCTCTTGGTTATCCGGTCTACTTGACATTGATGTTATAATATTAGTGAAATTGATAATTTCTGTATATTGCGATTAAGGAGGAAATATGGAAAAAACAGAACAATTTGAATTTCAATCCGAAGTGAAGCAATTGCTGGACATTTTGGTTTATTCTTTATACAAACACAAGGAGGTTTTTTTAAGGGAATTAATTTCAAATGCGGTTGATGCTCTCAATAAAGTGCAGTTTGAAGTTTTAACCAATCCCAATATTGAAGATAAAGATCTGGATTTGAAGATCAATATCTCCTTTGTGAAATCTCAAAACAAAGTGGTTATCGAAGATACGGGAATCGGAATGACCAAAGAGGAATTAATTGAAAATATCGGGACAATTGCGCATTCCGGAACTATCGATTTCCTGAAGAAATTATCAGAGACCAAGAAAAAGGATCAGGTTGATTTGATCGGGAAATTCGGTGTTGGATTTTATTCCAGCTTCATGGTTGCCAAGGAAATCCATATTTATACGAAGTCATTTAAAAAGGGAAGTAAAGGATACTTGTGGAAATCCAAGGGTGATGCCAACTATTCAATCGAGGATATGGTAAAAAAGTATCGTGGTACCCGAATTGAATTGTTTTTAAAAAAAGAGGAAAAAGAATTTCTGGAAAAATCAGCCATTAAAGATATCATTGCCAAACATTCGAAATTTGTGCCTTTCCCGGTTTATATTGAAGAAGAAAAGATTGAGAGTGTAGCAGCGATATGGACTCAACCAAAGTCAAGCCTAAAACAAAAAGATTATGATGATTTTTACAAGTTTATTGAAAACAGTCAAGAAGAACCCGAAACCCACCTTCATCTTTCTTCAGATGCACCGGTTCAATTCAATGCGATTTTATTTATTCCCAAAACCTCATTTGAAATGGCGGGATTATTCAAAACCGAACCTGGCGTTGATCTTTATTCAAGGAAGGTGCTCATTAAAAAGGGAAGCAGTGATATCATGCCCGATTATCTTCGATTTATCAAAGGTGTGATTGATTCCGAAGATATCCCCCTGAATATTTCTCGGGAAACCATTCAGAAAAATATTATTATTGACAAAATTAAAAAACATATTTTAAAAAAAATATTCGATCATTTTGTCAAAATGAAACAAAAGGATATGGACCAATATCTTGGTGTCTGGAAAAATTACAACCGTAATTTCAAAGAAGGAATAGCCACTGATTTCAACAATCGTGATAAAATTGCACAACTCTTATTATTTCATTCCTCCAAAAAGGGTAAAGAAGAATTTACTGATCTAAAGGCATATATTGAACGGATGAACAAAGATCAAAATGAAATTTATTATGTCACCGGTCTTGATATTGAATCCCTGGATAAAAATCCGGCCCTTGAAGCTTTCAGAAAAAAGGATATAGAGGTTTTGTATTTGGGGGATCCGCTGGATGAGATTGTCATCGATCATTTAAGAGCTTTTGATGGAAAGGTCTTTAAATTGGTAGAGAGCGCTGACATCAAGCTAGATGAAGAGAAGAAGACCACCAAGGATAAAGAATATTTGAAGGATGTTGAAAATTATATCGGATATCTGAAAGTCATATTCGGTGATAAAATAGCAGATGTCAAGATTTCGCAACGATTGGTTGACAGCCCCTGTATCCTGGTTCATCCCAGTGACGGACCCTCAGTCCAGATGGAAAAAGTCATGAAAATGGTTAACAAGGAATATTCATTTTCCAAGAGAGCATTTGAAATAAATCCAAAAAATAAACTGATAAAAGAAATGGTTCGGATTCATAAAAAGAAACCGGATTCCCCGGAACTCAAAACTTTATCAATTCAATTGCTTGATAATATGATGTTGAGAGAGGGAGTGATTGATCATATTGATACGGCTGTACCCCGGATTCAGGATATTATGTTCAGGGCAGCCAAAAGTATTTAATTTGAATATGTAGAGAGGGTTAAGATGAAAAATAATATGAGACTTGTAGTCTGGTTAATCATTATTCTGTTTCTTTCTTTGAAAGGAGAAGACCCTAAGGCGGACGCTCACTCTTGCTCAACCTTCATGTTAAAAAGAGATTCAACCTTGATCGTTGGGCATAATCTAGACAAAGGGAAACATGCTCACGGTGTCGTCGTTGTAAACAAGCAGGGCATACAAAAGCAGTGCAGATCCTGGACTGAATTGGCATACAGCCAGAGTATCCCGAATCCTCCAATGCAATGGACTTCCAAGTACGGCTCGATTACTTTCAATAGATTCTGTCGGGATTTTCCGGATGGGGGAATGAACGAAGCAGGTCTTTTTATCGAGGAAATGTCCCTTGCCGGAACCAGTTGGCCAACTGATGATTCTAAGCCAAAGATTTTCATGTGTTTGTGGATGCAGTATGTTCTCGATAGTTTTGAATCGATTGAGCAAGTCGTCAAGAGTGCGCATGATTTGACTATCGAAGGGTGGAGTTGGCACTTCTTTACCGCTGATAGAGAGGGAAATGCGGCTGTAATTGAGTTTTTAGATGAAAAAGTGGTTGTATTCAAAGGTAAGGACTTACCCATACCTGTACTGGCAAATACAGCTTATGCTAAAGAATTAAAATTGATCAAAGAATACGAAGGTTTTGGGGGAAGTAAAAAAATTGATTTGGAAAATGATCAGATGCCAGTTTTTAATTATGGCGCAAAAATGATCAAAGAATTTGATCCTTCCAAATCCCCAGCTATTGACTATGGTTTTGAGATGTTAAGAAAATTTAGCTGGAGTGGAACTCAATGGTCAACCGTTTTTGATCTTAAGGCTTGCAAGATTTACTTTAAAACAAAACCATCACCTGAGATCAAAACGCTTGATTTTGAGAGTTTTGATTTTTCGTGCCAAACTCCTGTGAAAATGCTGGATATTCATGCTTTTTTCACCGGTCCAGTTGAGCAGTTTTTTCATGATTACAGCGTGGAGTATAACATCGGATGTGTGCAAAACACTTTTATTGTCAGCAACTATGAATCTGTTTTCACTTCGCACGGCAGTACATTGAAAAAGGCGGTATCAAACTTTGGTAGATATTCAGAATCAACGAAGTGTATTGATAAAAAAAAATAGGGAAAGACACCTTTTTTTAAAATTAGACCAAATTTGAACCTATAATGCAAATAATCTCCTTTTTTGTATTTACGGCATTGGTTGCCATAATCACATATATTTTAACCAGAAAAAAAGCAGGGAAAACCGCTGATGGGTATTTTCTCGGAGGAAGAAGTTTAACGGGTGTTGTAATAGCCGGTTCTTTATTACTTACCAACTTGTCTACCGAACAAATTGTTGGATTGAATGGCGCGGCCAGCAGAGAAGGTATATTGGTAATGGCATGGGAAACACTTGCTGCTATTGCTATGGTTTTAACCGCAATCGTACTGTTGCCAAAGTATTTAAAGGGAGGAATCACCACTATTCCTCAATTTTTGGAAAATCGATATGATAAAAAAACCAAAACCATAACCTCCGCCCTGTTTTTAAGCGGCTATATGATTGTGCTCTTGCCAATTGTGTTGTATTCCGGCGCTCTGGCTATAAGCACCATGTTTAATGTATCCGGGCTTCTTAAGGTTTCGGAAACAACTGCGCTGTGGATTACCGTTTGGGGAATTGGCATCATCGGGTCTATTTATGCCATTTCCGGAGGGCTAAAAGCGGTCGCTGTTTCGGATACAATTAATGCCGTAGGCCTGTTAATAGGAGGCGCCATGATTCCTGTTTTCGGCTTAATGGCTATTGGTTCGGGTAATGTTTTGAATGGTATTGATGTGTTGTTTCAGACACATCCCGAAAAATTTAATATAATCGGTAACAGCACTGCTTCGGTGCCTTTTTCCACCATTTTTACAGGAATGATGCTGGTACAATTGTTTTATTGGGGAACCAATCAGGCGATTATTCAACGGGCACTGGGAGCAAAAAATCTGAAAGAAGGGCAAAAAGGGCTGTTATTGGCAGCTTTCATTAAAATTTTGGGACCGCTGATCGTTGTTCTGCCCGGTATTATCGCTTTTCATATGTTTGGCGGTATTTTGGAAAATCCGGACCAAGCCTATCCCATGCTTGTAAACAGTGTATTACCGGCATATTTGCTGGGGTTTTTTGCTGCCGTGCTTTTTGGGGCGATTCTAAGTTCATTTAATTCAGCCGTTAACAGTTCAATAACCTTATTTAGTTTGGATATTTACAAAACGTATATCAACAGAGAAGCCAATGAGGTGAAAACCGTAAAAGCCGGTAAGCTCTATGGCGTTATATTGGCTATTATGTCCATGAGCATTGCGCCTTTAATTGCCAAAGCTCCCCATGGTTTATTTGGTTATTTGCAGGAAGTGAACGGCTGCTACAGCATCCCTATTCTCACCATTATTTTGGTGGGGATATTTACAAAATATGTTCCGCCCATAGCGGCAAAAATTGCAATCCTGTCCGGGGTAATATTATACAGTATCAGTCAATTTATTTTAAAACCATATATATTTGGATCTGATAACTATCCGCACTATCTGCATGTCATGGCCATATTATTTGTGCTTAATGTGGCTGTTATGTTAATTATCGGAAAAATTGCCCCAAGAGAAGAAGCTTATCGACAGGTTTTTTCCCATGATGTAAATATTACTCCTTGGAAACACCTCAAGGTTTTCAGCATAGTAATCACCATTATCGTTATAAGCATTTACATTTTATTTTCGTAATCCCGGATTTATGAACAAGCAATTGGCCAAACGTATAAAAAAAAGCGTTGCAGTGTGTTTATTAAATCTTGAAATTAAAGACAAAGACTTTACCATTAATTGGGGCAAAATCAATATAAAAGATTTTCCAAATACCCATACCTATAATGTAATAAATCTTTGGGAAGACAAATTCATTGGAAACACCAAAATCTCATATTCGGTTAAAATACCTGCCAGAGATGTTTTAATATTCAAACTTATTAAATCTATTGAATAAAAGCTGATAACAATATATAAGTCAAAGCCATAATAAACGAAAGATTATTTTGTTTTAAATATAAATATTTGATACAAATAAAAGATAATGCAATCTACTAATAGAATAGAAATAGTTCAATTACTACCCAATACCCTTAGAAGTCAGGCTATAAAATTATTGTATGAATCGTTTTATATTAAAATGAGAGTTTTGATTAAGAAGAAAGACAAAGCATTACGACTCATCCAGGCAGCTACAAATTTCGAGTCAGGGTTTTATGTGATTTTGGATAATAAATTAGTAGGTATCGCAGGCATCCAAAGCAAAAACAACAAATTTTGCCTATTTTTCCCCAATTTACAAATATAATTCAATTGTTTATTGAATTTTTTTCTTTTTTCTTATAAAACATATATTGGTGTTTAGTAATAGTTATGCAATGTGCAAATTTATAATTTAGTACAAAAGGAGATTTGAATGAAGATCTATGTAGGGAATTTGTCGTATGAGGTCACCGAAGAGGACTTACGGCTGGCTGTAGAAGAATTCGGGCAGGTTGAATCCGCCACTATTATAAAAGACAAGTATAGTGGTCAATCAAAAGGATTCGGATTCGTGGAGATGGCCTCTAAAGATGAAGGACAGGCTGCAATCGATGGCCTAAATGGCAAAGAGCTAAAAGGAAGAGCGGTTAAAGTGAATGAGGCTCGCCCTCGCACCGAAAGTCGCGGTGGTAGAGGCGGAGGAGGATACGGCGGTGGCCGTAGTTTCTAATCATTGACATTCAACATAAATAACTATAATCACATAAATTTTCGCCTAATAAGCTGTTCGAGACCGACCTGAAAAAGCGTACTGCTTTTTCAGGCGGCTTAATTTTCCGTTAAGTCAAATTTGCATATTAAGAATTTTATGCAAAAATAATAGAGGTTTAAGATGACAAGGATAATTTTCATAATAATCATCGGACTTCACGGACTAATCCATTTATCTGGGTGCTTGAAAACGGGAATTGGACATGGTTAGATTTGGAAATTATTGATATTCGCTATAATACCAGTATGGAAATTGATTAATGCACGAACGCTCAACTTTTTACCCCCGATGTTATGGATTGTGAAAAAATTGGGTTTTCGATATAATAAATGGTAATACTTGTGACAGCTGCCAGTATTATGGGAGAAAAAACAATGGAAAAGAAGAAAATAATTATTTGTGAAACTATAGGATTTGGATTTGTGATAATTTTTATTTGGCTGGATGAAATTATCGACCTTCCCCACGTCCTATTTAAAACACCTCAAACCCCAATTAATTTTACAGAAAGTATATTGGAATCTTTTATTGTTATTGTTTTGGCTATTTTGGTTATATTAATAACAAAAAAATTGCTAAAAAGAATAAAATACTTGGAGGAATTTCTTCATATATGTTGCGTGTGTAAAAAAATATATGATAGCAATAACCAGGAATGGGTACCTTTTGAAACCTATTTTGACACACATTCCAAGATAGAATTTTCCCAGGGGTTTTGTACCGAATGCAAAAAACTATATGACAAAATCCTATAATGATTCACTCCAGCGGGCCGAAACCGTTCATTTCGAGTGTAAAGGTGAAATCAATGATAACTGAAAATCAAGAAAAATACATTTCACGAAAGAAAAAAAGAAAGGGTGGAAATAATGCCTGAGAGAGTGTGTCCGGTATGGGTTGGTTATCTTCTTGCTAGTCCGGTAAGAAAATTATTTGAAAATCCCAAAAAGATACTCGCTCCATATGTGAAGGACGGGATGAAGGTTTTAGATATTGGCTGTGCAATGGGTTTCTTCAGTTTGCCTCTTGCACAGATGATCGGTTCGAAAGGGAAAGTCATATGTGTGGATGTACAGGAGAAGATGATTAAATCACTCGAAAAACGCGCACAGAAAGCAGGATTGGCCAATAGAATTGAAACACGTATATGTAACCATAATTCACTTGGTCTGGATGACCTTAAGGAAAAAATCGATTTCGCTTTTGCATCTGCTGTGGTACACGAAGTTCCTGATGCTCACACGTTTTTTTCTCAGATATATGAAACGATAAAACCTATCGGAACATTTTTTGTAGTAGAACCAAAGGGGCATGTGTCAGAAAAGGATTTTAAAATAACTATTTCTATTGCCGAACAGAATGGTTTTAATGTATTGAACAGTCCCAAGATAGGTCGAAACCGTGCGGTCCTTTTGGGAAAAAAGTGAATGTGAAAATCAAAGACCTGACTCTGTTTTACGCTGTTATGCACTAGACAAATGGAACCTTAATGTTTGAGAAATTTCCCAAGACACGTCCTCCATTACCAAAAGAGATCGAAGAAATTTATTCAGCTCAATACAAGTCAAACCGAGAGGGACAGACAACTGCTTCATCGCTTGCGCAAAGAATGGAGTCATGGTTACACAAGCAAGTGGCAAAAGAT
This sequence comes from uncultured Aminicenantes bacterium, assembly GCA_965195285.1. GTDB lineage: Bacteria > Acidobacteriota > Aminicenantia > UBA2199 > UBA2199 > CAZOWT01. The sequence goes on along the minus strand of CBDAFS010000002.1, from coordinate 772 downwards.
ATTGTCACCCTCAGGAAATCAAGAAGGGCAACTTTGGAGTTGGGTGCGGGCACTCTCAAGCACCTGCAATATGAACCTGATGTTCGGCGGTATGACATTGTTGAGCCTTTTATTGAGCTTTTCAACGATTCACCTCTTCTCGCAAACATTAGAAATATCTATTCGGATATTTCTGAAATACCGAGTAGTTGTTGCTACGAAAGAATCACTTCCATAGCTACTTTGGAACATATTTGTAACCTGCCGGAAGTTGTCGCCCAAAGTGGATTATTATTGGCTGAGAATGGTATGTTCCGTGCGGGCATACCAAGCGAAGGTACATTCCTTTGGGCTCTGGGTTGGAAATTGACTACCGGGTTGGAGTTCAAGCTGAAGTATGGGCTCGATTATGGACTGTTAATGAAGCACGAACACGTAAACTCGGCAAGGGAAATTGAAGAGGTATTGATGTACTTTTTCGAGGATGTTGTGTGCAGAGTATTTGGACTGGCGAAGTCGATCTCCTTGTATCGTTTCTATGAATGCCGTAGTCCAAGAATTCAGCGATGTCGTGATTTCACAAGAGAACTCAGTATATAACAGGCAGCTATAGATAGACACCGAAAAGCCGTACTTGTACTTCACGTAGCTGCATTCATATTGAATTGGATCTTAATCCCATAAATGGTAATACTTGTGACCGCTGCCGGTATTGAATAAGACCACGGTTTCATCATCTTTTATCCAATCCGTTTCCCACAATCCGGGCATAAATTCCATATTTTTTCCGCAT
>CBDAFS010000001.1:0-11711 GCA_965195285.1 uncultured Aminicenantes bacterium | reverse complement strand
AATTGATATTGCCCGCCAGGAGAAACCTGACCTGATCATCATGGATATCATGATGCCGGGAAAAATCGATGGGCTCGAAGCAACCCGAATAATAAAGAGTGATCCTGAAACCAGAGGAAGTGCAATTATAATGCTAACCGCCAAAGGCCAGCAGAGTGATAGAAAAAACGGATACCAAGCGGGCGCCGATGGTTATTTTACCAAACCCTTCAGCCCACTGGATTTGATCAGAAAAGTCGAGGAAATATTGGGCTGAATTCTCAACCAAAAATAAATCAACCGGTTCATTCACCGGATTTAAAAATTTCTTTTTTTGGTATCTGACCGTTTGATATGGTTGTCAACTTTTGTCTTACCTGATCCATCATTCCCGTATGCTAAAATAGTTGCTGAAACCCTTTGCCATCAATACTACAGGCTTATTATCACGGATTGGCATCAGCCTTGCTGTTGTTTACATGATGAAACAAAAAATTAAATTCCAGAGGCAGAATATGAAAAAACTATTAATTGTTGACGACCAGCAGGAAATCAGAGAAATGCTGGAACTTGTTTTTAAACTTGCTGGTTTCAATAAGCTTTTCACAGCGAAAAATGGAGAAAAAGCCATTGATATTGCTAAATTGGTGCAAAAATGATTGGCGATTTAGAAATGGGCAACCAGCAGCTTTTAAAATTTGCCAGAGACCTGAACAGAGCCTTTTCTGACCTGAGGAGTGCCCACCAGAAATTGCAGAACTCCTATCTGGATACCATCCAGCGCCTGGTTTTGGCATCGGAATTTAAAGATGAAAACACCGGAAATCATATCAAGCGTATCGGTCATTTCAGCGTCCTGATCGCCGAGAAGCTGGGACTGTCAAAAACAACCATCGACACCCTTCGTTATGCAGCACCCATGCATGATATCGGAAAAATCGGAATCCCCGACGCCATTTTACAGAAGCCCGGAAAATTATCCCCGGATGAATTCGATATAATAAAATCCCATACCCTTATCGGAGCCAAAATACTGGATGGCTCCGATTCTGAGATTCTCCAGATGGCGACACAGATAGCCATCTCTCATCATGAAAAGTGGAATGGAAAGGGATATCCTCATGGCCTGGCTAAAGAGGACATTCCACTGACGGGCAGAATCGTGTCCCTGGCAGATTTTTTTGATGCCCTGACATCCCGACGACCCTATAGAGGCCCTGTTCCCAGGAATAAGGTCATTGATATGATCAGAAAAGAACGTGGGCAACACTTCGATCCCAAAATCGTTGATATATTTCTCAATAACCTGGATGAATTTAAAAACCAGAGGAGTCTGACATGAAGAGTAACCGGGTTATCCTGCAGAGCAAAGATGTTAAAAATCAAATCAAACATGAACTGAAATTGCCTTCTGAAAGGGTTTTAATGGACCAGTTATTCGAAAATACCCCGGAAGCCATCATTGTAACTAATAATGAGGGATATATACTGAGTACAAATAGAGAATTTTCCTGTTTATTCGGCTACAAATCTCAGGAAGCACTCGGCCAAAACATCGATGATCTGTTAGTTCCTGAAAAATATAAAAAAGATGCTGAAGCCATTACTAAGAAAACAGCCCTTGGGGAAAAAGTGATCACCGAAACCCGTCGCCAAAAAAAAGATGGATCCTGCGTCCAGGTTTCTCTGATTTCATCACCCATCCTGGTTGAGGGCAAAGTTGAAGCGGTGTGTGGAATATACCGGGATATTTCAGAACAAAAAATGCATAGAAATGAACTGAAAAAACAGGCGGCATTTGTTTACAACAACCCTGCCCCGGTTTTGCAGGCAGATGATCGGGGAAAGACAACCTCTTCCAATCCGGCAGCCGTGAAGATATTTAAAAAAGAGATAATCGGAATATCCCTCAATGAACTGCTACCGGACTTGAACCTGTCACTTATTAATAAAAATAAATTTAAAACCCCCTTTCAGACAGAGCAACAAATTGCAGACCGTATTTATCTGTTGACCATCACCAGGGATAAACCGACACGACTATTTTACCTTTTTGGGATGGACATCACCGAGCGCAAACAGGCAGAGGAAGCATTAAAAAGCTCGGAAGAAAGATTAAAAATCTTATTTGAATTTGCACCGGATGCTTATTACCTGAGTGACCTTAAAGGAACTTTCATTGATGGAAACAAAGCTGCTGAAGATTTACTCGGATATAAAAAAGAAGAAATGATTGGGAAAAACTTTTTAAAACTTAAAGTCTTAGCTGTGCAAGAATTACTTAAAGCGTCGAAGCTTTTAGTGAAAAATGTACAGGGTAAAGCTACAGGCCCTGATGAATTTATTTTGAATCGCAAAGATGGCAGTCAGGTTTCAGTGGAGATACGAACTTATCCTGTACAAATCAAAGATAAAACTGTAGTTCTTGGAATAGCCAGGGACATCACCAGGCGCAAGAAGGCCGAGGATGCACTGTACCAGGCAAAGGCATCTGCCGAAGCGGCCAATAGAGCAAAGAGTGAGTTTTTAGCCAACATGAGCCATGAGATCCGTACCCCCATGAATGGGATTATGGGAATGACGGACCTGGCTCTTGATGCCGGTCCAACCCCGGAGCTTCAGAAATACCTGTCAAACATAAAGATTTCGGCCCAGTCGCTTCTTAAAATATTAAACGATATTCTGGATTTTTCAAAGATAGAGGCTGAAAAAATTGAGATGGAAGCCATCCCCTTTCAACTGCATCATATCATTCACGAAATAATTTCCGTTCAGACTCTCCAGGCCCGCGAAAAAAACCTTGAACTCATCTTTGGCATTTCCCCCGACACTCCGCACCACCTGATTGGTGATCCGGGACGCCTTCGCCAGATAATCATCAATTTAATCTCCAATGCCATCAAGTTTACCAAAAAAGGCGGAATCAGGTTAACAGTAGAGGAAGAGTCAAGAACCCATAGCAGGTCGATGCTCCACTTTACGGTAAGCGATACAGGGATCGGCATACCCAAATCCAAACAGAAGCAGATATTCCAGGCTTTTTCTCAGGCCGATGGATCAACCACACGACAATATGGAGGCACCGGGCTGGGCCTGAGCATTTCATCACAACTGGTCAAGTTAATGGGAGGGCAAATATGGGTAAAAAGCAAACCGGGAAAGGGGAGCGATTTTCACTTTACGGTAAAATTAGAAATTAACCACATACAACAGGAACAGATTAATAATAAAAAGCAGACAATCACCAGTCAAATCAGCCGGGAACAAATTCAGAAATACCGCATCTTATTAGCCGAAGACAACCTGGTCAACCAGATGGTGGCCAAACGCCTCCTGGAAAATCAGGGACATAATATCACAACAGCCCGTGATGGCAAAGAAGCTTTAGGAGCGTTTAAGAAAAAGAGTTTTGACCTGGTGCTAATGGACATACAGATGCCCGGGATGGACGGTTTTGAAACCACAGCAGCCATACGCCAGCGAGAAAGAAAAGCCAAAAACTCCACCCGTATTCCCATTATTGCCATGACTGCCCATGTTATGAAAGATGACCGTGAGAAGTGTATGGAGGCGGGAATGGACGGTTATATCTCCAAACCCATTGACCCGGAATCGATGATGAAAACAATTAACCGGGTTGTGATTGGAAAATCCAATGATTAAATTACTGGTTGCTGATGATGATCCTGTTTCCAGGAAAATACTGGAGAAACATACCAGTTCCTGGGGATTCAAGGTTTACTCCGCAAAAAACGGAAAAGAGGCCCGGGATATATTGTCAAAAAAGGAGATCCATATCGCTCTTCTGGATTGGATGATGCCGGAAATGAGCGGAATCGAGTTATGCAGTCAAATAAGAAAAAAGAAATCTAAAAAAAAATACAAATATATTATTTTACTCACCTCAAAAGACAATCAGGAAGATATCATCACCGGCCTCGAAGCGGGTGCCGATGATTACATTACCAAGCCCTTCAATATCAAAGAATTTGAGGCCAGATTAAAAACCGGAATGCGGATAATCACACTACAGCACCAGCTATTAAAATCTCAGAAAGAACTCCAAAGAATAGCCATTCATGACAGCCTGACCGGGCTTCTTAATCGGAGAGAAATAACCCGGATTCTTAAAGAACGGTTTATCCAGGCCCAAAGGGAGGAACACCCGATTGGTACCATCATACTGGATATCGATCACTTTAAAAAAATCAATGACAATCACGGTCATCAAATCGGTGATACCGTTTTGGTGGAAGTGGCACAGCGACTTCAGGGTAATTTGAGGCCTTATGATAAGATCGGTCGATACGGCGGGGAAGAATTTCTGATTGTCCTGCCCAAATGCGACCCGGGAACCACTCAGCAAATCGCCGAACGGATTCGCCGGGATGTCTTCAAAAAGGGATTCAGGTCCAAAAATGGAAGCATCAACGTAACCATCAGTCTGGGTTGTGCAGTGGTAGAGCACACGGAAGACACGTCAGTGGAAGAGCTACTGAACCGCAGCGATGAAGCGCTTTACAAAGCCAAGAACAATGGCCGTAACCGGGTGTCTTTCAGGTAACATCAAATGAATATTTACCATATAAGGAGGAAAACATGAATGCCAATTATAAAACCCCGATCAATTATTTCAGCGCTCTGGAGAGAACCGGAGGAGATGAAGAATTTCTGGATACACTCATTGAGGTCTATATCTCGGATTTTAAAGTACGGTTCCTGGCATTGAAACAGGCGGTAACCGATAGGAACTTCAACCAGCTTTACCATCAGGGTCATACCCTGAAGGGCTCTTCTGCCAATTTGAGTCTGAATACTCTTCAAAAATTCTCATTCCAGATGGAAAAAGCCGGAAAGGAGAAAAATCTGAAAATGGCTCGGGAAGCACTGAACATGCTCAACCGGGAATTCAAGCATCTCCAATATTACATTTTCAAAGAAAAGAAAATGAGAACATTCGGAGCTGCCTGAGATGCAAACCAACAATCAAAACATGATGACGAGGAGTACGATAGACATGAAAAAAATCATCGTAGTAATTGATGACGATCCGGTCACCCTGAAACTGCTGGAAAAAACGTTAATCAATCAGGGCAACAGTGTATTCACTGCGGAAAACGGAAAACTGGGACTGGAACTGGTCAACCGCGAGAAACCGGACATCCTGATCAGTGACATGCTCCTGCCCGGTATTCATGGTGTGGAAATATGCCGGAAAATCAAGGAAAGCGAAGAATTAAACCAAACCAAAGTAGTCATGATGACCAGCGTGTACAAGGATGCCACCTATCTGCTCAGTGATCTGGAATGCCAGCGGGATGGCTTTTTAAAAAAGCCCATTGATCTGGCTGAACTGGAAACCGTACTCAAAAATCTATAGTCTCATTTTCCACACCGGCTTTACCAATCAATTGATCCGAGACTGTTTTGTCCTCGGCAATATCAACTTTTGTCACACCCCTTTTGGCTCATATGCATTGCCAATAAAGCCTGAAAACCATTTGTTATCAATGGTTTCGGGTTTTTTAAAAACTTGGTAGCCATAGTGCTATTTAATTCTGGATAGTGAGGAGGTTACAATGAAATCCCAATCAATTATTTTTATCATGGTAGTATCACTTTTTTCATCAATTTTTTTGAACGCTCAAGTTGTTAACATGGAATGGAATACGTTTTTGGGTAGTAGTAATGATGATTTTGGCCTCGCTTTCACCCGGGACAGATTGGGCAACACCTATGTAACAGGTTATGGTTATGCCACCTGGGGATCGCCAATAAATGCGTTCACCGGAAATAGTGATGCCTTTGTGGCCTGTTTGGACAGTTCGGGCAACCTACTCTGGAATACGTTTCTAGGTTCATCTCAAGATGATTGTGGATATGGCATTGCTCGAGACATTTCGGGACATCTCTATTTGACCGGTTATAGCGATGCCACCTGGGGATCGCCAATAAATGCGTTCACCGGAAATAGTGATGCCTTTGTGGCCTGTTTGGACAGTTCGGGCAACCTGTTATGGAATACCTTTTTAGGTTCCGATCAACCTGATTTTGGATATGGTATTGTCCTGGATGGTTCGAAAACTGTCTATGTGACCGGTGTAAGCTGGGCCACCTGGGGATCGCCGGTTAATGCCTTTAGTGGAAGCGCGGATTCCTTTGTAGCCCGCCTGGATAGCGCCGGAAACCTGCTCGGGAACACTTTTTTTGGTTCCCATAGTACGGATGAGTGTTTTGATGTTGCTCTGGATAGCTCAGGTCATATCTATGTGATTGGATATAGCTTGGCCAGCTGGGGATCTCCGGTGAATGCTCACAGTGGTGATTGGGATGCATATATAGCCAGTCTGGACAGTTCCGGTAACATTCTCTGGAACACCTTTTTAGGTTCCGGAACTTCTGACTTTGGACTTGCTATCACCCTGAATGACTCGGACAATATCTATGTGACCGGTTATAGCTTTGCCACCTGGGGATCGCCCATGAATGCTCACAGTGGTTGTTCGGATGCGTTTGTAGCCGTTCTGGACAGTTCCGGCGGTCTTCTTTGGAATTCATTTATCGGTTCCAGCTGTGATGATAGTGGATATGGTATCACTCTGGACAACTCGGGCAATATCTATGTGACCGGTTCTAGCAAGGCCTGCTGGGGATCACCGGTATATGCTCACTGTGGTGATTGGGATGCATATATAGTCAGTCTGGACAGTTCCGGTAGCATGCTCTGGAACACCTTTTTAGGTTCCGAAAGTTGTGACTTTGGACTCGATATCGCCATAGATGATTCGGAAAAAATACAAGTGTTTGGTTATAGCAACAACTGCTGGGGATCACCACTAAGAAATCATAATGGAAATTGGGATTTGTTTGCAGTCACACTCAGCGCCCATCCCAGTGCTGACATAACCGCCAATGGTTCGGACGGCCCGCTCAGCATCGCCAAGTCAGAAACCCTGCAGATCAGGGTGTCGTTAAACACCATTGGTCTTACCGATGATGCGGATTTCTGGCTGTTTTGCAAAACCCCTTCCAGATATATTCACTATAATGAAGCAACCAATTCCTGGGAACCGGGCCAGAAGGTTACCCATCAGGGAGCCCTGTTTGATATGAACAATAAAAAGGTATTTCAATCCTCGAAATTATCTCCGGGCACCTATCGGTTTTTCTTTGGGGTGGACATGAAAATGGACGGAGAAGTGTCTGTGAGTTGTTTGTATTACGACGAAATTAAGGTAACCGTAACCAGCAATTAAGCAATTAAGGGGTCAAATCTTTATTATTGACATAAGTAGCTGAGAGTTGAGGTGAAGGTAGAAGTAAAGGAAAAGCTTTTATTTATTAAGATGTCCTGCACTCTACCTTTATCTTTACCTTTACCTGAGATTAAGGTCAGTAGAACTTAACTTGATATTTCAAGCCCTGTCCCTTTGGGTTGATGTGAATATGAGTCAATGGGTGGATGCGGAGCATTGCCAGAAATTTGTTGTCTGGCTTTCTGGTTGACTGGTCTTCCCCATCTACTCATCCTCTCATCTTCCCATTTACGAACAAATATATTCATGTCCGGATCTCAGGCCTGGAAGTTGAGTTCAAAAAGTGAAATCTGGTCCATCAATTGCTGGTAACCGTCACCTTCACTTCATCATAGTACAGACTGCCTTTGGTGATCGTGCCATTCATATTCATATCCACACCGAAATAGAACGTATAGCTTCCCGGGGCCAGTCCTGAGGATTGAAACACCTTCTTGTTGTTCAGGTCCATCAGGGCCCCCTGGTGAGTAACTCCCAGATCCGGTTTCCAGGTCTTGGTAGCTTTATTGTAGTGGACCCATCCGGACGGTCCCCTGTAGGCCAGCCAGTAGTCCACATTTTCATCGGAGCCCCATCGATTTAACGACACCCGGATTTGAAGTGAGTCTGATTCTGTGATGGAAATAGGGCCATCCAAACCATTGGCTGTGATATTGGGAATGGGGTCGGTAAAAAGTCTGGCCACAAAGATATCATCACCACCACTGTGCGAATTCACCGGCGATCCCCAACTGGACTCGCTATGACCGCTCACATGGATAGTTCCCGCTTCATCCAGGACAATGCCATAACTGCGATCTTCGGTAGAGGAGCCTAAAAAAGTGTTCCAGAGCAGGTTGCCGGAACTGTCGAGACTGGCTGTGAACACATCATCAGCACCGCTGTAGGCATTCCCGGGGATCCCCAGGTAGCCAAACTAGGGCCGGTCACATATACATTTTCCGAGTTATCCAGAGCAATGCCATAACCTCGATCTTCGGAAGCGGAGCCCAAAAAAGTGTTCCAGATCAGGCTGCCGGAATTGTTCAGACAGGCTGTGAACGCATCATCATCCCCGCTGTAGGCATTCACCGGGGATCCCCAGGTAGCCGTGCCATAGCCGGTCACATAGACATTCCCCGAACTGCCCATAGTGATATCAATACCATATTCAGCACTGTCGGAACCTAAAAAGGTGTTCCAGATCAGGCTGCCGGAACTGCCCAGGCAGGCTACTATGACATCTAAACTCCCGCTGTGGGCATTAACCGGCGTGCCCCAGGTTGCATAACCATATCCGGTCACATAGAGATTGCCCGAGCCGTCCAGGGTGATACTGCTGCTATAATCATTACTGGCGGAGCCTAAAAAAGTGTTCCAGACCAGGCTTCCCGAACTGTTCAGACAGGCGACAAAAACATCATTCCCACCACTGTAAGCATGTACCGGCGATCCCCAGGTGGCACCGCTATAACCGGTCAAATAGATATTTCCCGAACTGTCCAGGGCAATACCTTCGCCTAAATCAGTAACTGAGGAGCCTAAAAAGGTGTTCCATAAAAGGCTGATATCCTGGGCCATCAGTCCCATGGACGCAATGAATAAGAAAAAAACGAAAATGATAAAAATTCTTTTTTGCATGTTGCTGCCTCCTTATACAATCTATGTGAATAAACCAGGAAAAATTTATGCTGAACAGGAAACAACAACTTGAGAGATTGTCTGTTTTATTCAGACAAAATTTCCTTTTAATTTGATTTAAATATAAAACAATTGAAATTTATTGTCAATAACAACCAAAATAAAAATATGTGTTGTGTGATTGTGTCAGGAACGGGGCAAGCATTTTGACCCGGGAGTGGCGGATGCCTTTTTATCTATCATTGACATCATCAAGGCCATCCAGGGTAAATATCCCTTGTGATTTTAATAATTTTTAAAAAAATATTTGACAATCAAAAAAAATTTCTTTACTATTTTATCGAATTGAAAGAAGAATCTTTTTCTATTATTTGAAGTTTGATTCTTGGCTTGGTTTAGGTTGTTTAACTATATAATGTGAATCAAAAAAGGACTTCCATCTCAAAAACAATATAGATGGAGAAATTCACTTAAGGAGGTTTGTGTTGAAACACACATTTTTCAAAAAATCCCTATTTTTCTTTATGGCCGTTTGCTTAACGGTCACAGTGACGTTTGCCGATAGCTGGATCATCAACTCCAAGTCCAACGTTCTTCCAGATGATTTGGAGAAAATGGTACAAAATGCCGGCGGTAAAGTGGTAAAATTTCTACCGTCAGTGGGCATGGCCATCGCCGAGTTTGAAGACGAAAGCCAGGCTCGCGGTTTTGAAACCGCCAATCTTGAAATTGTTCCTGATGTGGTTTTGAACTGGTTGCCCCCGAATGAAAAAGTCCAGGCCAGCAACATTGGAGAGGATGAGACATATTATCTCTACCAATGGCATCTGCCGGTCATCGGGGCCGACAAAGCCTGGGACGAAGGTGTAACCGGGGCTGGTGTTCGGGTTGCCGTATTGGATACGGGAATCTGGTATTACCATCCCGATCTGGCTGACAACATGGATCACTCATCCAGCATTTCCTTTGTGCCCTATGAACCGGATTATATCGACGTCAGAGGGCATGGCACCCATGTTGCCGGCATCATTGCCGCTGTTGACAATGACTGGGGTTCCATTGGAGTTGCCCCTGATGCCACCATTTTTGCCGTCAAGGTTCTGGACAATACCGGCAGCGGAGCATACAGCTGGATCGCAATGGGCGTTGTTCATGCCGTGCTTGAGCATGCCGATATCATCAACATGAGCCTGGGCGGTTATTTAAAAAAGAGCGGATACGAGCCCTACTACACAGCCAGAGATGCGGCTATACTGAAAAACATGATGAAGAAGGTCATCAACTGGGCAAGCTCTGAAGGATCGCTGGTGGTTGTTGCTGCGGGAAACGAAGCGGTTGACCTCAACCATCTGGGGAATATCATCGCTATTCCCGCCGAAACCGGAGACTGCCTGACCATTTCGGCAACCGGACCTGTCGGGCTTCAGGATTTTGATCATTTTGCCCACTATTCCAATTACGGTAAGGGCGCCATCGATCTGGCCGCCCCTGGCGGAGACTATTTGCTTTATCCATACGGGACCTGGTACCTGGACATGGTTTTTAGCACAACCATTAATGGTTGGATGTGGGCTGCCGGAACCAGCATGGCAGCTCCGAATGTGTCCGGCGTGGCCGCACTGGTTATTTCCAAGTATGGCAGGATGCCGGTGGGCAAGTTGAAGAACCACCTCATCCAGACATCCGACGACCTGGGAAAACCCGGTAATGACGACTTCTATGGCAAAGGCCGGATCAACGCCTATAAGGCCGTTACCAAAAAGTAGAACATTCTGAAAAGATTAGATTTTTAGGGGGAGGTGATTAACACCTCCCCCTTTTTTTTTACGTCAAATCAATGATTTATAAATCCCGGACGTGACCATTCATTAATAATGATTCGGAAATTAAAAACAGATACCCAGGCCGAGACCGGTTTTGAAACCTCCGAGCTTGATGCTCACGCCCTCCACATCATCAGAGGCGTAGTCGTAGCCCAGAAATAAAGTTCCGAAAAAACCGCCCCCGAACTTCACTACCAGGCCGCCCTCCAGAACAACACCTATGGCCGAACCCGACACCTCTTCACCCATGGCCTCTTCCTTATAAGATACGTAAAGTACCCCGGCCTGCACCCGGTACCCCAGCTTATCGGAAAACTCACCCCAGTAACCCGCTCCCAGGCTGATAAAATGCTGAGTGGATTGGGCCTCCTCCTCCAGCGCCAGCGTGGTTCCGCTCCCGGATATATAGTCATAACCAATCCAGATCAGGATGTTTTTGCCTGCCAGGTATCCAGCCTGAAATCCCGGAACAAACACCGAGCTGCCGTACACATCCTTATATCCGCTGTCAGCCGGCATCAGCAGGGTACCGTTCAACTGAACCATGAACTTTTTGGTTTTGGCTTCCGGTTCTGCACCGAACATGATTGATCCGGTTAATATCAAGCAAATGAATATGATTAATGTTTTTTTCATATTTATTCTCCTAAATGGTTACGATTTCCGATTCCGCCACCACGGTTCCACCCGCGTCCACGGCCACCACCTGGTAACTATAGGACTTCCCGCTTTCCAAAAACGTATCGATATACACCTGGCTGCCGGCTGAAGTGTATTCGGCCAGCTGCACCATGCTGGCCGCATCCGTCCGGTACAGGATATACCGGGCCACGGCCAGGGGATTTGTGGGGTGTTCGGTGATATTGATATTAATTTCAGCGTAATCCTTTTTAATGATCCAGGCCTGTTCGGTTTTCCGCACCGCGCTGAGTTCGATGGTGGGCGGATACCCTGCCTGGGTAAAAGTGACCAC